>DASYRC010000057.1:0-47215 GCA_036004925.1 Nitrospiraceae bacterium | reverse complement strand
TCGGTGGTCGCCGTAATTTCGGCAGATGCCGAAATGACGGCGTGCCCACTTCGGCACCTCGCCTATTCGCCTGTCTCCTCACGATGCGTTTCCCCTGAGATTTATTAACCTCATTCACCAGTTATGCATTTCATCTTGTTTCTACACTTGCTGGAATGGTCGTTGCTGAAGTCTCATGACACGTTCACGCGGATGGGGCGTTCGCAGGGACCTCATCGGCCAGATATAAAGGGAGGGTGTCGCATATGAATCGTCGTGGCTGGTTCAGCTCTTTGCTGTTGCTCGTCGTGGTTACCGCGGTTGGTATTGGCTTGGGGGTATGGAAATACGAGTCCATCCAAGAAAGCTATGCGGCTTCCGCCAATCTGCCCGAGCCGATGGAGTCGGTGATGGTCGCCGTTGCAAAAGAGGTCGAGCACCGCCAGACCACCACATCGATTGGGACGGTCCTTGCGTTGCGTTCAATTACTCTTCGCAACGAACTCCCCGGCACCGTCCGCCAGGTCAGGCTGACACCCGGGCAGGTCGTCGACACAGGTACGCTACTTGTCGCGCTCGACGTGTCCGTTGAAGAAGCTGATCTCAGGGCACAAGAGGCCCAGGCTGCGCTCGCCAAGACGATGCTCAACCGCAGGCATAGTTTGAGCCAGGAGATGGCCACGTCCCAAGAAGAGGTGGATCGCGCTCGCGCGGACCTTGATGTCGCGTTGGCTCAGATCGCGCGTACTCAGGCGATCATCGCGCGCAAGACCATCCGCGCGCCGTTCCGGGCGCGGGTGGGCATCGCGGACTTGCACCCTGGGCAGTACCTCAACGAAGGCACGCAGCTCACAACGTTGCAAGGCGTCGACGATGCGGCGCACGTGGACTTCACGGTCGCGCAGCAGGTTGCCGCAGGCCTGCGGGAGGGTGAAAGCGTCGACGTGTTCGTCGCCGGTGACTCGTCCCCGATCGCGGCCAGAATCATCGCGGTGGACGCGCGCATCGACGCCACGACCCGCAACGCCATGGTGCGATCGAAGATCGAGCACGCGGCCAACGCACCCGCACCGGGAGACTCGGTGCGCGTCCAGGTTCCGGCCGGTCCTCCGCGCAAGGCTGTCGCCGTGCCCGTGAGCGCGATGCGAAAGGGCCCGGGCGGCGACCAGGTGTTCGTGATCGAGCCAGACAGGGACGGGAAGACCCGGGCGCACGTGCGGCAGGTCGAGAGCGGTACGACGCTCGGCGACGAAGTCGTGATCCACGCCGGGCTGTCCGCCGGCGAGCGGGTGGCTGCCTCTGGGTCCTTCAAGTTGCGAGATGCGGCGCTGGTCGCGATTGCCGGCAACTCCAAGGATGGGGGCGGACAACGGGATCAGGCGATCATCGGCGAACGTTGAGGGAACGAGAATAACTAGAGAAGGACATCCACATGCGCTCATTCACCGACATCTTCATCAAACACCCCGTGCTCGCGGTGGTCGTTAACCTCGTGATCGTGCTCGTAGGTTGGCGCGCGCTGACTGCTCTGCCGGTACAGCAGTATCCGAAGATCGAGAGTTCGTCGGTCGTGATTACGACTGTCTACTACGGAGCCAGCGCCGAGACTGTTCGTGGCTTCCTGACCACGCCGATCGAACGGGTCGTGTCTGCGATCGGCGGCGTCGACTACGTCGAGTCCACCAGCCGAGCCGGTGTCAGCACCGTCACGGTGCACCTGAAACTGAATCACAACAGCACGGCCGCGCTGGCTGAGGTCACAGCGCGGCTTCAACAAGTAAGATCGGAGCTGCCGGCGGAAGCCGAGCCCCCGGCCATCGAGGTGCAACGTGCCGACCGGCCGTACGCGTCGTTCTACATCAGCTTCACGTCCGCAGAACGGAGCGTGCCTGCCCTCACTGATTGGCTGCTGCGCAGCCTGCAGCCGCAACTCGCGACACTTGCGGGCGTGCAACGCGTGACAATCGAGGGCGGCCGCCAGATCGCCATGCGCGTCTGGATCGACCCCGATCGTCTCGCCTCGTTCAACCTCGCGCCCGGCGATGTGCAGGCTGCCCTGCGGCGCAACAACTACCTGGCCGCCGTTGGCCGAACGAAAGGCAATCTCGTGCAGGTCAACCTGCTTGCAAACACCGACCTCCGTTCTGCCGCAGAATTCGAGAACCTGATTGTCGCCGACCGCGGAGGCGCCATCGTGCGTCTAAGAGACGTGACGCGGGTCGAGCTCGGTGCCGAGGAAGCCGACATGATTGCGAAGTACAGCGAGGTGGAGGGCGTCTACCTTGGGGTCTGGCCGCTGGTCGGTTCCAACGAGATCGAGGTCGCGCACCGGCTGCGCGATGAAATGGAGCGTATCCGTCCGACGCTGCCGAAGGACATCGACATGCATCTTGTTTGGGACGGAACGATGTTCATGGAAAATGCGCTGACGGAAATCACCAAGACGCTCGGCGAGACGATTCTGATCGTCGCTCTTGTGGTATTCCTGTTCATGGGCTCTGTGCGCACCGCGCTGGTGCCGCTCGTCGCTATGCCGGTCTCGCTGATCGGGGCAGCGATTTTCATGTTCGCGTTTGGCTTTAGCCTAAACCTCCTGACAATCCTCGCTATCGTGCTGTCGGTCGGACTGGTCGTGGACGATGCAATCGTCGTCGTCGAGAACGTCGAACGGCACGTGCGCCTGGGCAAGTCGCGGATTCAGGCAGCGCTGATCGGGGCGCGCGAGTTGCTCGGCCCGATCATCGCCATGACGATTACGCTGGCTGTGGTGTACACGCCGATCGCCTTTCAGGGCGGCTTGACCGGCTCACTGTTCCTGGAGTTTGCGATCACGCTCGCTGCAGCGGTCGTGCTGTCGGGCATCGTGGCGGTCACGCTCTCGCCGGTCATGAGCTCGCGCTTTGTGCATCCGCAGGGGAAGGAGGGCCGGCTGACTGCCCTGGTCAACCGCGCATTCGAACTCGTGCGCCGCTCGTACGCGAAGCTGCTCGACATTGCGCTGGAGATACGCTGGGCAATCGTGGCGGCCGCTCTGCTCATCATGGTCACGGCTTGGCCGCTGTACATGTTCTCACGGCAAGAACTCGCGCCGGTGGAGGACCAGAGCCACATCAGTCTCTTCCTCGAGGCGTCGCCTGACTCCACGGTGGAAGCGACCAACCGGGACACGCTAAAGGTCGTCAACACCGTGACGTCGTTTCCCGAGGCCAAGTTCATGTGGTCGCTGACTACAGCCTGGGGCGGCTTCGGGGGTATGGTCGCGAAGGACTGGCGCGAGCGGACGCGCTCGACCGAGGAGATGTATGGCGAGATGTTTGGCGCAGTGTCGAAGGTGCCAGGTCTGCGCGTCTTTCCTCGTCTCGACCCGCCGCTGCCGACCCCCGGTCAGTATGACGTCGAGCTGGTGCTGCAGAGCAACGTTCCGGTCGAGCAAATGCTCGAGACAACGGCGGCGGTGCTCGCCGCCGGCTGGCAGAGCGGCAAGTTCTTGTACGTCGACACCGACCTGAAAATCGACCTGCCTGAGGCGCGCGTGGTCCTCGACCGTGAACGGCTCGCCGACCTCGGGCTCGACCTGGCCGGAGTTGGCCGAGAGCTCGGGACGCTGCTCGGCGGCGCGTACGTAAACCGCTTCAACTTCTTCGACCGCAGCTACAAGGTCATTCCACAGATCGGCGACGCGGACCGTGCCACCGTCGGCCCGCTGCTCGACCTCAAGATTAAGACACCCGGAGGACAGCTCGTGCCAGTGTCGACATTCACACACATCGAGTCGAGCACTGCGCCCCGCACCTTGAACCGCTTCCAGCAGCGCAACGCCGTCCGGGTCTTCGGGGGCGTCAAACCCGGTGTCACCAAGGAAGAGGGCCTGCGCGTGCTTGAAACCGCCGCCGCCAAGGTGGGAAGTTCGCGCGTCTTTCTCGACTATGCGGGGGAGTCGCGGCAGATCCGCCACGAGGGCTCGGCGCTCACCATCACGCTCGGGTTCGCGGTGGTGCTCATCTATCTGGTCCTTGCGGCGCAGTTCCAGAGTTTCCGCGATCCACTGATCGTACTGCTCGGCTCGGTACCGCTCGCGATCTCCGGGGCGCTGGTGTTCAGCTTCCTGGACCTGACCACGATCAACATATACTCCCAGGTAGGGCTGATCACGCTGGTGGGACTGATCGCGAAGAACGGCATCCTCATCGTCGAATTCGCAAACACCCTGCAGGCCCGCGGTCTCTCGAAGGCGGCTGCGCTGCGCGAGGCGTCGCTCACGCGGCTACGACCAGTACTGATGACCTCGGCGGCCACCGTCTTCGGGCACCTCCCCCTGGTTCTCGCGTCAGGGCCGGGCGCCGCGGCTCGCAACAGCATCGGCATGGTGCTGGTCACCGGCATGACCGTGGGCACGCTCTTCACCCTATTCGTCGTACCGGTGTTCTACTCGCTGATCGCGGCCCAGCACCAGCCAAGCCCGGTACACGAGGATGCCGAGCACGAGGACCTGCTGATTGCGGGAGCGAAGGGGTGAGATGAGTGCGGTCATGGATGCACCAGGGGTTACATCTGCTCGTGCTGCTGAAACAGAAAAAGAAAGGAGCAAACCACAATGGAGTCACAAACGGGTTCGTTAACGAACAAAGTAGCCATCGTGACTGGCGCGTCGAACGGCATTGGGCGTGCGATTGCGGAACGGCTGGCTCGCGACGGCGCGACGGTCGTCGTGAATTACAGCAAGAGTGCCGAGAGTGCCAGCCAAGTGGTCAATGGCATTGAAGCCAGCGGTGGCGCGGCGGTGGCTGTGCACGCCGATGTGAGCCAACCGGCCGAGGCTCGCCGATTGGTCAAGGACACGGTCGCCAAACTCGGCCGGCTCGATATCCTGGTCAACAATGCCGGCATGTTCATGCACAAGCCCCTGGTTGAAACGACCGAGGAAGAGTTCGACCGTATGTTTGCCCTCAATACCAAGGGCCCTTATTTTGCGCTGCAGGAAGCTGCGAAAGTCCTCAAGGAAGGTGGACGTATCGTGAACATTTCCACAGACGGCACGCATATTGGGTTTGCCGGAGCCACCGCCTACCTCGGCAGCAAAGGTGCTCTCGAACATTTCACGAAAGGTCTTGCGCACGAACTCGCGCCCATGGGAATCACCGTGAATACGGTCTCTCCCGGATACACGGCCACAGCTATGCTCCCTGCCGATCCCACCTTCCGTCAGATCGGCGAACAGGCCTCACCGCTCAAGCGACTCGGCACGCCGAAGGACATTGCCGATGTCGTGGCTTTCGTGGTGAGCGAAGAGGCGCGGTGGTTGACGGGACAGAATATCCATGCCGGCGGCGGCGTGGTGATGTGATCAACAAGGAGTAACTCATGAAAGAAGATCTAGAAAAAGTCAAACTGCTGGCCCGCGATCTGCGAAACAACAAAGAATTTCCGCGCAGCCCGCGCGAAACGCTGGGCGGCTACGTGCTCGCCGCCCGCGCGCTGGACAAATGCCGCGCCGTCCTCGTCGGCTGGCAGGGTGAATACCACTCCAACTGCCCGCTCGATCAAACGTGGCTAAAGTTCGCTGAGATCGACTACGGCGCATACAGGTCCTTTGTCGCCACCGGCGCGGCCGACGACGAGGTTGCCGCCTGGATTGGCGAGCATGCCAAGAAACGTCCTCGTGCCGAGATCGTCGTGTGGAACAATCGGCAGCGTGATCTGCGCTTGAGCGATTTGCCGCCAAAACTGCAGGAAGCCATGGAGGACTACATTGCTTCCTCCGTTCCACGCCACCGCATCGTCTACCGCTTTTTCGACATTTACGACCTGGAGGAACAACGGCTCTGAAGGTGGAGGCATTATGCAGCACACTGCCAGAGTGACGGAGATCGCTCCCGATCACTATGCGATTTCGATTTATGTTCCGGAATTCAATCTCCGGTTCAATCACTTCCTGATCAAGGACGAGGAGCCGTTGCTGTTTCACGCCGGCATGAAGCGGATGTTTCCACGTGTAAAGGATGCGGTTGCGCGCGTCATTAATCCTTCCACATTACGATGGATCTCGTTCAGTCATTTCGAAGCTGATGAATGTGGAGCGCTAAACGAATGGCTTGGCGTGGCGCCTCACGCGGAGCCGGTGTGCGGCCTGGTCGGGGCGCTCGTCAGCGTGAACGACTTTTCTATTCGTCAGGCGCGCATGCTCGCGCACGATGAGACACTCAAGACGGGGAAGTACCGCTTTCGCCTCCGTCAAACACCGCACGTCCCGCATAATTGGGAAGCCTGCCTCCTGTTTGAAGAAGTGACACGCACATTGCTGTGCTCGGATCTATTCACCCATGAAGGAGACATCGAGCCGATCACCGAGTCGGATGTGGCAGAGCGCGCCAAGCGGGGGTTGATTGAAGGGCAGCAAGGGCCCTTCGCAAACGCCTATCCCTACTCGCCGTTAACTGAACCAATCCTACATGGGCTGGCCAATCTTCAGCCAAAACAGTTGGCACTCATGCACGGGTCCTCATTCGTCGGAGATGGCGAACGAGCGTTGCGCGACTTGGCGGTCATTATGCGGGAAGTTCTGGGACGCAGCACGGAGAGCGCCCAGAGCTGACTCTCGACTGCCTGCCCTGCCGCCGGCGTGTCGAATGGTAAACCGAAACAGCGACAAGAGGTTTTCATGACAATCGAACTCAACCATACAATCGTCCCTGCGCGCGACAAGGTCGCGGCGGGGAAGTTTTTCGCGAAGATGTTCGGGCTGTTATTCGATGAAGGCGCAGTTGGGTATTTCGCGCCCGTGCACGTCAATGAGGCTCTGACCCTCGATTTCCACGACGATGTCGAAAGTTTTGAGATCCATCACTACGCGTTCAAGGTGAGCGAAGCGGAGTTCGATGCTATTTTGAAGCGGGTGCAAGAGGCAGGACTCGCATACGGCAGCGACCCATGGAGTCTTGAGAATAAGCAGCTCAATTCCTGGAACGGCGGCAGGGGCGTCTACTTCCGCGATCCCAACGGACACATCCTCGAGTTGATGACCAGGACCTGAGGCCGATTGAGGAAGACACATGCATCGCAACCGTCGCTTTGGTTGCCGCTGGCGCGACCTCGGCGGGCGGAACGGCCGCGCTGGTCGTTAAGAAGCTTCGTGCCGAGAACGGAGCCAAGAATATCAACCCTAAAAACCAAACAGAAGGAGAACAAAATGAAAACCAAAACAGAGAAGAACCAAATGAACCATCCGAGAGTGGTGTCGCGGGATGAATGGCTGGCAGCGCGGCTCGTGCTGCTCAATGAGGAGAAGCAGCTAACGCGGCGCAGCGACGAGATGGCGCGGCGGCGGCAGGAGTTGCCGTGGGTCCGGATCGACAAGAAGTATCGATTCGAGACCGACGAGGGGAGCGCCTCGCTCGCAGATCTCTTCCGAGGACGCTCGCAGCTCCTCGTCTACCACTTCATGTTCGGGCCTGACTACACGGCGGGGTGCGCAACCTGCTCGACGATCGCCGACGGGTTCGACGGCTTCGCCGTGCACCTGGCGAACCACGACGTCACGCTTGCTGCGACGTCGCGGGCGCCGCTCGAGAAGCTGCAGGCGTACAAGCGGCGGATGGGGTGGACGTTTCCCTGGGCGTCCTCGTTCGGCAGCGACTTCAACCGCGACTTCAACGTCTCGTTCACCGAGGAGCAACAGCGCGAGGGAACCATCGAATACAACTACGAGCGCGGCGGCCACGCGATGGACGCGACGACGGTGGTCCCGGAGCCGGTCGCCCAGAACGCGGCCATGACCGGAACCGACGCGGCCACGTACACGCGCGAGAGGCCGGGCATGAGCGCGTTCGCGCTCGAGGACGGCGTCGTCTACCACACCTATTCCGCGTATGCGCGCGGACTGGACGGTCTGTGGGGCATGTACCAGTGGCTCGACCGCGCACCCAAGGGGCGCAACGAGACCGGCGTCTGGTGGCTCCGCCACGACGAGTACAACAAGGGCTGAGCGGAGTCGTGATTGTCGTGGCGCAACCGCGGGACGGGAGATCTCACGACGCATGGCTTCCGAGCGAGCTTCCCAACAAGCGTTTTTTGGCGTCTCAGCGCTGCTCTTCGCTGCCAGCGCAGCGGTGACGATCCTCTGGTGCGCGTCCATGTCGGCGATGGGCGAGATGCCGATGCCCGGCGGCTGGACGATGTCGATGGCGTGGATGCGGATGCCCGGTCAGACGTGGCCGGGCGCCGCGGCGTCGTTCCTCGGCATGTGGGTCGTGATGATGGTGGCGATGATGCTGCCATCCTTGGTCCCCATGCTGTGGCGCTACCGCCAGGCCGTTGGCAGGACAGGCGACACGCGCCTCGGTCAGCTGACCGCGCTCGTGGGCGTAGGTTACTTCTTCGTCTGGACCATGTTCGGAGTGGCCGCTTTTCCACTGGGCGTCGCGCTGGCGGCCGTCGAGATGCAGCAGCCGGCGCTGGCGCGCGCCGTACCGATCGCGGTCGGTGTGGTCGTCCTGATCGCTGGCTCCCTCCAGTTCACCGCGTGGAAAGTGCGTCACCTTGCCTGCTGCCGGGAAGCACCTGGGCGTGGCCATACGCGGCCGGCCGACGCCGGCACGGCCTGGCGACACGGCCTGCGCCTCGGCCTCCACTGCTGCCACTGCTGTGTCGGTCTGATGGCGGTACTCCTGGTCATCGGGGTCATGGACCTTCGCGCGATGGCTGTCGTGGCGGCAGCCATCACCGTCGAACGTCTCGCACCGGCCGGTGAGCGCGTCGCGCGAGCCACCGGGGTCGTCGCCGTCGGGGCAGGGTTGTTTCTGATCGCGCGAGTAGCCGGGCTCGGATGACGCATCTGCATCGTGCCGTGTCGTGTGCCACCTCGACGGGCGGCATCGGACCGCGCCGGTGCGATGACCGGAGCGATTATCAACCTGACCTGCGGTTCGGTTGTGGATTGACAGTCGGCGATGGCGAACGGGCGCTGCGCGACTTGCGACTTTTATGCGGGAGGTACAGAGGCGAGACACAGAAAGACCATAGGGAGTGGAGAGAGGTGAATCATGGCGATCATCTTGAATCATACGATCATGCCGGCGCATGACAAAGAGGCCTCGGCGCGCTTTTTCGCGGAGATCTTTGGATTGAAGTATGAGGGATCGGCTGGACACTTTGCACCGGTGCGCGTCAATGAGACCCTGACACTCGATTTCGACGATGCGGACCATTTCGAAATTCATCACTACGCGTTCCATGGGACCGATCCGGAGTTCGATGCCATGTTGAAGCGGGTGCAAGAGGCAGGGATCCCATACAGCAGCGACCCGTGGAATCTTGAGAATAAGGAGCTCAACTCCTGGAACGGCGGCAGGGGCGTATATTTCCGCGATCCGAACGGACACATCCTCGAGTTGATGACGCGGGTTCCGCGTGCAGGCTAACAGGAGTCGGCGCTCATATGGCATCGAAGACCACCGCCGTATGGAGGCGATGAGCAACTGATGGGCGTGGCAGCCAGCATTTTCATGAACACGTTTGGTCGTCCACGTGGCGTGCTGGGCAGGCTGGGCGGTTTCCTTATGGCGCGTATGAATGAGAGCTGTGCGGCGTGGGTGATCGGGCTGCTCGATATCCAGCCGCACGACAGGGTGCTCGAGGTTGGCTTCGGACCTGGCGTCGCCATCCAACTCCTGACCCGATCGACTCCGGCGAAATACGTTGCAGGCGTGGATTTTACCAGGGAAATGGTCGAACAAGCGACGACTCGCAACGTGAAAGCAATTGAGAGTGGTGGGGCAGAATTACGGCACGGCTCTGTCGAGAACCTGCCGTTCGAAGACCATGCCTTCGATAAAGCTTTGGCAATTAATTCCATACCGGTCTGGCCCGATGCCGTGGCTGGGCTCCGAGAAATGCGGCGCGTCATGAAGGCTGGTGGCAAGATCGCTCTTGGGCTCACCCCCTATTCAGGGCGATCGAAGGACGGGGTCTGTGAACTGCTGACGACCGCCGACTTCGCGAACACACGTGTCGTGGAATCTGAGAGAGAGTTCTGTACTCCAGCGAGCAAACCGTGAACCATGACGCAGGGCAACAACTAGGGCACCCCCGCACCGATCGACGTAGTTACTGAAGAGATGTCGGATTCAGGAAGTGTGGTCGAACGGGTGCATGCTGGGTGAGACGACCAGAAAAGGAGTCACAGATGTCGTATCCGGAGGCCCGCTATCGAGGTGACAAGGGCGAGATCAGTGCGAAGTTCCGTCCGGCGGACCAGGAGCCCGAGATGACGATCGGTCCGCGCACCGCAGTTCGCTACCTGGCCACAGGCACGTCCACGCACGGACAATTCGGCTTGTACAGGTGGGATTCGAGACCGCATACGCCGGGGCCGAGCGCGCACTTCCACAGGACCATGTCAGAATCCTTCTTCATCCTGTCCGGGACGGTGCGGCTGTTCAACGGAGAGCGCTGGATCGATGCGACCGCCGGGGATTTTCTGTATGTCCCCGAGGGTGGCGTGCACGCCTTCCATAATGAATTCGATGAGCCCGCATCGATGCTGCTTCTCTTCGCGCCCGGCGCACCGCGGGAGGTATACTTTGAAGCACTCGCCCAGAAAGCCTCAGGCCGTCAGTTCAGTGACGAAGAGTGGATTGACCTATGCCGTCGTCACGACAACTATTTTCTCTGACCGCGGACTCCCTCCTCACCTTCTCCTCTCCCCAGGTGGGGAGAGGGCAGAGTGAGGGGGCGCCGGTTGCGGATCACGGAGGCGGATGAAGGGACAGAACTCTTGCTTTGGCTGAGTCCACCTTGCATCGCCGATCGGTCAAGATGAACACTTAACCCTCAAGGAGTCAACCATGCGACGCACACTTGTCACACTCGCCAGTCTCTGCCTTGTTATGTCCGCATCTCTCGCGACGGCAATGGACAAGAAACAACAGATGGACCCGCAGCCGATGATGGAAGTCTATAAGAAGCTCGCCACGCCCGGCGAGCCGCATAAGCAACTGGCAAGCTTGGCGGGGAGTTGGACGACCAAGACCAAGGAGTGGATGGAACCCGACAAGCCGCCGATGGAGTCGGCAGGGACCTGTGACTTCAAGATGTTGCTGGATGGACGCTTTCTGCAGCAGGAATTCACCAGCCAGATGATGGGGCAACCGTTCTCCGGGATTGGGATCAACGCCTACGATAACCTTCGCAAAAAATATGTCGCTGCATGGATCGATCCCATGGGCACCGGAATCTTTCAGATGGAAGGTACGGCAAGCGCCGATGGCAAGACCATCACCATGAAGGGACAGCACGCTGAGCTGGGCGGAGGACACATGTCACATCGCGCGATCTGGAAGATTATGGACGGTAATACCCAGACATTTGACATCTACGGCACACACAAGCACAGCAAGGAAATGAAGATGCTAGAGATCGCCTACACTCGAGAGCCTTAACGAGCAAGGCAAGCGGCGTGCGGAGGGGTGGTCAACCCTCTGCGCGCGGCAGTCGTTGCTGGTTCGAGTTCGAAACACCGTCGAGTCCATTTCCCGTGCCACGTAATTTAGCCTCACTTACGGGCCACACACCTAACGCCAGACTATTTCCTTCACTCCACATACGACCTTGACTCCCCTCGGACCGCTGTGGTTAGGTCACCCCCCGATCTTCTCACGACGCGCTCTTCACAATAATGACGACACGCAGGGATTATCAGAGCCATCCACTGTCGATTGCCTGCGTCGTCGCCACACTCCTCTGCCCGATGTTCACCGGCTGCGAGAAGGAAAGCCAGGCGATCGTCTCCATCGCCCTGCATCCGGCCAATGCGAACATTCTCTATGTCGCCACGAACGATGCCGTCTATAAGTCGCGCGACGAGGGTCAGTTGTGGGAACGGTTCCCGAGTTTCAGCGCAAGACGTGTGACAACTCTCGCAATCGATCCTCAGTTCCCGGCAACGATCTATGCCGGCACGATGGCCGACGCCGTCTACAAAAGTCCGGACGGCGGACAACATTGGCTCCCCCACAACGTCGGACTCAAAGAACATGTATCCTTTATCAATCAATTTGTCTTTCATCCGATTGACCACGATCAGATCTACGCCGCCACGACCGTCGGCGTCTTTTATACCAAAGACGGCGGGCGTGAATGGGAAGAACGCATGGCCGGGATGAAGGAAGTCCACATCGTGGTCTCCATCGCCATTCATCCTCGCAATCCTCGGGTCCTCTACGCGGGAACTACGGGAGGAATCTATCGGTCCGACAACGCCGGGATGGGATGGAAGAAAATCAACAACGGGCTGATTCCCGAACAGGAGCTGATGGGAGCGATGGCGCTGGGGGTCAATGCTGTTGTCTTCGATGTGGTCAACCCAGATATCGTCTATGCCGGAACAACGAAGGGTCTTTTCCGCACCGCGACGCACGGGGAGCAATGGGAGCGAATCGGGCAATCGCTGCCCGATCTGTTCGTGAGCAGTATCCTCATCGACCAGACCCAGCCGAAGACCCTCTATATCGGCGGGCCAGGGGGAGTCTGGAAAAGCCCGGACAGCGGACAGACCTGGACCGCGAGCAACCGCGGGCTGGCCTCGCTGAATATTCGTGCCCTCGCGATGAGCCCGCGCGATTCGCGCCTACTCTATGCCGGCACGAATGGAAGTGGACTCTACCGTTCGACCGACGCGGGCGAAATCTGGGCGCCCTTGCCGCTCAAGGCTGCAATGGCGAACACTCAGTAGCCGGTGCGTGGCGCCGACTCACTGGGCCGGTACCGCCCGCTGTAAGCCAGCATCTGGTCCGACAAGGCCTTCCACTCCTCGACCGTCATCAGCTCCTTCATCTTAAGGCGGAGCGCAGGAATCTTCGTGGCTGACTGCATCCGCTGATTGTACGCGTCATCAAGAATCTTAGTGAACTCCTCCGGAGTCGCCTCGTAATTCGCAACTCATACAGCCGGCGATGCCCCGCGCGCTCCTGCTCGCGGATCGCCTTCAATTCCGCGACGATCTCGCTCACGACCGATTTGACCTGCTAAGCCTTTCCCTGATCCTTGACGGTGCGACCGATTAACGATGCCAAGTCTTGCTGCCCCTTCTGCTAGTAGGCATCCCCCTTTCCTTCAGTTGGCCCTCCCATGATGATGGTGGGAAGAACAACCGGCCAAGGCGAGCACGACAGCAAGTCCGAGGACATACCGATGAATGCGCTTCATAAGAGCCTCCCCTGAAATATGGATGTAATACACGCAAAACTCTAGCAGGATGCTGAAAAACCATTTCGGTACGATAGAAATTCAATGGTCCGCGCGTCTGGGACAATGGGAGAATACCCGGTAGGATGCTCAAAAAGTTCGTCCAGCAAGGCCGGCCGTAGCGAGTGAAGGCCCGAGAGGCGTACCTCTCTGGGGTACGTTGAGGGTCTGAACGATGCGAGAACGATGCTGGCGGACTTTTTCAGCATCCTGCTAGCCTGTTGTCAAAACGACGGTCTCTCCCGTATCATCCATCCTTGCCACCATGTCTGAACCGATTCCTCCCGCAACCGATCATACACTGGCGCTTCAAGAGGAGTTCCGTCATCACCTCGAAACGTTCTACGCTCAACTCAAGCTGGCGCCGCCCTATGAGAGCGTCGAGAAGGCCATTCGTTCCCTCACGACCTCGGTCCACGCGTTGCCGCCATTAGAGCGCGCGCGTCTCACCATCGACGCCACCGCGCGGTGGCAGCACTTTCGTCAGGCCTTTGAATCGTCCGGCCTCAGCAAGAAACATCGCGGCATTATTGCGGGTCTCGCCCGCAACCGGTCCAGCCTGAATCTCTCCGCCGAATACGATCGGTTCCTGAGTCTGTATCTCTCTTAACAGGATGCTCAAAAAGGCCAGACATCTCACCCGCCCAACCCTAGCCCGCCGAGACGCGCTTTGTCCCCAGCAAGGCCGCAACGAACGAAGAGGCGAGGCGTACGCTTCAGTACGTTGAGCCTCTGAGCGCGGCGACGACGTCGCTGACAGACTTTTTAAGCCTCCTGTGCGGTGTATTCCTGTTGTCCCAGATGTGCAGACTAGTGAAATTCAGGCGTGCTTACAGAGCTTTTCCGCAGCCTGCTAATTCAGGACGACAATCTAGCTCCTTCGAACACCTCCCGGAGTTCTTGATAGACCGTCATAAGCCGGGCGTTTTCTAGCCGATATGCGAACACAACAGTAATGGCTCCGGACACTAAAAAAACAAGTCCCAACCCTACAATCCCGAATGCCAACACCACTCCACCAAGTGCCACCATGTCTCCCTCGATGAACAAAGAGATCAGGGCCCCCACCGTACCCACGGCCACCAGGGCAAACCAGATGCCGGTGAGAAGAGCCGAGGACCAAGGAGTGAGCTTTCGGTAGAGCACCGCGAGTGCGTCACCTTCCTGAGACAGGGAAATCACCCCTTTCAAGGGCCACAATGTTCGGAAGCCTATGGCAAAAATCCGGTATTTCTGACGAATCACAATCTGGTTCAGATCCTGGTAAAACCGCGCCGTTCCATGCGGCAACGTCAAGAAACCGCCAGCATCAAACTGGTCGGCCAGCTCCTTCATGGTCATATGTGTGAATCGATCGTGCGTCCGCGCAACTCCACACCCGTACCGACTCGCATCCGGGGTGAGGCGCACAAAGTAGAGCCAGTCTCCGAGAATGAGGCCGAGAAACAACACAACGGCGAAGAAGCCAGCGAAGATCATGCTTGTACCTATCCCATGAGCCGCGGATGAATCAAGTGACAGAACCGAGATAATCTGTTGACTCGTCATAGCGAGTTGGCTAGAGTAGTCCCGAATGCTGTTCGGGCGGGTCCCCTCGCTCCATTCAGGTGCTCCGCCGCACAAATGTTCCCCCCTCTGTTCTGTAGCGATGACAGTCGGCTCATCCCTACCGGGCCGAGGAGTGCACGTTGCATCTAATGTGGAGTTGGAGGTGATATGGATTTAGCGAAGGTCGAGCGTGTCTATACGTCCTACGCCAGGATCTACGATCAGATTTTCGGGAAAGTGTTTAACGAAGGGCGTGAGTCAGCGATCCGAAATTTGAACGTCCAACCAGATGAAAGAATCCTCGAAGTGGGAATCGGGACCGGGTTAGCTCTGCCGATGTACCCCCGTCATTGCCAAATAGTCGGTATCGATTTTTCAGAAGGCATGTTGGACAAAGCGAAGCAGCGAGCGGCAGAACACCGGATGGACCACGTGGAACTGCACCGGATGGATGCTGCCGTGATGGAGTTCAGGGACGATAGTTTCGACACAGTCGTCGCCGCCTACGTCGTTACCGCTGTTCCCGACTTCCGCAAGGTAGTCAGCGAAATGATCCGCGTCTGCCGACCCGGCGGACGGATCATCATGCTGAATCATTTCAGTAACGACAATAAAGTCATCGCCGCCATCGAGAAAGTAATTTCCCCTTTCACGAAGCACTTAGGGTGGCGGACAGACCTGGCGCTCAAAACTGTGCTGGAAGGGACGCCGCTGCACGTCGCCCGGAAGCAGAATGTGAATCCGTTACAGCTCTGGGCCTTGGTGGAATGTGTGAACGAGAAGAACGTGAACGGCAAGACACACATCAACGGCGTGAAAAACGGGAACATCGCCTCGGCCTACGCACATATCAATGGCACGCATCTGTCGGAACACGCCAACGGACAAGCGCTGGGCTAGCAAGTTGCAGAATAACTTCGCCAACGCCACAGCCCATGGCGCGCGAAAGGCGCGACGTGGACTGACTGGATTCCCACCTCGTCTCGCCCGTCCCGCGAGTCTCACTTGGCGATGCTGGAGTTTTCGGCTATCGCGCGCACGCGCTGATCATCGAAGTTCTGGCGTGCCGACTTCGTTTTTCCGCAGTCCGCTAGTCCGCCTGCTTCCGCCTAGCCGCCGTATACTACACATCAGCCGCGCGTTGCTGTTCGAATGACTTCCAATTCTGCCATTCCCCGCCTGGAATGATTGTATTGCCCACCAAGCACTGGCCGGAGAACCGCTGAGCAATCAGGTCCGCCAGGAGCGAGAGCACCTGTGCAGTACGGCGATCCTGCACCCCACGGACCCGCAGCACCACGCCGAACCCAGGTCCATCGAGCGGCCCGTATAGCATACAGTGAACCCCTGTGACATCCACTGCTCCCTGCATCGACGCCGGAAGCAGATCCCCTTCCCACTGAATGGAAGGATGACGCCCTGATGACGAAGTAGTGGTCCGCCAGGTACAGGGGACCCCAGCCACATCCAGTTCCGCCAACAGCCAGCTTACAGTCGGCCAGTCGGGCATCCCACTTTGAAAGGTCCATTGAGCCACCTGCTTCAGAGACAAGGGTTCGAGGCTCGGCGCCGCTACTTCCTCCAGCTGTGCTTCCTCGCACACCACATAGAGTTCGCCCTGCGGATCGAACCAGAAGCGGAGTTTCCCGTCGGTCAACTCCGCTTGGATAACCGCTAGCGTCGAACAATCGGCCCCTTCCTGTTCAAACATCGAGAAGTCCGTCACGCCAATCATCGTGAGTTTCGCGACGCGAGCCATCTGGCGAATACGATAGCGGATCACGACCGTGACCGTAGTCCCTGCCAGGACCTCGCGGCCCGACGCCTCGTCCAACAGTCGTCGCTTCGACACCTGCACATCCGTCACATAGCCGCCGCAAAAGCCGCCAGTATGGCCCAGCAACCAACGCACATCTTCGATATTCACAACATGATATTTCATAGCATGAATGCTCACGAACTCCGAACGATTCTATCAGGCCGCGGAGAAACTTTTTCAACTCAGCGAAACTTCGATGGCCTGCACGTCTGGGACAAGAGAAGGACTTCCCCCTGCAGAATGCTCAACAATGCCTGACTTCTCACCCGCCCGGCCCTGGCGGCTACTTCACCCGCTCGCCCTGAGCCTGCCAAGATAGCCTCTTCACCCAGGGACGCGCCTTATCCAATGCAAGGCCGCGCAGCAAGCGAAGAGGCGAGGTGTACGCCTCGGTACGTTGAGCCTCTGAACGATGCGAGAACGATGACGGCGAACTTTTTCAGCACCCTGCTTGCCCGGACTATTCATGAATACCTGCTACGTCGTCCGATCCTCTCGCCCGGCGAGGCTTTTCTCGTTCGGCCTCCTCGACGGACTGAGCGTTCGCCTGTGTCGGCCTCACTTGCGAGAAGCCCCGGCGGGCTTCGGTCTCGAACCCCTCGCAACGGCATTCATGAATAATCCTGGCTAAAACAACGGCTGTTGCTGCTTTAGCCCTTCGACCTGACGCACCAACTCCTCCACTTGATCCTGAAGACGGACGTTGTCGAGCCGAAGCAGGTCCAAGCGATCCAAGAGCTGTTCTCGCTGAATCTCCGTCCACTCCAACGTTCGTTTCAACCCCTCCAGCTCAAGCTGGAACTGTTGCCGTTCGTCAGTCGGGAATGACATGTGTCTTCCACCTACCCAGCAAGAAGAAAATCCTGCCGCTAGTATAAATATAGAACAGGCAGGCGTCCATCACGACCTTCGACAGTATGTTTTGAGGAGACAGAAAGAATCGGAGCCTGGAACCCTATTCTCGTCCTGATTGAAGAGCGGATCGATAATCTCTTCTCGCACATCCGTCTCGTTGAACTCCTCAAATCTTGGCGGAATTGATTCCGTTCTGAGTTTTCCTAGTACTCACTTGAAACAACCAGCATAATCACGCTATGTTCCAAATCTGCCAAAGCCAACTTCGATCCCTCCGAGGTGTCAATGCGTGCAGTCTGCCTGAAACACGTTCCCTTTGAAGGGCCCGGAGCCTTCGCGACGGCGCTGACTAAGCGCGGGGTGAGCCTGGAATGTTATCTCGTCCCACAAGACGGGCTGCCGAAGGATGCGGGCGATATGTTGATCGTGATGGGTGGGCCGATGTCGGTGAATGATTCTGATTCCTGGATTGCCGAAGAGACGGAATTCATTCGATCCGTGATCCTGGCCGGCAAGCCCGTCATTGGTGTGTGTCTTGGAAGTCAGTTCATGGCGAAGGCGTTGGGTGCCACTATACGTCCGGGTAAAGCGCTGGAAATCGGCATGACACCGGTCGGGCTGACGGCTGAGGCGAAACACGACCCTGTTTTTAGTACGCTGCCGGATTCATTCGAAGTCTTCGAATGGCATGGCGAAGTGTTCAACCTGCCCAAAGACTGTGTGCCCTTGGCTGGCTCCGATATCGCACCTCTGCAAGCCTTCCGTTATGCGGCTCGTGCCTACGGGCTTCTGTTTCATTTGGAGGTGGAAGAGAACGGTATCGAATCGTTGTGCCGAGAATGTGCGCCGGATCTCACGAAAGCACGATTGACCGCGCAGCACGTGAAAGCGGCAGCCCTCCCCCCTCTGCCGCAACTCCATCAGATTGCAGATCGGCTCATTGGTCACCTTCTCTCTTCTCGGCGTTGATTGCCGCCTCATTCCTGCTGTACTCTTACCCTGCCTCCTGCAGGACGTCAAGACAGCCGTCCAGCGAGGCCGCAGCGATTAAAGACCCGAGCGTACGTTTTTAGTACGTTGAAGGTGTGAGCGACGCGAGAACAAGCCTGGTGATAGGCGCATCCCTGGGCAAAGAGGCTGTCTTGGCGCCTCAGGGCGAGTGGGTGAAGTAGACGCCAGGGCCGGGCGGGTGAGAACAGAGTTGTTTTCAACGTCCTGCTGGAAAGGAGCCTGTTCGCATGTCTGGTTTCCCCATCGAGGTTGCCACACGAATCAAGACACTGCCTCCCTATCTGTTCGCCGCCATCGATAAGATGAAGCAGGCCGCAATTGCCAAGGGCGTTGATATCATCAATCTTGGCATCGGGGACCCCGATCTGCCGACGCCGACGCCGATCGTCGAATGCCTTGGCAAGGCCGCCAAAGACCCGAAGCACCACCAATATCCATCATATGAGGGCATGCTGTCGTTCCGCAAAGCGGTGGCCGACTGGTACGCACGCCGCTTTCATGTCACCCTCGACCCGACGGACGAAGTTCTCACGCTAATTGGCTCGAAGGAAGGCATCGGACACATTCCGCTCGCATTCGTCGATCCTGGCGATATCGTGCTCGTCCCGAGCCCAGGCTATCCGGTCTATCCCGTCGGTACCAGCTTCGCCGGGGGCGTCCCGTACCTCATGCCACTCACGAAACAGAACGGCTTCTTGCCAGACCTGAAGGCGATTCCCAAGGACTTGGCGAAAAAAGCGAAGCTACTGTTCCTGAATTCGCCGAACAACCCGACGTCGGTCATCATGAGCAAAGACTACTTTAGGCGAGTGGTGGAATTCGCCCAGGAGAACCAGATCATCGTGTGCCACGACGCAGCCTATTCGGAGATTTTCTACGACGGCAAGCCCCCTGCGAGCTTCATGGAAGTCGATGGCGCGAAGGATGTGGGGATCGAGTTCCACTCGCTCTCGAAGACGTACAACATGACCGGCTGGCGCATCGGGTTTGCCGTTGGGCACAAGCAGGTCTTGGCAGGACTCGGCAAGGTGAAGAGCAACCTCGACTCCGGCTGTTTCCAGGCGATTCAGGAAGCAGGCATTACCGCGCTTAACCTGGATGATTCTGTGACGGATGGCTTGCGCAAGATCTATCAGGAACGGCGCGACACCCTCGTCCAAGGCCTCAAACAGCTCGGGCTGGAGGTGGATCCTCCACCGGCTGCATTCTACATCTGGGTCACGGTACCGAAGGGGTACACCTCCACGTCCTTCACGGCTCACCTGCTGGAAAAAGCCGGAATTGTGACGACTCCGGGCAACGGCTTCGGCGCACCGGGCGAAGGGTATATCAGGATGACCGTGTGTACGTCGAAAGAGCGATTGGCTGAGGCGGTGGAGCGTATTAAGAAGGCAGGATTCTGAATCTCGTGAGGCGTGAGGGGGCCTCTCAAACCCTTGGTCATCTCGATCTTGACACTTTACGCCTAACGCCTCACCCCTCATGGTGGTTTATGGAAACGGTGTTCATCGGGTTTGGTTCGAACTTCGGCAATCGAGTCGATTTCTGCGACCGTGCGGTGACGTTACTCAGCCTGCTGCCCCACTCGCAAGTGGTGGGGGTGTCGCTGCTCTATGAAACCGAGCCAGTGAAGGATCATGCCCAACCTGGAGATGGCTGGTTCTTGAACGGCGTCGTGCAGCTTAAGACGGATGTCACGCCGAAGAGCCTGTTGGCCATCCTCCGGGAGATCGAGCGCTCGCTCGGCCGGGATGAGGAGAACCGATCAGGCCCCAGGACCATCGATCTGGACATCCTGTTTTACGGCCAACGGATCATCAACGAACCAGATCTCGTTGTACCGCATCCTCGCATGCACCAACGCCGGTTCGTCCTCATGCCGTTGAGCGAACTCGATCCGCTGTTCCTGCACCCATCGCTCCATCGCACAAGCAGCCAGTTGCTCGCCGTGGTCGGGAAGCAGCCTGAGGTCCGCCTCCTGTTTCCCCAGCCCTCGACCCGCTATGGCTCACGCCCGGCTTGCAGCCCTCCTCCAAGCTCATGAAGATTATCCGCACCGCACGATCCATGGCTGCATGGAGCGAACGATTACGCCGGGAAGGTGTGACTATCGGATTTCTTCCCACAATGGGTGCGCTGCATGACGGCCATCGCTCCCTCATTCGAGCCGCACGATTTCGCTGTGATGCGCTCGTCGTGAGCATCTTCGTCAACCCGGCACAGTTCAGCCCGACCGAAGACTTATCCACGTATCCCCGCCCGATTGCCCGCGATCGTGCCTTGTGCCGCAAGGAGGGGGTGGATGTCTGTTTTGAGCCCACGGTCCTGGGCATGTATCCCGAGGGCTTCCAAACGATTGTGACGGTGCCGGCGCTCGCGCGCCGATGGGAAGGCGAGGCCAGGCCTCATCACTTCGCCGGCGTCGCCACGGCGGTGACGAAACTCTTCGGAATCGTGCAACCCCATTTGGCTTTGTTCGGCCAGAAAGATTACCAACAGGTAGCGCTGGTCCGGCAACTTGTGAACGATCTCAATCTCGGCGTGGCGATTCACGTGCGCCCGACAGTCAGAGAGCGGGATGGCCTGGCCAAGAGTTCGCGCAACGTCTATCTCAGCCCCGACGAACGTCGGATTGCCCCCTTGCTCTCTCAGGCGCTCCGAATCGGTAGACAGATGATCGTGGGTGGGAAGAGCGACGTGGCGACGATCGAGCGGATCATGCGGCAGACCATCGAGCAGGAACCCACCATTCATGTCGAGTACCTGGCCGTCTGCGATCCGGACAGTCTGGAGCCTCTGTCCGTCGTCGCGGCCCGTGCGGTACTCTTGGGCGCAATCCGGATCGGGTCGATTCGCTTGATCGATAATCTGCTGGTGAAAATGCCGGGTGAAAAGAGTCGAGCTAGGCGTTGAGCGTGGGATCAAGGCCTTGGCCGACTAAGAGCCCGAGGATGACCTGAGCCAGACGGCGATAGTGTTCTGGCGGGATCTCCAAGAAGCGGATCCCCATCGATAACGGGCGAACGGAACAGACCATCGCCGTTTCAATACGGATCGTTTCTTCCTCCACCGTTGGCTTCAAGACCAATTCGATAAAGGCCCCCTTCGGGAACCCCGTCGTCTGCAGGCTGCAGCCATCCATTGAGATGTCGGTGATTCGGTTGGTCACTGGCAGCTGCTTGTAGTCGAGGACCTGGACCTCGATGGAGGCCATAAGGCGTGCATACTGACGCCGATCGAACGCCTGCGTATTGTGGCGCGCACCGGAATAGAACGCACGAAAGCGATTCGTGCACAGCTGGCATCGAAACGGAAACACGTTGACGCGGCTCAACAGGCGCTCGACCCTGCTCTCTTGGTAGGTCACGCGGACGAACGGAGCCCCGCAATTTGGACAGTGTAGATCCCTCATGATACGGAACGGACCTTGCCCTATGCCGGCCCCTGCCCCGCCACAATCGGTTCGATGCGCGCCGGCGAGTATGTGGCCGGCTTCACCCATTTCCCGTCTCCACGCTTATAGCCACCGACCTTGCTCATGTTGGACCGATGTACTTCTCGAAAAACCGGACTCATGTCGATGCCATAGGACACCGAGGTACCGTATACGACGTAGAGGAGATCGGCCATCTCTTTGGCAATGGACGAAAGATCTTCTGCCGCGAGGGCCTCTTTCAATTCATCGAATTCTTCCTGAATGAGCTTTACCCGTAGTTCGCGCGTCCGCACGTCGACGACCGTCGGGGTTGAATTGACGACGATATCGAAGGTCCTATGGAAAGCTTCTACCATCGCCTGCTCGTCGGCCATCAAAGGCTCCTTATTCGCTGTCAAACGGCAACGCCTTCCGAGATACGAGTTCCACAGGATCCAACATGGGGATCTCTTTCTCCGACGAGACGCCAAGCTCCTTGAACCGACGGGCCGCCGGCAAGATTCTCGTCTCGAGCGACCCGATCGCTTTGTTGTATGCCAGGACGCTCTTCCCGAGCGCCTGCCCGACGTCGTTCAAATGCTCTGTCAGCACGGCCATCCTTTCATAGAGATCTTTTCCTAACCGGCCTGCTTCCTCGGCATGCTCAGTCATTTGCTCCTGCCGCCACCCGTAGGCGACCGCCCGCAAGAGCGCCATGAGCGTCGTGGGGGTGGCAAGAACCACACTTCGAAGAAACCCATCCTCAATAAGTCGCGGGTCATGCTCCAGAGCGGCGCCAAGAAACTGTTCACCCGGCAAGAACAGCACGACAAACTCCGGCGCCTGCGCGAATTGATTCCAGTAGGCTTTCAGGCTCAACTCGTCCATGCGCGACCGGACTTGGGCGGCATGCCGGCGCATCCCTTCGAGACGCTGCTCCTCGGTCGATGCTTCATGTGCATCCAGGTAGCCTGCCAGAACGGTCTTGGCATCCACGATGATCTGCCGCCCACCCGGCAACTGGACCACCATGTCGGGACGGAGCCGAGCGCCATCGATCGTAATGGATTCCTGCTCGAAAAAATCGCAATGCGCTACCATGCCGGCCAACTCGGCCACGCGCTTCAGCGTGATCTCACCCCATTGGCCGCGGATGGCCGGCGCACGTAACGCCTTCACGAGGTTACCGGTCTCCGATTGCAGCCGCTGCTGCGACTCGGTTAGGAGCTTGAGATGCTGATCGAGGCCTCCATAGGCCGCTTGCCTCGATTGCTCCAGCTGCCGGAGTTGGTCGTCGTATCGTTGCAGCGAGTCTTGGAGGGGCTTGACCAGACTATCGATCGCCTGTTGCCGCTGGGCGAGATCGCCCTTGGCTTCGGATTGGAGCGTTTCGAATGAGCTGCGTGCGAGGTTCAGAAAGGCTTCGTTGTTCTGTTTGAGGGCTTCGCCGGAGAGAGCTTGGAAGGTCTCGGCCAATTCCTGTCTGGCCTGGCCCAACAGAGTCTTTTGTTCGTCGAAATGGAACGCGGCCTCAGCTGCCTTGGTCTCCGCCACCGCACGGGCCTGGGAGGCCTCAGAAAGACCCTGCCTGGTCCGATCGAGATCGAGGCGATCTTGCAGGACCTGTCGGCGCAATTCGTCTGCCAGCGATTCTGCCCGCTGCGCCCGTTCGCCGGTAGCCAGCAATTGTGTCTGTACGTTCGCGCGTACGCGGGACGCAATCCAGAACCCGACGATTAGCGCGCCGAGGAGACCTCCGACAAGAACCCCCGCACCAAAGATCGTGCCATCAATCATGGGTGACCGTCCACGTCATGTGCCGACCCATATTATTCGTGCATACTGTGGGTGTGCGAGGAGATAAGAATGATTTTGAAGAATACGTAAACTCCTATAAAAGATCAAGACCACAACATGGCTAGAGACGTTCAACCCTACAGTATCGCATCATGATAAGCTGGATGGCTCCGGTCGCGCAAATAAGTCTCCTCCCCGCCCTTGGACGATGATCTCTCCTTGCTCCGCATCCAAGCTGATTCGATCGCCTTCCTTGAGCCTGATGGTAAGGCCCGGTACATTCGCAACTGCCGGCAATCCGTACTCGCGAGCAATGATCGCCCCGTGTGACAGCGTCCCGCCCATCTCGGCGACCAGCCCCGCCGCCACGCCAAACAACGGCGCCATGCCTGGGTCGATGACCGAGACCACAAGAATGTCGCCACGGCAGACTCGGTTCCAATCTTCCATCGAACGGACGAAGCGAACCGGTCCCACGGCCTGCCCCGCGCTGATGGGAATACCGTGCAGAATCCTCTCCGAAGCCACAGGGGAGACTACGTCTATGCCGCGGACCACGTCTTTCCAATCCCGAATCGTGTCTGGAACTCTGAGGGTAGCGTAACGGTCTCGCTCGGCCCGGCGAGCCTGAATCACCCCATGCCAATCACTCGATCCTCCGGCTAACAAGTCTGCTCGTTCTTCGATCTTGAAGTAGAAAATATCCTCGCGCGACGAGAGTCGCCCCTGTTCGACGAGCCATTCGCCGAGGCGAAGCAGGAGACTACGTGCTGCTGCCGAGTAGTACATCAGGTGATGTCGGTTTGCCTCTCGCAGGGCAAAGAATCGGCAAAGCCGTCGATACCACCAAGAAAAGATCGCCCATCGATGGAACCGCCATCCGAACCTGGCGCGAATCTCTGCAAGCGCACGTTCCCGTACCGTTGTTTGGCGCTGAAGAATGTCCGCCGGGGTGGCACTGGTTGGAGCCAGAATCTGTGTTCGCAAAACCGCCAGCAAGAACTCCGGTTGATCCGCGAACCGAGGTGCCATGACATCCGATTCACCGACCCCGCGATGGCCATAGTCTTCGAGAAACCGGTCGAAGCCACGGAGAACTTCAGTCCCCTCGAGCCTGTGACGAACCTCAGCCGGGTTCCACCCCTCTGCGGTGAACCACGAAGTAGCTTTAGGGGCGCGTCGAACCATATCTACTAGTTCCGCCAACCGGACGATCTGTTGCGCACTGATCGCCGCTGCCTGCCCCTGCAGCGCCCCGTTTAGCAAAGCTCTCCAGTCTTCGCCTAGCCAGCGAGGCAGCAAGCCACCTAACGCTTGCAAACACTGCGACACTCCTCCCGCGATGGCAAACGTCAGTTCGTGCTCATCGAGCCATTGCCCGATGGCATCGAGGCGCAGGGCAACGTCTTCGCCGGAGACGGTTCGGAGCCTATCGGCGCGGTGCTCTGCCGCCATCGCTTTCATCTCCGCGAACCAGGCAGGCCCATAGCGCACCACCTTTCTCAATTCGGCCATCATTACGACGCCGGCACGGGCGAGCGCGAACCACCCGAGCGGGTGAGCCTCCGGCACCCTGCCAAGGATTTCCCCCCCCATCTGCTCCACCAACAAGGAGGGATCTCCCCGCAGTTGTGCCACCAGGGAATAGAACAGCGTCATATTGATGTAGGGGCGTCCCTGGAACGTACGAACCGATGAGACTCCCTCAGGAATTTTACAGCCCAGACGCCGATAGGGTGAAACAATGTGACGTTCCATGAACAGCTCGAGAAACGACAGACCGAGCGGACTCGGCAGTTCCGGCATGGTTTCTTTGAAGTTGGAACGCGACCATTCACAGTCATCGTTGGTCAGCTGCGGGGATCGAGTCAAACCCGAGATGGGGCGAGCTTGGAGCAGCCACAGGCCACGATCGTCGTAGAGCCATTCGACATCCACTGGATGCCCAAATGTCTTTTCAATCTGCTTGGCCGTACGGGCAAGGTCAAACAGTTGCTCGTCCGACAATGTTGCGCGCCTGACCGCATCATCCGACAGCGGCACTTCGCAAAGACCTTGGCCGGTCACCCGCAACGCCTGAGTCTGCCCGCTGATCGTCCGTTCACGAATCCGGATGGGCTGACTGTTCTCGTCCATCTCAACCACATACTGGTCCGGCGTTGCGCGCCCATCGACGAGGGTTGCCGCAAGCCCCGCAACCGCATTGATCACCACCTGAGTCGCTCGTCCTGTGAGGGGATGGACGGAATAGGCGACACCGGCAACTCGCGCCTCTAGCAGTGGTTGGATCACGACGGCCATGGCGGGAGGTGTCCCGCTCAATCCCGACGTCGCATAATAATTCAGGACCCGCTCATCCCAGATCGACAGCCACAGATCCTTCACAGCCAAACCCAGCTCTTCCAGCGGGATACCGAGGCGTGTACGGTAGACTCCGGCAAAGCTCGCATGAGTTCCATCCTCGTTCGTCGCGGACGACCTCACCGCACACAGCCCGTGCAACGGCAGGTCCAGCCGGTGCACCTGTTCGACGATCTGCGCCGTCAGTTCAGCGATGTCGCGGTCCCTGATGATGGTGTGACAGTGGGAGAGTATCCGTTGACGTTCAGTTCCGGATGAATGCAAGGCTGCCTGCCACTGTTCCGCTGGAGAAAAACCAGGCGCCCTAAGCGCGTGATCATAGGCCTCCGCCGTCACGCAAACTCCGGAAGGGGCAGGGAATCCTCCTGCGAGCAGACGCGCTAGGCCTACAGCTTTCCCCCCAACAAGAGATGGTTGCGTGCAGGAGGCCAAGGGAAGAAGGAGGGGGAGATCCATTGAAATGGATACTACCTAGCAGGCTGCGGAAAAACTATGGGGGTGGGACAGAACTTCACTGGTCCATACGTCTGGGACAACGGAAGAACGCCATGCAGGATGCTCAAAAAGGCCAGACTTCTTTTACCCGCCCAACCCCGGCGCGCCGAGACACACCTTGTCCCATGCAAGGCCGCAACTCCGCGGCTGACCCTCGTTTTACGTTTCACTGTTCTTGGGTGCGCGGCGAGAACGTAGCTGAGGACTTTTTCAGCATCCTGCTAGAGCACGAGGAGGAGGTAAAGGTCATTCACGTTCGTGCCGGTGGGGCCCGTGATGATGAGCTGTTGGAGCTTCTTCAATGCGGGGTAGGTATTGTGGCGCTTCAACGCGCCCTTGAGATCCACCGAGAGGCGCTGCGCACGCGCCACGGTATTACCATCGATAACGGCGCCAGCCGCATCAGTCGGACCGTCGGTGCCATCGGTGCCGATCGCCACCACCCACACCTTGGCCAGACCGGCGATCTCCAGAGCGGCGGCTGCGGCGAATTCTTGCGCCCTCCCGCCTGTTCCCTTTCCGGTGACGGTCACGGTGGTTTCCCCACCGGCCACCAAACAACAGGGCCTTTGTAGCGGTTTGCCCTCGCGCACAATATTCTTCGCCAGGGCGCCAAATCGCTGCCCCTCGACTCGGGCCTCTCCGGTTAAGGCTGGCGTATGCACGAGGGTTCGCAGACCTGCGCCTCTGGCCGCGTGGATCACAGCCGCCACGGCTGCTGCGTTGTTCCCGACGACATGATGATGGACTCGACGAAACAGAGAGGAGCCAGGCTTCGGAGTCTCACTCACAAATCCCTGACATCCACGTTCGAGATGCTGACGCACTCGCTGAGGGACCGCCCGCCAGATGCCATCGCGTTTCAAAATCGCGACAGCCTCTTGATAGGTCGTGGGGTCTGGGACTGTCGGCCCTGAGGCAACGGCGCTGAGGTCGTCACCCAACACATCGGACAGAATCACGGTCACAACGGTGGCCTCGGTCAACTCGGCGAGACGTCCGCCTTTGATGCGCGAGAGATGTTTCCGAACTGTATTGATGTCGTGGATACTCGCTCCGCATCGCAAGAGTTCCTGTGTGGTCCGCTGCTTGTCGGCTAACGTAACCCCCGCGACAGGAGCAGGCAGTAAACTGGAAGCACCGCCCGACAGGAGCACGATCAAGAGGTCGTGCGGACCGAGTTCTGTCGCCATGGCACAGAGCCTGGCCGCCGCTCGCTGACCGGACCGATCGGGAATGGGGTGACCAGCTTCCGCCACTACGATCCGTTTCGTCGGCACAACATGGCCGTGCTTTACCACGACGAATCCTCCCTGCAACCGAGGTCCCAGCCGCTGTTCTACCGCTCGGGCCATCGAGGCCGCCGCCTTCCCAGCTCCGACCACGATCACACGTTCATAGCGACTCAGGTCATACCGACGCCGGCCGATGATCAGCTTCACGCCGTTTCTGAAGATGGCGCGACCGACCGCCGTACGGGCATTGACTGCAGTCAGTCCTCGAACGATTAATTTCTTCAGAAGCGGCCGGATAGGAGAGAAAGGAATCTTCATCACACTTACAATAGACTAGAAGGGTGGTAAAAGACTATCTTGCCTCCCTCCGCCTTCCCGCGAGATACGCTTCACAAATCACGCTTCACAGGTATCGAGAACGCCGCATGCGAAAAGGCGCGCCCCGGGGCAAAGAGACTGTCTAGGCAGCCTCAGAGGAGTCGGGTGAAGTAGCGGCCGGGGTGGGCGAGTGAGAAGAGCGACTGTTTCGGCATCCTGCTAGGGAGTCTTGTCCTGAATGAAGCAACGAGTCGGACAAGTCTGCCGTGGGACTTTCATCTGATAGGTCCCGCGTGGGAGCACATCCTTCTTGAATTCAGGATTCAGCAGCTTGAGTTCCAAGAAGTAGGTCCCAAATTCCTCTGCAATCGAGGTGAGGGCTCGTTGAGAATCTTTCACGTTGACGGTAACCGTTTCAGTTTCCATCGGCATATACAGGTCTTTCTTGCTTAGCCCCAAATACTTCTCCGGCTGGGAGTAGATTTCCTTGGCAGCGATGATTCTCGGAACATAGCGCATCGTTTCCCGTGGCCCGTGCATCTTCCAATAGTCGGTAATATTCTGGTCCTTCAATAACCGACGAACTCGTTCTTCACCGGCATTGTACGAGGCCATGGCCATGAACCAATCGTTCTGCTTGAAATCTTTCAGATAGCGCAAATACTTGACCGCCGCTTCCGTCGACATTTCTAAATTGCGGCGATCGTCGCGAACCGCATCGCTCTTGAGACGATAGCGTCGCCCTGTGGAAGGGACGAACTGCCACGGCCCCGACGCTTTCGCCTTTGAATAGGCGGCGGCCACGCACTTGCTCTCCACCAGCAGCATATACTTGAGGTCGTCCGGCAAACCCGCATCGGCCAGCTGTTTTTCGGCGGGAGGGAAGCAGCGTCCGGTTCGTTTGGCGAGGATGATACTTTCGCCCTGGTCTTCTAAGAATTGATAGAACTCATACTCGATGCGTTCACGTACCTGCCAGTTATCGAGCGGGACTGGTTGGCCGGCAAAGGACAGCTTGTCGGGCAGCTTGAACGAACTGAGGAAGTAGCGTTCTCCATCTCGTTTGATTTCCGGAAGAATAACGAGCCGATCTTCTGGCTCGTTGGGGTTCTCAAGGGGATCGAGCAAGATCACCTCTCGCTCCGGCTCTCCATTGGCTCCAGATCGAGCCGCGTAATCTTTCGCCTCGGAATGGTCAGCTTGCGGCTGTGCTTCTGTCGCAATCGGAAGCGTGGCCACCATCCACAACCCACTGAGCACCAGTATTCTTCGAACCCATGTCGTCATGCCGATCCTACCTCCTACATGCGGTGAACGATCCGATGTCGACTACGTATGCTAACAGCCCGACAAGGGACCGGCAAGCATGATCGACTTTCAGATTTCGTGCTAAACTGCGCCAATTATGCGTATGCTGACCCTCCTCAATGATCGCATCACCCACTGCACCGCCTGCCCACGGCTCGTCACCTATCGGGAGACGATCGCCGCAGAGAAACGGAAACAATTTGAGGGCTGGACCTATTGGGGACGTCCGGTCCCTGGATTCGGGGACTCGCATGCGCGCCTCTATGTTCTCGGGTTGGCACCGGCTGCCCACGGCGGCAACCGAACCGGGCGGGTATTCACAGGCGATCGCAGCGGGGACTGGTTGTATGACGCCTTGCATCGATTTGGCTTCGCCAACCAACCCAGCTCTCACCATCGGGATGACGGACTGAAGCTATCGGATTGTTACATAGGCGCCACCGTGCGTTGTGCGCCGCCTGACAATAAACCGGCCCCTGAAGAATTCAAGGCCTGCCGCCCCTATCTGCGGGAAGAACTCCGGTTGTTACGGAAGATCCGAGTGGTTGTGGCACTGGGCAAGGTTGCGTTCGATCACTACTTGAAAGCCTGTCGCGATGAGGGGTTGCAACTTCCTTCACCGCTCCCCAAATTTTCTCATGGAATTGTACAGGTCCTTCCGTGGAGCACTACACTGATTGGCTCATACCATCCAAGCCAGCAAAATACCTTCACCGGACTATTAACCAGGCCGATGTTTCACCATATCTTTGCAACTGCTCGACAACGACTCACCGAACCGGTAGGCACGCAAGCCGGCTAATAGCAGGCTGAGGAAAAACTACAGTGGCACGCGAGAACTCCGGTGGTTTCGACAAGTGGCACAGCTGGAGAACACTACCCCCAGGATGCGCAAAAAGCCCGTCCAGCAAGGCCGCAGCGGATGAAAGCACCGGAGAGGCGTGGCCTCCGCGGGCTACCTTGAGGATGCTGTCGAGGCGAGAACGCCGCTGACGGACTTTTTCAGCATTCTGCTAGGTTTTACTTCTTGGCTTGTGCCTCCCAGTCCATCAGGAACTTCTTGAGTCCGCTATCCGTCAGCGGATGTTTCACCATCTGCTGAAAAATCGAGAAGGGCATCGTACAGATATGCCCACCAGCTAGCGCAGCCTCGACTACGTGCTGAGGGTGGCGCACGCTGGCCACCAGCACCTGGGTTTTAAAGTCGTAATTGCGGTAGATGGTCAGGATCTGGCGGATCAGCTCCATCCCATTTGAACTGATGTCGTCAAGCCGGCCGATGAAGGGTGAGACGCACCAGGCACCGGCTTTTGCTGCGAGGAGCGCCTGGGTCGGAGAAAAGCACAATGTGACATTCACCTTGATACCTTCGGCAGCCATTCTCCTGGTGGCCTTCAATCCCTCCGCAATCAAAGGCACCTTCACGACTATGTTCTTATGGATCTTCGCAAGGCCCTTCCCTTCCTTCACCATGGCATCGGCTTCGAGGCTGACAACCTCTGCACTGATCGGCCCATCGACGATATTGCAAATCTCGATGAGCACTTCCTTAAAGCTGCGCCCTTCCTTGGCGACAAGTGACGGATTCGTGGTCACTCCGTCAAGAAGTCCGAGGCTGGCCGCCTCCTGGATTTCCTTGACGTTGGCGGTATCAAGAAAGAATTTCATGGGATTGTCCTTTCATGTCCGGATGAAAAATCCCTGTGATCAATTCGTTATCGGATATTCTACGAAGAACTCAACCTAGCTGCAATCCTCTGCTGGCATACGCCTGTTTGACAGGCCTCAGACCGCCGGTTAGAATTCGACATTAACCATAGGCTTGTCTCTACGTTTATCTACGACACCGAGGAGAGTGCACGATGCAACGATCGGCTTGGGTTCTCCTTTTCTGTCTGGCCCTGACTGGCTGCGGCGGTAGTAATCCTTATCTTGAACAGTCGCTCAAACCGGCTGAGCTTCAAGGCAAGGACAAGGCCTGGTTTGAGAAGAACTGGGGAGCGCCGAGCGGCAAGGCCCCTAGATTTTTCGGCGGCGAAACCTGGACCTACTACCGCATCGCCGGCGGCAAGTCTGGCCCTCCTCTCTTTAACTTCTCGCCCAATCAGTGCCAGATCACGCTCAAGTTCGACAAAGAAGAAAAACTTTCCGACTCTAGTTACTCGGACTGTTAACCGGCCAGTTGTTCCTGGAACTTGTGTGCGCACGATCGGCTGCAGAAGTAATACGTCTGCCCGCCAATATCTTCCGTTATCGCCGTTCCCCTTGGAACAAATACCTTGCAGACGGGATCCTGCACCATTTGATTCTTACCAGGAGGGAGAAGTTCCGGCTTGCCCTGGCCTTTGAACTCTCGAATGGCACGCCGCAGGAGAAAATATAGCACTACAAGTAGCCCGAGAATGAGGATAATTCTATACATAGTGGAGGACTCTTTCTGATGCCACAATCGTATGGGACAGCCTCACCCCTGTCAAGGACTCTATAATCTGTTCCGGCTGATACGCTAACGGATTCTCATTCCTACCCACTACTCAAATGGCCTAGTTTGATATGAGCGGAAGGGCCTATTTTCCCGGAAGACCCAGTACTTCAGATGGATATGCTTCTATTTTCTAGCATGGTAGGGTGCTGGTATGACGATTTGCGATAAATGCCGCGGAGCGATGTTACCGGAGCGGGCAGTGGATCTGAACGCAGGGCTAGCGATCACAGTGTTTGCCTGTTTGAATTGTGGTCGCCGGAAATCAGCGGACCAGGAGCCTCGGCCTATTACCGCGAGACATTAACCGGTGCCATGACGGACCCGAAACCGCTCACGTACGACGATCAAAAGGCAGCTGAAGCTGCCTTTTATGGGTATCCGCCAAATGCTGATTGGAAGGACTCCGCCCAAGAAATATATGCCCGTTTTTGTGCGGAGATCGCCATACAGAGTACCACTGCGCTCACCCCCCAAAGCAACGGGACCTTGAGGAAGTTGGTCGGTAACTTGTGATGTGTTCCCCTGCCCACAAGCTCACGCGAGTCTCAGGGATCACCCTACTCAACTCTCCATTCCACTATCGGGTGATCAGCACGATTCCATAAGACCAGGCCAATCGCCTGCACACGGTACAGAACCGTAATGCGATCCCCCTCCTGCGCCACACGATAGTCGCTCCCGCATCTCTCCAACTGCTTAGCTGATGTGAGCCCGAGTGCGCTTCAACCCAGGGCCTATCATATCAGCGATGATTGCCGGTTAAATTCACGAAGTGGGGAGCCGGAACAGGGAGAAGGAACTATCGGAGACTCAACACATCCATCATGTCGTATAGGCCTGGAGACTGCCGAACCACCCACCGAACGGCACGTAAGGCGCCGCCCGCGAAGGTATCTCGGCTGCTCGCTCGATGCGTCACTTCGATGCGTTCACCCATCCCACCAAAGAGAATTGTGTGGTCGCCGACAATGTCGCCGGCACGAATTGTTTGAATCCCGATCTCACCCTTCTTCCGTTCCCCGATAAGACCTTTTCTGGCATAGACGCCGACTTGATTCAGATCGCGGTTCATAGCTTTCGCCAAGACTTCCGAAATCTTGAGCGCCGTCCCGCTTGGCGCATCTTTTTTCAAGCGATGATGGGCTTCAATTACCTCGATGTCGTATTCGTCCCCCAGCGTTTTCGCCATCTCGCCGATGACCTTGTAGATCAGATTGACACCTACGCTCATGTTGGGGGACAACACACAGGGAATTCGGCACGCAAGCGATTTCAGCTCTTCGAGCTGGGGAGCGGAAAAACCCGTCGTGCCGATCACCATGGCCCGTCGATGTTGCGCCACCGCGCGTAAATGATGCAGGGTCGCTTCAGGAGCGGAGAAATCCACGACCACTTCGCCTCTGTCAAGGAGCGCCGTAACATCGTCGGTGATCGGAATACCTGCATGGCCACATCCGGCGATCTCTCCGGCATCGTCACCCACAGCCTGATGGCCCTTCCCTTCAACCGCACCGGCAAGTGTCAGGGTGGTCGATTCTTTGATAAGGGCAACCAGCCGGCAGCCCATGCGACCGGCAGCCCCTGCGACAATCACGTTGATCATCCGAAACCTTACCCCTGACGCCTCACGCTAGATGAGGCCTGCATCCTTTAGGGCTCGTGTGAGTTGGTCCTTTGTCTCGGTCGCCATGGCACAAAGTGGTAGCCGCAGCTCCGGATCGATTTTCCCCATCATGCCCAGCGCAGTTTTCACCGGAATCGGATTGGTCTCGTAAAAGAGCGCGTTGAACAGTGGCGACAATGCGAAATGGATTCGGCGCGCCTCGTCGATGCGTCCGCTCAAGAAGGCCTTGACCAATTGAGCCATCTCGGATGGAGCGACGTTCGATGTCACGCTAATGACCCCTTTCCCGCCGACTGCCATCATGGGCAACGTCAGGGCATCATCTCCCGCCAGGACCGTTATCCTATCTCCACACGTATGCGCAATCTCTGAGGCCTGCTGAACTGACCCACTCCCCTCTTTGATTCCGACAATGCTCTGTAACCCACAAAGCCTTGCGACAGTGGACGGCAACATGTTCACGCCGGTCCGTCCGGGAATGTTATAGAGAATTTGCGGAAGATCCACGGACTCTGCGATCACTTTGTAATGTCGGTACAGCCCCTCTTGCGTCGGCTTGTTGTAATAGGGTGTGATCAGCAACGCCCCATCGGCCCCTGCCTGCTTGGCATGTTTTGTAAGGGACACCGCTTCTGCCGTGCTGTTGGAGCCGGTCCCGGCAATCACTGGGACGCGTCGGTTGACCACCTCGACGGTCAGTTCGACCACGCGGTGGTGTTCCTGGTGCGAGAGGGTGGCGGATTCTCCGGTGGTGCCACAGGGCACAATTCCGTTCGTCCCGTTGGCAATTTGCCATTCTATAAGGTCGCCGAAGGTCTGTTCGTCGACTTTGCCATTCCGGAACGGGGTCACGATGGCAATCAATGCACCTGTAAACATGCTGACTCCTTCGCTGATGACGCGCTGCCGCGCCTACTCCTCAGTTCAGAAATGCCGGAATCGCTTCGCCCTTCACCAAATCGTCGTAGGTTTCCCTGGTCTTGATGACATGGATCTCCCTGTCCTTAATCAAGACCTCCGGTACCCGTGGTCGTGAATTGTAATTGGAAGCCATCACAAATCCATAGGCCCCCGCACTCATCACCGCAAGCATGTCACCCGGGTTGACCTCCGGCAGCGACCGGTCCTTCGCCAGAAAATCGCCGGACTCACAGACCGGGCCGACAACATCCACATGATGCTTGGGCCGCTGTAGCACCGCTTCGGACAAGGGACGAATCTCGTGATAGGCCCCGTAGAGGCTCGGTCTGATCAGGTCGTTCATCGCCGCATCGACGATAATAAACCGTTTCGTTTCGCCGTCCTTCCGATACAACACCTTCGTCACCAGAATGCCGGCGTTGCCGACGATAACGCGACCCGGCTCCATGATGAGGGTCACATTCAAATTCTTCAGCAGCGGCGACACGGCATCCGCAAGGTCCTGCGGCAGCGGTGGCGTTTCGTCCGAGTAAGTAATGCCAAGACCGCCGCCGATATTGACGTACCGGATGTTGATGCCCTGGGCCTTCAAGGCTTCGACCAGCTTTACCACCTTCTTCACAGCCTCGACGAACGGCGTGACTTCCGTCAACTGCGACCCGATATGCTTATGAACCCCGACGACATCGATGTTGGCGAGTGAGGAAGCCAGCGTGAATTCTTCGAGCGCCCGATCGGCGGCGATCCCGAACTTGCTCTTCTTGAGACCGGTCGAAATGTAGGGGTGGGTTTTCGGATCGATGTCGGGATTGATGCGCAGAGCGACCCTCGCTTTGGTCCCGACTGAGGCCGCCACCTCATTAATTGCCTGCAGCTCAGCCGAAGATTCGACGTTGAACATGAGGATGTCGGCGTTCAAGGCCTCACGAATCTCCTCAAAGGTCTTGCCGACGCCCGCGAATACGATCTTTGAGGGAGGAACACCTGCCATAAGCGCCCGAAAGAGTTCTCCGCCGGACACAATATCCACCCCGCCCCCCTCCTTTGCCATGAGACGGAGGATCGCGATATTGGAGTTGGCCTTCATGGCGAAGGCGATCACATGGGGTACGCTCTTGAAGGCTCCATCATATGCCTGGAAATGACGAACGAGGGTGGCGTAGCTGTAAATGTAGCAAGGCGTACCGACCTCTTTCGCAATTCGGCTGACCGGCACCTGTTCGCAATAGAGTTCCCCATGTCGATACTCAAAGTTATGCATCCTGCGAATCTTCATTGAGATGTTCAAGGCCTGCGAGCGAGAAGCCCTGCAAGCCTGCGAGCGAGAAGCCGTGCAAAGAGGCTTCGAACGCATCCTTAAACTTGCGAAAGCGGACCTTCACATTCGGAATCGCGACCTTCATCGCGTCTGAATCCACCAACGCCTTGAGGGCGTCGGGCGTCGCCAGCTTGAGGTGCTCGAAGTTGACGATGATGTCCATGCGTGCCTGATTGGCCGCTTCCTTGATCCGCTTAATCAATTCCAAGGCATTCAGGCGATCGAGGGTACCTTCAAGATCCACGAACAGAGCAGCGAACTTGTCATGCCGTTTTGCCTTGATGTGGAACATCAATTGTTGTGCCGAGAGCGCATTCGGATCGAAATGCTGTTTCAGTGCATGCAGCGCGCTAGGAATCAATTGCTCCTTGTCCAACACCGGGAGCTTCGCTTGGAGATTCTTCAACACCCCCGCTAGCGGCGACAGGGACGCTTTGGGGCAGGTTCGCTTGACCAACTTCCGAAACTCCCGATTCATCTCCCATCGCGGAATAAGCCGCTGACTCGTGCCCGACAATCGTTTCCAGATCGAAGGGAGTGAATAGAATTGGTGGTTGGCCCAGTGGAATCCGTCTTGTAGTTGCTCAGTCGTCATCCTGCTCGGCTGGAACACCACATGCTTGCCATCATACTTCGCCCAGTCCCTGTCGAAGATACGACCGGCCTTTTCGAAGCGGTCGAACAGCGCCGTACCAGGAAGGGGCGTCAGCACATTGAAGTAAGCCAATTCCACCTGGTTCTTCGTCAAGAAGTCGACGGCTCGTTCGAACACGGTCACATCGTCGCTATCGAATCCAAACACGATCCCGGGATTCACCATGATTCCGTAATCGTGGAACATCTTGATCTCCTTGGAGAACTTCTGGACTCGATTAAACGGCTTGTTCGTTTCGTCCAGAGCGTCTTCATCGAGCGATTCCATCCCGACGAAGACCGACACGCAGCCGCTCTCGGCTGCAAGCTTGACCATCTCCTCGTCGTCAGCCAAGAACATCGTGGACTGGCAGCCCCATTTAATCTTGAGCGGTTTCAGCGCGGCCCAGAGCTCACGACAATAGGTACGGTTGCTGTTGTGCAAGTCATCGACAAACGCGACAATGCTGCCGTCTTCGATTCCTACCCGAATCCGAAGCGCGGTGAGGAAGGCGTTCCACATCGGCTCGTCGCGCAATCGCTCGACCAACTCACTGCGAATCCATCGTTGAACATTTCGAAGTTCCGTGATCACTTCCGGCACCGGTCGACGCCGCGTGGTCTTTCCGTTAAACGGGGACACGCTACAGAACTCGCAATCGAAATGACATCCTCTGGTTGTGAAACTACACTGTCTCGTCATGTACGAGTCGGGGCTCAGCAATTCGACACGGGGACTCTTGTAATTCTCAAGGGAGGGGAACGATGTCATCTTATACATGCGCTGCATCTTCCCCGCCTCATAGTCCGCGACCAACTGCGGCCAGAGATCTTCGGCTTCTCCACAGACGATCGCGTCGGCATACCGAAGCGCTTCGTCGGGGCAGTATGTGGGATGGACGCCCCCCATGACGATCGTCTTGCCTCGCTTGCGAAATTCCGTTGCGATCTCATAGGCGCGAGGGGCATAGCAGGTCATCATGGAGAGGCCGACCATGTCACAGGGATAATCGAAATCGATATCTTGAACGGCTTCATCGACCAGACTTACTTCCCAATTCGCCGGCGTGTAGGCTGCGATCGTCGGCAAGCTCAGCTTGGGAAACCAAACCGCGCGGCGCTCCGAAGCGGTCAACCGATAGGGATTATTGCGGGGATAGGGATCAACCAGCAACAGCCGCTTCCCTGGTGCATGCTTGACCGTTGCCGCATGCCCAATGAGCTGACTGTGCCGAACAGGTTGAATAAGCTCCATGAGTTGATCCTCCTCACCTCTATCCGGCTATCCGGCTGAGATTGTCAATAGTTGGTTGAGATGTTCTGAGCTGCTCCCATGGTTATCTCACGCCGCCTTCTTCGTTGGAACGGACTGAGGCTCCGCGTGCTCGGCCTCGATTATTTATTATTATAGCCGCGATCCCTGTACAGCCGTTCCGCGCTTGTGCAGTATATCTTCATCCGGCTACACAGGTCCAGCAGATGGCGATTCCGTCATTACCGCGTTCCCACCGGTTGTAACGGAGGAAGGTTGACATCCTGCCCCTGTAGCATTGGGTCCGGTTGTGGCTCGGCTGATTCGGCAGCTTCTTCTGGCTCACGCTGTTTCTCCTCAAGCGCCTCTAACTTCTTTTGCCGCTCAATGGTCGGATTCACACCGACACTTTCAGGAGAAACCGGCGATCCCACGACGCCACAAGCCACCAACATTCCCATCGTCACACCCACCACGATGGATGTCGCACTCGGCGTCCGCATCTTCACGAGAGCATCCGTTCGAGTTCTTTGATGCGCCGATCCACTCGCATTCGGGCAGTGCCGCCAATCTGAGATTTCCGGTCGATAGCGGCAGTGACAGTCAACCGCAAGAACAGGCCCTTTTCAATTCGCTCGGAGAATATCCGCAGCTCCTCAAGCGAGAAGTCCGTGAGTTCACGGCCTTGATCCAATGCGGCCCGCACCAATCGGCCCGTGATCGCATGCGCTTCGCGAAAAGGTATTCCTCTAGTCACAAGATAGTCCGCAACCTCCGTGGCCAGCATACCACCACCTTGAACTGCCTGCTTGAGGACGTCCCGATTCACGGTGAGTCGGCGCATCAGTTCCGTCAAGACCTCCACCGACGCGACCACAGTATCCAGGGCATCGAAGAGCGCCGGCTTATCCTCCTGAAGATCTCGGTTATAACTCAAGGGCAGGGCTTTGAGCGTCGTCAACAGATTGACTAGATGGCCATAGACACGTCCCGTCTTGCCCCGCACCAATTCCGGCACATCGGGATTCTTCTTCTGCGGCATCATACTACTACCGGTGCAGAAGGCATCGGGAAGTTCGACGAATTGGAACTCCTGGGAGGACCAGAGAATCAATTCTTCACTGAACCGGGACAGATGCATCATCGTGATCGACAGCGCTGAAACCACCTCGATGATGAAATCCCGATCGGACACGGCATCGAGACTGTTTTGCGTCACGGAGGGAAAGCCCAACAGCCCGGCGGTGAACAGGCGATCGACTGGGTAGTTGGTCCCCGCGAGCGCACCGGACCCCAACGGCATGACATTCAAGCGCACCGATGCATCGTAAAATCGCCCCTTGTCCCGCTCGATCATTTCCACATAGGCCAATAGATGATGAGCGAACAGCACCGGCTGAGCACGCTGAAGATGGGTATAACCCGGCATGGCAACCGTTCGATTCGCCTTTCCCTTCGCCACCAAGACTCGCTGAAAGTTTTCCAGATGCGTCACGAGCTGACTAAGTTGATCCCGCAAATAGAGGCGAACATCCAGCACGACCTGGTCGTTCCGGCTCCGGCCCGTGTGCAACTTGCCACCGAGGGGGCCGATCAATTCTGTCAGCCGGCGCTCAATTGCCATGTGAATATCTTCATCCTGCGGGGTGAAGCGAAAGCGGCCCCGATCCAGCTCCGTCTTCACCGACTCCAGACCCCGCACGATCGTCCTGGTTTCAGAGGCGGTCAACACGCGCGCCTTTCCCAACGTCTTGCAATGGGCAATGCTGCCCTGAATGTCGTGGGCGTAAAGCCGGCGATCGACCGCCACCGAAACGGTGAAAGATTCCACCAACCGGCTCGTCTTTTGTTTGAACCGCCCGCCCCAGGCCTTTCCGGCTTTCGACATTACAGTGCTGCGGCCTGTTGCTCGTACCATCAGGAGGAGGCCTTCTTGCTTTGGGCTTTGATTTTTAGCCGCAGCGCGTTCAACCGAATGAAACCCTCGGCATCTTTCTGATTATAGACTTCGTCTTCTTCAAAGGTAGCAATGTCGAGACGATAGAGCGAATTCTTCGACTTGCGCCCGGCCAACGTACAACTCCCCTTATAGAGCTTTACCCGCGCCGTGCCGGTCACGTCCTTCTGCGCCGCATCGATCGAGGCCTGGATCATCTCTCGTTCCGGGCTGAACCAATAGCCGTTGTAAATCAGATCGGCGAAGCGCGGAATCAAACCGTCCCTGAAGTGCAGCACCTCACGATCCATCGTCAACGACTCGAGTCCGCGATGCGCCACATGGAGGATCGTACCGCCCGGAGTTTCATAGACCCCGCGGGATTTCATCCCAACGTAGCGATTCTCCACCAGATCGACCCGCCCGATCCCATGCGCGCCACCCAGTTTATTGAGGCGGGCCAACAACGTCGCCGGGCTCATCTTCTTGCCGTCGACAGCCACTGGATTACCCGCCTCGTAGTCAATCTCGACTTCGAGCGGCTTGTTCGGCGCCTGCTCAGGCGACACCGTCATTTGAAAGATTTCATCGGGCGGGGCTTCCCAAGGATCTTCGAGAATGCCGCCCTCATAACTCACATGGAACAAATTGAGATCCATGCTATAGGGTTTGTCTTTCGTCGCCGTCACAGGAATGCCATGCCGATCGGCATACTCGATCAATTCGCGCCGCGATCGCATCGTCCATTCACGCCAAGGTGCAATGATCTTAAGATTCGGCGCCAGCGCAATGTAGGTCAACTCGAACCGCACTTGGTCGTTTCCTTTTCCGGTGGCGCCATGCGACACCGCCTCGGCGCCTTCTTTGAGCGCGATTTCAGCCTGACGCCGCGCGATGAGGGGCCGCGCGATCGAGGTCCCGAGCAGATAACAGCCTTCGTATATGGCGTTGCCGCGTAACATCGGAAAAACATAGTCCTTCACGAAGGTCTCGCGCAGGTCCTCGACGTAAACCTTTTTCACACCGAGCTTTTGAGCCTTTGCCTTGATCGCTTGCAGATCTTCGCCTTGTCCAAGATCGGCACAAAACGCGATGACCTCGCACTGATAGGTCTCCTGCAGCCACTTCAAGATCACGGAAGTATCGAGCCCGCCTGAATAGGCCAGCACCGCTTTCTTAATGATACGACTCATCGTTTCGTTCGACCCCTCATGCCTAATAGGTGCGTTAAGATGGCCTTCTGCATGTGGAGTCGATTCTCCGCCTGGTCGATGATGACCGACTGCGGACCATCCAGTACCTCGGCACTGATTTCTTCACCTCGGTGGGCAGGCAAACAGTGCATAACGATCGCATCAGGCTTGGCGCGACGCAATAGGCGGCTGTTCACTTGATAGGGCGCCAAGACTTTTAATCGTCGAGCATGCTCACGCTCGCGGCCCATACTGATCCAGACGTCGGTGTAGATGACGTCGGCTTCCTTCGCCGCGATATGGGGATCGTGTCCGATCTCGATCACCGCACCGGTTTTTGCGGCCTCGACCCGAGCCCGATCCACAACATGCTGCTCCGGCTGGTACCCAACTGGACAACCGAGTGTGATGGTCATACCCATCTTCGCCGCTGCCTCAATCAGGGAATTCGCCACATTATTGCCGTCGCCGATATAGGCGATCTTGATTCCCTTCAATCGGCCCTTCTTCTCGCAAATGGTCAGGAGGTCTGAGAGGGCCTGACAAGGATGGCTCAAGTCGGTCAGCCCATTGATCACCGGCATCGTCGCTTCCCTCGCCCATTCCTCCACGATCGAGTGGTCATAGGTGCGGATGACGATCGCGTCGAGATAGCGAGACAACACGCGTGCCGTATCGGCGACACTTTCTCCGCGAGAGAGCTGGATGTCGGCCATGGGCAGGACCAGAGCATGGCCACCCATCTGGTTCATGCCCGCCTCGAACGACACCCTCGTCCTCGTCGACGGCTTCTGAAACAGGAGCCCCAACGTCTTCCCGGGCAGCAGTGGATGAGGAACCCCGCGCCGCTGCTTGTCTTTCAACAGGGCCGCCGCTGCCAGCAGATTATCCACTTCCGCCTTGCTGGTGGTCGCGACATCCAGAAAATCTTTTTTGCCGGCCCGCATTCCTGTCGCTCGCGTGGTCATCCCTGTTAGTCCATTCGGCCTGGGTACGCCTTACGCCGCCTGTATGTCGAAAATCTGAGCAAGCGTATCGAGCAATCGATCGATTTCCAGCTGGGTAATGATTAAGGACGGCACGAACCGCAACACATGCTCGCCGGTCGAATTGATCAGAATGCCTCGGGCTAAACACTCGCTCACGACGGCTTGGCCATCCATATCGATCTCAATCCCCTGCAAGAGCCCGAGGCCACGTACCTCACGCACCACCCGATGTCGCTCCTTACAGTCCGATAACCCCTTCGCAAAATACTCTCCCATCCGGCGCGCATGATCGAGTACCTGGCCTTCCAGCAGGGCACGACAGACGGCTAAGCCCGCCGCACAGGCGAGCGGATTGCCGCCGAATGTCGAGGCATGACTGCCGGGCGAGAAGGCCTTTGCAACAGAGTCCACCGCGAGGCAGGCTCCAATGGGCACACCGCCTCCCAACCCTTTCGCCAAGGTCATGATGTCCGGCTGCACCCCTAATTGCTCGTAGGCAAACAGCGTTCCGGTCCGCCCCATTCCAGTCTGCACTTCGTCGAAAATCAACAGCACGTCCTTTTGGGAGCACAGATCTCTCACCTGCTTCAAATACTCGCGGTCCGCGACATAGATACCCCCCTCACCTTGAACCGGCTCGAGCATAATCGCCGCGGTCTTGTCGGTCACGGCCCGTTTCAGTTCTTCCAGGTTATTGAAGGCGACATACCTGAAACCCGGTAGCAGCGGTTCGTAGCCCTTCTGAACCTTATCTTGGCCCGTCGCCGTCAACGTCGCGATCGTCCGACCGTGGAACGAGTTCCTCATCGTAACGATCTCGAACCGCCCGGCTCCATACTTTTCATGGGAATAACGGCGGGCCAGCTTGATCGCTGCTTCGTTCGCCTCTGCCCCGCTGTTGCAGAAGAACACTTTGTCGGCAAACGAATGATCCACCAGCATGTGTGCCAGCTTCACTTGTGGCTCGGTGTAATAGAGGTTCGAGGTATGGATCAGCTGCGCAGCTTGGCGCTGGATCGCCTGAACCAGATCCGGGTGGCCATGCCCGAGGATGTTCACCGCAATCCCGCCGACGAAATCGAGATACTCTCGCCCCTCAAGGTCGTACACCTTCGTCCCACGCCCTCGCATGATCGAGAGCGGTTGACGCGTATAAGTCTGCATCAAATAATGTGCAGCGTCCTGCTTCAGTTCTTCCGTCGGCATGACAGACGTATCCCTTTGTAAAGTAAGGGAAGGTAGCATAGGCCTGTCGATGGAATCAACTTACCGCTTCTTTACCCAGGTGGCGGCTCCACTGTGATACGCTCGGGCGGATGAAATCCTGTGCGCAGTGCAAGCAGCAGAATCAGGAAGACGCTAAATTTTGCTACCAGTGCGGAAACACGCTTGCCGTCGAGCCTGAAGCACCGCTCGCCACCCCCGTAATCCACACTGATGAACATCTCTGGCGCCAATTCATCGGTCCCCACGCCGATCGCTACCTGAAACATTTTAAGAAGTTCGGATTGGGGGAAGAGTCGAAGTTCGCCCTGACGTGGAATTGGCCGGCCTTTCTCTTTATTTCCTTCGTCTGGTTTCTCTACCGAAAAATGTACGTGTACGCGCTGGTCTACGCCCTCGGTCCGATGATTTCAACCTACTTGACCGGCGACCTTACCGTAGGTCTCGTCTGGAGCATCATGGCCGGAGCCACGGCGAATTATGTGTACTACTGGCACTGCCGCGAGCATATTGGCAAGATCAAGAAGGGGTCGTGGACCGATCCGGTGAAGCAGGACGAGGCATTGAAGGAAGCGGGAGGAGTCCAGCCCTACGTGATCTGGGTTGGCATCGCCTTCTACGTGCTGTTCATTATGACCATGATCAAAATGCTTCAGGACGGGCCAACAGACGGCGAACGGTCGCCAGAGAAGCCGGCGAAACCGACTGCAGCGAGCAGTGTGTAAACCAGAACCTATTTAGCTGGCTTTCGGTTAATCCACGCCTTAAATCATCCGAAATCTTGTGCATAAGCCGCCCAACCTGACTCCGAAGCTTCCTGCTTCTGCTCCAGCTCGTATAGATCCGCGGCCAGTTCTTTTGCCATCAGGATTTCAGCTTGTCGAGAAGAGATAGACCTGACTGTTCTGTCTGATTGAGAATGCCGCGTGCCGCATTGATCGGCACGACGAGGGGCCAGTAGCCAGCTTTGCCGAGGCCGAGGCTACGAAAGTGCTCACGCAGTAGGAAGACCACCCATGTTCGGCGCTGTGTTTCTCTTTAAGTTTGAAGAATTCAGTCTGCCAGAGCAGAGCCGGGCTGAATTGCTTAATGACTGAGATAGAGTCCAGGCCGTCGTAGCTCTCCGCCATCTCGGCAATGCGTTCCGCATCGTTCCCAGTTCAGCTTCCGTGACCGGTGAAGGAGCCGGCGCCACCCATGGCCGACTCTGCAAGAGGATTCGGCGCGGCCAACAATTCGATGAGCGGCTTGAGTGCTCGAAAGCGCGTGGTTGCTGCTTTCAGAATCTGTCTCGATCCCAGCCAATAGTCGGGATTGTTCTTCGTGAGCCGCCCTCGCCCCGACGACGAAAGGACCTTCGACACCCAATAGCGCATGAGCGCAAAGAGGACGTAGTCGATCTACCCGCCGACCTATGCGATCCGAGCGAAAACGTGGCCCGCCCACATTCCTGTAACGAAAGCGTGGGCCTGGTCGGCTGGCCCGCGTTATTCATGACGGTTCGTTGCGAAAGCGCTGAGTAGCGTAGCGAGACTGGCGTGCGGAGCCCTGAGTATCTGATGCGTACTCGTGCAGTATGGTGAGGGGCCGAGGGGCGAGCCCGCTGGCCAGAGGCTCGTCGTAGCAGCGGACCGGCGCTTTGCAAGCAGAACCTTCATGAATAATGCTGGTTAAGCCTCAAATGCAGGCCAGTTCCTATCGGGGGACCGCGAGGTGGTGATACCGACGGCGCATCCTGTGTAAAGAGAATTGGGCGGCATGGTACGCGGTGTCTGTCGAAGCAACCGCTTGACTTAGGCACCTGTTCCAGTATGCTTTGGCCTGTAAACGTATCCCTTCAGGCTTAAGAGGAACGTACAATGGCTCGATTAGTCCTGCTGCGTCATGGCGAATCGCAATGGAACTTGGAAAATCGTTTCACAGGATGGGTGGATGTGCTCCTGTCTCCGCGCGGCATTCAGGAAGCGAAGGATGCGGGTGAGAAACTGCGCAGCTTCACGTTCGACCGCGCCTTCACTTCTGTGTTGGCCCGCGCGACTGAGACGTTGCGACTCGTGCTCGACACCATCGGCCAGACGGCCATCCCGATCGAGAAGGACAAGGCTCTCAACGAACGGATGTACGGAGAGCTACAGGGATTAAATAAGGACGAGACCGTGAAAAAATATGGAGAGGCACAGGTGAAGATTTGGCGGAGAAGCTATGACGTGCGTCCGCCGGGCGGCGAAAGTCTCAAAGATACCGCGGAACGTGTGTTGCCCTACTATGAACAGACCATCAAGCCCTATCTCTTGAAAGGGGAAACGATCCTCGTCGCGGCGCATGGAAACAGCTTACGAGCCTTGATCATGGAGCTGGAGCAGCTCTCCCGAGAGCAGGTGCTGGAATTAAATATCCCAACGGGTGCGCCGCTGCTCTATGAGTTGGACAAGACGGGGAAGGTCGTCAATCACCGTTACCTCTGACAGGTTCAGCCCGCATTATTTATGAAACTTCTGCTGCAAGCGCGGATACGCGGCTGCGACGGGCAGTCTCGCTTCGCGTCTGCACGCCTTCGCGACGAACCTTCATGAATAATGCGGGCCAGCAGGTCAAGAGATTATCCGACATCTTGCAGTAACTGCCCGTAGGTGTCGAATGGGACAAAGTCGATCAGCAGGGTCAATAGATTGCGCCGCTCTGCTTCTTTGACTAATTGGTTCTCCTCCATCAGCGCAGCGGCTTCCGCACTCACCGCAAGCGGGCTCACCCCTTCCTCAACCAAGCGACTATACCGACGACGACGTTCCTGCCATTCGTTGAGGTAGGCGGTCCAGGTGGCTGAACCGACGGGAACGGTCGTACCCCATCCTATCTCCATCGCATCCAGGATAAGTTCCGACAGCGCGGATTGATACTTCTGAGGGATGTGCGCCTCGATGGCTGCGAAGATCCAAAACAGATTCAGCGAGAGCACTTCTTGCGTGATCGCCTGAGCCTGCTCCATCGTCGCCTCGATCCCATATTCCTCCAGCTGCTGAACAGACACGCCGATCGGCATCGCTGCGACCAGGGCGACCGCTGCTTGCCTCGGTGTCATCGAGTTGACAGACATACCTCACTCCCTCCCTCGTCTACGATGGCAGAGAATACCCTACTGTCGCCAGCGTGCTCAAGCAACTTGTCCGAGCCTTCCCCCTGTGCTAGAGTCCGCCGGCATGATTCGGCAAATTGCCAGCACATTTTCACGATGGACCTGTGTCGCCGGTCTGTTGGCTATCTTGGCCGCAGGCACCGTCGTGGGTGCACCTCACGCTCGCGCGGACGAACCGCGTTGGGGATTCGGAAGCGGCCTGGGACTCACATCCGGAACGGTCAATGGCACGGTGTTCACCCTGGCATTCAGCGGTGACTACTACCTCGATCGAAACTTCTCTGTCGGACCGATGATGCAGATTAGTCCGATGGGCGATCTCTTTCAGATCTCCTTCGCCGGGGTCGGCCGCTATTATTTTCGCCTCAATAATGGCATCAATCTGGTGCCCTTCACGGGGATCGGATTGATCCACGCAGACCTAGACCGCGGGGTCGACCCTGGGCGTATCGACCGCAACGACACGAGTTGGTACATCCCTATTGGCGTCTCATTAGAGTACCAGGCTGCCCACAACATCGCCTTGACTTCGACGTTGATCGTCAATCTCCACGACATCAATCTTTCTCCGTCGCTATCGAAGAATGATACAACAAGCGTTGCCATGCTTTTTGGTTTCCGCTTCGGCCCCTAGCAGGATGCTGAAAAAGTCCGCCAGCGCGAAGAAGGTTGAGGTTCAGGCTAAGGTTGAGATAAAGAGAGCCTGATCTTCGCTCAACCTCGACCTCAGCCTACCTCGTGCGCTGCGGCCTTGCTGGACGGCCCTTTTGAGCATCCTCAGGCTATTTATGCACAGGAACTTTGGCCGAACACGGCGAAGAGGCAATGCCCTGGCAAGGTACGGAAGTATCGGGGATATTGGGTAAGGGAGAGGTAATGGCTAGGCAGCTTTGGCCGGTCGCCAGCGAAGCCCGATGTGCAGCAGTTCTTGCAACAGATCTTTATAGGTATAGCCGGCTTTCTCTGCCGAATCCGAAAAATCTTCATCGTGCGCGATTTGGGGATTCGGATTGGCTTCCAGCACGTACACGTTCCCCTCCGCGTCCATTCTCACGTCGATGCGTGCATATCCGCTCAGGCCAAGTGCGCGATAGACCCGCTTCGCCAGATGTTGAATCTCTGCGGCT
>DASYRC010000056.1:0-6020 GCA_036004925.1 Nitrospiraceae bacterium | reverse complement strand
AGGTGGAGGAACGTCGCAGGGTCTTACGCTGCGAGTGCCAGTTCGTGATTGGCAGTTACATGTTCCCGGAGGATTTACGAGACCCCGAGAGCTCGACATGCCCCGCTGACCTTCGTATCCCCGTCGAAACCGGTCGCCCCCTTTCTTGAAGATCGTGAAGCGTCCCCCGTCATTCGTGAAGCGCGAAACGAGACATAGTCTCTCTGTATGGCGCGATACGCTTCACGCTCCACGAGCGACTTGTCTTACAGATGCTCATGCTACCACACCTGTAAAGGTGCTTCCAGATCTCACAAAGAATTATCCAATTTGATTGCTTACAGCCTCAGCTATGAATCGCACTCCCAGCAGCCTAAAGATTAGAGAATGGGAAACCCCGTCAAGCACTCTTGAAGCGCGTGATTCGGGCAAACGTAATTGCGGCGAAGGGGAGGGCGAGGCTTAACATCAACTGCACAATGAGGAGTGAGCCAAGCTGGCTGTAGTCGGCGGGCGTTTGGGTGGTGCCGGTGGCTGCATCCTTGATTTCCCGTGTGACGATGTAGATCTCATTCAGGTATTTCGTCCCCAGCTGACTAAGCGACAACGCCAGATTGGTGAAGGAGGCCATCACGGCGAAGAAGGTCGCTTTCAAGTTCGCCGGCGCGCTGTTCGCAATCCAGGCCAGCATCGGAATCATGGAAATCTGACCGAGGGGTGATTCTAACGCCGTATCGATCAGCGCAATGAATCGTGCATCGACGATCCCTCCTGTGATTCTCGCCGTCCATTCGTGCAAGCCATAGAACATGCTCACGACCGGGAGGGTCAGAATCGTTCCGATCACCGTAAGAAATCCCACGACGTAGGCAATCGACCGCTCGGCCATGAAACGGCGAAACACGAACATGCCAGCCAAGGTTAATGTGCTGCCGATCAGCGAGAGGATGGAGAGAAACTGTTGATCGAACTTCAGTTGGTCGATCATCCACCAGGTCGTCCCTGGCCCGGTCCCCGGAATCGCCCGGAAGATAAAAACGACGACGGCCGTACCGACCAATGTGAATCGTTTGTCAGGCTCCAGCTCTCGCACTAATCGGCCCATCAAGAACAAGACGATGGCCATCGAGCCGACAAAGACAATCTCTTCACTATAAGAAAACCCGCCGAATCCGATCGTGAGCGTGAACAAGACAAATGCGAGGCTCCCGCCAAGAATCCACCAGTTCGGCTTCGTCACCTCCGCCGCACTTCCTCGGGCTCGCACCATCTCGTTGATCTGTTCACGCGTGAACTCCTGCTGTCGGAGCTGTTGCATGTGGCGTTGTTGAAGGAACCAGGCGACCCCAACCCCAAGGACAGAAACGAACGGGATCACGAGCGCCATGAGATAGACTTGCTGGTAGAGCTGAACAATCTCTGTCTCAGGAAGCCCTTCAACCCCTGTGAAGACATACACGTTGACCATCGACACCAGAATCCCACCACCGATGATGGCCACGCGCCCGAGCGTCTGCATGGTGGTATGCATGAGCTTTAATGTCGCCTGGTCGAACGGCTGACCACGATCATCCACACGCGGCACCGCTTCGACCGTCATCGCATCCGCGACTGCGTCTTGCACCACGTAGCCGATCGGCCCAAGCAATGTGCTGACCACATACCAGACTTCCGCCGGCAAAATGGAGGTCATCACTTCCCGACTCCCGATCAATGATGCCATGATCCCAAGACTGGTGGCCAGCAACCCGGCTCCGAGGCCCACGAGCCAGCCTTTCCAGCGCCACAAGAGATCGACGAGATGCCCGATCGGCATCTTGAGGGCCCAAGGAATGCCGGCCCAAAATCCCAGCGCGGCAAGAAACGACGCGGAGAGGCCGAGGTAATCCTTGACGAAGAAGGTTCCGACGATCCCGGTGAGACCGGAAATACCGTAGGCCATGTAGACCATCAGAGGGGGCAGATAGGAGAGCCGCATCTCACGGCCGAGGGAAAGCAGGTTGCGGTCGAGCCACCGGGCGAAACGTGTGAACATCGCTAGCCCGCTTTGTTCATGACGGTTCGTCGCGAAACTGGCGCGCGGAGCCCTGAGGACCCGATGTGTGCTCGTGCAGTAAGGTCAGGGGCAGAGGAGAAAGCCCGCAGTCCGAAGGCCTGTCGAAGCAGCGGATCGGCGATTGCAGCAGAAGTGCTCATGAAGAATGAGGGCTAGGGCAACACTCTGGTGGTCCGGCGGCGCTCGACTAACGCCTGCAGCTGTGCGCGCATTTCGTCAGCCGGCAACCGTATCCGTTCCCCATGCCCGGCCAGCACCCATTCGAAGGGGTAGTCGAGGAGTTTCTGGATGGAGTCCACCAGTACATGCTTCCTCCAGACCAACCGGCTTGGAGCACCAAGCATCTGCTGCGCGGAGTCCCACCAGAGATGATCCCCCGTGAAGAGGAACCGGTTTTTATAGAGAAGGGCCATGCTGCCGGCCGTGTGGCCCGGCACAGGAATGATCTGAAACTGCGGCATGACTTGTATACTGTCAGCTCCGTCAATGATCCATTCCGCATCCTGAGCCGCTTCGACGTCCGCCCGATGAATCATCCGTTTCGCGCCGAAGTGTGCGGCATACTTCTCTGCATCGGCCACATCATCTTTATGCGTGAGGAAGATATACGCGATGCCGCCCTTTTGCTCGAAGGCTTCGACGAGATGTTTGAGATAACGCGGTGAATCGACGAGCCAGTTGCCGTCCGGATGTTCGATGAAGAAACTATTCGCACCGAACGACTTCTCCGAATTAAAGCCGCAGTAGAACACCTCGTTTTCAAGTTTGAGCGGGAAGCTCGCCATCGCTTCTTTTATCCGCAACTTGTCGCTGTGCTCGACACCGATCGAGCCGACCGGGCAGGCGAGGAGCGCTTGATAAGCCTGCTGAATATGCCCATTATCGGTCGGCTGTCGGGTGACGGCCGAGAACTCACCGACTTCCTCGAAGCTCGTTGGGGCCAACTGCCTGCAGGTATCGCAATTGATGCAGGTCGCATCGACAAAAAAATTCCCCGCGACGTTGGAGTCGAGTCGTTTTTTCTCATCGGCCATTGCGCAACCTGTTATGCGTTAACGCCTACAGACCTCTTGGCTTCCTTCGCGCGATCGACCGCACGCCAGAGATACCAGGCTGCAGCGGTGCGGTAGGGCTTCCAGCGCTCCCCGTATCGTAGCACCTCTTTCGGCATCGGAGTCGAACGCCGACCATAGGCGATACGGAACCCGTTGCGCACACCGAAGTCGTCGACCGGCAGGACGTCCGGTCGCCCCAGTTGGAAGATCAACAACATTTCAACCGTCCAACGGCCAATCCCACGGACCGCAATGAGGCGCTCGATGATCGCTTCGTCGTCGAGCCTTCGAACGATGGCTCCTGTCGGCACGGTACCATCGAGCGTCTTGGCAGCCAGATCGCGAAGCGCCGCAACCTTGGCTTGTGAAAAACCAGCGCCACGAATTGCCTGCTCGTTCATTGCGAGCAGATCGTCTGGTTGAGGAAACCGCCTGGTCGGAAACAAGGCGACGAACCGGCGTAAAATACTCTCCGCCGCTTTCTCATGCAGTTGTTGATAGGCAATCGCTCGTACCAACGACTCAAACAGCGACCGGCGCATCCGCGGCGTCAAGCGGTAGGGTCCGATGTCCAGAATTAATCGCTTCATGACCGGATCCGTCTTGGACAGATGCCTGATTTCTGCCGCCTGTCGATCCATCTGAGGACCCCTATGCCTGCTCCTAAGATTTTTGCTGGGTCACAATGGCATCGGCCTCGATCTCGACCAACATGTCCGGATCGATCAGCCGTTGCACTTCTACCATCGTCGTCGCAGGCCGAATGGCTCCGAACACTTCGCCATGGGCCCGGCCGACGTCCTCCCATTGATCGATGTTCACCACGTATATGCGCGTCCGGACCACATCGGCAAGCGAGGCACCAGCCTGCTGGAGCGCCGCTTCAATCTTCTTCAACGTCTGAATCGTTTGTGCATAGGGATCCCCCTTGCCAACGAGACCTGATGCCGTCATGGCCGTCGAGCCAGATACGTATATGGAGGCACCGGCTCGTACCGCACGCGAGTAGCCAAGCTTGCCCTCCCAAGGACCACCAGTGGAAATATTCTGCCGCCCCATCCGTTCCCTCCTACATGACAATGCCGCCGCCGGCGTGAATATTTTGGCCCGTCAACCACCGCGCCTCTTCACTGACGACGAACGCCACCACATCGGCAATGTCTTTGGGTGCGCCAAGCCGTTTCAACGGCGACATCTGTAAGCCGATCTGGCGGAGCTGGTCTGTCATCATGCCTGTCTCGGTAAAGCCTGGTGAGACAGTATTGACGGTAATGCCTCGTGGAGCAAGTTCCTGCGCCAGTCCTTTCGTGTACTGTTCCAGTGCGCCTTTGCTGCCAAGATAGGCCGTCGCACCAGGAAAACTCAAATGAGTTCCATCGGTCGAAATGTTCACGATGCGGCGACCCTCTTTGAGCACATTGGCCGCTTCCTGCATGGCGAAGTAGGGACCCTTGGCGTTCAAGGCAATGACCTGATCGAAATCAGCCTCGGTTGTCTCCAGGAGTGGCTTAGGCATAAACCGCCCAGCATTGTTGACGAGGATGTCGAGCCGGCCAAATTGCTTCACCGTCTCGATCACAAGGCGGCGCGCATCGGCCACCTGGCTCATGTCGGCCTGGACAGCTACTGCTTTGCCACCTTTGGCTTGAATACCCGTGACGGCCTGCTTGGCCTTCTCATCGCTTTGATTGTAGTTCACCACGACAATGGCGCCATCTTCGGCCAATCGCTCCGCGATCGCTCGGCCAATTCCATTGGAGGCCCCAGTCACAATCGCCACTTTTCCGCTCAACGACACCATCTGTTTGACTCCTTCATGACACTGTTACCGCAGGGGCTCTCCCCATTGTCCAGAAAACGTCCACTCTGAAATGGGCCGACGGCTTCGTGGCTGCAGTTCTCGTTGGCGTAGCCGGTCGGGAAGGGAAGCGAGGTCGCCCGGATAGCCCACCGCTATCATCGCAACCGGCTCGTAGCCCGACGGAATCTTGAGGTCGGCGCGCGCCTTCTCCACGTCAAAACCCGCCATCTGATGCGCCGAAAGTCCGAGCGCGGTTGCTTGGAGCACCAGATTCTCGACCGCCATGCCGGTGTCGTGAAAGGCATGCCGATTCGGTGTGGAGTCATCCTCAAAGTTCAGGCTTGCCACGGACAGGATCAGGACCGGCGCGCGGTAGGCCCATTTCCGATTGCCTTCCACCAGACAAGCGAGGAGCCGGTTCCACTCCGTTTCATAGTCCTTATTCGCGACGATGAATCGCCAGGGTTGCTCGTTATTCGATGAGGGAGCCCACCGCGCCGCTTCGCAGAGACTCAGCAGCTTCTCCGGCTCGATAGACCGATCATCAAAGGCGCGTGGACTCCAACGCTGACGCAACAAGTCATGGATCGGGTACTGCGTGTCAGCCGGTTTTTCCATCATCGTCTCTCACGCCTGGCCTTGCTCTCGTCGAAGCTCATACTCTGCCTGCAGCCAATCCTCTTCGGCATGGCCGTCGGTACCGCCGCGTTCGAGGAAAATCTGGTAGGCGCGCCGCTCGATCTCACCCTGCGATGGCCTGCGAGAAGCAGATGCTCCTTTTCCGAAGATGATGCGCTTCATTCGCGGTGTGTCCTCTTTCTGTGTCGTGCGTTTCGGCATGGCTACCTCCTTGGTGAAGGTCGTGAATCGACCGTCAGTGGGAACTCTCTGCCCTGCATCACCTCATCCCCGGCCTCCTGGTGGCACAGAAGACCCAGGCCGCTCGCGGCCCGCTTCGTCCGGCGACCATCCGCCACCCAGCGCCTTATAGAGTTGGACGATCGATACCAGATGCAGGCGACGGGTGGCAGCGAGTGACAATTCTGCGTCGAAGAGACTCCGCTGTGCAATGAGGACATCCAAATAGTTCGCGAGTCCGCCTTTGTATCGCAGAGTGGCGAGGTGCAAG
>DASYRC010000055.1:0-65958 GCA_036004925.1 Nitrospiraceae bacterium | reverse complement strand
TATTGCCGACCAAAGGCACGGCATGAGAACGGCCAAGACCTTAGTGGGCAAGGAATTTTTTAACGGATGGGGTGTCCGAACCGTGGCCGCCACTGAGACCCGCTTCAATCCGATGGCGTACCACAACGGATCAGTCTGGCCGCACGACAATGCCCTGATAGCAGCCGGTATGGCCTCCTACGGATTCAAACAAGGCGCATTGAAGATTCTTGGCGGTCTCTTCGACGCCAGTCTGTTTCTCGAGCTGCATCGGTTGCCTGAGCTGTGGTGCGGGTTCCCGCGCCGACCCGGTGAAGGCCCGACGCTGTACCCGGTAGCCTGTTGTCCTCAGACTTGGTCCTCTGTCGCCCTGTTTCTGCTGCTCCAATCCTGCCTCGGCTTGCGAATTGAGGCCCCGAGGGCGCGCCTGTCATTCTCCCAACCGGTCTTGCCACCGTTCCTGGAGCACATTGAGATGAAGAATCTCAGGATTGGAGAGGCCGCAGTTGACCTCTCTCTTGAACGTCATGCGAAGGATGTCGGTATCAACATTCTACGGCGAAAAGGCCGAGTTGAGATTGTCGTCACGAAATAATCGAACGCGCTGCCTTCTTCATTCTACAGGCTGATGTTTTCATCGAGACATCTTGTCCCCGACGGACAAGATGTGCTTTCCGCACACATTCTTCTTGTATAACACGAACTTATGCTCAGTCCATCACTGGGTTGTATCCAACGAGTCCTCTTGTGTGTCGACGTCCAGAACCGACTATCTGTCCCGCCAGGATGAACACATATCTATATTCATTGTAAACATTGAGGCTTGTCCGATACGGAAGTTTCGAGCGGGTCGCTGATGGAGCGGTCTGAGTCTTGCAAATTTATATGGCAATACGTGTTGTGTGAGGCGGAGTGCTCTGAAGAGCCCATTCGACGGTGTTGTTCAAAACGAGACAGTCAATGAAAGTGATGAGTTCCCCTCAGCCAGTGACATTTCCCGAAGTTCAGAGGGACCAGATCATCGGAGGATTGCCAGTCCTGCGCGATTTGGAAGGTCCTATCTGTGCTCAATGCGGGAGTCTTCGCTACCTCCTTGTCTTTCGCGTGAGCAGAGACGGATGGAACGGAGTACTGGCGGGTCGATGCAGCCGTTGCCGCAACCTCCGAAAGTTGACAGCCGGTGAAATCGAAGGGGGATGTCGTGCCTGAATTGAAGAACTATATACATAATACATATGAACCATAGGAGGATAGAGCCATGACAGAGGGAACACGATGCACAGGGATGAGCATGACAGCCTTCTTCACCGGTCTCGTGGCGGGAATCGGCACCGGCTTGTTGTTGGCGCCTCAATCAGGTGCCAGGACACGCCGCCAACTCCACGGTTTGGCTAAGGATCTGCAGGAAGAATCGAATTACATGCTGGACGACGCCAAGACATCGTTCGGCAAGGTTTTCGGGCAGGGCAAGGAGTCTTCTGGTGTAAACGATCGCGAGATTGCGACGTAGGGGGATAGGATTGTTCGACTGACAGCAGTGGGCGGTGTGGACACGCGGAGGTGTGCATGTGCGACATAGTTTGTGAGTGAGGGGAGTTGCTGCTCATTTCGAGCATCGTGCTAGTTATCTTCGGGGCAGGTAATTTGACTCAGTTGAGCGAGAGGATCGGCAATACCATCAAACAAAGGCTTCAAGAATTCGGTGCACGACGCGGGGGCGGAAGCCATGCATCATAGCGCTGATCCACCACCTATGGCCGTGTCGGAGATCATCAAGAAGAAGTAATTGGTGCATTATCAGGAAAATAATCTCTGCTTCGCAGGGAAGGATATGGTTGGAGGAGAAGGGGGACAGCGCCTGATTCGCCAGGGATACTGCGTACTATATGGTTAGGAGAAAAAGCCAATGAGATGCCAACGTTGTCAAGGCTGTATGATCAGCGATCATTTTATGGACCTTCTGAATGTAAGCGGCGAGATTGATTTCGAAGGGTGGCGTTGTCTGAATTGTGGAGACATCACCGACCCCGTTATTGTGCGCCATCACCAGTTGGCAGCGAGCCCTCCTGCGAAATCGAAGCGGCGCTGGTGGGGTGTCACTCTCATGCATTCATGCATTCCGGTTCGTGGAGAAGCTGAAGAATTGCCGCGTCAAACCTTCGGATAACTCCGCAATGCTTTTCTGTCGAAAAGACTGCACGGCCGAGGGCCTGCGTCACGAATTACACTTGACATACCTCGACATACGCAGAGGAGATCCGGAATGTCGAACCGCGCAGCCAACATGCCGTTTCATTTCGTCTCGTGCATGGAGTTGCGAGAAGTGCTCGGCAAACGCGCCATGGACGAGCATCGCTTGCTTGAACTGATCGAGGAAGTTCCGGCCGACAGTATTTATTACCATACCCATAGTTATTTCTTGAGGCATGCCTATACCCAACAGCTGTATTCGAATGATTTTACTGCCTGGGTTGTGCTGTATGCGCAGGATCAGAGAGTTCGAAATGGTGACACGGCATGAAAGTGACTTCATCCACCGAAGGAGGACGTTATGTCCAATTTGATTGTTGTTTCAAACCGCGAACCCTATGAGCATAACTCAGTCGCCGACGGTGTTGTCTGTCAGCATACTGATGGAGGGTTAGTTTCGGCATTGGACCCAGTCTTGAAACGTATCGGCGGTACGTGGGTTGCCTGGGGTAGCGGAGACGCGGATCAGGAGGTGTCAGGCCAAGTCGATGGCATTCTTGTACCTCCTGATTCGCCGGCTTATCGATTGCGGCGAGTCTGGTTGGAGCCTGCAGTGGTCAGAAACGGTGGCCAGGGCTACGCCAACCAAGTATTGTGGCCGCTCTGTCATGTCACACTGGATCGGGTTTCCTACCGCAAGGCGTTCTGGGCCGGCTACCAGGCGTTGAACCGCCGCTTCGCCGACACGGCGTTGGACGAGTTAAGCAAGCAGCCTGCTCCCGTGTGGATCCATGATTATCACCTTGGGATTCTACCGGCGTTGATCAAGAAGGATTCACCCGATACCACCATCTGCCATTTTTGGCATGTTCCCTGGCCGGGACCTGACGTATTCCGTATCCTGCCGGAGCGCCGAGACTTGCTCGAAGGTCTTCTAGCGGCCGACTGTCTTACCTTCCAGACTATGTCCTATGCGACGGCGTTTGCAAATTGTGTGACGGAGTTCTTGGATGCCTCCGTCTCCATCGATGCGTCGAAGGCGATTGTGCTCTACCGCGGACACCAGACAAAACTGACAGCACGTGCGATCAGTGTGCACTTTAACCTGTTTTCCGATCTCGCAAAGTCGATGGAGGTCGAAGACCTTATGACTCGCACACGGCGGCGCCTGGGCGTTTCACGCGGGGTCCGAATCGGGCTCGGTGTCGATCGTCTGGATTACACCAAGGGTCTGATGAAGCGTCTGTGGGCACTGAAGGATTTTTTCGATCGATACCCCGAGTACCGCGGGACGTTTACCTTTCTTCAGGTGGCCATCCCGACTCGAAACAATGTTGAAGCCTATCGCCAATATCGGGATCTCATCAGAAAGACCGTCACAGAAATCAATGAGCAGTTCGCGGTGCCGCCGGAAGGAAAAAACAAGGGATGGAAGCCAATCGAGTATATCGAAGGACGAGTGACCCCATCCACACTCGTGGCTTACTACAGGATGGCTGACTTGACACTTGTCACTTCGGTCTACGACGGGATGAACCTCGTGGCTAAGGAGTACGTGGCTTCGCAAGTCGATGAAACCGGTGTACTTGTCGTGAGTCACCTGGCCGGAGCCGCGGAAGAACTAAGCGGAGCGTTGCTTGTGAATCCGTACGACCAGGAAGGAATGGCCGATTCGATCAGGCGGGCGCTGGAGATGCCTGAGAACGAACGACGAGAGCGGATGCGGCAGATGCGTCTTCATCTCAGCAAGCACGATATTTATCACTGGGCAGAGAGTTGTTTGCGCGATGTTGATATTGCAGTCGATCACCTACAGGGCGTGCCGGGATGAACCCATGGTGTCGCTTCGAGCCAGACTTGCGGCGATCCCGATGAGTCGCCTGATCCTATTCCTGGATTTCGACGGCACGTTGACGCCCATCGTGTCGAGCCCGAACCGGGCCAGGCTGAGCAGGCCGGTGAGAGAGACGCTGCGGAAACTTGTCGGCCTGCTGCCGGTCGTAGTCATAAGCGGACGAGCCCCGAAAGATCTTCGACGGCGAGTCGGGTTGCAGGAGGTGTGTTACGTGGGACATCATGGATTATCCTGTCTCGAAGCAGGCGGGGACGTGACATGGTTGACCACACCGCCGCATAGAACGTTGGTTCGCGGATGGCTTCAGGCGTTGCGAATTGCGGCGCAGGGAATCGAGGGCGCCTTTGTCGAGAACAAAGGCGTGTGCGTTGCGCTGCACGACCGGTTGGTGAAGCCGAAGCAGCGCTCTCGATTGAGGCGGCGCGCCCGGCGTATGCTTGCCCCATGGATCGCGCGAGGGTCCGTCAGTCTTCTGCGGGGGAATCGCGTGTTGGAAGCCAGGTCCTCCAGCGCAGGGAACAAAGGCACAGCAGTGTCGATGCTGCTTCGGCGACCGTGGGCACGTCATCGAGTGCCGGTCTATTTTGGTGACGATCGTACGGATTTCGACGCGTTCTCCTTCGTGCATGGCCGAGGACTTGCGATTCGAATCGGCGGGCGGCGTGGCGCGGTCGGTGAAGATGCCTGGATACCTGATCCCAAGAAACTCCACTCACTTCTGGACTGGCTGGCAGCAAGACAACAGGGCGGGGTAGCCGACCGTAAGTGACGGGTCTTGTGCGACGTAGGGTCACATCGAGCCCTGAGGTGGAGGAGTTACCGGAATGTCTGTTACTTATTGGTAGCCTAAGCCACGGTGGTTTGATACATGCCCGTTAGGGATTGAGTTCCACTTGATAATAAAACTCTCAGGTTTTCCCCGCCGAATCACCACCGCGTTTTCTCATGGTTCCCAATGTGAACAAGCCCAGTGAAGTAAGGTTTGAGCTAGGCGCTGCACATGTTTCAGAAGGACGCCGACCTTGCAAGACTCTTTGCTGACCTGCCTGGCATAAGCCTGTGAAATTTCGAGGCAGACTGTCTGTCGAGGACAACCTGTCCATCTTCATCCAACGTCTTGTTTATAAATATATTCAGGTTAATGTTCGGTTAATAGCCTAAGACAAACTGTCTTGTCGGTGACCGCGCGTTCGGTTTATACAAAATCGCAATTATGACGTTAACTAGTTGAAATTGCTCGTAACCTTCCCTTCCATCCCACGTCTAATCCTGAGGCCAGTGTCTTGCTTGGTCGAGAGGTGGGTTCAGCGTCATGAGGTACGTCTTCCCTGAGAGATTCCGAGGGGTCAAGACACGATGCCGATTGGAGTGATCAAAGAAAGGAAGATACTCATGAAAACGTTCGCGATGACCATGGTCAGTGTGCTGACTTTCAATTGGAGCGATGGGTCCGATCAACCTCAGCGAGCTGCTGGCAGCGACCATGGTAACCGGCAGCACGGCCGAATCGATTGACTCGACGAGTCTGAGCATTACGGACCAGGATGCCGGGGATGGAGACAAGCTGTCTATGGTGGAGTGAGGCCTGAGGTCATGAAGGGAGTCATAAGTAGGAGAACATGTGCGGCTTGAGCTGGATATGCAGGGGAGGGTTGGAAATATCATCCAACTTGCCCCAGTCCCTAAGGAAGAGGAAGTGCCTGAGCCGGGTGCTTGATCAATGATGTTCGAAGTTTGTCAGAAGGATGGAGTGAGAGGTGAACGATGAACAGGATTATGGACAGCGATCTACGGCCATGCTGGCTTGTCCTCGCCTTTTTCTTTGCTGCCTGCGCCTCAGACGGTTTCGATGCCAGCGTGCAAGCCAAGGGGGTCGATCAAGAGAACACTACTCAAATCTACAAGAAGGTGGCTCCGGCCACGGTATTCATCAAATCGGTATTGACGAGCGACTACCTGATGAGCGGGGCAGGCAGCAGCATCGGATCCGGGATTATTCTCGATCACCAAGGTGTAATCCTCACAAATGCGCATGTGGTGGACAAAGCTGCCAAGATCCTGGTCATTCTCCATGACGGCACCCAGTTGACCGCTGCATTGGTGGGAAGCGATCCATATACAGATCTGGCCTTGCTCAGAGTCGACCTCTCGAACAATCATCACGCCACAGTCCTTCTGGGAAACTCAGATCGTGTGGATATCGGTCAGGAGGTGGTGGCCATCGGTCACCCGTTCGGCTTGGGCTATGCGCTCACTACAGGGGTTGTCAGCGGGTTTGGAACAACACCGGACCCTCGATCCACTCCCCACGAGCGAGTGATACAGACCAGTGCTGCCATTAACCCGGGAAACAGCGGTGGGCCGCTTGTTGACAAGAAAGGCGAGGTCATCGGCATCAATATGTCGATTCTGACTGGTGGACAGAACATCGGCTTTGCGATTCCCATCAATACCGTCAAGACTGTGGTGAATGAACTGCGCGCGCATGGCCGTGTTGTCCGCCCATGGTTCGGCATTACCGGGAAATTTGTGCCCGATCAAGTCATCGACCTATTTGCGATCCCTTTGGCAAAAGGTTTGCTGGTGGCCCATATCGATGACGGAAGCCCTGCGCAGAAGGCGGGACTTCGGGCTGGGACGCTGAACGTGATTGTCGAAGGAGAGCCATGGGTGCTGGGTGGCGACATCGTTCTCGCTGTCAACGGTAGGGACATTAAGACCGTGGAACAATACGCCGCCATGTCTAAGACACTCGAGATCGGACAGACTGTGACATTGCGAGTCCTGCGGAACGGTACGTATCAGGATATTGCTGCGACGATCGAGGAACATCCGCAACCGCAAGCGGCCTCAAGTCAATCACAAGTTCAGGAGAGTATGGGGTTCCTCCGCTTGATGAACCAAGGGGGCGAATCGCATGAATTCGGACGCCTGGACATCAGATTCTGAACAGACCGATAGCAATACATGTCCTATGCCAACGTCTTGCAGTGGACGTTTCACTATGAAGCTCCTAAGAACTCTCTTCGTTGTATCGGCGTTCAGCATCGGGCTAGTGTCTCTCAGCCATGGGGCCGAGCCAATCCTGGGCGACTCCTCCAAAGCGGCAGCGTCAGAGCTGACGATCATGGGGGATGTGCAGATGATCGAAGGTGAGTTCTACTTTGTTAAGGATACGACTGGCCACCAAGTGCGCCTGCACGTGAATAACGAGACCAAGTCGGAGGACAGGATCAAGGTTGGTGACAAGATCGAAGCGAGGGTTACGTCGGAAGGGCATGCAACGTCTATCACGGTACAGATTCCGCAGAACGGCACGGCGTCGCCTTTACCGAACACGAGTCCGACATCCCTTCAGCGATCCCCTGAGAGCAATGTTGCTCAATGAGCCTCCAGCGAATCGTCTTATGCTGTCCTTGCGCGTATGACGCTCGCGGAATCGAAAAGAGGAGGTAGGCGAAGTTGAGACCGAAAATGATAGTGAGTCTGTTTTTCCTGATGATCGCGTTTATCTTTAACACGACGACATTTGCTCGAGCCACGCCGGATGCCTCGACTTCGCCGCCGGCTTCGTCTGGTACGAATGGACAGGGCGACAAGGGCGGCCAATTGCGAGGTCTTGATCGTGCAGATCAAGCAGCTGGTCAACATGGCCAGCAGGGTCGAGAGACTGCGCGTGATGCACAGCTCAAGCGGCAAACTCATCCCGAGCGTTCGGGCTTGATGGAACGCCCTTTGAAGCCGGAGCGTCCGGGACGGTAGTCGCAGAACGGTCGGCAATCGCGATCGAATCTTCCAACCTTGATGGCTTGTGATGACGATGCAGAGTGAGGGCATGTCAGGGGGAGGCGATAATGAGAAGGATTCTGCCTAGGCATTTCATCGGCTGCGTCATGATTTGGCTTTTGGTCATCACGACCTTGGCGATGGGGCTGCATCCGCCAGAAACTGTGGCGATGCTGGCTCCAGCAATGCCAGCGGCGACCGAGTCATCCTCAGATTCGCATCGAATGGCGGATCTTCAGAAGATTCAAACCGTACTGGAGTCGAAGGTTGTCCGGCAGCGGCTGGAAGATTTCGGGCTTTCCCAGGAAGAGATCAATGCCAGGCTGGCCGGACTATCGGATGACCAGCTGCATCAATTCGCAACAGACGTTGATGCCATAATCCCAGCCGGCGACGGCCTTGGGATCGTCGTCGTGCTTTTAGTGATCGCTATCCTTGCAGTCATCTTGGTGTATCTGCTCAATCATCGGATTGTCATCACCAAGAACGGCAGTTAAAGGGGAAAGGTGTTTGGAATGGCCCGGATGAGCCGGTGTGGATCGGTTGCTGCTGTCCTGGCGATCGCGCTAGGTGTCCTCCTGATGAACGGCTGCGTGGAAACACCATTGCCGGGATCGGCCGAGAGTTCTTCGGAGACCAAGAGAGAACAGATCCAACAAGCTGCGGATTATCCGGTTTCCCCCGGTCGAATCGTGCGTATCATGGTTCCTTTTTTCCCCGACGGCACTGATCAATGTGGTCCGGCCACTCTGGCCAGTGTACTCATGTATTGGGGAATTCCAAGTGAACCAGCCGTCATCAAAGCGGAAATCTACAGGCCTCAGTTGGGGGGAACATTACCGATCGATTTCCTCATGGCAGCCGAGGCTCGAGGGCTGCAGGCCGAAGTCTCCAACGGAACACTGGAAAGGCTTAAGGCGGAATTAGACGCGCATCATCCCGTAGTAGCACTCCTGAACCTTGGCTGGGTCGTTTTTCCGCAAGGCCATTATGTAGTGATTACCGGCTATGACGAGCGGCAGCAGGGGGTCTACATGCATTCAGGATTGGCCCGCGATCTGTTCGTGCCCTACACACAGTTTTTCAGCAGCTGGGGAAAAACCGGTCGATGGATGCTACTGCTTCAGCCGATGGAGCGTCACGTTACCGTCCTCGAGCGAATCGACCGGATGGGTGAATAATGAGCAGGATTCTGATCGTTGTGTTCGTTGCAGTCATCGGAGTCAGCTTTTCCGCCTGCTCCGATCTGCCGCGAGTTCGAGTGCTGCATGATCCGCTTACCCCGGAGGAGCATGTCAGGCTAGGGCTGGCCTATGAAGTTGAAGGTCGCGCGGAGTTGGCATCACGGGAATACGATGGAGCCCTGGGAAAGGAGCAAGGGTACATGCCGGCATTGATCGGACTTGGCAACCTGGCCTTCGATAGGGGGGCGCTGGAGGAGGCTGAAGCCTATTATCGCCAGGCGTTGATCACAGCCCCGGAGGACCCTGGTGTGAACAACAATCTGGCGATGGTCTATCTCACTCAACAGGAAAAGTTGGGCGAAGCCGAACAGCTGGCAAATTTGGCACTCGCGCAGGGAGGTCCATTGCAGCCCTATGTGCTGGATACGATGGCGCACATCTATGTTCGACAGGGGCGATATCGTGAAGCACAAACGGTGCTGAACAATGCCGAGGCCCTGGCCCCTCCATATGACAGAACTCTTCATCAACGGCTAACTCAATTGCAGCAAGAGCTGGCCACTTCCCATCCTCGGACGGAAGAGGGTTTGGAGGTGGAGCATTAGGGGACCGGGTCATTAAACGACAGACATGACGTTTGCAAAGCGTGGCAGCAGCATGTGGTCCAATCAAGGAGGGTCGCCGATGAGACCAGCGGAGAAGGTTTTAGCATGGGCGCTCGTTGTGGGGATAATCATCGGGCTCATGTGGGGTCCAGCAGAACAGAGCGTACAAGCCGCAGAACAGACCGGCGAGACGTCGCGGAACGTCGAGGCGGCAACCCCAACATGGTCGGGTGGCGCCGCAGTCGGATTTCTGAGCAACACTCCGGACGGGACTGCCTTTGCGTTCAATTTGCACGCCGACCGATTTTTGAATCAGAATGTGTCGTTAGGCCCACTCCTACAGCTCGGCTTTACAGGAGACTTGACTCAGATCGGGTTTTCCGGTCAAGGAAAGTATTGGATCGATATTCCCGAGACTGACAACCGAGCCAAAGTGGTGATGCAAGCCGGGATTGGGTTCGTTCATGCGGATTATTTTCGAAACGATACTTCATTCTTGATCCCTCTTGGGATAGGGGTTGACTACGCGCTGAATCGGACCGTAAGCCTCACGGGGACATTTTTGCTCAACTTTACCGATCTCGATACGGGACCTGGAACTGATACGAACGTGATGCCCGGTCTCACATTTGGGATCAGGTTCTAACGCCCGCGGCCTGCGTTGTGTCCCGACACGGTGAAAAACCGGAAGGCCAATAACGATTGTGTGCAGGCAGGATCAGCGCATGGCTTCAGCTGAAGCGAAGAGGAGAGAAGCGTACTCAAACCGAGGAGCACACATGCAGGATTGTGATTCCGTCAATCAGGCAACAGTGCCCGTATTTATTATGGTTTATATGGCGGGTGTTCTTTATTGAGACAGGGATGGTATCCGTTCCCTCTGTGCAGGCCCTGCGCAGAGGATCAAAACCGCCAACTGATCCCGCCGGTGAGTCCATAGTCCGGTGCCCCATCAGATAGTCCGACCAGGGTCGCGGCATTGAACCTGAGCAGGTCGCTGGCTTTGTAATTCAGGGCGAAAAGTAGGTCGCGAGGGTTCGATAGGCCTGCGATCAGCGCCCGATATTCCTCGTAATACATGCTAAGCAGCAAATTCTTGGTCAGATCGTGTCCCACTCCGAGATCATAATACCATTGATTTCGCAAATTCACGTCCGCTGGATCTCCGATCAACGTATACCCGAAGTCCATGAAGCCCCACCACTGGCCGAAGAGCTTCTTGTTCAGCTCAAGACCAGCACCTTCATCGAATTCCCCGGTCCCCAGCCCGCGGTTTGCGTCCGCCGTAGGCATCTTGATTCGCCCCGTCACCGCGATCGACGGGACCCACTCCCGTTCATCCACCAGGTAGTATCGGCCGCGGAGGATGAGATCGCCGATTCCACAGTCCGTCGAAGATACCGGTTCGACGTTCCCAGGCTTCTTCCCCTTGCCGCCGCCGCTCCCACCTGACCCGCTGTTCCCGCTTTGGCTCACACGGTTCGGCACACCGCCCACTAGGGTCACTGACCCGTTGCTCGTTACGCAGACGTAGGGCATGATGAACGTGAGATCGCCGTCATCGAAGAGACGACGCACGGATACCGGCAGATATGTAATCGTTGTCGTCGAGCCTGTTCCATAGTCGCCCTTTAGATAGCTTGGTGAAAATCCCACTTGCCAATTCCGCTCAGTTTGACTGTTGTTCTGATCAGCCGCGCTGCCGGGACCGGAGTTCATGAGAATGACGAGGAATCCCATGCCGGTGAGGATGCCAATCAATCTTTGCTTCATCATGACTCATCCTGTGCCGGTTTTGGGCGCGCGTATGTATGCGAGTACTGAAAGGCGCATCAGACTTGCGGCCGGCCCTACCCTTCGGATTGCGCTCTTGTATCTCGCCCACACATTCTGGCATGTTGTACCATCTTCATGGCCTTTCAGCTATCACTTGATGTGTTCTGGCTTCTCCGGGCGTTCTGGCCGCTCCGGCTTCTCCGGACGTTCCGGCCGCTCTAGTCTTTCCGGTCGCTGTGCCCGGTCCATGCGCTCTACGCGCGCGTCTCGCTTAATGTCGCCCCGGTCCTCCCCCTTGCCGGCTGTCAACTGGTCCGGATGCAGGTCTCGGCGCAATTCGTTCATAGAGTGCCTGATATCGCTGACTAGCGGGCCAAGTTTGAAGCCGAGCTCCTTGGAGATGCTGCCCCATCCTTTCCCATCATTTCTCAACGTCTCGATTCGTTCCTGGGCTGCGCTCAGAGTCGGAAAATTCGTTGGATCGGTTTTGGTGAGCTTGTCCGCCAGGGCCAGACGGATCGTGACCTCTCCCCACCCTTGACCTCCATTGCGTAGCTTTTCAATCTCGCTACCGGGTAACTGGAATTGTTTCGAGAGTAGCTCGATGTGTTTTTGTTCCCCGCGTTTCACCACATCATTGTCGGTTTCCCGTTGCATGGCTTGCATCCGTGCCTCATCGGCATCGGATTGGGCTAGCGCAGGTGTTCCGACGCAGAGTCCCGCAGACATTGCGCACAAGAGAAAAATCAGTGGTGTCTTGTTCATATTGTCCCTCCTTTGTGACTCACAGTTGCATGTCGGCAGAGCAGATTGGGATGCCGCTCCCGTTTTCCTAACAAACCATGCCAGCCGCGCGTCGCAGATCTTCGACTGGACAGAAAGCAATTGAACGAGGTGTCTTCATGAAGCGTTGGAGCCGCCAACAACACCAGGCCGCCGCTTGGGGGACAAGGAGACCGACGCCGATTCCAATCAGAAAACTCGTGTTGAACTTGGGATTCTCGAAGATCCTGTGGCCATGACCCCGCTTCAGACCTTGTGTTTCAGGACCATGAACGTCATGTGGCCATAGAGCCATGATAGGGTCCGACACGTTCCTGATCAGTCGGACGCATCCCCTGTCGGAGGGTTGTGCCTGTCTCATAAGTGGCTCCAAATGTTTCTTCACTGCCTTCGACTCAGTGACGTGATTGACGCAGAACTATTCACCTGCGCCACATCAATCGGGCGCATAGTTGATTTTTCCCTCGTCCCGCACTCGTGCTCAAGATGGTGCAAATTGCAGACCTCGAAGACCAAAGAGATCTAAAGATGGGAAAAATTAGTGAAACATTTATGGAGTGACGCCAAGAGAACGACAGGTTTTTGAGGATTTGATGTCCTCTTTGTATCAACTGGATTATAGCCAAGTCATTGGAAAGTCTTGAGAATGTCGCCGATGACAAGTTGTCCCGCGAATGACGATCTGTCCAGAACTGCTTCAACACTGCCTTTGTCACAAGCGGCTAGTTACTCTGGTTTGTCTCGTTTGTTTGGTTGAACAAAACCAACCCGACAAACAACAGACGAAGAGCAGGCCTTCTTCAGCAGCCTGCTAAGGGCGATCGGTGGAGAGTCGTTTGGCGAGGCGATGGGCAAGTCGGACCATGCCGGCCGAGCGATCGGCTGGATCCAGCAGCACATTCATGACATGCAAGCGGCTGGAATCATCCAGTGCGGCGGTGAGTCCTCGCTCGAACTCCCCTTGGGTTGCGATCCGCGTGCCGACTCCGCCTCCAATCATGTCGCAGATCCGTTCATAGAGCCATTCCTGGACGTCGTTGAAGGGGCCGTCGAGAATCTCCCGTTCAGTGGAGTAGCCTCGATTGTTCAGCACGACGACAATCGGCGTTTGACCATATCGCACGGCGGTCGATAGTTCCGTTCCCGTCATTTGAAACGCGCCGTCGCCGACCAGCACGATTGGTCGAAGCGTGGGATCGGCAAACGAGGCACCCACAGCTGCCGGGACGGCAAATCCCATCGAGGTGTAATAGGCTGGAGAGAGGAACTCGAATCGTCGGTGGACGTGGAGATCGGCTGCTGCAAAGAGCGATTCTCCGACGTCGGCGATCACAATGGTGTGTTCATCCAACAGACTATCAAGATGGCGGAAGAGTCCATTCAAGGTCACGGGGGCATCCGGCGCAATCGTGGCTTGTGCCACGGCGAGTGGTGCCGGCAGCGGGCGGGAAGGGAACGAAGGGAGGGGGTTGGTCACCAGGGCTCGCATGAAGTCTTGAAAGCGGATCGCATCGTAACGATGGTGTTTGATGGCCACCCGATCGGCTGTCGCGTGAATCGTGCGGCCTTCCGACAGCAAGGGCGAATCGGCGTTGAGATCTTCGACATCGGATAGGATCGACCCCAGGATCAGCAGACAGTCAGATTCATTGATGAACTGTTGGACCTCGCCACGCGCGATGAGGCCGCCGTATACTCCGGCGTAGAGTGGGTGGTCTTCACGGATGACGGATTTGCCTAGGAGGGTCGAGGCGATGGGGACGTTGAGCCGTTCGACCAGGCGAGTCAGATCGTCTTGCAGGCCGAATCGCCCGATCTCTGCACCGGCTAAGATAGCGGGTCGGCAGGCCGAGACCAACATGGCGCGGACTTCAGCGATGGCTTCTTCCAGCGCGGCGGTATCGCTTGGCTCATCGTCGAGACATAAGGGTCGTAACGGGTTTGCCAAGGGCGTATGGACGAGATCGCGAGGGATTTCGATGTAGATCGGGCGGCGATAGCGCGATAGCGCCGCAAAGGCCCGATCCATTTCCCGTTCAGCGGTTGAAGGGTCGTCCAGCGAGATGGCGGCCACCGTAATCTTCTCGAATACCTCACGTTGCGTGGAAAAATCCCGCACCATGTGGTGCATGTAGGGTGTGCGAACACGCTCCGAGATTCCTGGTGACCCGGTGAGCAGCACCACCGGCGACCGTTCTGCATAGGCGCAGGCGATCGCGTTCACACAATTCAGCCCTCCGACACAATAGGTGACGCAGACCGCCCCGATGCCGTTGATGCGTGCATAGGCATCCGCTGCGAACCCCGCACAATCCTCGCGCGTGGTACCGACATGTTGAATCGGTGAGGCGTCGATCAATTGGTAGAGGCTGAGGACATAATCGCCGGGGATTCCAAAAATATGACGGACCCCCAACTGGTGGAGCCGATCGATCACGGCGGAACCGATGGTCGGTATTCGGTTCATCGTTGGCCTTTCTGGTTCACGAAGCGGAAAACATGCGGCACCTAACACGTAGGCGCAGCAAACCACAGCGCGGGTCAACCGTCAAGCAACCAGATGCGTCCGGAAGGGCTTGACGTTCGGTTCGCGCCATTGGATAAGTACGCAATGACTCTTCATGATGACAGTCCCCGTGGGCGCGTCCGCCTCTCTCGCACACGTGGGGTCGAGGAATCGGGACATCTCTGGATCTATGCCGGTTATGTCGAGGAGGTCAGCGGTGAGCTGGTCTCCGGCGATGTGGTCGATGTCATGGCACCGAATGGACGATTTTATGCCAGAGGTCTCTACAATCCTGCGTCTAAGATCCGCGTGCGAATCCTAACCTTCAACGACGAACCCATTACAGAACAGTTTTGGAGGGGGCGACTCGCGCAGGCTGTCAGGCTACGTCAGCAGGTCGTCACCGGCACCAATGCGTATCGCCTCATCTATGGAGAAGCGGATCGATTGCCAGGCTTGGTCGTGGATCGATACGACGATGTCTTGGTCATGCAGACCCTATCCTCCGGTATGGACCGCAGGAAAGACCTGCTGGCCGATCTCCTGTGTCAGGAATCAGGAGCCACGCGAGTGTATCTGCGCAACGATGCCAAGAGTCGCACGTTGGAGGCGCTGCCGGTGGAGAAGGGATTTCTCCGAGGGGGGGGCGAGACGTTGGTCGGCATCCAGGAGGGGCCGGCTCGATTTCTCGTCGATATCGAACGAGGGCAGAAAACCGGTTGGTTTTGCGATCAGCGGGAGAATCGACTGATGACGGCACGGTTCGCGACTGGCGCGGAGGTGCTGGAGGTGTTTGCGCATACCGGAGCATTTGGGATTCATGCGGCGCTCGCAGGAGCCAAGTTGGTTGAAGGGCTGGATGTGAGTGAGGAGGCCCTGGCGCTTGCGCGTAACCATGCGGTGTTAAACAAGGTGGCCGATCGATGTGTCTATCGATCGGCAGATGCGTTTGAGGAGATGCGAAAGCTGGAACGGGTTGGGCGCCGCTATGATCTGGTGTTGCTCGATCCCCCGGCATTTGCCCGCAGTAAACAGGCCGTGCCCCGTGCGTTAACTGGATACAAAGATGTGAATCTGTTTGGGATGCGACTTACCAAGCCGGAGGGATTTCTGGTCACGAGTTCCTGTTCCCACTACGTGACTGAACTGGAATTGTGGACGGGTATTCGCCTTGCTGCACGAGATGCAAAGCGGCAGGTCCGCCTACTTGAACAGCGTGGACAGGCCAGTGACCATCCCATCCTCGCCACCATGCCGGAAACGCGGTACTTAAAATGTTTCATTCTGCAAGTGTTGTGAGCGTGAGGTCGGCAGGGTGAGATCGTCGCTCGTATCTCGTGAGGCGTGAAGTGCCTAGATCCTGAGACGAGATACGTTTCACGAACGACGCTTCACGGTTTTGGCCAGTGTCTTGGCCTAGTCGTTCGGTGGTTCGAAGTGCCCAGATGGGCGGTTTTGCCAGGGGATCGTGGCCTGTTTGGCTTGTTTGACGAGACTACGCAAATTCACTTCCGCTGCACGGAGCAACTTCGGTTCGCCGCTTTGCACGATAGCGGTCAGCAGGACGTACAACGAGCGATCCATCCGTGATCCGGCGAGAATTCGTTCTGTGACAGGATCGGGGCTTGCGGGGGTGGAACTTGCATCTTCCTCTGGATCGTCAAACAAGGTACGAAACGAGGTCGGATGGTTAAAGAGCCAGGCAGGAGGGATCTTCAGGGCGGCAGCGAGCGCTTCGAGTAGTGAGGCAGAGGGATCAACCGTTCCCGCTTCAATTTCCTCTAACACGTGAGGCAGAAGACGCGACTCTGCTGCCAAGTCGTCGACCGAGTGACCTCGCGAGATACGCCAGGCTTGAATGTGTTGTCCGAGCGCCATGGCGCGATGGTACTGAAATTGGGGCCCTCTCCGCAACCTCCCTATGTCAGCCTATGGCGTGATACACCTTGAAACACAATGGCTTATGCGTATTTTCCCTCAGTGGAAGTTGTGCGATGAAATCAGATATAATGCGCGTGTAAGTTGATTCTCGATCCAGTGAGGAGGCGTATCATGTTAGGAACAGATATTCGCGGAATTATCGCAGAAGAAGAAGAAGTTCAGCGGCGCAAGGACGCCTTGAAATCGCTCTTAAGCATGCGTTCCAAGCAGTTGCGGGAGTCGTTGGAACAGCGGATTAAGCGGGCTCGGACTTGTGGAGATTGGATTCAGCTTTCTCAAGAAGAATGTGCCACGCTCCACAAGCGAGAAAAGCTCCATCTCAAATCTCAGTTCGACAAGCTTCAACACGAGCAGGATCGAACCAGAGGGAAATTGACCGCACTCAAACGTGCGAAGGCGCGGGCTCAACGCATTCGTGCTGCCGAAGCCGCGTCTGGGCGGAAACGTCGCTGAACCAGTTCTGTCCACTGTGACGCATTAGCGTGGCTGCCTCACTCCCCCTCCTGACGCGCTCTCAAGGGGCGCACATTCGTGAACTCCTTCTTGAGAGACGCGTACGAGCAGAAGGTGGCGCCTTCGTGGTCGAAGGCGCCCACGCAGTTCGAGATCTCCTGACTCGGTATCCTGAACAGATTCTCACAATCGTCATCGCCCACGGTTATTTGCCAAAAGAGGGGCAGGACGACCGACTGGTTCGACTAGCCTCCCCGGCGCAACAGTACTCCTGTCCCGACCTCCAGTTTTCAAAACTGTCTGATCTGGACGTGCCGCAGGGCATTCTCGCTGTGGTGCGGCAACCAACATGGGATGAAGGAGAGGTTCTTAGACAGCCGACTGTCTTGGGGGTTTTTGGAGAGGAGCTACAAGATCCCGCGAATGTAGGGGCCATTATTCGAACGGCGGCAGCACTCAATGCGAGTGGCCTGTGGATTACACCGGAATCCGCCGATGTCTATCATCCCAAGGTGGTTCGTGCGACGAGCGGTGCATTGCTCGCCCTGCCGGTTTTTGCCGCCGGAGACGTGTCTGGATTGATCCGGCAAGGCTGCCGGATATTTGCGGCAGAAGTGACAGGGGGTGGGACCGTCTCGATCGACGAGATTTACCAGGTGCCACGAAAACTTGTCCTTGCTGTCGGTAATGAAAGTCGCGGTTTGTCAGATCAGATCCGCAGGCAGGCCACCACTCGATTTACCATTCCGCTCAGTCGCGACGTAGAATCCCTTAATGTTGCGGCAACCGTAGCCATCGCCATATTCTACTTCTCGCGACTTCCCAAAGGGGAATGATCCAGAGCCCATTCGCTCGCACGAATATTCCTGGCCGGTCGGCAATCAATCTAAAATGGGAAGTGAGGAATGGTGCCGAGGGACAGAATTGAACTGTCGACACCAGCCTTTTCAGGGCTGTGCTCTACCAACTGAGCTACCTCGGCACGGTTATTTTCTGCAGAGTTACATCTGAGGACGGTTTCGTTTGAGGGACTCCCACCCAAAGTCCCACCAAATGATGACCGACTGACTGTCCTAAGCGCTGGGCCGTCTCGACCACCTCATCCCAGTCCACGTGGAGATACAATCGATTTACTTCAGTGGTCTGTTGCCCGAGTAATTCCATCGCGGCTTGCTGCTTAGCCCCAAGTTGTTGCGCGTGAGTATTGCTGCAGTGGCGGAACAGGTGGTGCGTGATACGCTGGCTGATTCCGGCAAGACGTGCAATCGTCCGCATCGGTTTTTTGATATTACCAAGATGAGCGACCCTACTTCTACACCTTTTGCAATACAGGGTTCTTCCATCACTCCGCATGAACAGCCACTTGCCGCCCGCGTGGCGGGTGAGGACTTGCATGAGCACGGATTTCAGCGGCTCCACGAGCGGGGCATCTCGATCCTGAGCATCTTTGGGGCTCCAGCCATCCTTCACGTGGTACGCGAGCTTATTCTCGGAGGGGAGTACATCGCCAGGCTCGAGATGTCGCACTTCGTCAATGCGGGCACCAGTGATGTATATCGTCAGGAGCGGCGCGAAGTACTCGGGGCGGTGGTGCACTGCGGTTTCGAAGAATCGTTGGATCTCGACGGCTGAAGGCACCCGCGTTTTCTTTTTCGGGACCGTGGGACGCTCGATATCTTCCAAAGGATTGTATCGCGTATAGCGAAAAATCTTTCTGGCGATCCGGAAGACATTGCTAAAGACATCCAACTCCTTTTTTACGGTTGCCTTCTCAACCTCCTTCTGTCGCTGTTGCTTCCACTTCTCAATGGTCAGTGGCTGAACCGCCTCAAACTGGTACGCACCGAAGGTCGGGATAATCTGAGTTTTGAGGATATCTCTCACCCGGTCACAGGTTGTGGCCGCCCGGTTAGCAGAAACATACTGCCAGTACTCTCCACCCTTATCCTCGGCCTGCGGGATCCGGCAGAACTCCTTGATCGTGATTCGGGCGCGACGTGAGGCGAGGCCCGGATTCCCTCTCAGTTCCTCAATGATCCGCTCAAGCTGCTTGGTCGCAAGGATCTTATTTTTCTCACCGGTCGACTTCCAGATAATTGGTGTCCCACGAGACAGACGGATTTTCGCCTGGTAATAGGGGGATTTTCGTGTCTTGACGAGTGTCATCATCATCGGAGGGCACCTTTCTAGCAGTGAGCAGATCGGGGTGTCAATGTCAGCTCACGAACCGCGTGCCCCCTGGCTCGTGGCGGTGTCGTTCGAACCATCTGAGAAGCTCTCCCTGCTCGAATCGCAAGCTTCCCCCAACCTTGTAGAAGGGAATTAGCCGCATCGATGTCAGGTAATAGAGGCGGCTCGGTTTCAACTTGAGGAGCTGACAGGCTTCCTCAAGGGTGAGCACAACAGCCGGTGTGTCTGACACTGACAATGAAGTCGTTTGCATCTTGAATCTCCTCGATCAGTTGGTTATCAGCCGTGACATTAGTCTCCACACTGGGTCTGGCATGACCTGTCATAGAAGTTATACGAGATAGAACTTTCATGAAAAGTGCCAATAGGTTAGATGGTGATGAGCCTCGGGATGATGGCCTGATTCGAGAGGGCGCGATCAGTGCTTCGCTGACTCGAATCGCGGATCATTCGCCCATCCGGGATGGGCAAAAGATTGAGGTTCATCATATTGATTGATGGATACGCGGTGCTTGTCGTAAAGCGAGTGTTGAGGTTGTTTCATCCTCAAGGATCAAAAGAGAGCTTTGGTGACTTCCCGTACCAATTTTGGTTTGTGAGTGCAGACATCGGATCCGTTTGGTAGCGTTCCATCCATCCTTTTGGATTGGCATTCCTTGTTCGATGTGAATGCGCTTCATCATGTGATCTCACTTTGAGCGGTCATTAGAGGCAATAGGAACAGTGCTCCCGTGCTCCATCGTAATCGCGTTAGCGTGTGTGGTCGGCCAGTGGAGGATGGAAACACGAGTGCCACAGAATCCTGGGTTTATCTTTCCGGGCCGAGGCGGGTCCTCACCTGGCCGGTTCTTCAAACAAGCAATCTTGGACGGCTACGTCGCTGCCCATGTAAAACCTATAGATGTATTACGGGTTGAGATGGAACGGAGAGACTAGGGAGTTAGGCGGCTTGGGCTCTTGGTTGATACTCTGGCTATGTCGAGCGGTGAGGTGTACAGCGAGCGCATGCTCCCGGTATCAATGTCCAGATATGTGGCAATTCTCGTGAGGTCGCCGGTCAAGAGCAAGTGAGTCAACATGTCCATCATTTCAGATGGCCATCCTAGGGTTGATCCCAAGGGATTGTGCTTGGGTAATGGCTAATTGTGCGCAGGAAGGCGCGGGCGGTATGCTCGAGCTGTTCAAACACCTGACCCCAGTGCTGCGCACTCCCGCACGCCTCCATCCCGATCGCACACGGCGGCAGAGACGCGCCACTGTGTGTAACAACTGATTGCGCTTGAGGCGTCGACTGAACACTGCTCGCCCTCGCGCATCTACCCCGTGCAACTGGAACACATTTTTTGCTACATCAATTCCCAAAGTCGTAGTGTGCATAACAACCCCTCCCTTCTTCCTGCCGATGAATGTGGGTTGGGCGCGCTCAACACTACCCATCCTGCCTCGTGTGAGACTCGTGGGGAAGAAGGCTGGGTTCATTTCATTAGCACAGCGGAGGCCTGCCGATTTTCAATCCGAATCGGGGTTGAAAGGGAAAATGACTTTGGGGGGACTACTTTTTAGCCCTTGTGAGATTCAACCAGCCACACTCTTGAGGCTTGTAGCCCCTTTTCTCCCAACTCCCGCACAAACTTGACACGAACCCCGATTTCAGGCGCCGTACGTTCTTTGACGCGTGAAATGTGGAAGAAAACTTTCGCCCCATCGCTCAGGTCTTTGATGAAACCGAATCCTCTATCTTGATCGTACTTAGTCACAGTCCCAAAGCAGGTCGCGGGTACCGATACGGATGAATTTTGGAAGCTAATTCGCTCACCAGGCGGAAGAGTTGACCGGATTTCTTCAGCTTTTTCTACAGCTCGTTTATAGCTCTTCCCATGCTCCTTTTCGAAGAGCCGATTGGCTGTCTCTAATGCCCCTATGGCCTGATCTCTTGCTTTCAACGCGACAAGGGCTTGAGCGAAGTCCCAATAGTGATAGAACTTGCCAGGTTCCTTCTCAATTACTTGGTGCAGCCTTCTGGCTGCGTCCATGTGCTGGCCTTTTGCTAGACTGCACTGAGCAATTCCACGGAGGATGTATGGAACTTGGCGGTGAGCAGGAATTCTCCCGTAGATTTTGATAGCCTCTTCAGCATTCCCTTTCTTCAAGTGAGCTTGGGCCAACTTATGGAGGATGTATTCGGTTCTCGGGGCCAATGCCTCTGCCTTACTCAGGTACCCCAGTGCTTCATCGAGTCTTCCCAGCGCCACTAAAAGATTCCCAAGGCGATACCAACTATTTGCGTCGTTCGGCGTCGCCTTTACACCCTCGCATAAGCACTGGAGGGCTTCACCAACTTCTGCACCTTGCCTATTTGATTTGGCGAGTAATATATCGGCAGTCCTATGACACAATTTTCCATAAATGGTTACCAACGGGAGACGGGAATCAGATGAGAACTCTTTATATAGCTGGAGGCCCTTTCGATAGGTCTCCAAGGCTCTTTCGGGTTCCCCAGCTGATTCATACCCTTGACCGAGTGACAAATGGGCCTTTACCCACTTCGGGGCAAGTTGCAGCGCCCGTTCGTAGGCTGTCACTGCCTGGTTCCACTGTTCCTTCTGCTGGAATTGATATCCCAGGTAGTAGTGCCATTTGGCTTCTGCAGGTTGAAGTTGGCAAAGTTCTTCAAACAACGTAATCGCCTTGGGATGATCTCCGGCACGAGAATGATAGTAGGCCAGAGCCCCTCGTGCTCTTGGTGATAGCCCCACTGTCTTTTCTGTCTTTCCAACTACCTGAGCCGCTTCCCTCCACTCGCCCTGCGTCGCCAAGGCTTCTGCCTGCTGGAGGATCTGCTCCTCGGTTTCCATGGTTTGTGTCTGTGCTTCACCCATGGCCACTCTCCCCATTTGGCTTCAGAATTTTCTCTGTGGTCTTATGATGAAGCTTCGCTACCTTTTTGAGCTCTTCAGATCCTTTTTGGCTGACAATGTCTCGGGCGACATTAACGACTGAGTCAGAGGCTCCCTTCGGGATAGTGACTCCGTAATCTTGGCTCAGTTTGTCCATGCGCGTGAGAAATTTATCCCGAGCAAGAATCGACGCTGCTGCCACCGCAATGTATCGTTCTCCTTTTGTGATCTGCTTCAAGTTTAGCTGCCTTCCCTTTTTCATCAATCCTGACAAAATATACTTTTCATCTCCAAACTGATCAGCCACGGCATGACTACACGGAAATCGATCCAGCAGTGACTCGATTGCACGTGCATGCCCCCACGCGAGCAAATGGTTCAGGTTTTGGCCCTCACGACGAAACTCCTCATAGAGCTTGTTGTAGCGATCGGGGGAAATCTCCACCTCCTCGCACCTAGCTCCACAGATGGTCCGAATCTGGCATGCAAGTTCCCGACATCGCTTGTCAGAGAGCAGTTTCGAGTCTTTAACACCCAGAGATTCCAGTGTTTCCTTCGTTGTTGCATCAACGAGGACTCCTGCGACGACCATGGGACCAAAATAATCGCCCTTGCCTGATTCATCGGTGCCAATATGAGGGAGGGGAATCGGCGGGACCCCGAGGCTGGATTCTGTCGATGCGGTTCGTGGTACCCCAGTATTTTTAACGACAGCAAGCTCACCTTCAACAGTAAGAGTCGCGTTTGGATAATGAAGCTTATAGAGCGGTACGATCCGTTCAAGGAGAGTCTGGAAAAGTTCACCAGCAGACCCTTGAACCTGGAATTTCCCATTGGCGTACTGCTTAATAGCCAGACGCTCCTGTCCATTGTTGAACCTGAAACTATATTCACAGTGGGGCTCATTGCGTTTCTCTTGAGGCTGTAGCTCGTCGAGACTGGACCGAATTTTCTCCCGCAACGTCTTGTCCTCGACCTTGTACGTCTTGTTCACCGCCTGGATGGGAATCCCTTTTTGATCAAGCGCGGCTAATTCCTCCAGCAATCGCTGGTAGTCTGCGTGAGAATGGTCCTTTGGAACATGTTTGCCTGTGGCATAGATGGTTACTGGGAACTCTGGAAGGTTCAGGGGAACCACCAGAAACTGCACGCCGTTTTCAATCAGCCGAGGCCCTGATAGGGGCCACCCTGAGGCCTGGCAATAAGCCATCAGCAAATTGATTTTCTTAGCATGGAGAGAATCCTCTCGAAATGGCTGTGGTGAGAACTGGAGTTCGAGCAGAATGTCTAGCACGTTATCAATCCCAATAATCACCAGGTCACTGTGTTCAGTTGCTTCCAAATCACAGAGATTTTCTTTTGGAATGAAGACTCGTCTACACCCGTTGAGTCGAGCTGCGGAAATCTTCTGAACGAGGCCCTGGACACTTTTTACCTTCCACTCACCATGCTCAAGTACGACATCGCCAGAAAAAGCTGTATAAGGATCGATAGCGAGTTGACGCCCTGTTCCAAACATCCCCGCAACAGCAGCAAGGGCCATTGAGGAACCAACGTACTCAGAGCCAGTCTCTGCCAGGCAGCAGACAACATCGAAAGACTTTGGCAAGTAACCACCTTGGTAGAGTGCGCTCTGGGCTCGACTGAGGGCCCCATCGAATTCTTTGTCTGTTGGCACAGTACATCGGACTTGGCCATTGCCAGTCTGAAGGGTGAGTTCTAAGGGGACGAGAAGTGACAACTCATGACCCGGTGTAACCAGGAGGGCGTTTACCCGACCGACGCTTTCCCGTTGCTTGAATGATAGGAGACAATGCTTTATGGAGTCATTCTCTAAGAGGTTCAGGCTCAGGTCATCTTTCAGAGATTCGAGAAAGGCGGTCACTTTCCCAAATGGTGATTCATTGCTTGCTCGAACCTTGTCCAGCAGGCCAGAAATGATCAGGCGAGAGAGGAGCGACTGATCTGTCGAAGAAACTAAAGCGAGTGCCTGATACACCTCTTCGGGGGATGTCCACTTGTTCAGGATGCTGAAAAATAAATCGTTACTGCGACAGACTACCTGCTCACGTTGTCTGAGCCGATCCAGCAGATGTCCAAATGCTATTGCCGAAGGTGGTTTGATTCCGAAAAGCCTGTTCAGTTGAGACAGTATAGGTTCATGCCACAAGGTCTGGACAACGTGATCATCAAGAACGAGTTCGCAGATAGTGGTATAGACGGCATCGAGTTGCCCTGAGCACGAAGACTGGTTAGGATCGGACAGAAGCAATTCCGCACGACGCAGGAGTGATTCAACTCTTGAAATGAGCGACGTATCCACGGGCGATCCTTCTCATTCTTGATGAGGTCTTAGGAGGATCTGATCGATCTTGTCCCTCTTCACAGATTTTCCTCTCAAGAGGACAAGTTTGTTTCCGCTCTCGCGAGCCGTTGTTCCTAAGAACTGCTTACCATCTTTTGTTTGAATTTCCACATCCATAATGTGCCAACTTGGTAGGGCTCCTGTGATATGGAGAAAGAGTTCGGCATGCTGAAAGTCATACTCTAAAGCTCCAATCTCATCCCCCTCCTGTGTTACGGCGATAATGCGTTCTGCTTCTTTGTGAGAGGTATCCGCTGCTAATGCAAATTTCTTGTTGGCAGAACGCAAGGCAACGCTTCGGGTTCGAAGCGCGAATACATTGTTCTCTGCTCGCCGCGGAGCTGCAGGCGTGGAGTCAGCATGTTTGGCCTCCACAGCCAGCCGCAGCCCTAGCGCATGAAGTAGGGTGTGCAGGCTGTAAAATTCAGGATTGCCCTTATCGGAGAGCATCCGATAAAGGTTTTCTCTGTTTAACTTAGTAACCTCTGCCAGCTTACTGAGCCCGCCTTGAACTTCAGCAACATTTCTCAACGCCAGAAGGAATAGTTCACGGTCTCCCTCCTCAAGAGCGGCGTCGAGATAGGCGGCTGCTTCTTCGGGGTCTCTGAGATCCTCTAGCAGCTTGGTTTGATAGCTCCTACTTCTAGGCATCGCCTCGCCTCCTATAGTCTGACCAATACCCCTGTGCCTTCTGAATGTCTCCCTCTTGAGAATCTTTGTCCCCGCCGCAGAGGAGAATGACCACCTTTTCTCCTTCTTGCCCACAATATATGCGATAACCTGGCCCGTAGTGCTCTCTCAGCTCCACGACACCTTCACCCACTGATCTGTGATCGCCCAGATTGCCCAGGCTGACACGATCGAGGCGGGTACGGATCCTTGCACGCGCCTTTCTGTCTGAAAAGCCGTCGAACCATTCGGAGAAAGGTTCCTCTCCGTCCTCCGTCGCATAAATCTTAATTTCCTTTGGACACGACTCCGATGGCATCGAAAAGGCTCCAGATGAAATCGACCATGAATGTAGCTTATAAACAACAGCATTGTCAATAATTAAATTCCGGCCAAAGTTCGAACTTAAGATGCGTGGTTGTTTTGATAGCGAGTGAGATCGAGAGCAACGCTGTCGATATTGGCAATGGTGCGTTTTGCGCTGAGAATATTTTGTGTCTACACCACGTCTACAAGGTTTCCACCGCGAGAACCGCGGTGTTGAGGCCTAATGCTACGGCAAGTGGTTTCCTGAGGTGTGCCATGATTTCTCGCTCCTATCAATCACAAAAACATTTGTTTTTGGAACAGGCGGAAGGATACGTCAAAGCACTTGAAAAATCGACTTCTCGGGTCGCGAGTTAGAGGGAGGTTTTTGGGAGCATTGCATGGAGCAACTAGGCGGACGAACAGAGCCTGAACGCGATCTTGAAGGTTCTGTCTACTATACTAAGTGGTGGGCCGTGTAGGGGTCGAACCTACGGCCCGCTGATTAAGAGTGTGAACAGGGCAGTTTTTGTAACGGCTTGATTGGCAACCTGGTTTCCCCGTTCCTTTGAAAATCAGCGCCTTTCTTTGATTCGATTGGTTCCATTCATTCTATTGCTTCTATCGATTTCGCAGACTTTTAGCACAAATTTATCACCCTAGAGGCTCGCTGAGTTTCAAGCAGGAATCCTCCATCAGGCACAATCTAGACTTCTGCAGAAACAAGCCTGCTCCCATCGTCTCTCTAGTGTTCAAAAACCTAGCTTAGATCCCTCATGGAACATCTAGATTTGTCAGGCCCTAGCGCGTATGCTTTCCGCAGGTTCAAAAACAAATGAATACGGCCCACCGGCTTACTTTGGGGTTATAAACTCTGGTGGGAGGCAATCAGAAATGCCAAAACAGAACCACTTGGTTTTCAAATGACCGATTCGCGTCGCAGAGAGCTTCTGGATATAGCCAATGTCAATTGGCCTGGCTCAACGTCTTGGACTTTATATGCGGATGGCTATCGGCGCGGTGACGAACTTGTATGAGAAAACGCCAGGTCATGTGCGTTGTGTTGCCCATTTGCTGCCCGCAAAGCAAATGAAAGGGCGCGTCACGGGCCTAGTTTCAGTCCGCCTTGGAGGTCTGGTTTTGCTCCGCCGTTGACCTCGGTCAAAAAAACGTTAAGCAAAAACTTGCCTATCTACCACTTGGTAGGTAAATGGTCCTTGTCAGTCAACAAAACAACATAACAAAACAAAGGAGATTATTATGCCGTTTGCACGTATCGATATAGCTAAAGGAAAAACCCCCGAGTATCGCGCCACTGTGGCCGATGTCGTGTATGGGGGGATTGTCGGGGTCCTGAAGGCGCCGGAGGGCGACCGCTTCATGATCATCGGCGAGCATACACTGGAGAATTTCGTGTTCGATCCTAACTTTCTTGGAATCAAGCGAACGTCTGACCTCGTCATTATCCAGGTGACCAGCACCGTCGGTAACACCAAGGAGCAGAAATTTGCCTTCTACCGGCTGATGGCCGACGAACTGAACCGCCGGCTCAAGGTGGACCCTGGTAACGTCTTCGTCAGCATGGTCTTCGTCAACCGCGAGGATTGGTCATTCGGCAATGGCCTACCGTGGTGATTGAAGGCTCATAGCCCGACACGGTTCGACGGAAAGTTGACGGAGGCCGGGCATAAGCTGATCAGGAAAAACGTGGCGGCGCTCACGGGCTCGGGTTGGCATTTCGTCCTTTTCAAGCCCTGCGAGTCCAGAGGGCTCACTCAAATACTTGTACGTCGTCAGATAATTCTGGACACAGAGCGTCGAAATATAAGGTGGTGTTCTGGCTCCAGTGGGTTGATGTTACGCCGCCTTTCGTTTCACGTGCAATGGTATACATTGTGAATTCTCCCCTGGTGACCTTGAAACCTCTTCACGGACAGCCTAGCCTCGACGTACAACAGCATGTGTGGACGCTTTACCCAAACCGCCTCGCCTGAGGTGATTGTCCAGCAGTTTGAACTCACCGATCCTCCTCTGTTCACGCCCCGCTACAACATCGCACCATCTCAACCCATCGCCGCCATACGGATCGATCCCGAAACTGCCACACGAACGCTTGTGATGCTTCGATGGGGACTGATCCCGTCGTGGGCCAATGACCCTAAGGTTGGGAATCAATGTCTCAATGCGAAAGCGGAGACCGTGGCGGAGAAACCGTCCTTTCGATCCGCCTTCAAGAAACGCCGCTGCCTGATCGTTGCGACGGGGTTCTATGAGTGGCAGGTGCAGGGGTGCGTGAAACAGCCCGTGTGGATTGGCCTACGAAGTAAAAGTCCGTTCGCCTTTGCAGGATTGTGGGAACACTGGACACCTCATGAAGGGGAACCTCGTGAAACCTGTACGATCGTCACGACAGAGCCAAATAATCTCATGGCCCCAATCCACAATCGGATGCCAGTCATTCTCGCCCCCGCGTCCTATGACCAGTGGCTTGATCCCACATTTCAACAGGTGGGGCCTCTCAAGGCCCTCCTTCGTCCCTATTTGAGTGAGGAACTGACGGCCTACCCCGTGGTACCCTCGTCAACAAGCCGCGCCATGATGTCCCACAGTGCCTCGAGCCAGTCTCTGTGTAGACAGTACACTACCACCCGACTTGGTTGTGAGGGTTTTCGATGAACGTTGATGCTATCTATGCGCCTGATCGCTCGACACGCTATAAGCTGCCCGTATTTCTAGGGCGACTGCCGGCCGGGTTTCCTTCACCGGCTGACGACTATATCGAGGGTAAGCTCGATCTGAACCGTCATTTGATCAAACATCCCGCCGCCACATTCTTTGTCCGGGTGACCTTCTTTCCGTGATGACTTGAACCCATCTCGGGAAAGTGCACCCAGAGGCGAAGCCATCCGGGTGCATCCGATTTCCACTTTTTTTATTGCTACCGTACTAGAGTTTCGGGTGAAGGTCGCGAACCGTGCTCACTCCTTCCAGCAGCGATGCAGCGTGCAGAATCGTCGATTCAGCCTGCCAGCTACCGACGAGCTGAACGTTGATTGGCAAGCTCTCCTTACTCGTACCAAAGCGCATCGAGATGGCTGGTAAGCCAGTAATGTTGAACGGCACCGTTGGTCCCTGAAGCCAAGTCAGGTCCACTTTCTGTCCGTTGACGACGAGAACCGTCATTCCATGCTTGTGAGCAGGTATCGGCTGCGCAGGGATGAGCAGCACGTCGAATTTCTGGAAGTATTCCGCAAAGCCGTCTTTCAGACGTTCTGATGCTTGCTCGGCATCGATATAGTCCTTCATTGAAGTAGCTGGCAAAGAGAGCATGGTTTTTGCCATCTTGTAGAGCTCATCGTCACTACGACCGGCAGTCGCTTCTTTAAATGCCGGTTTCATTTCCATCACGTGGATGCGATTGAACACATCGACAGCGAAGTCGCGCTCGAGCGCAGGGATTCTCACGGACTCTACTATGCAACCAGCACCTTTAAGAGCTTCCGCAGCAGCCTTCACGGTCGCCGCTACCTCTGTATCAATCGGACCAAAGCCAGGTTCAACCAGCCAACCCACGCGGAGCGGTCGATTCGGCGAAGAACCTAATCCCGCGTCGAATTGCACAGTGCTTGAAGAAAAGCCGTCAGCTCCATCGGGTCCGACCATAACTGAGTACGCAAGAGCAAGGTCACGAATACTTCGAGCCATTGGGCCGATATGCCAGAATCGACGTGGAACTCGCGGCCAGATTCCCGTCATGGGAACGCGCCCATGCGTTGCTTTCAGAGACGCGATCCCGGTTTGAGCGGCCGGTCCACGTACAGAGATGGCGAGATCGGTGCCAAGACCTAGAGGGGACATACCGGCAGCAATAGCCGCGGATTCACCGCCACTTGAGCCACCAGGTGTGCGGGTTAAATCCCAGGGGTTGTTTGATCGACCGCTAAGTAGATTATCGCTTTCGATCCAATAGGAGAATTCAGGAAGGTTTGTTTTCGCGAGTACAATCCCACCGGCTTTTTTCATACGAGCGACGCTGACTGCGTCCGTGTCAGGAGTCCGGCCCTTAAAAATCGGCGAACCGCGTTGAGTCATGATTCCAGCCGTGTCGATTGAGTCTTTCACGGTAAATGGAACCCCATGGAGAGGCCCAAGCTTTTCGCCCTTAAGGACGGCTGCCTCTGCCTCCTTTGCGGCCTTAATCGCCCCATCTGCAACCGTAACCACGGCGTTGATTTTGGGATTTAGGGCTTCAATACGGTCAAGGTGCGCCTTCACGACCTCAACCGGCGAGATCTCGCGAGTTTTGATTAATTCAGCCAGTTTCGTAGCATCTAAGTAGGTAATGTCGTTTTTCATAGTTATTCTCCTTGTTTAGGAGTTTCGAGAAATTGTTTTATGCTTTGCCAATCGCCGACTAGAGGTGGCCCCATTAGTTTGGACAGAATGTTCTCTTCCTTAAGTGGTGCCTTGCGGTGGTCTGCCTACGCGGCGGTATGCCGGGTCGGCAGGTTATCAAAGTACACTCCATCCGGTGTGTGACCGTCAAGCGTTCGGTGCGGCCTTGTTTGGTTATAGAACGTCAGGTAGCGCTCCAATCCCTGTTGCGCGGCGCTGACGGTCTCGTAGGCGTGCAGATACACCTCTTCGTATTTGATGCTCTTCCAGAGCCGTTCCACGAACACGTTGTCGCGCCAGCAGCCTTTCCCATCCATGCTGATCCGGATCCCGTGGTCCTTCAATAGACCCGTGAATTCCACGCTGGTGAACTGACAACCGTGATCAGTGTTGAAGATTTCCGGCGTACCAGAACTGGCCAGCGCCTCCTGGACCGCCTCGATGCAGAAGTCGGTCGTCAGCGTATTGGCCAGCCGCCACGCCAACACGCGGCGACTGGCCCAGTCCAGAACGGCAAACAAATAGACAAAGCCGCGCTGCATCGGGATGTAGGTGATGTCTGCCGCCCACACGTGATTCGGGCGAGTGATCTCCAGCTGGCGCAGGAGATAGGGATAGACCGTGTGGGCGGGATGCCGCTGGCTGGTGCGAGGAAGGCAATACACCGCCTCGATCCCCATGCGCCTCATCAGGGTTGCGACGTGACGCCGCCCAATCGCATGGCCGTCTCTCCGCAAGAGGTCTCGCAGCATGCGAGCTCCAGCAAACGGATAGTCCAGATGAAGCTCGTCGAGCCGGCGCATCAGCGCCAGAACTGTTGCCGAGACCGGCGCCGGCTGGTAGTAGGCCGTCGAGCGCGAGAGCCCCAGGATCTGACATTGCCGAACGATCGACAGGGCGTGGGTTCGGTTGATCATCGCTTTGCGCTCAGCAATCCCGCCTTGATGAGCGCTCCTTCTAAAAAATCATTCTCCAGCGCCAGTTGTCCGATCTTCGCGTGGAGGACCTTGAGATCGGGCAGGTCCGACGTCGGTTTGGTCCCGCCAAACACGTCAGCGGCCCGCGCCAGCAATTGCTGCTTCCATTCTGTGATCTGGGTGGGATGGACCCGAAACTGCTCGGCCAATTCTGCCAGCGTCTTGTCACCCTTGCACGCCGCTAAGGCTACCTGAGCCTTGAATGCCGCTCCATGATTGCGTCTCGTTCGCTTCATCGCCTCGCTCCTTGGTTCGCCCCTTGGGGCGTCGGTTAAGCAAGGCTACCACTTACCACACTGTCCGAATTTCCGGGGCCCTCTCTCTCGTGCGGCGAGCTGAAGGGGGCTATCAATGCGGGACTGGACGAAGACATGTGTTCTATCAACTGAGCCATGTCGGTACATCAATAGTTCTGAGACGGCGAGAAAGGGGGTGTCCACCAAATGCCCACGGCAGGGTCAAAATGGGTTGAGATGAATCGGAATCGATCGGATAAATGTGCATGATATTTGAGCGGAAATATGGCTACTGGAGCCAACTAGCGGGTGATTGATCGCGAGAGGTTAGAGGCGTGCCTGGAGGCCTTGGAACGGCGTACAAAACCGCTGCTCTGCCGATGGAGCTCCAGAGCCACGTCTACTGACTGGAGTGACGCACGTCGCGCGCCACTTCCCCATGGGAAGAACGAGCCCCGCGAGCAGGACGTGGCGCGGTCGTGCGGCGTGCTGAGGTAGGCCATGGTTGCGGTACTGGACGATGCCGGGGCACACGTGGACGTGATCGAACGTGGCCACAAGGTGGACGGGTCGCTCCCTTGTTCACTCCCACCAAATTTCCCACCCATTGCCCTCGGACAGGCAGAAAACTCCTGAAACAGACACCAACCGCCCATCAAGCGCGATTCCTAAGTGTGGAAGAAACTGAAGCGGTTACAAGAGGAAAGAACGAAGGAGCAGAAGTGGCGAACGCCTTTTCAGGGCTGTGCTCTACCAACTGAGCTACCTCGGCACGGTTCAGGGCAAGAACAGCGAGGCACTGTTACAGGATCGTCCGAGAGAAATCAAGCTGCCTGGTCAGCCACTCTCTGGGAGCCTCCGAAGCAGACTGTGGCGGAGAGGGAGGGATTTGAACCCTCGGTAGAGGTTTTGCCCCTACGACGGTTTAGCAAACCGTTGCCTTCGGCCACTCGGCCACCTCTCCACTGATCTCAGCTCTATGCGGGGTTCCCAATCATCTGCGACGCAGATCGATAACCGAAGGAAGACCAGCAAGCGAGCCGTGATCTTACCCCAGGCTATGTGGGAGGTACAAGCGATTCGCGAGGAGGATCAAGAAAAAGTTTCGGAAAAGATCGCAAAGACTCACAGGTCTAACTGCTTGGTCCACCGAAGGACGATCGGTTTTTTCGTAAGTTGGACAAGCGAGGATGAGAGGCTGCGCCCCCCCGTCGCCTCCCGCCTACAATACGACCCGCTGGGAGGCCCCGATGCCCGTCTCGCTCCCCCGTCACCCTATCACGCAGGTCTAACGCCGCCGCCGCTGTGACCACCACGTGTAGAGTGCAAAGGCGATAAATGGGAGCAGCAGAATCACCAGCACGATCACCGGTATGACCAGAATGGTGATATAGCGTTCGAACAGAGACGGGGTGTCCATGCGTGGACCGACTCCAGAGGGTCAATGGTAACGAGCCTATTCCAAGGTGTAAAGCATCAACCATTCATCCTCTTGCGCCTTCGTTCGTTTCCCTCCTATAATGCGCCTCCCTGCGAGGCCCCGATGCCAAATCTGTTATCATGTTCCACCCCTGAGCGTTCACTATGAAGTGTGATCTGTATGGGAAACCCGCTTTCGACAAGTACGATAGTGGCGCATTGCTCTGTGTGGACTGCAACTTGAAGGTTGAACAGGCGCTGCAATTTGCGCGTGAGGCCGCCATGCTCGCTGTAGATACCAGTGTCATTAACACAGGACAGATCAGAAATCTGAATGTGGCGCTCGACACCGTTAAAAATGCTGGATCCCCTGAACTCGCCAACGCCCTCCAACAACTCACCGAAGCTGTGCTCGCGTCGTCCGAACTGTCACCGGAAAAGAAACAGTTGGCAGTCAATCATTTGTCCAACATCACAGATCAAGCCGCCTTGCCCAAGGACAAACGCCAGTCCAGAATTGGCAGGAAGTTCCTCGAAGGTTTCGAGCGGGTCATCAGCGTATCTCCCGTCCTGCTTGGCATCTGGGACACCGTTCAACCCCTCGTTGAAACAATCTTTTGATCTTCAAAGGCTTCCCTGTGGCAGAACTAGGGTCAAGGCGGGGATTGGCGTTTGCCCTCACTCACGATGCAGGCATTGACCGTGTATAGTGTCCGCACGAAGTACACCCTACCGAAAAAGAAGGGGATGTGGGATCTATAATATTGTGAATCTTTTCTTTGGGCGTGTCGTTAGGTGGGAACCTCTGGTCCTTCGCGGTCCTCAAGATTTGCTTACACCCTCCGCAGTTAATCTCAGAGGGAATGTGTCCAGCATTCATTTTCTTCATCATACTCTGTACGGCTAATTTCCCCTAGGCCCGCCTAACCGGAGACGATGAAATCTTTCAGGCCTATGTAGGTATGCCCGTTCAACGCGATGTGGTTCGCGTCAGCAAATGCTTTTGCCTCCGCCAAGCTGTAGAACCTAGCTGCTTTCGAGCTCAGCATGGTTGTGGAGGCATCCGGGGCAATGTAGCAGGTTCCAGCTGCTACTTGCGTCTGAGGGCTCGCAAAGATCACAAACAGCGTCTGTTTCACCATCTCCAGCCCCTGCCGTGGTAGGCTCGCTCCAGTCCGGTCACATCGACGCGGCGAGACCAATACCTCGTAAGGGACCGAGATTTCTATCCTACGTGTGTAGGGGGTCATCGGCTGTCCCTTTTCTCAGCCATCCTCTATGCTGCGCTCCATGGCCACCATCCTCGTCATTGATGATCAGGAACCCATACGCGTGCTACTCCGTACAGCCCTGGAGGAGGCGGGCCATAACGTCTTTGAAGCGTCGAATGGCCGTCTTGGACTTGCGCTGTATCGAGCGAGCGCAGCGGACTTAATCATCACCGATATTGTCATGCCTGAGTTGGACGGCCTCGAAATGATGTTGGATTTGACCAGGAACTTTCTCAACGTCAAAGTCATTGCCATATCCGGCGGCCTGGAGGGCGAACCCGCTCAACGTGGCCAAGCTGTTGGGGGCGCGTCAGACGTTTCACAAGCCGTTAGATCTGGAAAAATTACTCAGTGCCGTGCGCTACGAATTGGCGCATTAGATACCACTCCCGCACGCGGAGGTCGTGATCGTCCAGACGCACGGTCTCGACAAGTACAGACACCCCATTGCCCGATGGCATGAACCTCAATCAGGAACTCGTCGAGCAAGGCTGGTGTGGGTGGGATCGGACGTATGCGCCGGGGGATATGGTAGTGGAACGAAGCGCGACCGGGCTTAGACAAGATGGTCGATCATCTCGGTGATTCCCTGTTGTCACGAATGGATGAGATTGACTGGCTCCTTCTTGATCGGAAGGCGATCGCATGTGGCTCATCCGTCAGACAATCAGAGCAGCAGCTATAGGCGAAGACGGTGTTCAGCGAACTAAGCCCACGCGCAACCGTGTAGATCTTCATATCCTGCCACAGTCCCTCGCCGTCATGGACTTTCTCGCAGAAGCAGCAAATCATCAGTATCTGTTTCATCTAGAGCTCCATCCGGCGGTTCATCGGTTGAATCTCACCAATTCCACCTTGGCCTGTGCTTGATAAGTGGTTCCTGTTGCGAGTTATCACGGCAGCCTTCAGCCTCATGGGTGCAAGTTTTACCCGACTGGGTGGAGCTGTGCTATCGATCATAGGCTGATTTTATTGTCGTGGATTGTACGACGAGAAGCAGAAAGGGACAGGCGGACCGTCAAAAAAACGAGTCGGGGGTGAATGGCATAGCGGGCGGGGAATTTTCCGTGAGGATGAGCCAGTGCCGCCGTGGGAGGGGCGGAAGGCGAGTCGGGGGAAATGTCGAATAGGCGGGAGGATACAATGGTGGTAAACTCCCGCCTCATGGAACGAACCACAGGACTGCTCGTCTTGTTACCCCTTCTCTTGTTGGTTGAGTCCTCCTGTTCGGGATCACCTTCGCAGACGACCCCTGTCGAGTACACATTGAAAGACGGTACGAAGGTCACCTGCGTAGGGCCTCCCCCTGATGTGATTGCAAAAGATGTTAAGGCCGATGCCGTAATTCAGGCTGCAAAAATCGGCACCTTATTGAAAGGAACGGGAGGGGTCAGTCTTGACGTAGAACGAATTAAGGAGGAGGTTCCGCCGGATGTTTCCACCTTTGAAATAATCGATGATAGGCTTTGTCTTCAATATGTAAATGAAGTCTTGTCAAAAGATGAATACCACTCATTCACGGAACAGATTCTCCCTGCGTACAAGAAGAGCATCCCACAAAAGCCTGTCTCCGATGTGGGCGCGGTCGCTCCAACTTCCCTGGAAAAAACATGTGAGCAGTCTACTGTCGGGCTGAAGAAATGGCCAAAGGAATTTCTGCCAGAATGGCGTTCAGTCTTGGACAGTTTACACAAGGAAAGGTTCACACACGACTTGCGGAACCTTTTCGAGGTCAGGGGGCGTCTCCCCGCCGATGGACGAACGGGAAAAGATTTGATCCGCGAAGCCACCTTCACTCTGAACTGTCTGCAAGAGAACGGCGAATTAAGGATGGAGAAGCTTGGTACGACGAGTAGATATTGGGGCGAGGATTTTGAAAATCAAATGATTATTTTTAGAAACCCATGAGAGCAGGCTGCTGGAGGGGAGGGACGCTCAAAAAAAGCGTACTGGATCCCGTACTGGAATTCTACGGTGCGCCGCAGGGAATGGCAGTAAATCGCGGTAACGAGCAGTAACCCTCGACCATCGAGAATCGCCAGTATTTATACGGGGTTTCGCATCTTTTCAAGGGGTTCCGTGCGCGCCAGCAAAACGATTTAGCAAACTGTTGCCTTCGGCCACTCGGCCACCTCTCCACTGATCTCAGCCCTATGCGGGGTTCCCAATCATCTGCGACGCAGATCGATAACCGAAGGAAGACCAGCAAGCGAGCCGTGATCTTACCCCAGGCTATGTGGGAGGCACAAGCGATTCGCGAGGAGGATCAAGAAAAATTCTCGGAGAAGATCGCAACGACTCACAGGTCTAACTGCTTGGTCCACCGAAGGACGATCGGTTTTTTTCGCAAGTTGCACAAGCGAGGATGAGAAGCTGCGCACCCATTGCAGTGTCGGTTTCATGTTGAGTGCGGTGTCGTCGTGGTCCCATGACCGCAAAGGGACCGGGTAGTTCTGCAGATACCCGATCACAGTCGGTTGCGCACGTGAGGCAGTAATGCTGGCAATAGGTGCCGCGTAACGGAGTTCAACATGGCTAGGTCTCACCGCACCGCTGAGTGCCAACATGTGCAACGCGGTTCGTTTCTGTTTCTTGTGCGCGCTGCGCAACTTTATGTATTGAATTGGGGAAGGGAGGACGTGCATCGTGTCTTCCTTCTTGGTTGAGGTAATGAGGAAGCTTTCTTACATCCAAAGTATTCGACCGAGGTCTTCATCGAGTCCATGAGCACGCTGGCACTGAGAGCAGCGGATGAAGAGTCTGCCAACTTGCGGCTGCATGTTCCCCCGAAACACTAGCTGATACTTATGACTTCCGCAGAAAGGGCAGGCTTTGCCATCTAGCTCTCGACGAATGGCCCCGATCTTTCCGATCTGTTTGTGCATCGGTCTCTCCTTCAAGAAATGATGCCTATCTTCGCGCCGTTGAGTGTGATTGAAGTTGATATTGAGGCAGGGCAGAATTTTTGAAAATACCGTGGAGGTAGGTGGGGCTGAACTAAAGTGGGGGCAAATGCGGGACGAGAAATCTTCGATTTATCTCTTAACATAAGAAAGCAATTTAAGGTGTTTGTGGACATAATGTAATGTTGTAATAGAGGTATTTAAATTGAGAGAGATCATCCTAAACCAGGAATTAGGTACGCAAACGAACCTGGCGTAGCGCCTAAGCGGTAGGTCTGTGGGGTCTAAGCAAAATGAAGATGTCGGCGGAGGTCCGTCTCCCTAGGAGGGAGACCGACCATCCACGGCTCTGGGGGTATCAGGAAGCTGAAGTAAGGGTCGACTGAAATGATGAACTTACTCATGCCATTGGCGGAGGGGGCGAGATTTGAAAACCCCGGAGCCTCAGAGACGATAGGTCTCGATCTCTCTTCATTGTTTCAATCTCAATCACTTCCAGAGGAGTCAGAGGCAAGGGAGGAATCGATTAAACATGATCGGACACGATAGTTCTGCCACAGTTTGGCCACAATCGATCCAATGAATGCGGCCAGCGATTTTCTCACCGAAGTGGCTGCTTACAGCCGTCCCTTCTGCCAAAGTTCGAGTGCACTAGGGGGACCGTTTCTCCACACCTCATCCCATGGTGGCTCCACTTCCATAAACTGTTGTCAATTTTGTACAACGGAACGGTCCGCCCTCCCATATAGATAGCAGCTATTGACCGGGTAAGTTATTGATTTTTGTGCTTGGCTTGCATCTACAGTGGGGCCTTATTCTTGCTTTCTTCTCATCCACCAGGATTTCTGTATGTCCTCTGCAAATATACGTGAAGACGGGAGGATCCGAGAATGAACCAGACATTTGAAGAACGGATGTCCCCATTGCATCGGTATGAACGCGGTCTTGTTCTCAAGCGAGTCCAGATATTCGACAAGGCGATCGAAGAGTTTCAACAAGCTGCCACTGACCCGCAGTATGCTGGGGAAGCGCATGTGCAGATTGGCTTTTGCCTCAGGTCCGCTGGGCGCTATGAAGAAGCCATCGCGGCATTCCGCCAAGCCCTGACATGGCCCCCATTCTCATCCGAAAGAAGCGTTCATATTCTGTATCTGATGGGACGGGCACTGGAATCGCTGGGCCGGTATGCCGAAACTCTGGAGATCTATCGCTGGATCATAAGAGAGGACCACGGTTACCTCGACGTGGTGCACCGGATTGAAGATCTGAGCTCAGGGCGCGACCCAGACTGCCGACGCCAACCGGCGGACCAGTCCTGGGTCGGAGACATGCTCAAATCTTGCCGGGGACTAAGGCTTCATATTTTGTATCTGCTGGGACGGGCACTGGAATCGCTGGGCCGGTATGCCGAAACTCTGGAGATCTATCGCTGGATCATAAGAGAGGACCGCGGTTACCTCGACGTGGTGCACCGAATTGAAGATCTGAGCTCAGGGCGCGACCCAGTCTGCCGACGCCAACCGGCGGACCAGTCCTGGGTTCGAGACATGCTCAAATCTTGTCAGGGACTCCTCAAGATCAAATAGCAACTTCTCATTTCGCTCAAACATTGGCTGTAATGGGCCTGAGTGAGTTCCAGTGCGCTGGAGGGGGCGTGAGAACGGTTTCCTAAACCACTGTTCCGCTGTAGCCGCTAGCTCGCTTTTTATCATGAATCTCAATCCGTGAATTGCAGACACTCTCCCTGGAAATGATGACAGGCAAGACCATTCCGAATGTGTTCCATTGGAGTGATAGAGGAAGGATCAAGTCGATTCATCCGAAGGCGCTCTACCATCGGTGGAAGGAAGCATGCCGACTAGCCGGTGTGCCGACACGGATTCCCCATGACTTCCGGCGGACAGCGGTTCGCAATCTGGAACGGGCAGGGGTCCCGCGTTCGGTGGCGATGAAGCTGACCGGCCACAAGCCGGAAGCCGTGTATCGACGCTATGCAATTGTCTGTGAGGCGGATTTAGCAGAAGGCTTGAAGAGGCTCGCAGCGTTAAATGGGGTCCGGCGGGCGACCGTTCAGGCGGCTGGAAATGACTTATAAGCCACAGTTCCGACCAACAAGACATCAAATTACACTGGAATCTATGGCGGAGGGGGCGAGATTTGAAAACCCTGAAGCCACAGGGACTATAGGGCCTGATCTCACCTTATCGTTTCGTTCTCAATCATTTACAGGAGACTTAGACGTAGCAGAAGAACCGATCAAACGTGATCGGACACAATAGTTCTGCCACAGTTTGGCCACAGGGATTTTACGAGCGGAACGGCTGCAGTTGGTTTACTTCGAGTTGAGAGACGCCATATCGATGGAGAAGCGGTACTTCGCATCGGACTTGAGCAGTCTGTCGTAGGCTTCGTTGACCTTCTGGATGGGGATGACTTCAACATTGGCGGTGACGTTATGGGCACCGCAAAAGTCGAGCATCTCTTGGGTCTCGTGGATGCCGCCAATGGGCGAGCCGGATAGGCTGCGGCGTCCCACGATAAGGCCGAATGCCGCGACCCCGAGCGGCTGCTCGGGTGCCCCAACAAGCGTGATGTTCCCGTCGCGACGGAGCATGTTGATGTAGGCGTTGATGTCGTGCTCGGCGGAGACAGCGTCAAGGATGAAGTCGAAGCTGCCAGCGGGCAGGTCCCGTCCGAGTCGACCATGCAGCCGACTGCGGACAGGTCGCCGGGCTTGTACTTGGTCACTGCCGAGCCCACCTGGTGACACGGCCGACGATCTCATGGTCGGGCACAATGGGGTGTGCTGCCCCTGACCTACCACGCAGGCCTGTCTGAGGGGTACACCTGCTCCGAGAAGATCGTCAAGGGCCGACCCTACCACCAGAAAGCTGAGCTGGTGCAGAAGCAGATTCTACCCCGAGCCGCAACGAAGGGATCACATACAACGTTGTGGCGAAGCAGAAGTGAGGTAGAGCAGCCCCGCAACCTCTTAGCGAGCCTGTGGCAACTGACGAGGAGCAGGAAGTTCAAAGAAAAAACGAGTGCCCGCCAGGTACATCTTGACTCGGTCACTTATCGGAAGGGGTCGCGTCCAACATACTTCCACCAATTTGGTGCTCGGCGTTTTCCTAGCCTCTGAGGGCACCTGAATTTCAACCACCTGCCGTCTGTTCAGTGGCACAGGAAGCAAGAGCATCATTCCCCTGAGGCTCTTATTGATCGCGTGCCCGGATCCCTTTGTCAGCTTCACAGTGCTCTTGTCCACAAACTTCGTCAGTTTGAAGGGGCAAACTAGCCTGCAGGGCGCACGCTTGCTATCTCTTCGCTCCCGCGCAACCTGAATCACCTGACTGACGCGTAATAGTTGACCGCTCGGTTTACCCATAGCATGTTCCTTCCGGCAGGATGCCCTTGTAAGCCCTATACGAAGGTATACGCCGGCCATTTCGGTTCCTAGGCGCAGCGCCCGCAAAAGACTGTGTGCAATTCAGTAGAAACTAGCCGAGCAGAGAGGGAGGATCAGTCTGCGAGGGGCTTGACACGTAACGATGCTGCTTGGGGTTGAGGATGTTATCACTTCGAGGTGAATTCAATTCCGGACCTTGTACTAAATTACAGAGGAACTCCTTCGCGCAGGAACTCTTCCGTTTTTCGGCGAACCCATCCGTGGCGGCGTCCCTTCCGACGCCGAAGGCGCCTGTGTCGACCACGGGAGAAAGCGACTCCAGGCTTGGAGTGGAGTAAATACTTACGCCGCTTCTCGCGATGCGTCAACCCTACGAAAGAAGGGGTACATGTTCCCACGGCGATCCTGGAACGTTGTAGCATTAACCTGGACGACAGAGCTTTAAAAGATGGATTGGAGAGAGTGGATTGCACATTCGCAGCCTCACCATAACCGCAGGCATTTAAAGGTGAAGTATGCCGACTGTGGCTGAAGTGTGGCTGACATGAATTAAGCGGAATCCGTGAACAAGTCAACCGCACCAATCCAGAGCACGGCCTTAACATGTTGCGCTAGGCGTGACGGGTTGGAGGTCTAACGGTTACACCTACGCTGTTACCGAAACGATTTCGAGAGGCACCCCCCACCCCCAAAAAACACGACTCGGTCCACCCTCGTCTGGACATGCACCCAGCGCACAGGTTTTGGGGGATTTCTAAAACTTTGCCCTTTCGTGCTTGGCGTGTAGGCCGCCCATCGGGACCTGTCAAACATTGCAACACTCAAACAAAAACGGCGGCCCCATTGCTGGAACCGCCGTCTGTGATGACGCGATGTGATGGTAGATTACGCCGCCTGCTTCCACCGCCTCGCCGCTAGGCCGAGTAGGCCGAAGCCGAGCAAAAGCAGGGAGGAGGGTTCGGGAACTTCGCGGATATAAGAAGTTGTCCCTGTATGCGACAGGCTAACCGCCGATACCGGCAAATCCCAGAAAGTAAACGGGCGCGTTCCGTCCGTTTCTAAGAAACCAAAATTGAGGACCCCGGAAACTATTTCACTGGGCGGAGGCGGTACCACGTGGACAGATAAGAGTCCCCAATCCGACATGCCGGGAGGTGGAGATGGAAGTGCAACCGTAAACGCTCCGTTGAGCACCAATCTCAGATCCTGAATGCTATCCGGAATTCCAGAGCTAGGCCCAAAGGTGAGCTGCAGGAGTGTGGGGGTGACGAAGAAGTTATTTGGCGACGTGTTGATGGTCTGGACTATTGCTCCGCTATTATCACGAACGTTGATAGCTACTGAAACATAGGGGAATCTCCCACCATCGAGGGCAGCCCAAGAATCATAGACAAAAAGCCCGTCGAAGGAGCCACCGCGCATCATTGGAAACGGATAGGTTGAATCTGGCAAGTTACTGTGGACGGGGTCTATAGCGGTTCCAAAAGTTCCAGCAGTACTAATCTCGTAGAGATAGGCCTCAATAGGAGTTGCCTCTGAAACAGACGCGGCAGCAAAGACCGAGAAAACGACAACACAAACTGAGAGGAATTTGCGCAGCAAATCATAAGTATGCTTCATGGAGCAACCGCCTTGGTACCGCATAACAACATCATTGTGAATCGACGGTGGTGAAAGTAGAACTGCTCGCTCGCACTTGATACGGGGCCCCGCAGAGCACGATGCAGGCGACAATCGTGGCGAAAGGGAGGCTGAGTATTCGAATGGACAGAACTCCTCTTGCAAGCGGCGGCGGGATGAATTTAGCAACAAAACCTCTGGTGGTGACTCCTGCGTCGGGCGCTCAAGGTATACTTATTCCACGAGTAAAACTATCCCCTCAGTTGAGGGGGTCGGGCAGAGCTGGCTTATTTAGGTGGCGAACAGGTTATGCGCTTGGGCAAGCGCGACGGAGGCCAGCGGTAGCCGGAAGGTTTGGCAGGCGCGGTGGGAGGCATTGTAACAGATGGTTCGTTCAGTGAGGCTAGCGGGATCGCCTCACCTGCCGCCACTTCTACGGCGGCACCGGGTGTGTATCAGCCCACGACTCTTTCCTCGCCTCTCTAGCGTACTTCTCTAGCCCTTCCAACTTTCTCCCTAAACGATACATTGACATTTGTATGGGGCGGGGCCCAGAGTGACATCAGTTGAATCTACCATCACCCGAGGAGGTTATCATGGAACCTATGCTTGTCTTGGGCTTCTTATTCGCCGTGTTCTGTGGGCTGGCAGGTCTGATTGTGGGGATTAACGAAGGTACATGACAACTGATGCACGCCAAAATGTGCGCCTCCCCATTCTTACGATTGAGCGGGTTGCGCCGTTCTTTTGAGTGTCGTTGGGACTGCGGGAGGCGGACTCGCTACCCGACTTATTTAGGCCGACAATCCGCGTCCCGCTGCGAGCGACGCACGCTGAAGCCAAGCGCGCCAACGCCAAGGAATAAGCCGGCCCACTAACGCGAGTTCCGTTTCCACCGCTCCCACGGCGGCAGAGGATAACCCTCATGGACCAATTCCCTGCCACCCGATACCCTGATGCTTCCGCCTCCGCCGCGCTATTAAACGCTGCTCGGTTATGTGGCGCAACCTGGCTGTAGTTCGGACAGTCAGGCCGGTGATAGATGTGACTCTTTCGGTTGCCAATGATGGGATAGGGTGAAGAGGAAGCAGCGGAGTCCGGTTCACGTGCTCCTAGTAATGGCGGACCGCGAGTCGCCGCCACGCCTTCCGTCTCAGCGTCCAACGGCACCAGGTCTGACAAATCGAATGATTGCCCCCGCCGCGCTTTTCTGTATACCCACGGTGGGATGGGTGCTGGATCGACCCACAAGCCTTTCTTCGCCTCTCGTGCTTCCTTCTCTAGCTTCTCAAGCTCCGCATCAAGAAGTGCATACTTCCGATACCACCAGCACCAGCCGTCTTTGACCAGCGTATGGTTGACATTGGTGCCATCGGGCAGAAGTACGTCGGCAATGGTCCGCCGGAACTTGTCTTTGGCGAATGTCTGGAGTGCGACTTTCTGCCCATAGCCCAGTTCTGAGGCTGCTTGCTTAGGTCGTTTGCCACACGGCCCGCCCCGTGCAGGGAAACGTAGGATTGCTAGGCCTGCTTCAATCACCAATCCTGTCGAGTAGGACAGTCTGTCTTGGGCTGGATACTTTATCCTACAGATTTCCCCAACCCGCCTCCATCTAGCATCCGATCGTAGTTTCTGGGGCGAGCTATCGAACCGCTGCAACTGATTGGAACATATGGGATACCGAGCAGTCCGAACGACCTCCAGGAAGAGCGGACACGGTGCTTGGCATCCTCTTTGCGTCTTCACGAGGGTGTTCCTGAAGCGTGACAGAGACGGCCCCTGTGACATCCACAGGAGCGGGCAAGGAGGTAGCCAGGCCGGCACACTCAGCGCTGGCACGATCCAGCAAAGGAGGAGAGCCATGGCATCTGCAACCACACCCACTTCCATATCCATCGCATCGCGCATTGAATGGTGCCGACGGCAGAGGATGCAGGCATGTGCGCCGCTTGAGGCGGCAGGATGGCAAGCCGAAGAGGATGGGCTCTGGGACGCGCTCCTCGACCGAGACCACACGAACCAGTATCAACAGAGTCCGCCCGGGGTGTACGCGAGATATACGATGGGGCTCCAGGACGGGCACGCGATGATGCGCACTGCTGCGGTAGGCCAACATTTCACAGCCCATGCCCATAGGACACATGTTTGATCCTGGTTCCGTATAGGAAAGCCATAGGGACCGAGCGGCGTGCTTGGCGTTGTCGCCGTAGGCCTGGCCCTTCTCGGGGTAGTCGATGCCGCTGAGTCGAATACGTTCAGGCCGTTGGCTGTGCAGAACTTCAATGGTGTCGCCGTCGAGGACGGAGACGACGGAGCCTGTGAAGTCGGCGGCAAAGATACAAACAGGAATCAGTAAAGACGGTATGGGGAAAGCCCAGGCGATTGTCCTCATTTTTTAACGTGGGTATATATCGCCTCACTTACTTGAGAGTCCAAATGGACCGTGGTGTGAGCCTCATCGGCGGTGAGGATGACCGTGACTTCCAGAGGGGCGTCAGAAAACTCCTTAAACATGCTGTCAAGCGGTATGCGCCGCTGACCCTCGGCGTCCGTTATGACTGTCAGAAACGTGTCCTTCTGCCACTTGACACCCTGTGCCGCCACCTTGACCTGCACCGACCAATAGGCCAGAGGGTAGCGCAACTCCACGGTGGGATCTGTTTGACGTATCTCCTCAGCCACGGGCAGGTCCCTGTAATTGCCGCCTGTTGAGACACCACAAGGCCCATATCCAATAGCCCCATAAAGGAAGACAAGGGGAATATCAGGGCACCCGTATTCACTCACCTCCTCATTGTAGTAAGGTTTTTCATGGCCAATGGTGTAGTAGAGGGCTAGGATAATTGGAGTCAGAGCAAGGAATAGTAGGCTGGGTGGAATGATGAGGGGATTGAACGTATTATTCCTGTACTCCCGCTGTTGATACGTAACCACCACTTCCTCAACCTCTGTCCACCGCTCGGAATAGAGAAGCATCACTGGCACGTGAGGGTTGGACACTGTCGGTTGAGCGGAAACTGTTAGTTCACGAACCTTGGTGGTGTTCGGACCACTGGCGACGGGTGTCTCCTTGGTCGGTGTTGCTCTCCGGTGTACGACCCAATTCATACACCCATAATTGATGAATGCGATCAGCGTTAGGAAAATGAATATCGGTCTATGCAACCACATCGCTATTCACTGTAGATGCCCAATGAGCTGAAGAGGTTTAGCGGGCAGCCTCCTCGCTAGTGCGTCGTCCCCTTCGCCACTCGCTGCCCCATCTCAATGATGCACCCATAGGTCTTCCTAGTGTAGGTTCTTTGGAGCCGTCAAGAGTTCCTTCGCACGTTCCCAGTGCCTCTGACTGTCGAGTTGGTCTCTGACTGTCTCGAACATGTTGTTAACCCAAGTCTTGTATTTTGGCATGTCAGGGTGTCCGCTTCGATAGGCATTAAATTTTGCTTTCATCGCAATTAAATAGCTAGCCGTCCAATACTTCTGGCTTTCTTCAGTAGGTAGATCGACTACAAGAGTATGCATTCCGATGTCTGCCATCCCGGAACTGAAGGTTATCGAAATCTCAATGTCAACAAAAGCGTTCTCGATGATGATTGTTTTGTAGAGACCTCCGGTCTGATCTCGCTCTTCCTTGCCCGATATTCTGGTTCCTGGAGGTACCGCTAACTTTCCAAAAGAGAAAGCGGGCGCCTGGAGTGCATGTGATTTCGGAAATATGGCCTTAATCTCCTCCCATGAAAGGACCTCTGCTGTTGCACGTTTGAGTTAGGCCCAAAGCTTCTCTGGTTAACGAAGGGCAAATTTATCTGTGAGATTTTGACGTCCCAGTTTAGAGGGAATATTTGAATCAAGCTGTCGAACACTAGACGCAAGGTGATATCTCCATACAAACCCATTCCCAGGTCGTCTGACCCGTCCTTGAAGTCCTCAGGATAAGCCTTTGCGATCTCTTGTAGGTGGAGAGAGGCATACATTCCAGAATGGGGACGGTACTTCGGATCGTGCATATACTGGAACGGGGTTTTGGATGCTTTCTCGTAGGGATAAAGCACTGGAAACTCCAATTCTCTAACCTCTTCCTTTAAGCCGAACATTATGGTGATGAGTACGCCGACGGTTCCTAGTGCAAGGGCAGGCAGGACTGTTAGCATGACTTATTCTGAATCGCGGTTAAGGAATGCTAGCCACGCAGCAATCACGGCAGTAATGATTGCGAAGGCGAGAAGCGCCCACTTGAGCAGAGAGATAAAAGTAGCTTCGCCTTGAATCATGATGGCACTTCTATTTGCTGTTCATTCGGCAGCGGGATGGTCAACGAGAGGCTTTCGCCTAGTCGCAACGGCAGGTCTTCGGAGAGTCGCCACCCGGCACGCGACAGGTTCCACACTGTGCCTTGGTTTTGGAATGGTCCGGCGTTGTACGTGATGGAGCATTGCACGGGGAAGCGACGGTAGGGCATGAGTGGCCTCGCAGGGAGGCGCATTATAGGAGGGATGCGAACTAAGGCGCAAGGGCTGCAGGTGGAGACTTTATTTTGCAGAGGGAAAATCAGTCACGCTATCGATGAGTCAGCCATGTGAATTGGCGGGCCTAGGAAGAAGGGGATATTAACACGCCACTGACGCCAGAAGCAGTCGTTGGGTAGAAGCTCTCCAGAGTGATGATAAGGACTTCCTCCCCATTGCTCCCAAACCCAATCAACTCATCTTCGTGAGGTGGTCTTTCGAATCTATGCTCCCACTTCAAACCATCCGAATCAATATACGTGCTGACTGTGCCGAAGAAGTCCTCCACTCCTTCCCCTTTACGCTGCTCCACCATCTTCCATGTCTTGTGGATCACTGGGTGCCTGCTCGCACCCTCTTCTAGGATTACCAGCACATATGAACCGGCAATGGTTACCATGAAATTTCGTGGATCTATCCGACACGCGACGGTCTGGCATTTACCAGAACTGTAGTCCTCTAGGGCAACGGCCTTCCTGCTCGTACCAGTGAAGGCACCGACAGTAGTCTTGAGGAATCCAGGGGGGTGAATCCTACCGAAATGAGGGTGCTCGATTGTTAGTAGTTCCGCCGCACTCGAAATGTGCGCGAGATCCATGCGTTGATTCTACAGCAACGGCCTCTAGTCTCACAGGGGCGGTCAAGAACCGAAGGGGATGGCGTTGGCTGTCCCCTTTCTTCAACTAGCTGGGATGAGGTTGTATCTCACATTTGACCTCAACGATTTCGAGCCGGTCAGCAATGTCAATAAGATTACTCAGTACAGCAAGGATCTGATGCTTTTCGAACTTCCCAGTTTCCTGTACGGAGTGCAATATAACGCGAAGGTTCTCCGAGTTGGTCATGGCTTATCCCTCTTCTTCTTGAGGGGGCAACACTATATCTAGCAGTTATCCAGGGTCAAGGCGGGGATAGGGGAGCGGCGTTTGCCCTCAATCATTGAGTGGGCCACGATGCAGGCATTGACCGTGTGTAGTGACCGCAGGAAGTACACCCTACCGAAAAGGAAGGGGAGGTAGGATCAATGATGTCGTGAATTTTTTCTTTCGGCGTGTCGTTTGATGGGAACCTCTGATACGTTGCAGTCTCCAGGGTTCGCCGACACCCTCCGCAGTTAATCTCAGAGGGAACGTGTGCATACTTTTTCTTCTTCATCCTCTGCATGGCGCCGTACTATGGCATGGGGAACCTCACAGCTTTCAGCGCGTCGGATGATTCTTGTCCCACCAACCTAACTCTGTTCTTGGCCACCTGTTTTTTCATCCCGCCGATTGTCTACCCGGCGTCCTGGTCCCGATGATGGTGGTATCGGGCCGTGCCAGCAGCCGGTCAGATGGGTGACAGGTTTGTCCTCCGTGGGCCACCACACTGTTAACTCTCCGTTCATCACGCGGACTTCCACCATGAGTGCCCTAGCCATGGTCCGGCTCTGAAACCAATAGACACCCGGCTTCGTCGGAGACTCGGTACCGCTCGCAAGGTCCGCCTTTGAGAATGATGCTGAGTTGCTCTTACATGGGATAGACATATCGTACCTCAAATGGCCGCCATGCATCGATCTCCTCGACAGACACGTGTGCAGCGTGACCGGCTGGCATTTACGTCTCCAAGTGGAATTTGAGCTGATCTCCACAGAGTCGATGAAGCTCATGGTTCTGAGGAGACACACCAAGGAATTCAACCCCGGCCCATTCGGCTTCGACCCACGTCACTTTCGCCAGATCAATTCGAACCGCCGCAGTCCGGTCATTCGGGTACACCAGGAGCGTAATATACTGACCGCGCCTCAGGCGTTTCGTCAGTCGCAGCCCGCACCCTCCAGGAGAAATATTCGTGACCTTTCCACTGGCAAGGCCGAGTTTGTCCGCAACGATCGCACGGAGTCCCACCACCTTTCGAGCATCCCTGCGGAGGTTTATCTCGTGACGTTGGCACTCCTGTTCTGAACGAGCCGGCAAGGTCACCTTCATGGCGCAGCCCTCCTTCCTTCACATGAGCCCTGTGGAGCACAAGACGAGCAATCCTCGTGCCCAGAAAATACCGTCATCAACCTGCGCTGCCTCATCTCAATGATCTCGCCCACAATCGCCGCACTCTCCCACCTGTTTGAGATGGTCGGTCGCTTCTTAAAATAGAGATGGACTCGCGTTTGGGGCGATCGTCAATAAAAGGACCGGATACGCAGATAAAATTGCTTCCCGCACGTCCTGCAATGCCATGGAAACTCGCCTAACAGTTGACGGAGGAAGTCCCGCCAGCCACGCCGCGCGAACCGGCTGCAGTACACTGAAGAACAGTAGGGAAAACTCATCTGTGTGGCCTCTGATTCCTCGTCAACCGTAGCGCACCATATTTAAGTGAAATTCTTCGCATGTTGATGCCCTGCTGCTTCCGCTTCAGCCAGCCACGCTATGCGAGGCATGACCTAGTGCCTATGTCGATGAAACCACAGTGAGGAGCTCACAATCCTCACTAGCTTGCCGTCTCTGGCCAAAATGGGAACGCTCCCAAAACCGCCTTCACTCATGGCCCCAGCCAGCCTATCTCCCGTACCCTCAACTTGGTAGTACGGCACTATATCTTGCATGAACTGCTCCGCGTTGAGCGTTGCAAAATCCCGGGAGCCAATCATCAAATCAATGCGATGTATAATCAGTTCCTCCGTTTCGAGGGCTTTTACTTTTAATAGTTAAGCCCTTGTTACGTTCCCTTCTTGTCGAGGGGATCTTCTCTCGGTTGCAACAAGGGAACCTAGTGTTGCCTCAATTTGTGCAATGATCACGACTGCGAACATAACAATGTACTATCCTCCATAGCCCTCTCGTTCGAGCATGAACTATACCTGGCTTCCATCACGTCGACGCACCACATGCTTCGTGAAGAGCAGCCATCCAGCGGGTCGACAGCCAAGGCTCCTTCTGAAGAATATTGGGCCTTTCCCTCATGCTCACTATTCCAAGTGAGGCATGCCCGAGCTTCATGTGCTGTCGATGGTGCGATCGGAAATGCCGTTCAAGCCATGCAGATCAAATGGTTTCGAGATGTACGTATCCGCCTGTTTCATGGGATCTCCTGATTTAAGGTTGCAGCGGTATCGGCTGGCCCGAGATTCCCAATTCGGGGACCGACGCAATCATCTTGATCTGCATGGTCTGTGCATCGACGTAAACCTTCTGCGTCTTGTTATTGTTGTCGACAATCTCAACCTTATACACGGTCTGCCCTGCTTCCTTACCGATCTCCGCCTCGACCGCCTTACCGGGGACGGCCACCACGGCTGCCTGAACGGCCTTGTCCAGTGTCACAGTCGCGCGCTGTGACAGTTCCTTGTTCGTCTCGAATAGGGCCCAGACAGAAGAGCCCATCAGTCCTGCCATCAATACGACCACAATGATTGCCTTCTTCATGATCAATCCTCCAAGGTTTGATTTGACCTGCACCCCTCTGTTGTCTTGGATCGGCATCGAGATGTGCTATGACACCGTCGTCCTTCCAAGGTTCAACCTTCACCAAAGAAATATATGCCCCTAGTCTGAGCCCATAGGCCCCCCCCGCATCGTCGGCTTCTCGGTCGTCAGCTCATTCTTCGATTTCATCTACCTTCAGAGTTCCCGATGGCACTGGACGCCCGCCTCTATGCGGTGGCTACGGCCATCTCCCGGGAACCCGCGGCACAACTGCTTGCGAGCCTCCGTATAGGCAGTGCATCGATGCCGTAGTTGCGGGCCATCAGCTCCCGGTTGCCATAGGCTGCCATGCCGATCATATCGTCGCTGCAGGTGTGACAAATGCTCGCGCAGCTGTGACAGACGGGAGATACATTCTTGTATTTTTCCATCATTGCTCGGCATTGGAAATGCCTTACAGACCCTTATTTTCTGAGTGTATTGTGCATACAATGGACCGAGCGAGACGCATAGAAGAACCAATGACTTAAGGACCGGTGCCGGCGGTCTACTTGGACAACTTGTCTTCAAGCGGCGCAACCTGTTCATTTCACCGGAGGGAGCTAGCTATCAACCGCATTGTGTTTCACCACTAACGGGCGCCCTATGTGCTCATGCTCGGGAGGTACCTGAACGCATTTTTTTACAAGAAGCCAAGAGGGCCCGACTGAACCGCACTGGAACCTCATTGCGTGGGAGTCGATGTCATTAGAAAAAGGTTAGCCCTGAGACAAGAACTTGGCGGATCCCCCTTGGGCGCAATAGGAAAGGAGGTTGTACATGCACACGCTACTCAAAGAGATTATGACCTCGACCGTGGATGTCATTTCACGCGAGACCAACGCCGCAGAGGCCGCATTGAAGATGAAATACCTGAATGTAGGCGCCATTCCTGTCTGTGACGGTGAGAGGCTGTGCGGGATGGTAACCGATCGTGACCTCGTGGTGCGGATCGTAGCCAAGGGTCTCGATCCGAAGCAGGTGCACGTGAGCGACGCGACATCTTCGGAGGTGTTCTTTTGCTATGAAGATGAGGACCTTGAAAAAGCCTCACAGGTCATGTCGCAAAAACAGATCCGGCGCCTTCCGATTCTTTCCCGTGCCGAAAAGCTGGTGGGCATCGTGTCGCTGGGTGATTTGGCCGTACGTGGGAAAGACGCGCAAACGAGCGGCGTTGTGCTGGAACAGGTCTCCCGTCCGTCTTGACCCAGAGCCTGATGAATAAGGGCAGGTTGAGAGAGGCACCCAAACCCAATTTAGTGGTGCACGGGCTCCCACCATAGGTCGACCGAAACAGCAGCGTTCAAGGCCAATGATTTAAAACCAATATAATAGAATATAGAAACTTTTCGAGATGGGATTTTCCCTGAAGATGCTGTGAGCATGCCTATTGTTACGCTTGCCACGGTATAAGAATACTCAACCTCACGACCTAAGTAGCGAGGCCCATGGCTTGAGTATCTGAGCGTTTTCGTATGGATCATTAAGGCTTATTGGGATTGCGGTATGGGCTATTTCTTTCAAGGGCATGAAACTCTGTCAGACGGCGTGAAGCGGATTGCGCGTGAACAGTTCGACAAGATTGTTCAGCACATAAAATCAGCAAAGAAGAACCGAGACGAAGCGATTCATGATATACGCGTCTCGTTGAAAAAATTGCGCTCCCTTCTCCGGCTCGTACAAGTGAAGCATGACGACGTTCTTACTCAGGAAAAGATCTGCTATCGTGATGCGGCGCGACGGATTTCAGACGTCCGCGACGCAACGGCCATGATCGAGGCGTTCGATAGGTTGACCAAACACTACGCTGATCAACTCGCGCCCGAAGCCTTTACCGCGTTACGCAAGCCTTTCCTAAGGACCCAGAAAAGGCAGCGGGGCAATGAGAACCGAGCCCTCGCGGAGGTGGCGAGGATGCTCAAATCGGCACGTACACGGGTGAACGACTGGCCTATTGACGACAATGGCTTTGCCGTTTTGCGCCCAGGATTCAAGCGCGTCTATAGAAAGGGACGGACCACCATGGCCCAGGCGCAGTCCAAACCAAGCGTCGAAAACCTTCACAAATGGCGCAAGCGGGTGAAGGATCTTGAGTACCAGATACGACTTCTTACACCGATATGGCAGGGGATGTTAGGGGAGCTGACTAATGAACTCGAGAGATTAGCCGATTATTTGAGCGAGGACCACGACCTTGCTCTCCTGCGTGAAACGATGCTTCAGGAGACGCCTGAGGGCCGGACGCGGGTGGGGACAATGGTGGCATTGATCGATCAGCGCCGAGGAGAGCTCCAGGTAGAAGCCACGCGGTTGGGCATCCGGCTGTATGGAGAAAAGCCCTCTGCCTTTGTGCGTCGCATCGAAGTGTACTGGCGGACATGGTGTCGGGAAAGTACCCTGACCCCCATTGTCATTGTGGATCCGGAGATGGCACAACATGGCTAAACACAGTAAAGAAATTGAGCGCAAATGGTTAGTGCGGGATCTGCCAAGACTTCGAGACCTTAAGGGCAATGCACCATTGACGGTGCAGGCACTCTCAGAGATGCTACGCGACTAGGTCATCGTTTCTATCGCTCAGGGAACCATCTTCTTCTTGTGGACAGGCCGCTTAGCCCGCTGAATTCAGGAAACCCTACTGACTGCCTTCAAAACCCGCAGACTTCCGTGGGAAGAGTTATCCGTCTGAGACAGAATGTCAAACTCCAAATCCTCGCGGAATTGCGGCTCCTTTATACAGGCCAGAGACAACATGCTCTCTAGGCCATAACTCCTTGTCTCTCTCCCTTCTTGTCCAATCCCTCAAACTATGTGAAATACTTACGGTTGCTCGCCTCGTGATGTTTGGCAAACCATTTGCGGGATAGAAAGGCAGCGGTAGCCATATTATGTGGCAGAGGGAAGTTTCTATTTGTCACACAAATACAACCCTATTGTTATCGCTCAGAGGTGCACAATGATGAAGACGAGGCTCGCAATCGCAACCATATGTCTGCTCTGCACGATAGGCGCGACTGTTCTCATCAGTGATGCCGCGACCATCTTTGCAGGTGCGATTGTGAGTATTGACCAAGTCCAGCGGACGATCACATTCCAGACGCGGGAGGGACGAACCTGGACGATACCGGTGACCGATTCCAACATCTTGACGCAGGAGCAGGTCGCCAAGGGCGATCAAGTCAGGATCGAAGTCGAGTTGAGCGAGAGCGACTTGAGACAGAGAATCACCAAGATCACCAAGACTCGGGAGGGTCAGTAGTTCGAACCAATACGATCCGGCGATACAGTCAGGCCATGGAGACATAGTAGGGGAATGCTGGAGCGGAGGGATGTTTCGTGGATTGCTCGTGAAATGCGTGGTGATTCTTATTCTCAGCGGGTTGGCCTATTACGTCGTCACCCGTGTCGTATTGGTAGCGGTCATTCTTCATCACTAGCGCCGCGAAGAGTCATTCCTTCCTAGGGTCAGGGCATAAATCTTTCGGTTCGAGAAGGAGGTATGTATGAGACGACACGATCTCACAAGAGCGAGTCTCATATTCACTCTCGCTTGCATGACACTCTTTGGGGGATACGTTGTTGGAGCGATGTCTCCGCAAGCAGGCTCTTCTCGGTCTCAGGAGGCCGAGAGTTCGCGGATACTGGAAGGCTCGAAAGTCACCCTCCAATATGTGGCTACCGCTCCCGGCTCGCCGGGGATCGATTACGGCACCATCAGCGAGTTTATTCAGGGTCGGCACGAGATCTTTCCTGCGTTGGAGCAAGAAGTAGTCGGAATGAAACCCGGGGAGGAAAAGAAGGTTGAGCTGAGTCCAGGGGAAGCCTTTGGTCCTTATGATGATGGGAAACAGCTGACTCTCCCGAAAACCCTGTTACCGCCTGGAGCGAAGCAAGGAGATATTGTGCAGAATGAGTTGGGCAGTTTCGCCACTGTGGCAGAAGTGGGAGACATGATGGCTGTGTTGGATTACAACCATCCGCTCGCGGGGAAGCCGCTTATCGTGCAGCTTAAGATTCTCAAGGTCGAGAATCAGTGATCGAACATTATCAAGCAGAGGAGGCTGCCATGGCATCTATTCCCATAGTCGTTGCTGTCATGTCTTGTGGGCTCCTGCTAAGCATGGGTTATGCGGCTTCGGCTGCAGACGAAATGAAGGCTGGCCAATCTGTTTCAAGGATAGCTGGTCTACCTGCTCATCTAGTAAAGAGCGATGAAGGAAAGACGAAGGGCGTTCAAACAATCAGGGGCGAGGTGTTGCGCGTTGACCACGAAAACTATTTCGTCAAGAAGTATGACGGTAAGGAAGTGCGGTTACATATCGACGAAATGACACAGATGACCGGAATTATTGGCCAAGGAGAGCGTATTGAGGCGAAGGTGAACGATCAGAATCACGCGCTGGCGATTCGCCAGGCTAAATGAACCTAATGCCAGACAAGGGAATGAAGCCGGCGGCGGTTTTCTAGCCCCGAAAATTCTGCGAGGAGCGTAGGGGTGCATGGGGACATGCTTTAACACATCCAACCAAGGAGGCTCACATGGTATATATTTCCAAAATCATCGGTGTGTTGGCGGGTGGTTGCTTGTTGTGCCTGGGTCTATCCAATTGTCAAACGAATGCCGGCCACCCGCCTGATGCGGCTTCGGAAATGGGCGAAGCGGGTGATAGCCAGTCACCAGGTACTAAGTCGATCAAAGGAGAAGTACTGCGCGTCGAGGGCCATTACTATGTCGTTAGGGGCGAGGACGGGAAGGAAGTGAGTTTGCATACGGACTCCACCACCCGAAAGACCGGAGACGTTAGCCAAGGATATAGTATTGAGGCGCAGGTGAACGATCAGAATCACGCGCTGTCGATTCGCTCCACCCCCACGACTGACCGTCGAAATGAAAAGTCGAATTCCATGCTGGCGCAGTAGCAATACCTCCTTCAACCGGTCCTGCTGGGATCCGTCATAGCGAAGCTACAGATGCCGGTCTGAAGCAGAAGGCTCGGTTCCGAAAGGCGCCGGGGCTTCGGTTTGCCGTCGGGCAGGTCTTGTAGTTGGTGCCGGAGCGGGATTGTATCAGAGGGGGTTGCTCAAGTCCTTGATGACTTGGGCAATCCGTCATCCCTCAACAGTTTTCACGCTCTTCGGCGTTCCATGGGGTTCTTTCTCTTTGTCGCATTCTACCGGCTTTTGTCTCTAGTTCTAACACCTATTTAACACTGCCTGGCCAAGAGGGGGTGGGGGTCGAAAAATTTCCGAGCCGGTACCCGCCGCATACGCGGTCACCACCTAAATTTTATACGGAAAAAAACCAGAAATTGGCCGTAAGCCCGCGTAGTGCCCAGAGCACCCACCACGAACCACGCACTACAAGCTCCGTAATGCGTGTTAGGTCTCTCGTGGAGGGGGCTAGTGGCTCGGCAAGAAGCGCCTGGCCCTATTCGCCAGCCTGTACGAAATCTTACAAATAGTGAGTCCGACGTGTCGTTGACGGAAGGGGCGAGATTTGAACACCCTGAAATTCTAGAAACTATAGGTTCTGATCTAGTCCAATCGTTCCGTTCTCAATCACTTACAGAAGAGTCAGAGGCTTCGGGCTCAATCCATCGCATGGATGCCGTGAAGCTGCTCCGCAAACGTCTGGCTGAAATGGGCACCGGCCAGCTCCGTGGCCCTGACCTCGAAAAAACCAGGTTTGCCGAACTCGTGCAGATCATCCGCGACGATTACACCGTGAACCAACGGCCTCGACGCGGCGGCTTGAGACCTCGCTCAAGGTCCTAGAGCCGGTCTTTGGCCGCATGCGTGCCTGTGACATCACCCTCGATCGCTTGAACCACTATGTCAGTGAGCGGATGGCCGCAGGGATTGCGCCCGCCACAGCTAAGCTTGAACTCACACACCTACATAAAGCCTTCCGTCTGGCTGAACGGGCGGGCAAGGCAATCTGCCCACCGTTCCCCCAGATCACGGTGCGGAACGTGCGGACAGGATTTTTTGAGCGGGCCGACTTCGAGGCGGTGCGGGGACATCTGCCGGAAGCCTTCCGGGGGCCGATCACTTTCGCATGCCTGACCGGGTGGCGTGTACCGAGTGGAATTCTCACACTGCGATGGAAGCAAGTGGATTTTTCGGCAGGGATGGTGCGCCTTGAGCCAGGCACCACGAAGAACGACGAAGGCCGTGTATTTCCCTTTGGCGTGTTGCCGGAACTGGCGAACCTGTTACGGGCGCAATGGGAACACGCCCTCTCGTTGGAACTGGCCACGGGGCAGAGCATCCCGTGGGTGTTCCATTGGAATGATCGAGGCACGCTCAAGGAGATTCATCCGAAGGCGCTCTATCATCGGTGGAAGGCGGCCTGTCGGCTGGCAGGGGTGCCGACACGCATTCCCCACGACTTCCGGCGCACCGCAGTTCGCAACCTTGAACGGGCAGGGGTCCCGCGTTCGGTGGCGATGAAGTTGACCGGCCACAAGACAGAGGCGGTCTATCGGCGGTATGCCATAGTCTGTGAGGCGGACCTGACGGAAGGATTGAAGAAGTTGGCGGTATCCGTGCCTGGAACAGGAGCGTTAAGCTACAATTCAGCTACAATTTCTGGAGTTTCGAGTCCAAAACCCCAATTTATGCGGCAATCTATGGCGGTGGGGCCAGTCTTTAGCTAATCCTTCTCTGCAGAAAATTCCCTGCATCAGCGAAATATACAGGGAAAATCGCATGTGCGGCGCGTTCATTCGCAGGCTCGTTCTACGGAACGACCCATCCCGCGTGGCTTTCGACGGACCCCACGAAGTCCACGCGTTCGTAAGAACAGGGAATTAACAGGGAATGACTCACATTGAGGGTGGTAATGGGTGAGGAAGGCGCTGACGGGGCTCAGGCGGGATCCGCGTAGTGCACAGCCCACTTTTAAAGCAAGTCCAGTCTACGATTTGGACCAGCTCATCGTTCAGACCGAACAGGTCACTTCGAGGCTCTCCGATCTGGAAGGGCGCTTGTGCCCACGTATCCATCTATCGAATCAACCAGCAGAAGCGTGAAGTATCCATGAAGGGGATCAACCCCTCACGGACTCCGAGGGGTTTTGTCGGCAAACAGGGCGTGTCTAGGGAACCCGACTCCTTGCCATTGAATATACGGGGCATAGCTACGGCCCGCTGATTAAGAGTGCTTTCCTGGGGGTTGCTCAAGCCCTTGTTGATTGGGCAATCCCCTCATCCCTCAACATTTTTCACGCTCTTCAGTATTCCAGTGAATTCTCTCACTTTATCGCATTCTACCGGCCTTTGTCTGTTGTCGTAACACCTATTTAACACTGCCTGGCCAAGAGGGGGTGGGGGGTCGGAAAATTTCCGAGGGGGTACCCTTCCATATGCTCTGGCCCCCTAAAATATACACAGAAAAAACTAGAAATTGGCAGTAAGCCTCGTATAGCACGCCCCACCAAGCACATACCACGAATCACGGATCCCAAGCTAGGTAGTGCGTGCTACGTCTCTTGTGGCGGTGGCTCTATCAAGGGAAAAAAGGAATAGGAGAGGACTAGCAGATGCGAACTCTATTTTTGATTGGAAACTGTTTAAAGGTTTGAGACATAGGCTCGTATTTCCCTTCCTCCTGATAAACAACGGGTTGATTGCCAGCTTCTTTGGCGTAACTGAGCTGAACAACGGCGATCAGCTTCCTCTTCCCAGATCCAATATCAGATATTGGGAAGGTTGCCTGCGGGTTACTGACATTACGCCATTGGCCCGGACCTAAGACCATCTCAGTCTGGCCACTGAGGGGATTCATGCCTTCAATAATGTTCTGCAAAACTACGTAGATGAAACGAGACGCGTAGCGGTGATATTCACCTCATTAGTCTTTGTCCGGTTCGATATGTTGCTCCCACTGAAGAAGATCAACGAGGACCGGTCCTAATTCTGGCTGTCCTGTGTGGGGCAAAGTGGACATAGCGAGCGTCGTAATTCTTAGGTCCATCCTCTTTGAGATGCTCCAAGACTCGTCGCGAAGATCGCGCTGTTGTTTCAGTTCCATCTCGTATTTTGCCCCGCGGCGCTTCATTTATGCCGACGCCACCAGCTCGCTGGGCATACCACTCATAGTCGGCACAATCACATGTGGTGAGGGAGCTGCGAGTACATGGCGTAATCCGGAGTGGATAATCGTCATGACAATTCCGGTGCGCGTGGTGGTGTTCGTTTTTTCAGAAATGTGTTTGAAATGTTCCTTGATGGTCTGCTCCGCGAGTCTCATTTCGTTGGCGATTTCCTTATTGGTCCAGCCTTTTAAGAGATGTTGCACGACCGTGGTTTCGCGTGCGGTCAGGTGAAACATCTCCTTGGCCCGGACGACGACATGGTCCTGCCATGCGCCAATCCCGACTTCGCTGATCACGATGAGGATTCGTTTTTCCGCGTTGGACTGATCAATCAAGGCCGTGCCGCAGAGGAGCACGGAGCTGTGAAGAGTGTTCACGTAGCGTCTGAGTTGAATCTGCTCCCAGTCCTTTGGATCGGTTCGGACTTTGAGGGTCTTCCGGATGTGATCGATGAGACTCGCGACGGCTTGCGGAAGCACCCCGTTTGCCGTTTTCCCGTCCTGGCAGCGAATGATTTGCTGGCACAGTTCCCCTGCCCGCCGATCCTTATAGAGTAATCGCATGGAGGCCGTGAGCAGCATGATGCCGGGCCCAGTGTGTGTGGTCGCCAGACTTTCCTTATGGTCAATCGAGACATCATCTATGTTCTCTTCCACGAGGTTGTCCTTTCTCTTTCCTAGGCTGCGCCCTTGAAGTAACTCAACAGTGTTATTTTGGGAATCTCCACCCTGTACCCGCGATACGTGCGGCACTCCTGAAGGATGCCTCGGAGATCAGGATCGTCATCGACGATCAGCATGCGTCTTCTCAACATGGGAGTGCCCTCTCCGCCCATTCGAGTATTGCGAGCGCGCCAAGGATTTTACTCGCCGGGCGCGAGCACCAACCCAGAGACAGGAGACCGAACCCGTTTCAGTAACGGCGGCACACGCTGGTTCATGCGAATGACGTCGTCGTGGATCGCGCCACAGTTCAAGCACCGCGACCCGTGAAAGCCGGACAGGGGTCCTTCCCGATGATCGAGCAGGTATTCACGGACCAAAAGGCCATCACAGCGTGGGCAGGTCATCGTCGAGGCTCCCCCACATGCACTGGCGTAGGAGCTTGTGAGGGACGTCTGTCCACCCAAGCCGAGGTTGTCAGCGAGGTCGGGCCCACCCCCTCCACACGCGTTATGCCACAGGGAGTGAGAGCGCTGAGGCGAAGAAGGGCTCGCCCATCCTCGAGACCACATTGATAGCGTATGAACTGAGACCGGTGTTCCTCTCTCATGAAGGTGATCCGATCCCTGCAGCCCAAGGCATCCACGAGGCCGGCTTCCTCTGCACGCCAGCCCGCGCGTTCATCCTTCGTGATTGAGTGAAGTTGTTGCTGGAGCCGGCACCATTCGATGCGAGAGATGATGTTGGTGGATTCGTACTTCATGGTTTCCTCCTGTGCAGGGTGTTAGGGTGTTGGCCCTGCGTAAATGTATCCGAGACGGGGGGAACGCACTACCAGGAGAATCCCTAGTTTTTGAGGAAGGGAAAGACCTTTAGGGGAAGGAGGAACAGACCTCAACGTTCATTCCGATATGCCAGCCGGGGCTCTACCACGCCAAAAACTAGGAGCCCTCCTAGCTCCGCTGACTCTCACCGGGGAACATCATATGGATAGATAACTGTATGTTATTCATCCGAACCAAGGAGGTCCTCATGGTATCTATTCCTAAAGTTGTCGGTGTTCTGTCGTGTGGGTTCTTGCTGTGCCTGGGTCTGTCCCATGCCACTCAGACTTCGGCCGCAGACGAAAAGAAAGCTGACCAATCTGAAATGAAAGCTGACCAAACTGATCGGAGGCAAGGCGGTCAGGAAGCTGGTGAAAAACAAATGAGCGATGAGATGAAGGGCGGTCCCTCAAAAGGCGGGAAGACGATCACGGGCGAAATGTTGCGCGTCGAAGGCGATAACTATTTCGTCAAGGAGCAGGAGGGTAAGGAAGTGCGCATGCATATCGACAAAACCACCGAGAAAATCGGAAGCTTTAAGCAGGGGGATCGTATTGAGGCGAAGGTGAACGATGAGAATCACGCGCTATCGATTCGCTCGGCCCGAGGAACTGATGCCGGGTACGGAACTCAAACCGGCCGCGATTCGCTCCACGAAACAGATGCCGATCACGGGAAATGACGCCGGCCATACGACTGACTTTCCTCTCGAATCAGGCAAGCTCGGTTCGCTGGGGCAGTAGTCATTGTCCTAGTGATCGCGGGCAGGTCGGTACTTTATTTATAGGGTAGCGACTTGCCAACTCTCCGGGCAAGGCCGTGGGAACGGATCACACAAGCAGCTGCTCTCCCGCCATTACAGGGAAAGGAGAGTGGAGTACCCAAGCCGTGAACTGACGGACGCTAGCGATCGATAGATCTATACACACCGACTCACCCAAAATTACGTGACGGAGGAACGCATGTCGACCATTGAGAAATCCATTGAAGTCTACGTCCCTATGCGGACCGCTTACAATCAATGGACGCAGTTTGAGGAATTTTCCCGGTTCATGGAAGGTGTGAAAGAAGTCACACAGCTGGATGACACACGTCTTCATTGGAAACCAGCGATCGCGGGCCAGGACAAAGAGTGGGATGCGGAGATCACCGAGCAGACGCCGGACCAGCGTATCGCGTGGACGAGTCGAGGCGGTGCCATCAATGGAGGGGTCATGACATTTCACCGACTCTCGGATGCCAGGTCCAAAGTCATGCTGCAAATAGAGTATGCCCCTCAGGGTGTCGTCGAAAGTGTGGGAGATGTCTTGGGCGTGGTGTCGTTGCGCGTGCAGGGAGATCTGGAGCGATTTAAGGATTTGAGGCCAACGAAAAGGATTCTTCCTCTAATAACGCGAGAGCCTGCGAGGGAGATCCGGCCGCTTTCACTGTCAAATCCCTATACATAGATGAAGACGGTGCGCCCACCGTCGCTAGGGTTCGACGGCGGATAGTGCCGTATCAGCAATCCGCGGGAAGGCCACTTGTGGGAGAATTCTCGGCACGAGCACTGTGTGTTCTCATCCCATCGCTCACTGTTGGTCAAGTCCAGCGATTTAACGCGCCACTCCTGAAATTATTTCTGTCTCACGGTCTCTCCAATACCGTGGAAGAATTCGCATCATGGAGATGGATGATCGCATGGGTCCGTCCGCTCACCCGCTGGGAATTCCCCTAGTTCTCGGGACCCCCTCGTTGACCGAGCCACATTCACAACGTCTTGTCAGCCAACTCATGCGCCGTGCGCAGATCCTCGCGGGGAGCCGTCGTTACCTCCATGATCATGCCGCTGCTTTGTTGCTGGTATTCCTCCTGGTAGATCACCAACGTTTCGAGGACGACGGCGAGAAGAATGGGGCCGAGAAACAGGCCGAGGACTCCGAAGTAGGCGAGGCCCCCGAACGACGCTAAGAACAGGGGAAGCACTGGGAGGCGCGCTTGCCCGCCGACGAGAAGGGGCTGCAGCAGGTTGTCCATCAACCCGACCAGGCCAGCGCCGACTCCAATCAGGATGACGCCTTTAGCCACCGCGCCGCTGAACAATAGGTACAAGGCGGCCGGCACCCAAACGATCGTCGTGCCGCCGACGGGGAGCAGAGAAAGTAGGCCGGACAAGGCGCCCAGAAACACCGAAAAGGGCAGGCCCAATAGATAATAAGTCACACCGGCCGTTACACCTTGGGCCAAGGCAGTCAACAGCGTGCCCGTCACGACCGCCCGCATCGTCGTATTGAGACGTTCGAAGATCTTCACCTTGTGCCCCTCCTCCAGGGGAATCGCTCGGAAGACCGTGTTGTACGCATAAGGACCGTCACGGAACACGAAGAACAACGTAAAGAGCATGACGAGGAAGTCCGTCGCGAGAAGCAGCGCATTCTTGGCAAAATCGACCCCTTGCGAGAGAAGAAAGGTACTGATGGCTTTCCCCCCTTCGAGGAGGGAGGCCTCGACCGATCCGCTGCCGGCCACGATGAGGCGGCCCGCCAGCTCCTGGCTCAGTGCTCCCACCCCGGGAATTTTGGCGAATACCGCGCCGAGATCTTTGAGGTGTCCTTCCTTCAGCCATTCTGCGGCCTGTTCATAGGCCTCCACACCCTCTTGGCTGGCGAGGATCATGGCATACACGGCCGGAAGCACCGCCGTGAGGAGCATCCCCCCGGTCATGATCCCAGCGGCAACATTTTTACGCTCTCCCACCCGTGCCAATAATCGGACGTAGAGGGGGTACGTCGTGGTCGCAAGGATCACAGCCCAGAGAATCGGCGAGAAGAACGGGCGGAGAATGAGTCCCAGTTCCCAGAGGAGCAGGAGAAACACCAGCAGAAAGGTCCCTGTAAACAACTGTCGTCTAGACATGGGCTCAAAACCGGCCAGATGATGTAGAGAGACTCTGGGATTCTTCAGAATACTGCGGCATGATGCGTGGGAACCAGCTGGTGCGCATACGCTACGGCGGCTCTGAACCTCCCCATCCGAACACGCCGCAGCGCTTGTGCCGCAATCCGCCTCAGGCCGGACGCCAGCAGAGTGCGATCCCTCTGACCCGTCGCCGTTTCCCTGTCCGCCGTGGGACCGGCTCGACTCCGTCCGTGCTTCAGGCTGCGGACGGAGTCGGCTGCCGATGGGTCGCCAGGAGACCGGCATGTGCGGCGCCCCGGATTCTTACCCATATGCTCCCCTGTAATTCGCCTCTCGTTGCCACGGCCCCTCTGTTATGCAGGAGGCCGCTTGCCCATGACGAAACCGACGATGGCGACGATGACGAATATGACAAACAACACATAAGCGATGGAGGTTGCTGTACCCGCTACTCCAGAAATCCCCAAGAGGGCCGCGATCAGCCCAACGATGAGAAATATTATGGCCCAGTGCAGCATGATAGGACCTCCTTGGATAGGAATTTGGCGGAGGAAATCAGAGGTGACTTTGACGAGACTGCTAGGCTTGATTCGCCATGCATCTCCCACGCGACCACCGCTCTGACCAGCCTGCGGCGGGGTTGATTAGCTAACAGTTGGGTCTTCATCTCGCCTCTCTCACTAATCGGCTAAAAATGGAGCCGTTGTCGTTGCACATCTAGTCTTTGCTGGGCGGGTTTTTTGACTGAATATCCTCAAGCCAAATGTATCGATCGGTACTGGCAATCGAGATTCGGTTGCGAACCTAAGCGTTAACGTGTGGAACATATGACTGATGTTTTCCATTTTGTTAACATATCCCCGTCGAAGGTCCATACCAACTGGTGCTTCCCCTAGGCATTGGGCACGGGGAAGGATGCACGTGCTTTACCAAGAATCATCCCAGACGTGTATTGGTCTTTGAAAATCGTAAGGAGACGAAACGCATTCCGCGACGGATACCTCGACACTTCCTCCAGGCGCGCCGTAGAGCACTGCGACCCTTTCAGTGAATGTCAGCGGCACCAATACGCTTCTCCTAGCGACTTGGCATTCAAAGTTTGCGGTCTCTCTATCGGTCTGGCCCATCGATGGCCGTTGAGATCGAACGGAGAGAAGTGTTCGCCACTCGCCGCTCCCGTTCACTGCACCGGCTGAAACGACAGGTCATACGCGTCCAGATTGGGACTCGCCAGCTTGTGCGGCTGACATCGGTTCACTGGACTCCGGAGAAGGACGGTCAGCCGGTTCGCTGAAAAATCTCTCGGTGAGTTCTCGCATGTAGAGTTTGATAATTTCCCTCTCTTTCCCGGTCAATGTGTAGTGCCTGATAGGGGAACGTAGCAGATGATCGCACCCGCGCATGAATTCCATGATTGGCTTGGTGAGTGTGGGCTCCATATCGATTTCCCTTCTGGCCCGACCGTAAGTGAGCTTTCAGAACCCGCCATACCTTCCTGCCAAGTAGCCAGCGGAGAGAAGACACATAGGCTCCTTATAAGGATAAAGGCCCGGGTCCTTTCGGAGCCGAGCCTTCTGCTTCAGAAGCTCTCCATGGTGTCACTGCGCCGAGAGCAGCGGGTCGCAGTTTTTCCATGGCTGGTTCCAAAAGCATCCTCACTCTACTGCGCTCCTCGAACCGTGCCTACGAGGAAGAACCCCAGTATGTTTCAGAACGGATAGGGTGACTTCCTTCCCGTTAACAAGCTCTGAGGCTGCTTGCTTGGCTCCGAACACGCAAGCCTACGAGTGCCCATCTAATCAAATTTGATTCAACACCGAATCGTTTTCAACTCACGCGGACCGCGTTCCATCCTCCTGTAAGAGCCTGCGCAGGGGTGCAATTCTGGGAAACACTACGGCTACGACAGAGGACATGCGCGTTTCAGATGAGGCACGTGGCTTGCTGGATGTTCGTCTTGTTCGACCACCGTTTCCGTCTTACCTACCATGAGAGATATGAGGAGAGGGGACTGTAAGCATCCACGGTATCTTGTCCGATTCAAAAGTGTTTTTTCCACTGACGGTGTGCATATCAAGGAAGGTCTCGTGCTTGACCTTTCCCTCGGAGGACGTCGATTGACGAGCGCCATTCACGTGCCTGCCGGTATCCCAATAGAACTTCATATTCGGCCCGATCAACAGTCCCCCATTTATGTCCCCAGCGCCGTTGTGCGGTGGAAAGAGGGTTCCATCTTCGGTCTCGCATTCAAAGAGTTACCTGATCTCGAATCGGCAACGCTGACTCGCCTGCTCTGGATGTTGCGCTCATGAGGGTAGGATGGTTCACGAAATCCTCGCTGTGCCGGAGGCCCGCTTTCGATCTCATCATGGTTGGGGATGCATCTTGGGCAAAGTAGCAAGACCCCGGTGCTACTCGAAGGCCAATAAATATCACAAAAAGCGCCTGTTTCTCTGTCCCCGTACTTTTCCCACCTACTGGCATACTGGTCCCGATGACGGAGAGATCGGGCCACGCCAACGGCCTTTCAGATTGGCAACAGGTTCGTCCTGGTTAGGCCACCACACCGTCAACTCTCCATTCGTCACACGGACTTCCACCATGAGGGTTCTGGTCAAGGTCTCAGGCTGAAACCAATAGACGCCTGGCTTCGTCGGTGATTCGGGACCGCCCCGAAGAATCGCCTCTGAGCGCAGCGAAACAGGTGAGAAGGATGCTGGGTTGTCCTTAGATGGCATAGACATATAGTGCCTCCACTGGTGGTCACCACGATCATAACCGTGTCATTGACCTACTGCCTTTCTTTGATGAACCTGGACCGCTTGGCCCGAGGGAACCGACAGCGCGTGATTCTGATCGTTCACCTTCGCCTCAATCCGATCACCCGGCTCGATGTTTTTCGCCTTCAGAGTGGATAAGTCTATGTGCAAACGCACTTCTTTACCATCCTGCCCCTTGACGGAACAGTTATTGCCTTCAACGCGCAACACTTCGCCCGTGATCGTCTTGCCGCCGCTTGGCTGGCTGCCCTCCATCTCGTTCATTTGTTGTTTACCCTCCTTTTGACCGCCTTGCTTCCGATCAGCTTGGTCCACTTTCAGTTCATCCGCAGCCAAAGCCTCAGTATGGGCCTGGGCGGCATTGGACAGACCCAGGTACAGCAGAAAGCCAGAAGACAGGACAACGACGACTTTTGAAATAGATACCATGGGGAATCTCCTCGGTGAGATGTAAACACGCTTCTACATGCACCTGTACGCCTCCCGCAGAATTTTCGGAGCTAGACAATCCCCTAGTTGTGGAGTGAAAATGCCCTATGAAACTGCCAAGACGCGAGCGGAGCCGTATACTAAGATTGTGGAGGAGCTTCCGCAGATGCGACCGGAGACGGTGGAGTTCGTCAGGAAGGCCGTGGCGGAGAACCGGCGAGCCTATGTGTTGGTCAACAATCGTTCGGGGGGGAACGCGCCCCTGACCATTCAGGCCCTCTCCGATCAACTCAGGGATGCGCCACGATGATTGAGTCATCGTTTTGCTTTCTCTCGGGGGTGGGCCGGAGAACCGAACGCCAGTGGTGGCAGTTCAGACCGAGAGGGTTCCTGAATATGCTTTCTCTCGTCACCGCGCCAAACATTTCTTACGGGGGCTGATTCCTGCCCTCGTGGTTGGGTGGTGACAGGAGTGTCGACATACTTGTATAGTAAAGTCCTGGCTCAGGACGATGTGAGCGCGACCATCAGGCTTCACGGCGTACGATCTCAATCAGACCGTGCCTCGAGAAAAGGAGTCGAGCACCATGAAACCGCAAGT
>DASYRC010000054.1:0-86110 GCA_036004925.1 Nitrospiraceae bacterium | reverse complement strand
GTGCGCAACTTCGCGCGCGGCTGGACTCTGGAATTGAAAGACCGCAAGATCCGCGTGAATTGTATGAGCCCCGGAGCAATCGATACCCCGGCCTTAGCGACGACGACGGGCCTTACCGCTGAACAGGCCGAGCAAGCGGCCGCACAGTTCACCACGCAGATCCCAATGGGTCGCAGAGGCATGCCCGAGGAAATCGCGGCAGCAGTCGCGTTCCTCGCCTCCGATGAAAGTTCTTACATCACCGGTATAGATCTCGCCGTCGATGGGGGCATGGCGCAGGTCTAATACATTTCTTAACAGGGCTCGGATGGATGGGCTGGAGGAAACAATGAAAATTGGAATTCTAAAAGAAACGACGGAGACCGAGCAACGCGTGGCCTTGGTTCCACAAATTGCTCAACTCCTCTCAAAACAGAAAGTTGAATGGATTGTCGAAAGCGGTGCTGGAATCGCGGCAGGATTCAAAGACTCTGATTACGCAGATCATGGGATGGTCATTCTAAATTCTGCGGCAGAAGTCCTTGAACAGGCTGAGATCGTCATTCACATTTCACCAATCATGTTCAAAAAGATTGCCGAGTTTTCGCGGCAATCAGGAAAAAGAATCGTTTCTATCGGAATGACTGATTCTTTGTGGATCAAGGATCTATTCGCGGTCCATGGAAACAAGAATTTAATCTCTTTCTCCTTGGATCTCATGCCGCGAATCTCGCGTGCGCAATCGATGGATGTACTTTCCTCGATGAGCACCATCAGTGGATTCAAGGCTGTACTGCTAGCTGCTGATCGTTTGACAAAGGTTATCCCAATGTTGACGACGGCAGCGGGCACCATTCCCCCCTGCAAAGGTCTTGGTGCTAGGTTCGGGTGTCGCCGGTCTTCAAGCAATGGCGACAGCAAAACGCCTCGGTGCTCTCGTTTTCGGGTACGACGTTCGGGCCGCAACAGTCGATCAAATTCAAAGCGTTGGTGCAAAAGCTGTCCTAAGCCTTGAGGCGATCACTGAGGGCAATCAGGAAAAGCAAAGGGAGCTTCTGACCGCAGCACTTTTAGAAGCGGATGCCGTGGTCACGACGGCTTTGATTCCCGGTGGGAAAGCTCCAATTTTGATTCCTACTGCGACGATTCAGAAAATGAAACACGGTGCGATCATCGTTGATTTGGCTGCCGAGCGCGGTGGCAATACTGAAATCACGCGTCTCGGAGAAACGGTCATCGAAAATGGTGTCAGCGTCATTGGACCGATCAATCTGAGTTCTTCGGCTCCAGGCCAAGCGAGCCAGATGTTCACAAAGAACGTCGCTGCATTTTTGAAATTGGCCATCAAAGATGGCCGCCTATCGGTTGATCTCTCTGATGAAATTCTAAGAGGAACACTGATGAGTCCCACGGAAACGACAAAAGAGATCGCTGTTCCCCAAAAAGATTTAGCGGCAGCGGCTGGATAGGAGAAGTCATGGAATCGGAAGTATTAAGCAATATCTTTGTTTTTGTATTAGCGGGTTTCGTCGGTTTCGAGGTGATTAAAAGGGTTTCGCCCACTGCTGTCCAAAATAATCTGCCCTTCAGTATCCTCCCTGCGTCAATCCTGGGTATGAGACGGCTTTAGTTCAGGTTTTCGGATGAGGTTGCCTCGGCTGCTGTCCAAGATCACGTGGCGAAGAAAACAAAGGGGTCGGGAGTCTTTGTTTGCGAGCCATTTCTGGGCGCATGGCGGGGATCTCGTTCAGTTGGTTCATCTGGTTTGTTTGGTTTCTTTGGTTTATCTCGTTCAGAGAACGAAATAAACGAGATAAACCAGATAGACCAAACAAACGAGCTAGACTGCTTCTGAATCGCCCTCCCCTTACACAGCGATAGACCGGGCCGATCTGAAAGAATAGAAGGTCCCGTTTGCTCACTCAGATTTGATGCCATCTATGAGAACTTGAAAGTACTTCGGGGCAGTGACATCATAGGGCGCGTAGTCGTAACTTTCTAGATGCGCGTTTGCCGTCTCCATTGATTAGTTCCAGGATATGAGGTGCACATTCAGCAATCATGAAGCACGCGAAGAGAATCGCCGTGTATTTTGCTACTCTCATGGTACTGATGGGGTCGACGGCCATGGCCGAGCCCGATACTGAAACTCGGAACAAACAGGCTGTTCACGCCGCATTTGATGCCTGGCGGAATGGAACGGCTGGCAACGTTTTTGATCTGCTCGTTCCCGACGCGAACTGGACGATCGTTGGCAATTCTCCCGTCTCAAGAACCTATGCAAGCCGGCAGGAGTTCTTCGATGTAGTTATCACGCCGTTCAATGCGCGGCTTTCTAAACGATTGGTGCCGACCGTTCATGGCATCTACGCCGATGGCGACATGGTGATCGCCTTGTTTGACGCGGAAGGAACCGCCCGTGATGGCAAACCCTACAAGAATGCCTACACGTGGTATATGCAGATGCGTGACGCTCGGATCGTCAACGTCGTCGCGTTTTTCGATACAATCGTGTTCACTGACCTTTGGGTAAGGATCAGGCCTGAATAGGCTGGCAAGGCACGCTCACGACGTCCTGAGATTCAGGAATGTGTGCGGGGTAAGCTTCCCTCCTGGATTACCGGGAGAAGCTCGCTGGGATGATACCTGAGGGGATTCGCGAGAAAGACCTCTGCCAAGAATGGGATGAGTTACATCTGCTCATGCGGCGTCTCGGAGTCGCGGGGGCCGGTCGTGCGAGCTTCTACCTCTACAACACCTCTAGCGAAGTTCGAACCTTTCTTCAAGGCACCCAGAATGCCTAGCTGTCTGGAGTCAATTACAATTGCGAGTCAAGTAAGAGAAAGGAGGGTAACTCTATGCGGGCAGCCCGTATGCATGATTACAATCAACCTCTCGTTCTGGAAGATGTGCCCATCCCCGACATCAAGCCGGATGAAGTGCTGCTCAAGGTTACCGCGGCAGGAATGTGCCGCACCGACGTGCAACTGTTGGACGGCTATTTTCGGAAGTATGCCCAGCCCGCGTTTCCCCTCACACCGGGTCACGAAATCGTTGGTGAGGTGGAAAAGATCGGAAGCGTGGTATCTAAGACGGATGGCCTCCAGGAAGGCGACCAGGCAGTCGTTGTGGGCGGATGGGGCGACGGAACGTGCCGTCACTGTCAGCAAGGCGATACGCACATCTGCGCTCGTGGACAGTGGCCTGGGTTCGGGCCGTACGGCGGCTACGGTGAATACCTCCCCGTTCCCGCTAGATACCTTATCAAGGTGGACAAGCGTTACCACCTGAAGGCTGAGGAGCTCGCCCCGCTCACCGATGCGGGGCTGACGCCATATCGGGGTATCAAGAAACTGCGCGACGCCGGTGCTCTAAGGCCGAATCGCATTCTGGCGGTCCTTGGAATCGGCGGCTTGGGTGCCTACGCAGTCCAGTACGCAAAGCTGCTCGGCGCGGGGGCGACGGTCGTCGCTTTTGCCCGTAGCGCAGAAAAGCTTGCCGTCGCGAAAGACTTTGGCGCCGATCATGTCATCAGCACAAAAGGCAAATCGCTCGAGGACGTTCGCAAGGAATTGAGCAAAGCGACTGGTCAAGGCGAGGTCGACGCTGTCATCGATTGCTCGGGGGCCGAGGAGATGATCCAGATGGGTTTCGGTCTTTTGTCCGTCGGCGGGCATTACGCGTCTGTGGGACTCGTCGGGGACAAGATTAATTTGCCGCTCTTTCCTTTGGTCGCTCGCGAGTACACATACCATGGTTCCTTCTGGGGCAACTACAACGACCTGAGCGAAATTATTTCGCTGGCTCAGAGAGGCAAGATCCGCCACGCCATCAAGACCATTCGCTTCGAGGAGATCAACGAAACCCTCAACTCCCTGCGGAAAGGCGACATTGTCGGCCGCGCGGTGGTCAAATATTGATTGGCTCTCCGAAGCAGCAAAGAGACAGATTTAGTGGTATACCTGCGAAAGAAACACGGGGACATTCTGAATTTCTTGGAATAAAAATGCACCTAGAACCATTTCGCGGCGCGTGGCGGGGATCTGGTTCAGTTGGTTCATCTGGTTTGTTTGGTTTCTTTTGTTTGTATGGTTCAGAGAACGACATAAACGAGATAAACCAGATAGACCACACAAACGAGCTAGACTGCCTCTGAATCGCCCGCCCCTCACACAAGACTCCCACATCGTCTAAAGAAGTTGGGTCAGGTCTTGCAATCCAACATTTTGCGGCACGTGGCGGGCCGGCGCTTTCCTCGCCGTTTAATCTTTCCCATTGACGGATGCCATATAACTTTGGGACCATGGCCTCGTGTATTTTGAGTTGCTCGGCCCAATCACGCAGATTGAAACATTTGCGGTTGGGTCTCGAATCCGCGAGATCGCCCGGCTTCGAAAAATCTATGGCAGAGGGCGTTGGCGCAAGCGGAAAGGTATTGCGAAGGTCCGACTCTCCGATGGCTCCATCCATCGCGCTGAAGTTCACTGGTATGAAGCAACAGGAATTGGCCGGAAGGAATACAAGATCAAGCGACTTCTCTGAGGTCATCACCATGCAAAAGGTCAAACGTGCAGCTTCCCGGTTTCTGATCTGCATCGAGAACAAGGGCTATGCGGTTTCCCTTGAAAAGCGAAAGATCTATGTTGCCCTTCCCGATTCGATGGCTCTCAAACACGGTCAGGTCCGCGTGATTGACGAGTCCGGAGAAGACTACCTCTATCCTAAGAGCTTGTTCTTGCCCATTACGATTCCCCAATCGCTCCGAAAAGCTATCCTGAAAGCCGCATAACGAGAAGAGCAGAGGCGTCCGGAACCATTTCCCGGCGCGTGGCGGGCCGGGTTTCGTCCAATATACTAAGACATTTCATCTACTAGGCTCTTGCTCCGACGTCTCTACTAAGCTTACAATACATCCCCTAGGAGTCTGGCCAATGCGCTACAGTCGCTTTGTCAGGCGCATCGCTGTCACCGGGGAAGCCTCTGTCAGGTTGTTTTCGACCGAGGACTCCGACGACGGAACCTTGCTTGATGTTTCACGTAAGGGGGCCCGGCTCTGTATCAATCGCTTGTTTTGTCCTGGCCAGAAGCTCACGCTCATGCTGAATCTTCCCTGGGACGAGCCGCCTGTGGAAGTGTGTCTCGCTACGGTCAAGTGGGTACACCAAGAAACTGTCGGCGTTGAATTTCTCAAAGTCAAAAACGACGATCGTGTCTCACTCGACGTCTTTCTCGCCTCTCGATCTAAACTACCAGCGAAGGAGAGATGAAGGAGTCAAGAACCATTTCACGGCGCGTGGTGGGGATCTGGTCCAGTTGGTTCATCTGGTTTGTTTGGTTTCTTTCGTTTGTCTGGTTCAGCGAACGAAATAAACGAGATAAACCAGATAGACCAAACAAACGAGCTAGACCGCCTCTGAATCGCCCCCCCCTCACCTCACACAACGCACTTCCGATTCAGTCATTGTTGATTGATGCACGATGAGTGAATCGAATGGACCGGCTCCCCTTCCAAAAGTAGAATAATACTTTTTCTTCTGGAGTGTCCTAAAAGGTTTGGTCCTTGGTCCGAATAAATCCATGCCAAACCGAACGAGTCGGGGTCAGGTCTTGCAATCACACATTTCGCGGCGCGTGGCGGGGATCTGGCCCATCTGGTTCATCTGGTTTGTTTGGTTCGTCTGGTTCAGAGAACGAAATAAACGAGATAAACCAGATAGACCGTACAAACGAGATAGACTGCCTCTGACCTCCCCTCACCTCGCACAACGTTCCCTTCCCCTCCAGAGTGGTAGACTTGCCTCAGCACACTTTCAAGGATACTGCTCAATGATAACGGGAGAAGATGAAGGTGCTGGGAACCATTCGCGGCGCGTGGCGGGCCTACTGGCTGCCCTGTATCTGGCCACCCCTGAATCTAAAAGTTCTCTTTCCGAAGTTTGATTTTGACTGGGAAGCTTACGATTGGCAAACCTTCTAAACGAGGTTTTTAAGTACGTGGACCGGTCCAATTCAGTTGGGAAGAAGAGAGAGAATCTTGGAAGAAGATGCACGCTAACACTATGCGTACTACTTCTTTTCGCGCTAGCGTGTTCAAAGGCTTTTGGCGAATCACCCGCTCCCTCCGTACACTGGGGAAGCCTAGCGTTCCCAGATCAGTATTCAACACTCACCACTGGGCTTACGCTCGACCGATTCACGCCGACAGATGGAACTGGAGCCAAATATGATTCCACTGTGCCCAATACGCTGGGCTTCAATTTAATTACATTCAGTTGGACGCAACACGGCTATGACCGTTTCGAAGGGTGGAGCATCAATGTCACGGGAGGTATTAGCCCCACAGCCAATCAGCCCACCGAGTTCTTCCAAAACAAGGTCATTCACCAACTGCGCCACCTCCCGCCAGTGACATCCTTCCAGCCGCGTCAGGATACGGATGCCATGATTGATGGCTCGGTAACCAAGTGGTTTTTCAAAAACAAGACAGGGTTTCTGGGTGGTGGATTCTCCGCAGGCACCATATATCAAGAGCAGTTTCTCAGGGCGGGCATCCGACGACTACAAGTCACGCCGGAGTTTTATTCCGGAGACTGGGGAGCTGTGAGTGTGCGATTGTCTGGGCTGGGACGTATAAGCCTCCAGGAAAATGGAGCGGTCTTACATCAAACTAAACCGACGTCACATATAGTCCAGCCTGCCCTCGCAATCGGGCAATACCATACGAATGAACGCGGTGAACAATATCCAACATGGGAGATAGAAGTCTCGGCCACATGGGATTCCGGAATTTTCGTCAATGGGGTTGGGCAAAGCCGGAAACAGTTCTTTTGGTCCGCGGCATTCACTGCCGGCCCGGTACGTTTTGAGACGTGGAACGATAGTCTGGGGAACCTGAGTAAGACTGATTTTGGCCCGACCTACGGCGCAACCCTCACAATTGACGTCTTTCGTTTATAGACTAAAGATGTCCGGTGGGCGCTGACTAGAAATCCCCCCTCCAAGAATGAAGATCAGCCTTGCATCCAACATTTCCTGGCGCGTGGCGGGGATCTGGTTCATCTGATTTCCTTGGTCTGTCTCGTTTGTGTGGTTCGACGAACGAGAGAGACAAGACAGACCCACGCACCAGATAGACTGCCAGGAATTCGCCGTCCTCCGATTCGCCGTTCGTGTATGCCGATGCCATCTTCTTAGCTTCCTTTATCTTCTTCTCCTTTTACTCATCTTCGGCCACTCAATGACATGTCCCATTATCTCGCAAAGTGGGCATGCTTTTTCAACGACTTAGGATCTAATCATCGAGTGCTAGGGTTCATATTGATCTGGACCACTCCAGTCATGTGAACGATGCATACATTCTGGAAATTGCCACTGGTGCTTTTGCTGGTTCTGCTTGCTCCTCCGGCCTGGGGAAGCGACGAATCGGTTTCAGACTACGTTGCTCAACGCTGGGCGGGATTATTCTCCGATCTGGCTCCCCAAACCGATTCGAAACAGGCCACCTCTCCCCTCTACCAGACCAACCTCACGACAACCTTCTTTGCTCCACCGGTGGCCGCACCCCGCCTGCGCGACCTCGCCCCGGAGACCGATCAACCCCGCACGCAAGGCCTCCTATCTTCGACCACATGGCTGAACGGAACCTTCCTCACTGAAGCGGAAGTGGCCCGGAGTCTGGGAGGAGCCGGCTGGCTTCAAACCAGGATTCCCGACGATACACGTGGCGATGCCGCCCAACGCATGGTTCGACTCGGTCTCACGGGCACAGCAGGATCGATCCGTTACGGGATGCTGTCCCGGTCAGCAGGGCAGGCGTTCTTGAATGGGCCAGACCAGGCGCTGCGTGAGCTGTGGGGAGAATGGAAGTCCGGCTGGACCACACTGCGGAGCGCAATCGGAGAACAGTGGAACAATGTGGCTGAAGACCCCACCCGCTCTCGGCTGGAACAGACTTATGGACGAGTCGGGCTCGCCTGGAAGGGGCCACTCTGGCCTGAGATCTCCCTGACCTACGGGCACAATTCCCTGAACAGCGCGCTTGAACCACTCGGCATCGCTCCCCAGCGGAGCCACAACCACACCCTGGAAAGCGCGCTCGCCTATAACGGCATGGGTTGGAATGCCCGTCTCGCATCGAGTTATATCCTCGGGAGCGATCTCCTTCGTGGCGGAGCGGAGACCACGGTGCGGGTGCAGATACTCACGGCGGCTTTTCACCCTTTGAATACCCTGACCATCTCTCCGACGTTGGTGTATCGGGAGGAGGTACAGGATTGGTCAGGCGTTCGAATCCATTCGCCCTCGACATCAGTCGCTCTGCAGTACAGACAAAGTCAGCAGGTACTGATCAGTGCCATGGGCAACTACGCCGGCACACGTTCAAGCGATGGACTCATTGACACGAAGCAAGTGGGCGGGAAAGGGAGACTCGCGTGGGATCTTCAGCGATCACAGGCATGGACGACGTTGATCTCCTTCGAAGCGGGCTATAACCGGATGACGCACCATGTGACCCCCTCTGCCGATACAGAAGATATCTCCGGCCTGATACGCCTTGTGCTTGCCGCCCTCTAACCCACCACCATCAGCCCTCTCCTTCGCCGGGCAGTGTCGTACGGGATTGAAAAGGTGCCCGGTATCATTTTGCGGCGCGTGGCGGGGATCTGGTCCATCTGGTTTCTTCGGTCTGTCTCGTTTGTGTAGTTCGACGAACGAGACCTGACAGCCCCGCGCAGCAGATAAACTCCTCTTAATCGCCCTCACCTCCCCTCTCCTAACACAGGGCTCCCACGTCGTCTTCGGAGTGATGAATACATCTACGAGTTTGCAGTAGACTCGCCTACAACAACGGATTACTGAGACTGCCTTGCAATGCTGTACGGGTAACCCGCAGCAGATTTATTAGTGAGGCGGCAGTGGGCCGCTAAACTTAGGACGGGCCACTGTATGGCAAAAGGAGAAGCAGCATGCTCCAGACCATTGCAATCGTCATGGTTGTCCTCTGGCTTCTGGGTATTATCACCTCGAACACCATGGGCGGATTCATTCATACTCTTTTGGTCATAGCGGTCGTGGTCATTCTTGTTCGTGTCATTCGAGGTCGACGCGACTAAGGACCCTGGGGCAAAGCTTTGAGGGTCTTGCAATCCAACATCCCGCGGCGCGTGGCGGGGATCTGGTTCATTTGGTTTCTTCGTTCTGTCTCGTGTGTGTGGTTCGACAAACGAAATAGACAAGACAGGCCCGTGCACCAGATAGACTGCCTTTGATTCGCCCTCCCCTCAACAAGATCCCACATCGTCTCCAGAGTGATGGATACGTCTACAACTTTGCAGTAGACTCGCCCTTGACAGCTTGCTGAAACTGTTTGGCCTATCAAAGGCTGACAGAAGCAGCATTACTGGTGATCGCTACGAAAGGGAAGCGCATGGCACATACTGTCCGACAAGCCACCATACACGATCTGGAGCAACTCGTCCCGCTGTTTGACGGCTATCGTCAGTTCTACGGTCGCGTAAGTGATCTTCGCGCGGCAAGAGAGTTCTTGCTGGCTCGCTTTAACAACGATGAGTCCACCGTGTTCATCGCACATGAGGACGAGAGGGCTATTGGTTTCACGCAGCTGTATCCGAGCTTTTCATCGATCTCACTCGCTCGCATCTTCATACTCAATGATCTATTCGTCCACGAGCAGGCGCGCAGAAAAGGAGTGGCCTCAGTTCTCATGTCTGCTGCCGTGAAGTTTGCAGCTGCTTTGGGTGCGACTCGCCTCTCGCTGTCAACGGCTATCACGAACGACGCTGCTCGGGCGCTGTACCACTCAGCCGGTTGGAAGCGTGACGATCAGTTCTTCGTCTATGATTTTGCCATTCCGACATGATCTGAAGGAGAGAAGGGACTAGAACCCCTTTTGCGGCGCGTGGCGGGGATCTGGTGCATCTGGTCTCGGTGGTCTATCTCCTTTATTTGGTTCGACGAACGAGAGCGACAAGGCAGACCGGCGCACCAGATAGACTGCCTCTGAATCGTCCTCACCTCAGACAGCGATGGACCAGCTTCAGCTGAAAAAGTAGAATGTCCCGATCCCTCATCCTAAAATCTAGCGTTTTTGGTTAGCCTCAACGAGCTAGGTATGGCAATTGGAATTGTTTTCTGTGCCCATCTATTGTTCTTATTGATCAACACCTCGAACTCCCCTGAGGTCTACGGCACTCCGCTTATTCAATCAAAGCCTCGTCCATTGACATCCTATGAAGTTGTTCGGATTGGCGATGTCATTTCTCATCCGCAAACGCACAATCTCCGTCTGGTCAGATTCAAGGGGATAGTAACTGCATTGCGGACTATTCCTCGTAGGATGGGAATGGTACCGCCCGAAGCCCATACGTTCACACTCACAGATAATACGGGGGAGATCGAGGTCTTCTATGCAGGATCGCACGGTTATCTTGGCCCTCTGAAGACCGAACTACTTATTGAGGGGGATATGATCGAAGTTCTTGTCCACATCTCTTACATAACGTCACCGGGATCAGAAGAAGTGGCCTTAGCCGCAAACCTCAGATGGGTCGAACGCCCACAGGACTGATCGTTTCCGGAAGTTACCAGATGCCGGACCCATTTCGCGGCGCGTGGCGGGGATCTGGTCTGTCTGGTCTATTTGGGTTCTTTGGTTTGTCTGGTTCAGAGAACGAAATAAACTAGATAAACCAGATAGACCAAACAAACTAGAAAGACTGCCTCTGAATCACCCTCCCCTTAGACAACGATAGACGAGGCCGACCTTGAGAACGTAAAATGGGTCAGCTCAACTTTCACCTGCGGTTGCTGACAGCTCATTGCTCAGAATGGTTATCCGGGAGGAACGAATGACAAGCACGAATGAATCACAAGATCCTGGAACGACGCACTCCACACGGAAAAGTGTTGAGATCGTCAAGCAGATCTACGATGCATTTCGCCGACGCGATCTCAGTGAGGTGTTCAGCTTGTTTGCGCCGGCCGTTGAAATTTACCAGTCCAACGAAATTCCTTGGGGCGGGAACTACAAAGGTCAGGAGGAAGCGAAAGCGTTCTTTAGCAAGCTCACCCAATCAATTAACTCAACGCTCGTCCTCCAAACCTTTATTGACGCTGGAGATCATGTCGTCGCCATTGGCCGAACCCAAGGAACCGTCAACGCCACGGGAAGCCGGTACGATGTCCCTATTGCGCATGTGTGGACGATCACCGCTGGTCGGGTGAGCCGAATTGGGTTTTACATAGACAATCCGACGATGCAGACCGCGTTAACCAGCCAGGAGAAGGTTTAATACTGCGTTCAAGCCGACGCGGCACAATGCGCTGCGCGACTTAACTGTATCGAAGACTTCAATTACTTCTGGAGCGAGATGGCTGGTTGCTTGAAAGGACTGCCGGTCACACCGGGGCGTGTGGGAGCAAAAAGATGTCAGGTACCATCTCATAACGCGTGGCGGGTCTGCTCCATCAACGGTCTATCGAGTTCCTCCGCAAGGATTCGCCCTTCAGGCTTATCCTCTCTCCCCCATAGGCCGTCGGGCTGCCACCGACTGCCGGCAGCCCTTACGCATGCGGATGATGAGCAGTTTCTAAGCTCGGCCTAATACCCCGCTAATTTTGACTGGTTAAGCTTAAGATATAACTGGAGCTTAACCATGCATCACATTGGAATGCGAGTCTATTTGACGGCGATCGCGTTGTTTGTCTCCTCCTTCCTCGCACGATCCACCGCGTCTCGAAATAAAGTGCGGCCAAAGAAGACTCCACTGTAATTCGAGCCATTCCGTTCGCCTGGAATGCTGCCATTTTCAAAGAAATGAAAAGGTGCCTGGAACCATATCGCGGTGCGTGGCGGGCCAGGGCGTTCTTCGGTTCGCCTCCCCGTCCCTCACCGCTTTAGCTAACACCTCTACGCCATAGACCCGCTAGACCAGAAAAGTAGAATGTCCCTCTTCTTTTTCAATTATTTTTCTCGAAACCGGCCATGCTAGCGACGAAGCAGTCCGCCGATCCAGATTCGATATTCACAGGGGCGAACGGGAGTCAGCGAGACCTTTCCAATCCGGCTGAGACGGTTCACTGACATGAACACCTGCGCCCAACCGATCCCCGTCAGTGTGCTAAGACCTTCCATGGATTCTGCGCCATTTTTCTTGAGCACACCGAACATTCTTCGATCGACCGTTTGCGGAGTAGTGGGCAGTTGGCTGTGAGTTCTCATGGTCCCCTCCGTGGAAATAGAAAGGTAAGAAGCAATGTGGGCGATACGTATGTACTTGCATGTAAGTATGCGCCCATCTTTCCAGCTTGCAACGAATTCGTGAAATTCTCCACAAGAAGAAAACTGAGGGTCCGCGGCAGAAAAAATGAGACATTCTGAATTTTGCGGCGCGTGGCAGGGAGCTGGTTCGGCTGGTTTCTTATTGTCTACTTGATTCGATGACAGGAGCATGTCCCGCTGCGACTGCTTGACTGAGCGGTCCCTGGGCGCGTAGCATTACAGTGAAGACGTTTCAGCCACGCCGACTGTCTCATCCCTCGCGCTTCGTCGCCCTTCCCAACGCGACAGATTCTCCAGTCTCCGCCGCTCCAACGCCGGTATCACACTCCGCACACTGTCCCGAGACGATCACATCGCAGCAAGGAGGGATCCACATGTCAACGCAAAGGCCCATTACCGACCGCATCCTCGAACTACTCCAAGGCTCCCAGGATTGCGATTTCGAAGCCTTGGTGGCGCGCTATCCGGAGTTCACCTCTAGCGAGATCGATCAGGAGATCTCTCGCTTAAGCCGGGCTGGCAAAGTGATCATCACAAGGGACGTGGGAATCTTCACCATCAGACAAGCCGCGGTTGTCCGCTAAGCGCCGGGAATGAACATGACCGCGCCCAGAAAATGGGTCCAGGTCTTGTAATCCACATGTTGCGGCGCGTGGCGGGGGGCTGGTCTGTTTGGTCTGTCTGGTTCGTCTAGTCTTTCTGGTTTATTCTGTTCGACGAACGAGAGAGACAAGATAGACTCGCGCGCCAGATAGACTGCCTCTAAATCGCCCTCCCCTCCCACAAGACGCCCACAAGACAGAAGAGTCGATCGCGTGACGGAGGTGATCCCTCACCCGCCGCTACCTGGCGAGCACCCTCTGATCCATGAGGTACAAGGAGCCTTGTTGCCTGCTCCACCGCACCACCCTTGGCTACCCCCAGTCTGGCTGTACTGCTCGCCTCCCAGACCGATCACTTCCGCCTCCAGCGCATCGGCTACGGCCTTCAGCCCCAGCGGAATCAGCGCTTGGATCAGAGCCACTCAGCTGTCCACGTTGGTCGGCACAGCTATGGGCCCCACTTCTTTCACCTTGCCTTGTCACTGAATCCGGACTCCTATTCTCATGCAGCGGCTCGTTTCGTTGGTGTGAGGTGATGGTGCTCAGATCCACAATCACCGCACTGCGCCACAAGGGCAGTCGCTTCGTCAAGTTTCAACTAATGCTGGTACACCTTCTGGAAATGCGACAAGCTGGATGGCGTGCGCGGTTCTAGACATACAAGGGAATAAACCGTGCCAGTTCTCTGCCTGGGGCGGCTGAAAGGAGTCGCATGTGGTTGTTAGTCATTGTTCTATTTAATAATGTTCCGGGACTCGATCACATCATGAAGCTGGAGACGTATGCCACGTATCAGGAATGCCAGATTGAACGAAATCGCATCGGCTTTGAGATGGCAGCAGCGTATCCATATGAACGTGATTTTGTTATTGCCTGTCAATTAAGTCCAAATCACGATTCATAAGGAAATCCAAAGGTCCCCGAAACCATTTCGCGGCACGTGGCGGAGATCTGGTGCAGCTGGTCTATTTGGTTTCTTTGGTTTGTCTGGTTCAGAGAACGAAATAAACTAGATAAACCAGATAGACCAAACAAACTAAAAAGACTGCCTCTGAATCGCCATCCCCTCGCACCGGGCTCCCACAAGACGGCAGTCGTCGTCCGATGAACGACGAAGGAATCGACCAGGCCGGGCTGAAAAAGTAGAATGTCGCGATTTTTTTATTCCCTCATTATCAGCCACGTATGAGTACCACCCTGCAAAACCCCAAACATCCCAAAGCGTGTCTGTATCTCCAGAGCAAATTATTCGACGGCATCGCACGGGTTACCGACCTCGAAAAGATCCTCGCAGACCTCCCTACGCCACAAGAGTGAGGAAAGGGATTCGGGGTCAGACAGATGAGTATTGACTTTTTTGCCGATTGACACGCCGGTTTTCCTGAGAGGAGAATCCAGAACACCGGTTGCGCAATATGGCGGCCGGGTGCGGTTGACTGGCGAGGAGGGAGTGGCTATGAAAAAGATTGTTGTTCAGCTGCTTTTAACGCTGGCGGTCGTTGGCTTATTCTTTTCCTGCGCTGAAATTCCGCCCCCGGTCGATTCGTCGTCTGCGGCCCGGGATCCCGGGGTGCGCGGCGGAGCCGCAGGTGCAGGCGCGCCCCTCGCAGGCCTGACCAAGACCGAGCTTGCCTTTTTCAAAGCCGGCACGGCCGAATTCGCGGAAGAGGAAGATGTCGCCGACGGCCTGGGACCGACGATGAACCTTGGTAGCTGCGCCGGCTGCCACTTACAGCCGGCAGTCGGCGGAACGAGCCCGCCGGTGAATCCCCAGGTTACATTCGCCACCCTGGACGGCGCGGCCAACTCCGTTCCATCATTCATCACGACAAACGGACCGGTGCGCGAGGCGAGGTTCGTGAAAAACCCTGACGGAACGCGGGACGGTGGCGTCCACGATCTGTTCACCATCACAGACCGCTCGGACGCGCCGGGATGTATGCTCGTGCAGCCGGACTTCGAGAGGGAGATCGCGCACCGCAACGTGATCTTCCGGATTCCCACCCCGGTGTTTGGCGCGGGCCTGATCGAACAGATCCCGGACCAGGCGATCATCGCGAACCAGGCCAACGACGCACCTAAAAAGAAAACGCTCAAGATTGCCGGCCGGCCCAATTTCGTCCTCGCCGGCCATACGATCTCCGGCCAAGCGAACAACAATGGCAATGACGGCACCGTGGCGCGGTTTGGATGGAAAGCCCAGAACAAATCGCTGCTGCTGTTCTCCGGCGAGGCGTACAACGTCGAAATGGGGATCACCAACGAGCTGTTTCAGACCGAGCGGGATGAAACCCCGACCTGCCAGTTTGCGGCAGTTCCCAACGACGTCACCAAGACCGCTGGTAAGACGCCTGTTGAGGCGACCAGCGCGATCGAAAAGTTCGCCTTATTCATGCGTTTCCTGGCGCCACCGGCGCCTTCGCCCGATACGCCGGGAGGGGCCGATTCAATCGCAAGAGGCCGAAAGCTGTTCGGCGATACCGGGTGCGCTCTCTGCCATACGCCCACCCTCAACACCGGCAATGCCGCGGTCGCTGCGTTGCGCAACCAGCCTGTGAATCTCTTCTCCGACCTGTTGGTCCATGACATGGGCCCAGGGCTGGCCGATGGAGTCACGCAGGGACAGGCGGGCCCCGGGGAATTTCGTACCGCCCCGCTGTGGGGACTGGGAAAGCGGCTTTTCTTCCTGCATGACGGACGAGCCTCGGACTTGCGGGAGGCAATTCGCGCGCACCAGAGCGGGAGTTTCTTTACCGGCAACGCCTCTGAAGCGAACGCAGTCATCAGGAACTTCAATGCGCTTCGGGACAATGAGAAGCAGGACGTTTTTAACTTTCTGCGTTCCCTGTAGCCGAAGCCCAACACGGAAACCCGTGTTGAGTCAAATCAGGGCGGGTTTTTTCGCTAGAGCTGCGTGAGCATCGTCTCGGTACCACTGAAACAATCAAGGCGCAAGGAACCATTTCGCGGCGCGTGGAGGGGAGCTGGTCTGTCTGGTTCGTCTAGTCTATTTCGTCTATTTGGTTCGACGAACCAGAGAGACTAGACAGACCCTCGCACCAGATAGACTGCCTCTGCGGGGGATAGAAATAGGGGATGGGCTGAGCTAGCCCGGTATGTTGATAACTAGAACTGATTCCAGAGCATTTGGTTTGTTACTTCGTGGTGAAAGAGCACTTCCGAAGTCTTCACCCTCGTACCGAGCTCTTTGGGAGAACGATCTGCCACCAACTGTTTGAAGCTCGCATACTTTTGCTTGCTGTCCTCGCCAAGGATCTCAGCGATAAACTTCGACGAGCTAAACAGAGCGATCGCTTCACTGATGTAACTCGGAAGGAATCGCACGCGGTCGCGTGCCGTCTCGTCCTTTTCCAGGCGCTCCCCTTCAAAGCCGGTCTTGAGCATCGTGTATAGCACGAGGTAGGGGTTGGCATCAGGAGCGACTGAACGCAGCTCGATGCGCGCAGTCTTTTCGTTGGCCATCGGAATGCGGATCATAGCCCCGCGATCGATCGCCGAGACCTTGACCTGATTCGGTGCCTCAAAGTGCGGATCCAGACGGCGATACGCATTCACCGACGAATTCAGCACTAGACAAATCTCGGGCGCATGATTCAGGAGTTTGAGAATGAAGTTCCACGCCACATCAGACAGGCCATCTTTACCCTTCGCATCGTAGAAGATATTCTTGCCATTCTTACTCAAGGAGAAGTTGGTGTGCATGCCGGACCCGTTGATCCCAACGAATGGCTTCGGAAGGAACGTGGCCGTGTGCCCCATGGATCGAGCCACTTGGCGACAGATCAGTTTGTACAGCTGCACATTGTCTGCCGCACGAACAACATCCGCGTAAGAAAAGTTCATTTCGAACTGCGAGGGCGCGACCTCTGGATGATCTTTCTCGTTCTTGAAGCCCAGTGCCCGCTGTGCCTCCGCCGACTTATCAATGAACTGGCGAAGCGTGTCCATCGGAAGCGAGTGATAGTACCCGCCCGTTGAGATGAGTTTAAACCCATGTTCGCCGTAGCGTTGCTCGGCGTTCTCCCCTTCCACGAGGAAACCTTCTATTTCGCTGGCAGCATACGCGGTCATACCCTGCTTTTTCTTGAGATTCTTCGTATACGATTTCAGCATGCCGCGGAAGTCACTATGATACGGCGTACGATCACCGTTTAACACGGACGCAAAGAAGATTACCTTCCCTGCCCCAATAACGTCGGCCGGAAAGTAGCGGATGGAGGACCAGTCGACTTCAAGACGCAGGTCCGACTCATGTTGTGGCGTGAACCCGCGGATGGACGACCCGTCAAATGTAAGATTCCCCAGCGACTCAAGAAGGAACTTCTTGTCGTAATCGAGCATGTGAAGACGTCCTTCAAGATCCGAGAAACACAGCGTCACGGCCTTGATTTGCTTCTCCTTTTTAAGCCACGCCGTATATTCCTGCTCCAGTTCTTTTGCATCGGCCTTCTCGGCACGCTGCGCTGCCTTTAGATTCATTTCTTCAAGCTCGTCATACGGTATCTCGAGGAAGGACTTTAGGTCAGCCGATTTATCCTTAGCCATGGTTCCTTTACTAGTCTCTTGGCACGAAAATGTGGGCCTGGATACAAAACGAGGTATCCCCTAGCGTATGCCTCTTGAGGGAAGAAAATGGTGTCAGGGACCATTCCGCCGCGCATGGCGGGCCGGCTCCGTCCCCACCTTCCTCTGCCCCCGCCTCAATCCCTACTGCTCATAATTCTCGACGATCTTCGGCGGGCGAACTTTCGCTTCGTCCGGATTAAGCCCGACGTCGCGAAGGGCACGTCGCTGGCGCAAGAGGTCCCAGCACTGATCCAGTTCGACCTGGACTTGCACGAGCCGATTACGATCGGCTTGGTGGAGTGCCGTTTGCTCGTACAATCGGTGTTCCTCTGCGACAAGGTGCTGAATATGATTGAGGACCGGCTGATCTCCGACTTGATTCTCCACGAGAGCCTCCTCCAACGCGGATGTAATCGGAACGGTCAGGCTTTCTTTGATGTTACGCCCACCCGAAACTAAGGTCAACCGATGCTCTGGCCGACATGATGATCCCGGCGTAGGTTGCCAGAAGAAAGAGAATGTGCGGGAACCATTTCGCGGCGCGTGGTGGAGATCTGGCTCATCTGGTCTTTCTGGTTTATTTGGTTTCTTTGGATTGTCTGGTTCAGAGAACGAAATAAACCAGATACACCAGATAGACCAAACAAACTAGATAGACTGCCTCTGGCAAAGAATGAGGATAAAGCTGCCTTAGATGAGTTGACACGACGGCGCATGCTGCGCTCACGTCGCGCCTTGAGCCTCACCTCAGCCCCTCGGGCTGCCCCATGCGCTTCCGGGCAGTTGGAATTGGCAGGCCACTGACTCTTCCCGTCCATTTGATCGCAACCGCGCCTCTCTCTACTGAGAGGCCTCAGTGCGAGATTTTCGCGGCGAGCACGTCGACGCGCTCGATCTGTGGTGCTTCGGCAAGCAACTCGGGTGCCTTGGCCATCAGCGCTGCCGCGATCTGGCCAGCCAAGTGCGCCTTGCGGCCTGCTTCATCAGCAAAGGCATCGAAGATGCCAAACGTCGCCGGCCCCAACCGCAGTGCGAACCAGATCGGCGTCGTGGCTTCCTGATTCGCCAGGCTGAGTCCGCTTTCGAGAAAGCAGGCGACGTCCGCTTCTTTTCCAGGCTTGGCTTGCAATCGTACTAACAGAGCAACTCGTACCATGTAGTCTCTCCCTTCCGAGGTTGAACAGCGTGAGGCGAATTCTAGAGATTAGTGCCAATCCGTACTAGTGGCAGGAGTGACAATTATGCTACAGTTCTCGCCATGCGTATTTATGTTCTCGCTCTCAATGAAGTCTTCGACACCGGCTTATCTACTCTTCTCGACACCTTCGGCACGGCGAACGACCTGGCGGAGTCCGCTGGGACTTCTTCGACGCGTTTCGACGTGACGGTCGTTGGTGTCCGTCCCCGCGTGCACACCAGTCACGGGCTGTCGGTGCCGGTACGGCCTGCGACACGACTTGCGCGCCCGGATGTCGCGCTCGTGCCGGCGCTCGGGGCGAAGATGCCTGAAACCCTGCGAGTTGCGCTTGAACGGCGAGACATCACGGACGCACAGGCCCTCCTGCGTCACTGGTCTGGCAGTGGCACGCTGGTGGGCGCGGCATGCACGGGAACGTTCGTGCTCGCTGGCACGTCACTGCTCAACGGGCAGAGGGCGACGACGACATGGTGGCTCGCTCCGCTGTTTCGTGAACGGTACCCGCATGTCGTACTAGAAGACTCGCGTATGCTCGTGAGTTCATCACGTTTCGTCACCGCCGGTGCCGCGCTGGCGCACCTCGATCTCGCGTTGTGGCTGGTGCGTCGCAGAAGTCCGGCGCTCGCGGCGCTGACGGCCCGCTACCTTGTGGTTGACCCCCGGCCATCGCAGGCGGCTTTCATGATTCCTGACCACCTTGCGCACTCGGACCCGCTCGTCGAGCGGTTCGAGCGGTGGGCACGGCGCCAGCTGGCCGACGGCTTTTCGCTCAGCGAAGCGGCGCGCGCAGTCGTTACAAGCGAACGGACCCTGGCGCGTCGCCTGCAATCCGTGCTGGGTAAATCCCCACTCGCATACGTTCAGGATCTTCGCGTCGAGCGCGCGGTACATCTGCTACAGACGAGTAGCGCCAGTATTGACCAGATTGCCGCCCAGGTCGGCTACGCAGACGGGGTGACGCTGCGCACACTCATTCGGCGTAAGATCGGCCGCGGCGTACGCGAGCTACGTGCACGCAACTGATCGAAGAGTGGCGAAAAAACTGGGACTTTCTGAAAAAGTTTTTGGGTCAGGCATGAATATAGACTTATTATGAGGGCCACTGGAGGAACAAAGGAACCATTTCGCGGCGCGTGGTGAGAATCTGGTTCATCTGGTCTTTCTGGTTTATTTGGTTTCTTTGGATTGTCTGGTTCAGAGAACGAAATAAACCAGATACACCAGATAGACCAAACAAACTAGATAGACTGCCTCTGAATCGCCCTTCACTCCACGGTGCAGCCATAGCCCCGCCAAACCAGAAAAAGTAGAATGAGCTGGTTTCGTCATTGTGTGGGGAAGCAGAATGCAAGAAGCTCGCTCCGTGGAAGTTTTGGAACTTTTTGTCTGCGCGAGCGGCGTAGCGTATGGCGCACTGTTGGTCTACGGACTCAAACAGCATTGGCGCTGGCTCACCGATCCACCAGAATGGACATCTGTGATCTATTTTCCTACAGTCGTAAAGATGATTTGGGGTCCCAAACATGTTCGTAGCTTTGCATATTTGACGGCCTACGGCTCTCTCGTGATGAGTCTCATTTGTCTTGCGCAATCATTGATCGGTTCGTTCTAAGAGACCCAACCACGATCCGGCTCGGTAAACCATTTCGCGGCGCGTGGCGGGGATCTGGTCCATCTGGTTTTTTTGGTTTGTTTAGTTGGTTTGGCTTGCGGCACAATACAACCAAGATAAAGCAGACAAACTAGATAAACTGCCCAAAATCACAGGTCGCGCCCGTCCGAATCATTCAACGTTCACCATTTAACATTGAAAATTTCTACCCCCGCCCTCCCCCGAAACAACGCACCCACCCACAATACAGTAGTCATCGCCTGGGAATAGGCGCGACCCTGGGCAGAGAGACTGTCTTTGCAGCCTCAGGTTAGGCGGGTGAGAATGCTGCACGACAAAGACATGGCCCAGGCCACCTCCCCTGATAACGTCAAATATGTTCGCTCAGAATGTCTTAGTTCTTTTGTTCAAAACCATTCTATTTCTAGGTCAATTGATATCTCCTCGCTATACTCTTACCCAGAACGCCGAAGTGTCATCCAGATATCGATGGAATGCCCATGGAAACTATAACCGGTATCGTCCTGCCAGATTTCCTCCCCTACTTACTGGCAATTTTCGGATTGCTCGTCCTGTGGCAATGCTATCAACTCCGCGTGATGAAGGGACGAATCCTGGCCATCGATATTTTCGACCGATCGGGCATCCGCATGTATCTCTATGCCGTAGCCGACGATCAACAGGCGTGCGAAGTGTGCCGCTCAGCTCATGGAACGGTCTTCCCTCCCAGCGAAGTCATGAAGAGCCAGTTCTCGCCGATCAAGGGAACATGCAAGAGCCCCGGCCGTTGCATCGGCTTCCTCGTCGGCTTATACGGCGCATGGCCCGAAGCGAACCAAATCGTCGAGCAATTGCGATTGTCCCGCAAACGCGAACCGATACAGTTGAACGAGGATGAATTGAGGGAGATAATTCTTGGTCCCTGGGAACGGAGCATCAGCGCCAACACCGACCGGTTCGGTATTTGCGTGATGGAAGCTGTCCTGGGAGATTGCACGAATCCAAATCCCGCGATGGAAAAATACCGCGATACGATTGAATATGCTAAGGAGGTTCGACATATGCCTCTGATCGTGCCAGCGTATTTTCGTCTCGTAGAACTCTTGACTAAGCAGGGGCAAACAGCTGAAGCGCTCCATTTCATCGAGCAGTTTGAGAAACGTTACACGAGGAAAACACCGGGACCCTATGCGCCTACCGAGAAGGAGATAGGTCTCATGAGGCTCAAGAAGGCCCACCTGAAAAATACTGTCAAACGTGCTGAGGCTGTTCCATCCGCCAGTGCGTCCGACGCTTGAGCATCGCGTTGAGTATCGTCAGCTGTTTCCACATAAAGGTGACGAGCGCCACCTTCTTGGCTATTCCCAAAGAATGAATGTCAGGTTGACAAAAAAACGGGTCGGGATGAGCTGGCCCATGTCACACTTCCCCCGGGGCTATCGTGTCCCCTTTTGAGGTGTCCGTCAAGCCCAAGACGGCTCATCCAGACTCGTTTTCAGTTCCCCACAGACTCCCCTCGTTGGACGCGCACACATTGGGAAAACGCCAGGCCACCTCCCCTCAAGTCTGACAGGGAGAGAAAGAAAAGAAGGCTCGGTCGATGCCCAGGCATTGAGATGGACCAGACTCACCCAAGAAAGTAGAATGTCGCTATTGTTTCACTACCCATACATTGTTTCAGCATTACGTGAAACGATTGGTGCATGAACGATGGAGATTGTCTCATGAGTGACGATCGGTTAATACCACTCGAATTCACTTTGGCCCTTGTGTTGTCGATCGTCTGTCTCGCCGCGTCAGCGCGGGCCGACTTCAAAGCAGGCGAGAATGCCTATCACCGCGGCGACTACGCAACAGCCCTGCGAGAGTGGCAACCGCTGGCCAAGCAGGGTCATGCCGTCGCTCAATACAACCTCGGTCTGCTCTATTCCAACGGTCAGGGCGTACCAAAAGACGATGCCCAAGCGCGGCAGTGGTACGAGAAAGCCGCTGTCCAAGGCCACGTAGAAGCCCAGGTCAACCTGGGGATTTTGTTTGATTATGGTCGTGGTGGTCCGCAGGATTTCAAGATGGCTGTGAGATGGTATCTTCGAGCCGCAAATCAAGGCAATGAATTAGCGCAAAGAAAACTTGGTCTCCTGTACGAGCGTGGCGACGGCGTGCCGCAGGACTTTATCCAGGCCTATATGTGGTACAAGCTGGGAGCCGCAAGCGGAGTAAAAGCTGGGGTCCTACTGCTGGATGCGCTCGCCGTGCGGATGACCTCTGACCAACTCCTCGCGGCGCAAAAGCTGGCGCGGGAGTGGAAGCCGAAGGGCAAATGAGTGACGACCGCCTCAACCGCGACACCATACTCTCGCGAGTCCATCCTTGGCAGGCGACTTCACCGGCCAAGGCGTCTCCTTCCTCGACGGCGACACCATCGAAGTCTTGAACAACCAACGCCTCGCACGTATCCATTTCAACGGCATTGATTGCCAGGCCATGCGAGCTATTTGATCCGAGCGACCAGCAGAGTTGTTGATTCCACCTGGAGAGATTGGCGCCAAGCTATGCCCGAATGAGAAGATGGTTGATGAGAGCAGGTTCTTCATTGCGCATGGCTGCGGGGGTATGGATAAACCGTTTCAGTCTCATTCGGTCATTTGGGCTCACCCGGATCACTTCCACGGTGATCCAGTGCATGTGAACCCTTGTGACTATCCCCAGCCGGATGTCGATAAAGGTCTCCTCGCCTTCCAACCATAATTGGACGTTCACCGTATCCCCTACCCTCAGATGATCGGGGGTGGTGAGCTTATGCCCATCCTCTTCGCATTCGAGCACGCACCCGTCCGCTTCAAGCTGCGTGCTTACGTTAGCGAGCACGCAGTCAATCGTAAACTTCGGGCTATCCCACGCGGTCTGAGTCATCATGGTATGTGGAGGGTAGTGTGGGAAGGGGGTGCTTGGCTATTCCTCAAGAGATGGGTGGTGCTTACCCGAAATGGTGGTGATCGCAAGACACAGTAGAGCCGATCCCTAGCCAGTGGCGCCGTGGGAGTGGAGAAAACTGAGCCGGTGAGCGACTCGTAGCGTTCTGACTCAGTCTTTGCCCAGGACACTGCAGCCCCATTATCGCTGAGCGCAGACGAGGAAATATGAGCTCCGGAATTCTTATCCGTAAGAATGATCGCTCGTCGATTCCTGCATTTTCAATTGGACTTCCACATACCTTGACACCTAGAATAAAAATAAGATTAGGTTTTGCCGTCACTTTTTGGAAGGAGTGAAGCCTATGACACTATTCAGGAAATCAATAGCCGTGGTGCTGACAGGAGGTCTGGTTATAGCAATAGCCGTCGCACTGCCTCTTCTACCGGTATATGGCGAAGGTGGTGCGCGGCGGGACGTTGTGCTTCGTGAACTTGAGCGCAACGCCTCGATCATGGATGTGCTCTATCTGGTCGAGTTCGAGGCGACCGAAGCCGGAGCTCCGACAAGCCGCGAGCAGACGATCGAGCTGCTCGACAGACTCGTCATCCCAACCCTCGAGAGTCTGGGGAAGGATGGCAAGGTCCGTGCGGGAGGCATCGCCGGCGGTACTCTCGCCGGGGCCTTCGTGGTTGGAGCCAAGTCGAAAGATGAGGTGACTGAACTCGTTCGTGCGCTTCCCGCCTGGGGCATCATGCAGTGGAAGGTGACGCCGCTCGAAACCTTTGCTCACCGGGCCGACCTCGAGAAGAAGGTGGTGCAGGGACTCCGCACGCAGAAGTAGTTCGGTACGCGATCCGGATCGCGTCGGATCTGCGTACCTCACACACGATCGCAGCGAATGGCGCTTGCGCGCAGGAGAGATAAATAGAAACAATAAGGTCGGGCAGAGTATTGACGTAGTGATTTCTCAGCGATCCGCCGGAAAGAAAAGATACCCGGCAACATTTCGCGGCGCGGGGCGGGGATCTGGTCCTTCTGGTCTCGTTGGTCTATCTCGTTTGTTTGGTTCGACGAACGTGAGAGACAAGACGAACCCGCGCACCAGATCAACTAGTCTGGAGTTGCCGTTCGTTCATTCAGCACCGACCCCCCTCTTACGGAACCAAATCCTTCGACACGCGACTCCCAGCTTCGCCACACCTCTGTATCTCTCTTGTGGGCCAACTCCATCCATTACTGAGTTTCTGGCTTTCCTTGCGTGCTTCCCTGACCTGAGGGATTGGTATCCTCCTGTGCGGGAGGCGCCACGTCAGGATTCTTCGATATGCCCGGATCAAGGTCTGGCGGTTTCACAGTGGCACGAGGATCTCCGCGTTGCTCCGGCACGTGTAGGATGCCAGGATCTATTTGGGACGGAGGAATGGGTGGAACATCAGACTCCTTCTCCTCGGGGATAGGGTCAGGAGTTGGAGCGCCACCGCCCTCAGGCGGGGCAGGCGGGAGTCTATCGGCGGAGATGGCCAGTGCCGGAAGGAGGCTCAGAATGGCAAGGGCTACAAATCGAGAAGCCTTATCGGATACTCTTCTGGTAGAGAATTGGCGAGAGCCCCTACCACTTTCAGGTTTTGACCACGACATATTCATCTCGTCGTCTGGGATGATATTTGAGGGCTCGATCTACTGAGGCTTGTCTCCGCACCCCTTATGCGCACAGCGACAAGGGTCGCTTGTTCTTGCCTCTCGGCATTTAGATGAACAAAATTCTTTCCCCGGTTCAGCCGGACACCTACAGCTCGGGTGTGCACATTGTTTTTCCGCCATAGTCTGACTCCTTCTTCCGTTGAGGGTTATGAGAACGCAAGGAGTCGGACAAGCCCTGCTCCTTGCCGCTCAACGGATCATCGTCAAAAATTTATTCTGTAGGCACCTTTGCCCCTTTGCGTCTGGCTTCCGAAAGTCCAATGGCAATGGCTTGCTCTCTACTTTTGACTCGGGTACCGTTCTTTCCGCTTTTTAAAGTACCTACTTTCAGTTTATGCATCGCCCGCTTGACCGATCGCTGTGCACTCTTGCCATATTTGGCCATCATGTACTCCTTTCTGAAAAGAAGAACGAGGGCCAGGTCCTGCAATCCACCATCACGCGGCGCAGGGCGCAGATCTGGTTCATCTCGTTTATTTAGTCTGTCTGGGTTACTTCGGTCTGTCTCGTTTGTTTGGTTCGACGAACTTGAGAGACAAGACAAACTCGCGTACCCCATAGACTACCTCTGCATCGCCCCCCCTCCCCTCACACAGCGATGGACCAGGCCAACACGAAAAAGGAGAATGTCCCAGTCTGCTCATCTTTACCCTGAGCGGGGCACCCAACAGCGGAACGACGGCAGCTCAGCAAGACACGGCACCGATGGAGACCCTGGCGTTGGGGATCCTCAGAGCCAGCGCCGCCAGTTGATTTTCACGGATAAAATCATCGCTGATCATGCCGCGGTTGACACAACGCCACCCATGAAAGCCGGAGCAAGGACCGGCCTGCTGATCGATGCTGTAATCACTGACGGTAAGATCCTCGCATCGTGGGCAGTTCATCACTAATCTCCCGACAGAACCGACCACGATAGACGAGAGATGCGTACCGCTCGGCCCCAATAGCTCTCTTGTATGGAACTCGTATCACACATGTGTCCGATGGGCGGGGGTTGGAACATGTTGGTCCACCGATGCAGCGTGAATCAACGCTTGTCCGTCCTGGAAACCCATCACATACCTCTTGAACACACCGGGAGCACAATGCTGATACTGATTCGTGTGATTACTATTGAGGAGAGCGTCCCGGAGCCCCTCTTCTTCGGCTTGCCATCCTTCAAGTTCAAGCTGCGCACGCGCCTGTATTTTCTGCCGTCGGCACCATTCAATCCGAGATGCGATGGATTTGGTCTGATATTCCATAGCTCTCCTCCATTGGTGGATCATGCAAGTGCTGACTGTGTGGCCCTTTTACCTCGTCGCCCGCTAATTTAAATGCCAGAGGGGCTATAACGGAGTTCACCCATTAGTTGCCCGGTGGTCCGGCCGTGCGTTGTCTGGCACGCCACGTTGCCGTCGCATTCCCGATTCGGAAAGCCGCCGCCCCTCCCTTGGGTATCATGTGATCTGTCCGCCTCACGATTGAAAAGGCGACCTGTCGCTTTTCAGGAACAACATCGGTTAAGCGCAAAGAGGATGCCAGGCATCAAAACATCATATACTCTCTTCTTTTTTTCATGCTGATGGCTAGTTTTCCTATATGTTCTAATCAGTTGCAGCGGTTCGATGGCTGATCCCCTAGGCTACGATCGAATCCGAGATAAAGTCAGGTTGTGGAAGTCTGCAGGAATAAGTATCCAGCCCAAGACAAACTGTCCTGCTCGACAGGACTGGTAATTGAGAGCAAAACCTAGCTATCCTATGTTTCCTGCCGCGGGAAGGGGGCTGATCTGTATGGTCTCGCTGGTCCATCTCGTTTTGTGAAGTTGGCTCGACGAACGAGAGAGACAAGACAGACCTGTTCACCAAATAATTGACCCAGAATCGCCCTCCACTCACACAAGGCGCCCACATCATCTACAGAGTGATGAATACGTCTCCAACTTTGCAGTAGACTGGTGCACATCAGATTGCTGAGGCTGCCTTGCTACGTTGCACGGGTAGGTCACAGCAGGCCTAACACATCGGTGGCCAAATCCACACATGGAAAAATCGAGAACACAGCGAGCTGCAGAAATACAGGATTTGATCCGTCAAGTATTGTATCGAGACTGGGACCCTGTCGGCGTGAACTGCGACCCAGAACTCGCCGACGAGTATGACAGTTACATTGCTCCAGTTTACCGAATACTCGTGGGGAACCGGTCTGAGGATGATCTGATCGGGCTTCTCTACCGGACGGAGCGCGATCAGATTGGCACAGGATGCGAGTCGCCTGAACAGCTTCGCACAGTAGCCCAAAAACTCTTGGCGCTGGATGTAACGTTATAAATGAAAGATAGCCGAACAAATCACGGTACAGACCAGAACCCATTTTTCTATGCATCTCTCAATTGTCATTCCAGCTTTTAATGAAGAGCGTCTGATTGAACGCTGCCTGCAGTCCATTTCTGCATCGCTCGCCGCAAATTTCAAGCCCTGTTTTACATCGGAAATTATTGTGGTCGACAATAATTCCACTGACAACACGGCCCATCTGGCAAGGCACGCAGGTGCTCAGGTCGTGTTTGAGCCCATCAATCAAATCGGTCGGGCACGCAATGCCGGCGCGGCTCAGGCGACAGGGGATTGGTTGCTGTTTCTGGATGCGGACAGTATTTTAAATCCAGGATTGCTTGCTGATATCTTGCAGTTGATTGAAGAGGGTAAGAGCGTAGGTTGTGGCAGCACACTACACATGCAAGGATTGCCACGGTGGGCGAATTGGACATTGCGACTGTGGACGGGCATGTCGATTTTGTTTCGCTGGGCGGCGGGTGCGCTGGTCGTGTGTCGTATCGATGCGTTTCGTGATGTCGGTGGTTTCAACCAGGAACTCTATGCTGGTGACGAAATAGGCTTAAGTGCGCAGCTCAAGCAGTGGGGGCGACAACGCGGTCTTCAATTCATCATCTTGACAAAGCATCCGCTGGAGACGTCATCGCGCAAGGTGGCACTCTACTCTGGGCGAGAGATTGCCGGTCAGATCCTGCGAGTCCTTCTACATCCGCATCGGACATTGCAAGACAAGAAGCAGTTATCGATTTGGTATGATGGAAGGCGTTGAACCAACGCCTTATCCAGAAGCCGTGTGACGGCAAAGAAAGCAAGGGGTCCATGCCCCGCCGCCCGCGCCTCGCTGCTGGAGACCTCGCCTACGATGTCCTGAACCGCCCAATCGGCCGACTCCCGCTGTTTGCTTGAAGAAAAATGTGTCCGGAGCCATTTCGCGGCGCAACCTGGAACCCCGCTGACAGTATGCGGGATTGACGGAATCGGTCAAACGATGCGTCTGCCACGCCCCATCACGCGTTGGGAAATAACTCACGCGCAAAGGCCATATCAGGACGGCTACTTTATGCAACCACTCTTGGTGCTGTTTATATTGCTCGTGGTCCTGTTCTCCGGCGATGGGCATGCGGGGGGAAGCAGGTCATGCAAGCATTGGCACCAAAGCTTATCACCTGAAGAGTATTCCAATCGAACATCAGGTGAATTACTTGACAATTCATCCTGAAGCTCACGTGGTGACTTATACCTTTATGGGGGGAGATCGGCAGAGCCGGCGGGTTTAAGGCGATCGACTACAATTCAGAAGCCGAAGTCGATGCCTTGCCAGCGCGATCACAGCACTATGTCCATATGAAAATTAACCCTTCCGGCAAGCGGCTGGCATTTGTCCAGACGGAAAAGGGGGAGTCGGCCTTAAAGATCGGCAACCTTGACGGGTCCAACGCTAAGGTTTGCGCTGAGTCGCCCAGTTACTATCGGCCGTTGGCTTTTTCTTTCGACGATCAGCTTTTGCTTGCGCTGTGCTCCCAAGGCAACAATCACCAAATCATTCTTTGTAATACGTCGGGAGTCATGCTGCGCTCGTGGGCGACTACAACTGCGCTGGAACGCATGAAGGAACGTCTCACGCTGCGTTTTCACGGCAGCCCTTCCTGGATGGTCGATACCGCGTCTTTATCAACCGATGGTGAACAGATCTTGTCCGTGCGCGCCGACCGGCATATTGTTCTTTGGGATCTCAATGGCACGCGCCTACATGAATCAACCCTCAAACATTTTTCGGTTGGGACATCGGATTACCTCGTCGCCTTTGCCGAATACGGTACGGTTTTTACCTCCAGCCTCACGACAACCGATCCGCAAGGCAGGACACCGCTGATCGTTTCGACCCTCTTCCCGGAACGAAAACTTGTTGAGGTGCTGCATGAGGCGCGGGTGAGAGCCGCGTCCGGAACGGATCATGTATACCTGTACGCCACTCGGCAGGGACTTTACCTGCTCTATCTATTTGAAGCCATCAGGAGTCGCTATCATCAGCGTCAGCATTGGTGAGCTAGTTGCCGAAGTGCCGGTAACGGCGGCGGTCTCAGCCCTGTCAATGAGTCAGGATGGAACAATGTTTGGCATCGCTCAGCGCGGCAGCTTAGACTTATGGCAGCTGGCCCAAGAGGGGGACGGATGCGGCTAGCAGGGAAGAAACGGTGCCAGAAACCATTTCACGGCGCGGGTGGTGATCTAGTCTGTCTCGTTTGTTTGGTTCAACCAACGGGAGAGACAAGACAGACCTGCGCACCAGATAGACTGCCTCTGAATCGCCTTCCCCTCACAACACACCCACAAAACAGTAGTCGGCGCCTGGGAATATAAGCGTTTCTTGGTGCGCCTGGGGTTGGGCGGGTGACAATGCTGTACGACCAAGGAATGGCCCTGTTCGAGACCCGTCAGAAGTAGAATGTCCTGATTTCTATGCCTGTACTGTATCGTTGGGGCGCACGAGAACCGCAAGAAGGATCTGAACCATGACGGGTGAGTCACAGATGGAGCACTCCCTGCGCCACATTCCCTCGGGGATCTGGATGTTGGGTTTTGTCAGTTTGCTGATGGACATCTCGTCGGAAATGATCCATAGCCTGCTGCCGTTGTTTATGGTCACGACCCTGGGGACCAGCACCATGGCGGTCGGCTTGGTTGAAGGGCTCGCCGAGTCGCTGGCGCTGGCCATCAAAGTCTTTTCAGGAACGCTGAGCGACTATTGGGGCAAGCGGAAGGGGCTTGCGTTATTCGGCTACGCCCTGGGCGCATTCACCAAGCCTCTCTTTGCTGTGGCCTCTAGCTTCGGCCTCGTCTTGACCGCTCGCCTGCTGGACAGAGTCGGGAAGGGTGTGCGTGGCGCACCACGGGACACCTTGGTTGCCGACATCACCCCACCACAGCTCCGGGGTGCCGCTTTCGGCTTGCGGCAGTCTCTCGATACGGTCGGGGCATTCCTCGGTCCTCTGCTCGCGGTCGGGTTGATGTTACTCTGGGCCAATGATTTCCGAGCCGTATTCTGGGTAGCGGTCGTGCCGGGATTGATGTCCGTGTTGCTTTTGCTGTTCGGTGTCCATGAAGCTGAGGATCGGCAGATATCCAAGGGCAGGAATCCCATTCATTGGGGCAATCTGACCCGGTTAGGGTCAGTCTATTGGTGGGTAGTCGGCATCGGGGCCATCTTCACGCTGGCTCGCTTCAGTGAGGCCTTTTTGGTCCTCCGTGCTCAGCACGGGGGGATTCCAGTCGCCCTAGTCCCCCTCATCTTGGTTGCAATGAATCTGATCTACGCCTTATCGGCCTATCCTTTCGGCAATCTCTCCGATCGGATGAGTCACATGAAACTACTCACGTTTGGGCTTCTGGCCCTGATTGCGGCCGATTTGGTCTTGGCTATGAACGATCACTGGGCTGTTGTCTTGTTGGGCGCTGGGCTGTGGGGCCTTCATATGGGCATGACGCAAGGCTTGCTCGCTACCATGGTCGCCAACACAGCGCCCGTCGATCTACGCGGGACTGCGTTCGGCTTCTTCAACCTCTGCAGCGGCCTGGGAATGCTGAGTGCCAGCGTACTAGCAGGATTCTTATGGGATCAGTTTGGCGCATCAGTCACATTCTATGCAGGGGCCGTGTTTTGCGGGGTGGCTCTCATGGGACTGATCCTTCAACAGCTGCGGAAGAAAAATGGGGACACTCTGAGTTTCGGGAAATGAACCGGCGGCAGAAACCATCTCGCGGCAAGTAGCGGGGATCTGGGCTATCTGGTTCGGCCCGTCCATCTGGTCCATTTGGTTTATTTCGTTTTTCTTGCTAAGAAAACGAAAGATACAAAACAGACTCGCGTACCAGATAGACTGCTCTGAATCACCCTCCCCTCCCCATACACAAGGCTCTCACTTCGTACGCTTACATTCCGTTCCCGTTCATAGAGGGCCAGGCAGCACATCGCGTGGAGATAGGAGTTGCTGCTGACTGTCTTGCACTCCTCGATAGCCTTCGGCTGAGCGTCAGGCCTCGCTACGCGTATTCGATGAACCGTCCTGCCTCGAAGGGGGCACCGACAACAGCAGGCGAGTCAGCGCTTTCGATTCGTGTTCAGGCAATTCTTGGAACTGCACACCGAATGCATAGCCCCTTGCCCAACGCACGATCGCACTAGGGACATAAATGGGGGCGGCTTGATTAGGTCGAATCTGAAGTTGAATTGCTGTATCGGGAGGCATGGGAATCGTGCTCGCCACCCGACACCCTCCCATGGAGAGGTCTAGCACAACAGCTTCCTTGACCTGTACTGAACCAGAGGAATAGATCCCTTGGAAATTGACCGGGTGACGTCGGTGCTTGCGTTGTTCAACAGTAGGCTCCATATCACCTTCCTCATGCCCTAAATTATCAGAGGGCGAGATTAGCCGCGGAGCACTGTGCCGAGTAGATCACGAATGGTTGTTCAACCTCTATCCCCACCAGAATAATGGCCATCGTGCCTCCCTGAAAATGAGTGGTACCGACACTATCACACCGACGTAGGCTAAGGCACCTGGCGAAACTGCGAAGTCACAACTCATTAGTAGAATAAGGGCTTGGTCTTGCCATCCAACATTTCGCGGCGCGTAGCGGGGAGCTGGTCTGTCTGGTTAAACTGGTTTATTTGATTCGACGAACGAGAGAGACAAGACAGACCCATGCTCCAGATAGACTGTCTAGTAGTCGCCCTCACTTCACACAACTCTCCTTCAAGACAACAGTCGTCGCCCGGGGATAGGCGCAGCCCTGGGCGAAGCGGGTTTCTCGGCTGCCTCAGGACTGGCGGGTGGAGCAGCCGCCTGGGTTTGGACAGGTGAGAATGCTACAGGCGCAAAAAATGGACTGGCCCGACCTGGAAAAGTAGAATATCTTGACTTTATCTGCCGGACCACCAATTCAGGCACTGTCACATACGATGCTCACAACGCGCCTTTCTTCGTTTGCGCTCTGTGTTGTGTGGGGCACCTCGCTGATTCCTGCCGCCTATGGCATGGATCCAGCAACCCCGCTTGCCGGTGAAGCATTTCAGACGGAAGTATTCGGGGAACCCGTGACTGTGCATGCCCGGGACCGAAAATCTGTGACGTCCGCAAATTTTGGGGTGCAATACCTTCATGACGGTCCGAGCTTTTACCAAATACTGCCGTTCGGCGCCTTGTATGTGTGGCGCAATTCGGACGACGAGAAACAACGGTTTCGGGGAATCTTTTCCGGGGCCGTGAATGATCTGGCCCTCAACATGGGATCGCACTCGTCTCGCGGATGGGAACTCCGGCTGACGTTTAACAATATGATTATTCCGCTCGGCCGTTCCGAATACGTCGAAGGTCAGATCGTCCCGGACGTGGAACTGGAATGGAGCTATGTGTTTGCGGAATTCGGTTTGGCCTATCGCAAGCTTTTGTCTCCCGGCCACCAGGACAATGCATTGGAAATGTCCCTGACATATGAACCATGCTACCGGTGGTTCAATGGTAGCAAGAACACCTCGCCGAACTTTGTCGTGCCCACCGATACCTACGAGGGACGTGTGCATGCGCGGATGCGCCAAGATGCCTTGGAACGAAACTTAATGGAGCTGCCGCATCGAGGCTACGCCTACGGCAGTGACTTTATCTACGGGCATCGTTCCCAGTGGCGCCCATGGGGCGGAGGGATCTTCGATCCTTCGGACGCGAGTCGGGAGCGCGAATACCTAATGGGCAGTGTATTTGCCGTCACCGCCAGCGGCGTCCCATTCGTGGACAGCGAACGTCACCGACTGGTCACCTCGTTTTATGGAGGAATCGGCAAGAACCTCGATCGCTTTTCAACCTTTAGATTGCCGGGAAGGCCGACCGGTTTTGAATCGGAAGCCCTTGCCCTTCCCCTGCTCCCGAGCGTTGCCTTCAATGAGCTCTTTCCGCGACGATACGGCATTGCCCACGTCGAATACCGCTATGAGGCCCTCTTTTTCACATTTCCCTACATTCGTGCGTCCTGGGGCATCATCGAACAGCCGCGATTCCAACCCGACGGACGTGTTCGAAACCAAATGGACTCCCTGCCGGCTTTAAGCGGCGGAATCGTGAGTGGAGCCCCCTGGCGTTCGCAGGTTGAAATCAACTACAGCTACAATTTTGGCATCTTCAGCGATCACAGCGGTGGTCAACCGACACCAGGCCGACACGGACTTTTTGTTTTTTTGGTCGAAAGAGCTGTGAGAGCCGGACCAGACTCGATTTCCACTACCGATTATCAAAATCATGACCCTCTCCATTCCTGCTATAATCCCGCCGCTGTGAGAACCACTGATGCGGAGGCAGTACGATCATATTGATCTGAGGGTGCACAGTCTGGCCGAGGCGCGTCCCTTCTACGAGACGCTCCTGCCTGCACTGGGCTTCACACACGATGTTGGTATCGAGGGCTGGCTGCAGTTCGAAGCAGCCGGAGCGGGCAATGCTCCTGAGTTTTTTGGTGTCACTGAGTCATCACGGCATGTCGCCAACGAATGCCGGATCGCCTTCTGGGCAGACAGTACCAGCGAGGTCGACCAGCTGACTGAGATCGTCGTCCGGGCGGGAGCTCGGAACGTCGAAGGCCCTGGATATCACGAAGGGCCTGGCTACTACGCTGTCTTTTTCGAGGATCCCAGCGGCAATCGTTTTGAAATCTGCCACCGAGCCGAAGGGGCCAAATAAATCAAGGCAGGAACCGATGCGATCACCCATTTCGCAGCGCGTAGCGGGGATCTGGTCTGCCTGCTCTATCTGGTTCGTCCAGTCTATCTGGTTATTTGGTTTGTTTCATTTTTCTGCTCAAGGAACGAAATAGACAAGCCAGACCCGAGCGCCAGATAGACTGCTCTGAATTGCCCTCCCCTCACACAGTGATAGATCGGGCTGATCTGAAAAAGTAGAATGCCTCGGTTCTCTCATCCCCAGGTCGCCATGCCTCAACACCGCCTTTCCCGGTTCACTTGTACAGCCACTTTCAGACTCTTGGATGCGTGAGTGTCAGGTGGCTTCCTGTACAATCGAGCATGCCGTTCAGGTTCCCTTCATGGCGTGTGTGCCGTGGGTGATCGCCCCACCCGCGCGCAAAGCCGCAGCAATTAGAACGGCTTCGGCAATCTCCGGATCCGAAGCGCCTATCTCTCGAGCCTTGTTCGAGTGGAGTTCGATGCAATACGGGCACTGTGTGGTAAACGCGACAGCGAGTGCCATCAGCTCCTTGTACTTTGCAGGAATAGCTCCCCCAGCCAAGGCTGCCTTGTCGAAGGCCACAAACGCTTTCATCGCCTCGGGTGCATTCGCCTCTAGATTCTTCATCTTGCTAAGATTCTTCAGATCGTACATGACCACCTCCTGATGATGGTTGGTTGCTGAATGAGATTTTCCATTCCATTGTACCTTATAGACATTTCAAGCTCGGATGCCGATCACTTCCAGATATTCAGAGAAGACCGTGGTGCAGTCCATCCCCGCTCGATTGTGAGAAGACCATAGCGCTTCGAGTTCCTGGCGAAGACTCTCGCAGCCGCCGGCGTCAAGGGACGCAAACGCTTGATTGGTTGGTCCGTAGTAGAGGCGGAAGAACTCCACCACCTCCGAGGGAGGAAAGGGATAACTGAACGTATAATGGCGTCTGGCCAGGTGTAGATCCGTCAGTCCCTTGCCGAGCCTTTCACGGACCGTGGTTTCGTCGCCCCACAGGACCGGCGAGGGCATCCCGGACGGCGCAATGAATTTCGATACGATCTTGAACATCTGCCCGACGAAACCCTGTGGAGTCCAATTTGCCATGGCAATGGTTCCTCCCGGCTTGCACACTCGCAGCAGCTCCTTCGCAACAAGGTCCGGTTGCGGCGCGAACATCGCTGCAATTAAGCTCGCCACCACTTCGAAGGTCGCATCCTCAAAGGGTAGCGCCTCTGCATCGGCTTCCTCGAAGCGGGCCCGCAGACCCTCCGCTTGTGCGCGCGCCCGTGCCCGCTCCACCAAATTGCTTGCGATATCCACGCCGGTCACCTCCAGACCATCCTTCGCGGCAATCAGAGCAAGCTGGCCGGAGCCACAGCCCACGTCCAGCAATCGGCATCCAGGAGCGACGTGTAGGCGCTCGTAGAAATCTCGCGCACTGCTTTCCATGTAACGCGAAAATCGATCGTAATCGCCGGCCATCCAAATATTCTTGAGACGAGTCTTCACACTCGCCACTTCGGATGATATTGCGGTGACATTCATGGGTTTCCTCCTTTGTGTGTGTACTCGGATCGAAGAAGAAGAACGGTTCGGCATTGCCACTTCAACGACGTGTCGCACTATAGGGCGATTTATCTGTGGCTGTCTTATCCGGGAGTCTGGTTCTCTTGACAGAGGCGTGCTAGGCTGCAGAGTCCTTGCTTTGACGTCCGGTATACTTTGCCAAAACTCCGTTCCTGCAGTTTGGAGCCCGCATGGATGTCTTGTCCGAAGTCCTCAAGGCCGTCAAGCTCGACGGAGCCATGTTCTATAATGCTGAGTTTTCAGCCCCCTGGTGCTTTCGCTCGCCCGCGTCGCACAGCGTGGCTCCTTATCTTTCGCCGGACTCCAGACACGTGATCATCTATCACTTGCTGACCGAGGGCCGCGGCTACGCACATGTCGAGGGAGACGACCGGCCGGTTCCTCTCAACGCAGGGGACATCGTAATCTTTCCGCACGGCGATCCGCACATCTTGGGAAACGGTTTGCCCGTCAAGCCGGTTGACAGCGCGCAAGAGCTACAACGAATTTTATCTCAAGGCCTCAAGGTCTCCCGCCTGGGCGGAGGCGGGGAGATCACCAAATTCATCTGTGGCTACATGGCCTGCGAGCCGCAACTCAGCCGGATCTTCCTTGGCGGGCTGCCACCTATTCTGAAGGTCAATGTCCGCAACGACGCTTCAGGACAATGGCTGGAAAACTCTATCCGCTATTCGGTGGGTAATGCAGATGCTTTCAGGCCCGGTGGCGAGGTGGTGCTCGCCAAGTTGTCTGAAGTATTGTTCATCGAAACTCTGCGACGCTACATCGCGCTACTCCCGCGCGAACAAACCGGGTGGCTGGCCGGCGTCCGCGATCCAGAAGTCGGGAAAGCTTTGGCCCTGCTGCATCGCAAGCCGGCCCATCCCTGGACGATTGCCGCACGCGCGAGCGAGGTAGGAGTTTCGCGTTCCGTACTGGCCGAGCGTTTCCGGCGTTACCTCTCGGGGACCCCCATTGCCTACCTCACACGATGGCGGCTTCAGCTCGCCGCGCAAGGGCTCAAATCCACGAGTAGTAGCGTGGCGCAGATCGCTGCTGAGGTTGGCTATGAGTCGGAGCCGTCCTTTAACCGCGCCTTCAAACGTGAGTTCGGACTCCCGCCAGCCCGATTCCGCAGGCAATCGAATTCATCCCGCAGCAACGCCGTCGGCCACGCAACAACGAACGGTCACCGCAGCGCAAAACGATGAGCGATTCGGCGCCGCTTATGCTGGGCGCGGGATACCCCGCTCGTTATGGCTGAGTTCTCGACCAAGATCCAGGGCAAATCCTCCACAAGATGATTCATAAAGAGATTTGGTAGTGCGTAGCAGCAATCTGGTCTATCTAGTTTCTTTTGTCTATCTCGTTCATGGGACAAAATAGACTAGACAGATCGCGCACCAGAGAGACTGCCTCTGAATCGCCCCTCCCGTCCCACAAGGTCCCGCAATCCTGCAGTAGTAATTCTATGCACGACGAAGGCATGGACCAGGGCAGCCCATAAAAAGTAGAATGTGCTTGTGTCATTACCCCTTGCGGGAGAGCGATGAGCGCCAAGAGTTACACAAATATGGTTGAAGCCATTGAGGGGATGAAGAAAAGAGGGTTCATAGCAAACTTCGAGTTTCTCGATCAAACGTTCCGAGATATGGAAAGCGGTAGAACCTTCAGGGCTGACGAACTCAGCATCGTGGAGCACTATCGTTTTGAGGGAGCAAGCGACCCAGATGACATGTCTGTCGTCTATGCCATCGAGAGTAATGACGGATTAAAAGGGGTCGTTGCTGATGCCTTCGGGATCTATGCCGATGCAGACCTCGGCGGGTTTCTAGAGACAGTGAAAATTCGAGAAGGGAAATGAATAGTTTCCCAGACCTATTTCGCGGCGCGCATCAACTGACGCTCGCGGCATGCCCATCTCTAACCAGAAGGAGATCGAGCAATGAGTAAGAAAACACTCTATGAACGTCCTGGCGGTTATAACGCAATCTCTGCAGTTGCCGATGACCTGTAGCCACGCTTGCAAGCGGATCCGAACCTGGCTCGGTTCAGGCAGCATTGAAGAGAGAAAGGCGTAAGGAGGGGAAAGCAGCTGCTCATTGATTTTCTGTGTTCGAGTGCAGGTGATCCCCTGTATTACACGGGATGAGATATGAATACGTCGCATAAAGGGAAGAGAATCAGTGAACGCGATTGGTCGGCATTTTGAGGGCACCCAATGCCACGATCGAGTCTTTTCAAGTCTCCCAAGCTGAGCATGACGAGGTAATTAAATTCATACAACGCATGCAGCGAGACATCGTTGAATCCTAGGTGCTGGCTTGAAACCATTGATGAGTTACTGGCTCAGCCAGCGTCTGGGTGCTGTGAGAGAAGAACGGTGCCGGAAGCCAATTCGCGGCGCGTGTCGGGTTTGCTCCATCAACGGTCTGTCGAGTTCTTCTGCAGGAATTCGCCACTCGGGCTTATCCTCCCTCCACCATCGGTTGTCCGACTGCCATCAAGTGGCGCCAGCAATCACGCATGCGACGGTGAGCAATTTCTAGGCTCAGTCTAATACCCGGCTAATTTTGACTGGTTAAGATTGAGACATAACTGGAGTTTCACCATGCATCACATCGGAATGCGGATCTATTTGACGGCATTCGCATTATTTATCTCCTCCCTCCTCGCACGATCCACTGCGTCTCGGGATAAAGTCCGGCCAAAGAAATCTCCACTCTAATTCAAGGCATTCCTTTCCCCCTGCAAAGCCACATATCAGAGAAAAAGGAAGGCGTGAGGATTCATTTCGCAGCGCGTGACGGACATGCTCCGAGTCGACGTGTTGGCCCCCATGTTATGACATGCCAACCAGAGCTTCGGGCTCTTGTGCAGAATCATTTCTTCTCAGGTCTGATTCACGCTGTTGACTTTATGATAGCCTGGCTCGCCATAACACTGTTCGGGACGACGATTTCTCGGTTTTCCGGGGTCTTAATAACGGTGTAGCCCAGAGTGAGGTCTTCTATCGTGCCGGTTTGAACGCCAACGGGAACTGTCAGTTGAACTGAGTCCCCGATTTGGAACGGCCGATACAACAGCAGAGACAATCCTGCAATCAGATTGCCAAGAGTACTCTGAGCAGCCAACCCAACAAGGAGAGAGGCCATACTGGCTCCAGCAAGTAACGCAAACCCGAGGGAGCGGAGCCCAGGGATCAGTTGAGCATACAGAATCACGGCAAGTACCCAAATGAGAGCGTCCCCTATGTGACGCAAGAACGTCACCGTAGTATGGTCCAGCAAGCCACCGTCCAGCCGCTTCAGTGTTAAGCGCAGCGAGCGGAGGCTCAACCATGCCAACATAAGGAATGCCAGTGCATAGAAGATTGCTCCAAACAATGTGTCAGGATTGACAAATTCTCCGCTGAGAATCCGTTTCAAGGCCGTCATATTTCCCTCCAGAGTAGATATCAACTAATTATTTATCTATGAACCAAAGGAACGCCTACACCGATAGACTTGGAATATGAAACGGTACAGGACCCACTTCGCGGCGCGTGGCAGGCCTGCTGCCTGCCCAGTATCGGGCGAACCTTGAAACCAGAAGTTCTCCATCGAAACTGTCTCCTTGACGGGGAAACTTGCGGGCGCCCACTGGAATAGTGCTCCAACGATAGATAGAAGGTACGAGAGTTACGACCCGGTCGTCTTGGTGATGGGTGGACTAAGAATATCGATGTCTTGCTTCGCTCGAGTTGCTCGCTCCCGGTAGCTCCGCTCGGCATCGCCGGTGTAGGTGCTGATGACTCGCTGGTACGCAGCACGGGCCTGATCGTACTTCTTCGTGAGCATAAGATGTTCCCCCAGGGCCATCCAGTTTTTCACCGCAGCTTCGACGGCGGTCTTAAGCAACTTCAATTCGTAGTCCCCTTGATTGCTTGTTAGGGGCTGGTCGCGTTTCCTGATCGACTCAGCCACCTGACCGGCCATTTCTTCGATTTCTTCATTTTCGAGAATGGCTGCTTCCATGCGATCTGCCCTCATGTTCGCATGAAACGCTGCGACACGTTCTTTTATCATGTCGGCCCGTTGCTGATAGAAGTCGTGGGCTCAACCAGCGAACAGGAAACAACAGATCACGATGGAGCTCAGTCGTCGATACGCCTTGATCTGGCTAGCTAGCATCTTGTTCCTCCGTTCGTATGAGCGGGTCTGCCTTCTTGTGTCTTCATCCCTGCCTGGTGCTCGGGGCATGGAGAACTAAACCGTCTCACGAGTGTGCAAAAACCCTGCCGATCTGCTTTCGCCCGTTCTCCCTACCCGTTCTCCCTAAATATCTGCCGACGGTTCGTTCATGCGCCTGATCAATCCTGGGAGCCTTTCACCTTGGACCTGACTTGAAGAAAAGGGTTTGGATCCTCTTCAGGCTCGATATTTAGCAGAAGGATCTTCGCAGTCGCAGTCGCAGTCGCATTTCATGACGATCAGTTGCTTGGCAACTGACACGTTGGACGAGAGGCTTAGGCAGCTCATCGCACAGAAACTCAACGTCAACCTATGCCTATGCTTTTTCGGCGAGAGGAAACAGGGTTGTGCCCAAGCGTTAAGTGCATTGTCGGGAGGAAGGAAATTGCTGACTGAGCCAATGGACCTAAGAATTTTCTGTCACAGAAGATTGTAACCAAGACAAATTGCTCCACGTGGGACATTCCGGTTCCCATGAAAATTTCACATAATTCATCAAGGAGTTAAGATCATGTGCCGGAAGCCATGTCGGACATTATGTTCTGATCTCCTCTATTCTATGAGCAATTGAGTAAATTCATTTCTTGCTCCTTTCATTTCCCAATCCTCTTGATCTTTTGTCATTTTCTCCTCTTGGAACAAACTTTCCTGATCGATGGTACGCCGTTTGCTGGCCCGTCATACCCCATGAGCGTGCAGAGAGTCAGGCCAAGGCGTTTGTTTAACCTTAAACCCTAAGGAGGGAATAATAATGAATAAACAATACGGATTGGCACATAGTGGAACCACGTTCTTTGTGCTCGCTCTTCTGTGGGGGGGCGGCCCCGCACTCGCACAGACACCAAGTGATGACCTGACGAATCTAAGCGGAAACATTGCCAACACTAATAAGGTGAACGGGTCCGCCACCGGCAATATCGCCAACACCAACCAGGTGAACGGGTCCGGTGCTACTGGGAACATTGCGAATACCAACCGGTGAATGGGAACGCGAACAACACGACCATCGCGCCTATTACCTCTCAGGTGAACGCTGATACCGCCAGCGGGAACACCGCGACCACCAATCAGACGTTCAAGAACGCCAACAATGCGACCATCGCGCCTATTACCTCTCAGGTGAACGCTGATACCGCCAGCGGGAGCAGCGCGGCCACCAACAACGCGACCACCAACGTGACGGTCAAGAACGCCAACAATGCGACTGTTATGCCTGGCGTCAATCTGCTGTTTGCTGATAAGGCTCCCGGTGGGAACAAAGATGTTCGCAGGGATTTGGCACCGGGCACGCTCTCTTCCAACGTGAGTTCGGAACGAAGCAATAAAGGCGGTGAGCTGCGTGGGCTGGACCGAGCTAACCAGGTCGCTGGTGAGCATGGCCAGCAGGGACGTGATTTCGCCGCGGAAAACCAGAGCCATCACGGGTCCCAAGAGGTTGGATCCGACTCCCGCGCCCTGAGCCGAAATTTTAACGATGTGCGGCATATGGGGCCCGAACTCCGACAGGATCTTGGTACCAATGCAAGGGAGACCATGGTCGCAACCGACCGGCAGTCTCTGGCGACTGATTTGAAAGATGTGGCCAGAGATCAGAGCGCGTTTCGAGCTGATAAAACGGACGTGCGAGAAGTCCAAGCGAATCGCCCTGAGAAGCCCCAACGACGTGACAATCGCTAATTGGGGAACGGCTAACGACACCCCTTTTGCGTTCATCTCGGGGTGGACAAACATCTTGGCGCGGACAGAGGCAGCCACCTTTGCACTGTCTGCGCCAATTTGTTCACAAACTCCAAGGCTAGTCTGCTCCTCACTACACCACGTTGAAGTACAGGCTGAAAGATACGTATCAAACAGCTGAGGATTCACTCGAATTGATTACCTCTTGGTGACGCTCACCGGAAGTAGCGAGAAGGGAAGCCCTTAGCGTCTGGAAGGGAGAATTCAGCAATGAGAACATCCCTCCGCAACCTGTGTCTCTTGGTGATCTTGCTGGGTCTTCCCGGCTGCGGGGTTGTTTACTCATACGTTCACAATGAAGACCAGCTTGAGAAGCCACTCTCGATGCTCATGACGAAGAGTGATGTGGACGCCACCCTGGGAGAGCCTGGCAAAGTTGTCCGAGATAATGGGCGAATTCTCGTATTGGAATACCGTGTGTATTCACGCTACCATTGGGTTAAAGAACTCGCCGCTTGTCCGTTCACTGCCTGGCTTGGGGGATGTTTCCTCTACCCTGCCATCGGCATTGGAGATCCCGATTATCCCAGGGGGTTCTATGTGCTTCTTTACGATGATTATCTTTGCGTCTGGGGAACTCTCGAAGGGGTGAGCGCGAGCCAAAGCTGTCAGGGTCCCATTGCAGTGGCGCCAAAGGTCCTTCGCGATAGATCCTGAATGCCCAAGATTCGGTTGTGAGCGGGAGTTCTACGATTAGGTCGATGGTATGCTAACGGAAGTGTCTCACTCAAATCAGATGGCGGGAGCTCTCGTGACAAGTATCCCGAGAGTTCAGGTGTGCCTCCTGGCAAATCTCCGCTGGAATTTTTCAGTGGATTGGTCTCGTTGCTGGCTACGCTCACTGTTCTCTCGCTCAATGCAGCAGCCGGAGATCGGGTGCCTGGAACAGAGATTAGGCTGTACACGGATGATCAGGGGCCGAAACCCAGTTGGCAAGTTGGCGCATCCGCCTTCTACGCGACCGGGAAGTATGGGACTGCAGTACAAACCGACACGCTTTATACCCCTGTCAGTCTCCGCAGACTGTTTGACAACGGTGACCTCACCTTGGTGCTTCCTTATGTCACAGTCACGAGCAATTGCGGGGTGACCGTAGTCAGCGGCGAGCCTCTTCGGACAGGCGGGCTCTGCCGCCCAACTCCCTCGGGCACGCTTCCGGGACGTGTGACCAACAGCGGAGTGGGCGATCTACTTTTGATTGGCAGATATTATCTTGTCGACGAACAGGGACTGATGCCCAGCGTCATGGTGAGCGGCCGCATAAAAGCGCCGACAGCTGACCGTGATCGAGGGCTTGGGACGGGGGAATGGGACGAGGGAGTTGGTCTAGGGTTGACCAAGCTGATTACCAGCAAGCTCGTCGGATTTACCGATGTGGGCTATACCTTCATCGGAAAACCTGAAGGATTCAACCTGCGGGACCAATGGTCGTACGACCTCGGACTCGGGTACTACTTTTTCCCGACGGTGTTGGTTTCTCTGTACTATGAAGAAGCCAGGGCCGTCGTGCCGGGTTTTGAAAATCCCCGAGATGTTTTTCTAGCAGCCCGCTGGAGAGTCACAAGAGACTTTAGGCTCAATGCCGGCTTCGAAAAAGGGTTATCAGACGGGGCGCCGGACTATGGAGCCAACGTGGGCGCCAGTATGCGATTTTAGAGCTTGAACTCGGCCTACCTGTTTTTAATGCCGGTCTATGTGCTAGACAAGAGCGTTCTCGAGCAAGAATTGGCAGCAGCAACCGTCTTGACTATCAAGCGTCCTGGCCCGCAGTCACCAGCCATGGCGTCCCACTCGCCAGCTTCGCATTGAGAATCGGGAACAAGTTCCGCATGGAGGCCGTAAACGCCAACTTCTTCGCCTTCAGCGCCTGACAGAGTCGCTGATTGAACCACGAGGTTTCGGTGCGTGGTGTCCGGCTTTCTTCATTATCTGTGAAGCATCCCCCTCGCCGCGCATCCCCGAACCATTCAACGTTTATCATTTCACATTGAACACTCCACCCCCTCCCTTACCTTACCGAGCGAAGGACCAGCCGACCTGAAACAGTAGCCTGCCCATTTCCCACCTTGACTCATTCTTCCTGGCCGCATATTTTAAGCGGACCGCTTCACGGAAACCCGACTCATTGGTCTCATGCGAAAAGATAATCGTCATATCTACAAAAGGAGGCAAGAGCAATGCGGTTCATCAAAGTGAAAGATGAAGAACATACGGGTGAGGCTGCGATCAATCTCGACCTAGTCCGTGAAGCTCACTTTGGAGGAGGATTGCTGCACCTCTATTTTGAGCGCGGCGTCTCCACACAGGATGACGTGACGTTTACAGGGGAGAATGCACAGAAAATCTGGGCAGCGATGGGATAGCTCGGATGGGCCATGGAATAGTGTGACGGTCTTCCCCGGGAGGATAGGGACATTGCTTGGTTAGCTGAGTCCATAACTGCCATGGCCTCCACCCATTTTGGCTCCGATGGACAGGTGACAATGATGCGTCAGCATCCGGGGAGAAAGAATGAGAGGCACGCCGCATATTTCGCGGCGCGTGACATGGATTTAGTTCATCTGCTCCTTCTGGTCTATTTGGTTTCCCCGGTTTCTTTGATTTCGGTCAACAAGTGAGACAAGATAGACCAAACAAACAGGATAAACTGGTTTAGCCTCGTCGGCCTCTTGTTTGTCCTTCTTCTCGCGCCCCGCCACCGGAAAGGATTGGGAGCCCGCAGTCGTTTCTCCCTGGTGCCTCTCACTCACACATTACAAGATCGATTGGGAACCTGCTATATTATTGACTCACCTTTTTCGAGGTTACCCATGGACATGTTGATGATCGTGTTTCGTACTTCGCTGAAAGAACGCGTACATGATTTATTGCGAGCTTGTGGGGTTATGGCCTACACCGAATTTCCCGAGACGGTTGGGACGGGACAATCGGGATCGACGGAAGGGATCTCCTTCTATGCAGGGGGGAACAGTGTGATTCTGGTCTCGCTCGAACCAGCTCAACGTGACAAGGTCGCCGGCGCGGTCAAGGCCTGGTGTACAGAGGCACAGCACTCAGGATGGGTCAAACCAGCCATCCGGGTATTTTCCTGGCCTTGTGCACAGCTCACTTAGCAGAATGCTGAAAAAATCCGCCAGCGGCGTTCCCGCATCGCTCAGAGGCTCAACGTACCGAAGCGTACGCCTAGCCTGTTCGCTCGCTGCAGCCTTGCTGAACGGCCTTTTTGAGCATCCTGCGGAAACATGCTTCTGTTGTGCCACACGTGCAAGCCATCGAGGTCCTGTTATGCCAAAATCTCTTTTCCTCAGCCTGTTAGTAGCGGACCGACACCCGAGACGGTTTATTGAATTTCTGGCCTCCGGAACCCCGAGTGAGGCCATTACTGACCTTGCGCCTCGGCTCGGACCGGTGGAAATGAACCGATGCCCTAAACCATATCACGAGGCGTGGAGGGCTTTGGTCCAAGACTTGTTGTAGAATCCCTCAGTAACAAATCGCCATCCTTTCCGAGGCTCGTATGTCACGACGCACTCAGGCTCAGCTGCAACAGACCTATCGGGAGCAAGCGCTCAAAATGTTTCCGTGGATTTGTGCGCACTGCGGACGCGAATTTGACGGCAAGAAGCTGAGCCAGCTCACGGTCCATCACAAGGACCACAACCACGACAACAATCCACCCGACGGAAGCAACTGGGAGTTGCTGTGTCTCTACTGCCACGACAATGAGCACCAGCGGAATCAGGTGGCTGACGCGTCTGGTGAGGCGCCGACGGGCCGGGAGCCAGCGCAACCTTCGACCTTCACGCCCTTTGCCCACCTCGCGGACTTGCTCAAGCGCAACACATAGCCGTCTCTGATTCGCCACCGGCGATTCCGGCGGGACGAGCGAGACGGGCGCGACAGGGTCGGAGTCCACGCCCATCGTGCATGTCTGGCAACGTTCACTCCGACCATCATCCGTATGCTTTTCTCCTTAGGCCCTTCACGTCATCCTGCCATGAGTTATAGACCAGTGGCTCCTCGTTCGTGCTTTATGCTATTCGTTCTTGACGTGTGGCCATCAGCATATGCCATCAACTTATGAGTTCCTCCCATCCCCGTGATCCATTGCACGAGATCACTCTAGAGACCATGGTCAGCCAACTAGTCGAATCGCATAGGTGGGCTGAGTAAAGTCCAGCCTCATGTTTCTACCAACGTTGGATCGACTCCCCCTGCAACTCACTGTAATTGTTGAGCTTTGCCATGGCACACGAACATCACATACTTATATACACGTAATTCTCCAACTGAGGCTCTTACAATGTTCCCCTACTTTCGGGTAGCCCCCTTTGGAGGGATTGTGGGAATTACGTACCTCCGGTAGGCTTCCGCCGACTTCCTCATCTTCATTCAGTAAGCCTCAGGAAGGAGACTCACCATGCAATGGCTTCTCCGCCAACGATTCACAAATGCTCTCTTCTCCTCCATGATCACGCTTGGAATTATCCTGATACTTAGCCCGCCGGCGATGGCCATCAGCCTTCCAGCAGGGTTTGGGAGTGAGCAAGTGGTTACAAACCTTACGTCTTCCACGGCAATCACATTTGCGCCTGATGGGCGATTGTTCATCGGACACAAGGATGGGCGCGTCAGGATATTCCAAAATGGAACATTACTGGCGACCGACTTCATCAATATCTCAACTGAGGTCAACAACTACTGGGATCGAGGCCTGCTCGGCATCGCCGTGCATCCGAACTTCCCCGCAACACCCTATGTCTACTTGCTTTACGTGTATGATCCACCGGGTACGGTCGACAATGGATCGGGCGCACGAGTGTCACGTCTGATCCGGGTTACAGCCGATGCGCAAACCAATTACAACACCGCAATTCCAGATAGCACCATTCATACCGGGTGCTCTCCCGTAAATTCCGCCGCCACCTGTGTCCTGCTAGGGACTAACAGCATTCTCGCCAATATTGGGGATCCTGTCAGCAACACCAATTCCCTGAGACCCTCCTGCGACAACATCCTCAATGGTAGCAGCGGCTACGTTCGCGATTGTTTACCAGCGGATAGCCCCTCGCACACCATCGGGACAGTCATGTTTGGCCTCGACGGCAAGCTATTTGTCGGTAACGGCGATGGATCCCATTTTAATTACACAGACCCCCGCGCCTTACGCACGCTCGATGTCGGGAGCCTCTCCGGAAAAATTCTGCGTATCGACCCGATCACCGGAGGTGGGTTGCCTGACAATCCTTTCTATAACGGCGATCCCACCAGCAACGCCTCAAAGGTTTATAACCTAGGTCTTCGTAATCCATTCCGATTCACGATCAGTCCGTTCAATGGGGAGCCCTATATCGGCGATGTGGGATGGAATTCTTGGGAAGAAATCAACACGGGCCGTGGCGAAAATTTTGGATGGCCATGCTATGAAGGCAACAACACCGGCAGCCTGAAACAGAGCCAATATGCAACCCAGACTACCGAAACTTCCACACGGTGCTCACAGCTCTATGCGCAAGGAATCAGTGCGGTAGAAGCCCCGACCTATGCCTACGACCACAGTGTAGGTGGGGCCGCCATTCAGGCAGGAGCTTTCTACACCGGTACGACGTATCCATCGCAGTATCAGCGGGCCCTGTTTTATCAAGACTATAGTAGAGACTGGATTAAGTATCTCACCTTTGATGTGAATGGAGTGGCCACTTCCCATGATTTCGCGCTTGATGTCTCACCAAATGGGGGGCCTGTTGATCTCATTACGGGTCCAGACACCAATCTCTACTATGCAGTCTACAATGAGGGGACTAATACTAGCGAGATCCGTCGCATCCGCTATACCTCTGCCACCAATTCTCCGCCGATTGCCAAGGCGACCGCCAATCCAACCAGCGGGGTACCCCCCTTGACCGTTCAATTCTCGTCGAGCGGTTCCTCTGATCCTGACAATAATCAGCAGCTGACCTATAGCTGGACCTTTGGCGATGGTGGAACTTCGACGGCAGCCAACCCCACACACGTCTACGGCACAACGGGAATCTTCACAGCCATTCTCACGGTGAAAGATTCCCAGAATGCGACCAACAGCGATCAAGTCACGATCACGGTCGGCAATGACGCGCCCGTCGCAACCATCCTAAACCCCGTCAACGGATCTAATTACTCAATCGGAGACGTCATCGTTTTCAACGGGACAGGGACAGACAAACAAGATGGCCCATTAACCGGAGCCAGCCTTACCTGGGAAGTAATTCTTCATCACAATGAGCATGTCCACTTCAATTTCTTTAATTGGACAGGGAACTCGGGTTCATTCCTCGTACCGGACCACGGCGATAACACCTGGATTGAGTTATGCTTGACTGCTACAGACCGCGGTGGACTGTTCGACACCAAGTGTGTGCAATTAACCCCAAATACCGCCTCCATAACATTCAAGACGAAACCGGGAAGCATGCAACTCTTCTACAGTGGCGTGACCCGAGTCGCGCCCTTCACCGTTCTTATACCAGTCGGTTCGGTCCGGGACATCTCGGCTCCGCTTACCCAGGGAAGCCGCTCCTTCCAGTCGTGGTCGGACGGAGGAGCAGCAGCCCATCAGATTACTGTCGTGGGGTCTCAGCCCGTCACCTACACGGCGACCTATTCGACAGGGAAGAAATAGCCGCCACAATTACGAGCTCGGATCGTTTGTCACACAAACGATCCGAGCTACACCAGTCTCGCAGATGTTCTTGGTCGTTAGTCGGGCGACCGCTCCATGCCGGTCATTAAGCCGCCGGGGAAGAAATAACGGAAATATTTTGGATTTCAAGAAATGGGAAAGTGCCTGAAACCTTGTGCCGGCATGAGGATAAACCATCACCCAAGACTGCTTGTAGAATTGCCCGGCAAAGAGTAGCCTTGCTCCCTGAAGCACACTGCTCATGAACCAACCATCGCCCGACCTCCCATCCCTACGACCCGTTGCATGGGATCACGTTGGAGACCATTATCAAGGAACTGGTCGAGCGGTTTGGGTGGGCCGAGATGGGACGTCGCGTCCCGATCCGCTGTTTTCTCCATGACCCCAGCGTGAAATCCAGTCTCACGTTTCTCCGAAAAACACCCTGGGCGCGGGAACGGGTCGAAGGGTGGTACATCGCGTATAAAGACATGTGAGCGACGGCTGCAGGCTTTACCCATCTGAATCTTTCAGGAGTTAAGGGATCACAATTCCAATGCCTCGAACGCGACCATTTTCAAAGCGACAATCCAAATCGCCGACATGGACCGCCACTACTATGAGGACCATGCACTCACCCTGGCGCGCCATCCGTCCGAAACCGACGAGCGCATGATGGTGCGGTTGCTGGCCTTTGTGCTGCACGCTCATGAAGCCTTGTCATTCGGCCGTGGGCTAAACGCCGAAGAGGAACTTGCTCTCTGGCACAAGGATTTGACGGGCACCATCGAGCGCTGGATCGAAGTGGGTCAGCCAGAGGAGAAAACCATTCGCCGGGTCTGCGGTCGCGCGAAACAGGTCTGCATCTATACCTACGGCGGTCGTGGCGCTGACCAGTGGTGGGAAAAAATCTGGCCGTGATGAATCTGCCCCTGTATGGGAGCCGCGCCTTGACCACACTCGCGCAGCCCAGCATGCAGTTGCAATGCACAATTCAAGAGGGACAGATTTGGATGGCGGATGGAGAGAACACCGCGCACATTAAATTGACGATTTTGAAAGGCGCTTCAACCCCGTTTGGACAGTGACGGAGGGAGCACCATGCTATGCCCGCGGTAAGAGGATGCGGCGATGAAAGAGAGGACACGCATTCCCACGAGTGCTGAACCGACTGTCTGGACCAGTCCTTTCACAGTCCTGAAGAACATAGGACCGCCACTGACTCCAGAGGTGCGGCCTGGCGTCACTCCACGCGACGCGTCACCCATCGCACCGAAAAAGAACCATGGGCGGGTGGATATCATTCGTCAGACTGCACATCGAGGCGGCAAGACCGTGACGGTCGTCACGGGGTTCATTGGCATCGGTCTGGCAGAACAAGAGACACTCGCCAAGGAGATGCAGAAAGCCTGTGGTGCCGGGGGCACGGTGAAGGAAGGACGGATCGAAATTCAGGGCGACCAGCGCGAGGCAGTCGCCCGCATCCTGACCAATGCCGGTTTTCGGCCGGTGTTTGCTGGAGGGTGGCGGACCTAGCCCGCATTTTTCATGATGGGTCGTCGAGAAATCCCTGAGCCGCGTTGCGAAACCGGCGCGCGGAGCCGTGAGGACCCGAGGCGTACTCGTGCAGTACGGTGAGGGTCCGAGGGGCGAGCCCGCGGGCCGAAGGCTCGTCGTAGCAGCGGATCGGCGATTGCAGTAGAAGCACTCATGAATAATGCGGGCTGATAGGCTACGGAAAAACTATTGTGGCACGCGAGAACTTCGATGCTCCGCACATGTGGCACAACAGGAGAACACTCGCGTAGGCTAGCTGTGCGAGACAGGCAGGACGGTGGACGAGGGTTCGAAGTCCGAAGTTCGAGGTGTTCGGAGCTTCGAACCTCGAACTTCGGATCCGGTCATTCTCGCATGTCACGCGCCAAGGCCTTTGGCACCACGTGAGGCACTTCCGTCGATTGACTTCCTCCCCTCCCGCGGTACAGGTTGCACCATTATTCGGACAGAGCGTCGTCACGCTTATTCCATCACTGAGAGGCCACCATCATGAAGAACGTGGAGATGACCGTCGTAGGGACAACATTAACGATCAAGGTAGATCTGTCCAAAGAGTTCGGGCCCTCTGCTTCGGGGAAGACCACCATCATTGCCTCGACGGAGGGAAATGTGACCATTCCAAACCGCGAGGAGAAGGTCGGGCTGAACGTGTACCGGAAAAAGTGACGGGGTCGTCGCCTCGAAAACGAGATCGGAAGACATTCAAGGGTCGTGAGCCTTTGCTTCTGAACGGGAACGGACGCCGGGAATTGTGTCCGACCTCCTGACTTCGCAAGGGCCAAGAGAGTATACTGGGTCGCCAGATCATCATCGCAGGCGCCGCAGGGAAAACCAACAGCCACCCACGGTGGCTCATTGAACAAGAGATATCGGCAAAGGGACATAACAGGCACGTGAGCAATATAGCCAAGTTCGACGCGATCCGCCTCTACCTGCGCCAGCAGTTTCCCAAACACCACATCACCGATTTCCAGGAAGGAACCAGTCGCGCACAGGTCTTCCGTGTCGATGGGCCACATGGTCACCCTCTCCATTACGCTGTCATCGGGCTCGATTTTCTCCGCGATCAGACTGACGAAGACCTCCAAAAGGTTCTCCTATCATCTGGTTTGGGAGATAAACTGAAGGAGGCCGGAAGCTCACCTGTGATGGTCTCAAAGACAGGGTTTAGCACTGAAGGCAGTATTGCCATAGCGTGATCTTAGTAGAGACACGCCACCCCATCGCTCCCGTGACGTCCGAAAAGCGTGCGGTCACCCGCCGGCAATCATCGGATAGGGACGCTCGTGTAGATATGCATCATTGCCGGCCGGCCAAGCAAGAAATCAAACTGGCAGATTGGACGAGGTTCACACCAGACGGCTTGCTTCCTACGGAGGCATAACGCAATCGGACAAATGGGTAAGGGCACGTGAAGTCGTCAGAACACGCCCCTCACCGTGCGCGGCTTGCTGCTGATGCACGTCGATAGGCACAGTGGCTATTGCTCCGGTCAGAACGGCAGAACCGTGGGCCGCATTAGCCCCTCTTCTTGGCCATCTTGTCCGCGCGCTTTTCCATCATCGTCTTGGCTGGTTTCTTTTTGGTCGCTTTCTTCTGTGTCATGCCCTTAGCCATTGAGTGTCTCCTCTGATGTGTGAATGAGTACTATCGCACCGCGACGCAGTCGTCGCACCCACTTCATACCCCAATTACGAAAAAAATGGAATGGGGTATGTGAAGTGCTCTCGTCGATTGACTTTGTCTCTCACCCACTGTACAGCTTGCACCGTTCGAATCGTCTGTCCGCTGACCGGGCTCTGTCGATGGAGGTGCGCCATGGGGAATCCAGCGGGAAATAAGGAACGAGAGGGATTCGCCGATGCGATCAACCGCGCGGCATTCGGCAACGAGCGTGTTCTGTTGCGCCGGCGTGGCAGGGCGGTCGCCGCGGTGGTGCCCATCGGTGACCTGCGGCTCCTGGAGGCCCTGGAAGATCGCATCGATCTCGTTGATGCCCGCGCGGCTTTGGCCCAGGCGAAGATAAAGGGCGCCCAATCACTTGACGTCATATTGAAAGAATTGGGGCTCTGATTGCGCCAGGCAATCTCGACAATTTTTGTGGCCCCTTCTGCTGAGCAGCAACTCCACACATTCGCCAAACCGCTTCGGAAGCTTCTTGTAAAACGGCTCCATACACTCCACACCTGTCCTCGTCCCTCCGGAGTCACGAAGATCGAGGGCGTGGACCAGCTCTATCGGATTCGCGAGGGCGACTATCGGATTATCTATGGGATTCGAGAAAAGGACCTCATCGTGCTTGCCATCAAGAATGGCGCTTACGTCAATCGTCGTACCGGCTCCTAGCCGGATGTGCCACTCGCAATCTCCTGATAGTAGGATTCCAGCATGCCTGTGCGGGCTGGCTCAACAATCACCAACTGGCGTTGATCGAAGGTGTTGGCGCAATAGAGATAGACCCTCCCAGCTGTCTGACCAAGTTCGACATGCAGCTGGCGGCTGTCTGGTTCCTGTCGGGTAGTCTCTTTGAGAAGGTGCTTATTGTCAAGCTGTTCCCAAACGATCTGCGCGGAAGGCCAATGGTTCTCATAAAGTGGCGCATCCGGATCATTTGGGCCGGTCTTCAGCTGAGTTCGATCGTATGGACGGCCTTCGTCTGGCTCCGGCGATTCATCCCAGAGAAGCTGTCGCGGCGCTCCTCTCCCCAACACATAGAACGGTCCATCGTCGGCAATTTCTTCGACGAGACGGTATCGAATCAATTCCGGCTGCTCGATCAGGCCAAGATCCCGTGCAGCCAAGGCCCTCTGCAGCGGGACTCGTCTTGCCAACTGACGGGTTTTCTCAAACACGATCATGCGCCCCTGTGCCGAGAGCAGGGCGCTTACGAGATCGAGCCTGGTGCCAAGCCCTGTTCGCCGCTCAAACTCCGCTTGTTGCTGCTTCTCTCTGGCACGCTCGAAGGTGTTCCACCTTTGACTGGGAATGCCCGGGTCCTGTTCAGCTTGCACCAGGGCATGTGTGGCAAGGATTAGATCATAGGAGCGAGTGGGAGCCGTGTGATCAAGATCGAGACATTCAAACCGTACGTTGGCCAGGCCCAGTGACTTCGCTTGTTCTTGCGCTCGCGCAATCGAGGCAGATGAGCGATCGATCCCGACCAAAGTCTTGTCGGGATACAGCCTCGCATAGAACGTTGTAAGGATGCCGACCCCGCAGCCCACATCCAGTATGGACCGGGACTCACCGATGCGATCTGCCACGCGCGATCCGATGGCCAGATAATAGTCATACCGTTGGCTATAGAGAACCGGCAGGATGTTCGGATGGGCGGTGGCATCGTAGAATGAGACCTCGTCGGCAGACGATCCGCGACGCTTCTGCTCCATTTCCCGATGCAATGTTGTGAGTTCTGCAGACGAGAGGTTTTCCTGCTGCCACTGGAAATAGGACTCATCCGACGTGAATTGCCGGAGGCCCCACCAGGCCAAGTGCGAATGGAGCGATTGCAACAGCGAGTCGTTGATCATTGATCCAGCCTCGGCACGCCTGCTCAATACGTTTTCCAGCGAGGCCGCAAGGAGTGCGAACCACGAGGCGTACGCGGTGAGGGTACGTTGAGTGGTTCGAGCGACTGAGAACGAAGCTGGAGATCGTTTTCAGCAGGCGACTACGGCCTCTTGAGCATGATGGCGTCAAAATATGTTTCCGGCATCGGATGCGGGTAGCGCAACTGGCCCGACCCGAGGGCGACATACTTTTCGCAGGTCAATTGTTCAAGGCCGATCGGACCCTTGGCATGAAGACGCGATCCACTAAGCCCGATATCGGCGCCCATGCCGTAGCTATCACCAGCATTGAGCCGGGACGACGCATTGACGAACACCGCGCTGGCATCCACTTCGTGCGTGAACCGCATGGCCGATTCATAGCTCGTGGTCGCGATGACGGCGGTGAGACAGGGTCCCTGGGCCACAATGTGCGCCAAGGCCTCATCCATGTCCGCGACCATTTTAACGGCCAATAAGGGCGACTGGAACTGGGTGTGCCAATCCTCCTCCTTTGCCGGGACAATTGAGGCATGTCCAGTCATCGCCATTTGCCCCATGAGTGCCATGGTCTTCGGACAGGCCCGCACCTCTATCTTAAATTCTTCGAGCATGCGGTTGATCAGCGGAGGCAAGAACTGTCGCCCAATCACCTGTTGCACAAGCAGCGTGTCGAGCGAGTTCGAGGCCATGGCCTTCTGTACCTTGGAATTAATCGCGACGTTTTGAGCCATCGGCATATCGGTGTCGGCATCCACGTACATATGCGTGAGCCCCCCTTCGTAGCAGAGTACCGGCATCCTTGCCTGTTCAATCACGGCTTTGCGGAGGCCGGCCCCGCCACGCGGGATAATCGCATCAAGACTTTTGCCGGCCCGAATCAGCTCGACCGCCACCTCTTTTTCCGGACGTTCGATGATGATCCATGCGCCGGCCGGCACCCCATTCGCTTCCGCCGCTTCACGTAGTCCGGTTCCGATAGCCTGCTGCGTCAAGCCCCACTCCGGCGCGCCACGATAGACACACAGGTTGCCTGACTTGAAGCAGAGCGCGATCGACTCCACCGTAATGAGCGGGCTCAGTTCTGACACGACACCGATCACCCCGATAGGAACGCGGACGCGGCTCACTTGCAATCCGTCCGGCCGTTCCCATCGCGAGGTGACTGCACCGACCGGATCAGGCAGGTCCGCAATCATGCGTAGACGATCGACCATCTCCTTGATATCGTCCGCCGTCATGCGCAAGCGAGCCACGGCGGCTTTCATCCGGTCCTTCATGACGTCGGCCTCGAAAGACTTCCCGACCGCGTCCACGTCCTTCTCGTTCGCCGCCAGAATCTTGTCTTCGTCAGCCGCTAATCGATTCGCCATCGCGCGCAAGGCCTTCTCTTTGACAGGGGCAGATAAAAGCGCTAGTTTCCGTGCCACCTTGCTACATTCTTTCAATAGCTTATCGATATAGATCTTAACTGGAACTTCAGGCATTTTTGACCTCGTGAAACATAAAATGTGATAACGCGATTCTCACACAATCCATGCGGCGCAATTAGCATAGGACTATAGCACGCAGTTTTTTAAAACGTAAAGCAAGGGGAGGGAGCAGCCAGACCATCCTTCTTGCTCGCAGACCGCGCACGATCAGAATGTGCTCGGTCGATGCCCGCAGTGAAGAACAGTCAGGCTTCCCCCTCTAGAAGAGAAATGAGCAAGCTCGGAAGGATTTCATTATATATAGCCCTCGTTGGATACGTGCAGTTGGAAGTATCCAGGCCATCGAGAGAGAAGCAGAAACAAGTCACTCGTTCCTCAACTTCTCCTCTTGACGGGCCAGGAACCACCCCACCCACCCCCAGAGCAGCGACAGCGGGACCAGAACCCATATCATCTGCCCTGCCGTGACACCCAACACTTTCACCCCGCTCACAATCCACCCGGTCGTCGCATCGCCTCCCCGCGAGACCGCTGTGTCGATAAAGTTCTTGGCCTTATATTTCTCCTCCCGACTCACCACCGTAAAAAGGACCTCACGAGCCGGCTTGGCGAGTGCATATTCACCAACTCGCCGCACGACGGTAAAGAGAATGAAGGCAACCAGAATCGGCATGACGCCGATCACGCCAAACCCGATGGCGCTCGCAACGGGAAGAACGACGAGCGCCGACGCCAACCCGAACCGGCTGATTACCCGGCTCGTCACCGTCACCTGCATCAGAAACGTAAGTACGTTGACGACCAGGTCAACGAGGGCAAACAGACGGGTGCGCCCTTCCGGGGAGGGAATCTGCTCGCTCACCAGCCTCATTTGTTCTAAATACAAAAATGTCGCGGTTGTCGTCAGGAAGAACAGATAAAGGCAGATGCCCAGAAGATAGGGCGACGATAGCACCAGTCTGACCCCCGCCCAGGTACTACCGCCGATCGGTTCACCCTGTCGGCTAATCTCTCGAGAGGGTCGCGCCATCGCCCATCGATCCAGTTGATAAACGCAGAGTCCGCAGGCCACGAGAAATCCGACCGAGATGAGCAGCAGCAAGGGGATCGGGATGAGATAGGTCAACCCTGTGGTGAGAAGCGGGCCGACCATTGCGCCGATACTGCCGCCGGCGGCAATGACACCGAAGAGTCGGGCGCCCTGTGTCGGTGTAAAGAGATCGGCCATGACACTCCAGAACACCGACACGACGAACAGATTGAACACCGACAGCCATACAAAGAACGTGCGGGCGGCCCACTGTGGTGAAATGTGGCCCATCATTGCCACGAAGAACAGGACCAAGTTGAGACCGAAAAATGCGTACACGATCAGGAGCAACCGATACCGCGGCGCACGCGCAGAGAGCCACCCGAAGAGCGGCGTCACGAGCAAGAGCGTCACGAAAGTGGCGGTCATCATCAAGGGCAGGTGCTGCACCCCACCTTCGATCGCCATCTCATCGCGAACGGGACGCAGAATGTAGTAGCCGCAGAGGAGACAGAAAAAATAGAGGAATGCCCAGCCCACCGGGACGGCTTCGTCCGGTTCTGCATCGGTCACCGATGGGAGCACGTCTCCAAGCCCCGCCATACGAACGGCATCCTGCCGTGACCGACTCTCCCACGCAAGAAGAATATTTGCTAGAATGTGCGCGGCCCACGATCTTGTGGCATTCTCACGAACGCTTGATGATCGATCTGCGCAGCGATACGGTCACGAAACCCACTGAAGCCATGCGAAAGGCGATGGCACGCGCGGAAGTGGGGGACGATGTCTACGGCGAAGATCCCACCGTAAATCGCCTCCAGGAGATGGCGGCTACGATGTTTGGGAAAAAGGTCGCCCTTTTCGTGCCGTCCGGTACGATGGCCAATCAACTCGCCATTCGCCTCCACACGCAACCAGGCCAAGAGGTCATCGTCGAGAGCACGGCGCATATCGTCCGGTATGAGCAGGGCGCCGCCGGGGCACTCGCTGGAGTCCAACTCCATTGGGTCGCGGGAAATCGGGGTCTCATCTCGCCCGAGCAGGTTCAGGCGGCAATCCGTCCCAAAGACCCGAATACGATTCAAACGGCACTGATCTGTCTGGAAAATACCCATAACAGCGGCGGCGGAACGATTTACCCTCTGGCGACGATTGAACGGATTCGTGCAGTTACTGCCACCCACTGCATTCCGATGCATTTGGACGGCGCACGATTATTCAACGCTATCGCTGCCACCACCTTGCCGCCGGCCTCCTATGCCCAGCACTTTGATACCCTGTCAGTCTGCCTCTCGAAAGGACTGGGAGCGCCGGCCGGGTCGCTCCTCATGATGAATGATCTCACCCTCCTCGATAAGGCCAAGCGACTGCGCCGTATGTATGGCGGCGCGATGCGACAGTCCGGCATCCTCGCCGCGGCCGGCATCTATGCGCTCGAACACCATATTGGACGATTGAAAGAGGACCATGACCACGCCAAGCGCCTGGCGCGACGGCTGCAACAAATCCCGACGGTCAGGATCAGTCATCAAGATGTCGACACGAATATCGTCATCTTCGATGTGATCGGCCACCGCCTAAGTCCGCCGGCGATCGTCACCGCCTTGAAACAGGAGGGGGTCTTGATCAATGCCATCGGCGGCACCAGCTTTCGAGCCGTCACCCACTTAGATGTCTCCAGTGCCATGACTGAAGAAGCCTGCGAGATCTTTAGCCGTGTATTGGGGGACTAGCCTCTGGCCCCACGCCTCTCGCCCGAACATTGGCGACTGCTGTAGGCGCGCTCATAAATAAGGCGGGCCAGTCGTCCGCTCATTGACACCTCTCCCACTGAAATCTAGAATGCCGCGTGATGGAGCACCAATGCCGCTAGAAGTTGTGACGTTCAACCACATCAGCCGAATTCTTGAGGTCACCGACTCGCTCGGTCTGAACCGCGAATGGGTCGAAATCCCGTTGTCTCCAGAAAGTCCAGGTGTCGTCCGACGGTTGACCAATGGTAAGTTGGAAATCATCGTTGATGCGGAACAACCGTTCGAGGATTGGCTGGGATCGCTCCCGAAATATATTCAGCACGTACAGGGAGCCTAAAAATGGATAACCCCGCCACCCACCCTATCCCCACGTCAGAAGAATTGAAGGCAGAACTCCTGGCAATGCCGGAGCCGCCGGAACAACCGGACCCGATCGACGAACCGGGATTCGAAGAGCTTGTCGCAGTAGCAGTGCGCCACGTTCGTGGCCGCCGCGGAGGTGACCTTGTCACTGTGATCCTGGTGGGATCCAGCGTTCGGCGCGCCATCACGACTCACAGCGACATCGATCTCATTGCGCTCGTGAAAGGACAGGCCGATGGCCACGAGATTGTCCGTGTTGCCGATCGTCTGGCCGACATCCGCTATCGTGGGCATCAAGAGTTTGAGGAGGACCTTCCATACTCACCGCGCCTTCCGTCTCTCATGCGGAAGGCCCGCATCCTCTTCGATCACGACAGCATCGGCGCCAGGCTTATCGAACGCGCCAACCAACGGTTCCGACAGGGGCCGCCCCCTGTCAGCATCAATGAGCAGATTCGGATGAAGGCGGAGTGTTTCCATTCGCTGGGAAAAGCGCGGGATTTGGCCGACAAGCCGGCGACCGCGCAGTATCTGCTCTGGATATTTTTCGATGACGTCGTCAACGCGTTCTTCCGGCTACGGGGCTTTTGGCTGACATCGCCGGGTGACGTATTAAAGTTCATCGCCTCCCGCGATGCGGGGCTTGGTGACCTGGCTGGGCGGTTCCTGACTGCGGCCACTTTGCCGGAACGGCTCAACTTCGGCCGCGATATTGCCGACACACTCTTTAAGGACGTACCGAATCCTGCCAGAATTGACTGATAGGGCTCCGGGATCGATCACCAGACTGCTGTGCACGGGGCTTGCGAGCCAGTCATCATTTGCAGGTCTGAACAGAGCACAGGCTCCGCTTGAGGAACGTGATCTGCGCGATCTAGTCCCACCTTGACCGTACCAGAAGGAGTCACTATGGAAATCGGATTCGTCGGGCTCGGAAAAATGGGAATGAACATGGTCACCCGGCTGCAACGTGACCACCACCGAGTGGTTGTCTACGATCGTTCGGCGGATCTGATCAAGAAAGCCGAAGGGGTCGGTTGTGTCGGTGCCTCGTCGTTAGCCGACCTCGTTGGCCAGCTCAAGGCACCGCGAGCGGTCTGGATCATGGTCCCATCCGGCGCGCCGACAGAGGAGACTGTTCAGGCCGTCGCGGCCCTGCTCCACATGGGCGACACGGTGATCGACGGTGGTAACACCAGATTCCACGACGATGTTCGACGGGCCGGGGACCTCAAGAAGAAACAGGTTCACTATGTCGATGCCGGCACCAGCGGCGGCATTTGGGGCCTGACCATCGGCTACTGTCTGATGGTCGGTGGCGACCAGGCACCGGTGAAACAGCTCGCGCCGATCTTCACCACGCTGGCGCCGGAACAGGGTTGGGCTCACGTCGGCGGAGTGGGTGCCGGGCATTATGTGAAGATGGTGCATAATGGAATCGAGTACAGCATGATGCAGGGTTATGCGGAAGGCTTCGAGCTGATGGCAAAAAGCGACTACCAGCTCAACCTCGCAAAGATCGCAGAGCTCTGGATGCATGGCAGTGTCGTTCGATCCTGGCTCTTGGAATTGGCGGCCGGTGCCTTGAAAGAGGATCCCCGGCTGGAGCAGTTGAAAGGCTATGTGCAGGATTCCGGTGAGGGCCGTTGGATGATCGCCGATGCAATCGAAAAGGATGTGCCGGTTCCGACGCTCGCGACGGCATTGTTCACTCGATTCCGATCACGGCAAAGCGAGTCCTTTGCAGAAAAGATGCTGGCCGCATTGCGGAATGCCTTTGGTGGCCATGCGGTCCGCCGGTAAGGCCTGAGCTCTATGCCACCAAATAGCCCACGTATCGATATCAGCCCTTCACAGGAAACGATTCCTCCGGTCGCGCCCTGTACCCTCGTCATCTTCGGAGGTTCTGGCGATCTGTCACGTCGGCGTCTGATTCCTGCCCTCTACAACTTGCTCCTCGACGGGCTACTTCCGCCAAACTATGCGGTGATCGGGCTGGGCCGCAAGTTAATGACCGACGAGGAATTCCGCGTTACGGTGCGGGACGGCGTCGTGACACATTCCCGGCAAGCCTTGGCGGAGGACAAGTGGAAGGACTTCGCGCCACACCTCTATTACGTGTCGGGGGGCAATGAGGACCCGAACACCTATGCCAGACTGAAGGCCCGAGCAGAAGTCATAGAGCGAAACCTCCGGTTACCCGGCAACCGGATTTTCTATCTGAGCATCCCTCCCAGTTCGTTTGCGTCTGTGTGCGAGGGGCTTGAACAAGCCGGATTGGCGACGAACCCGGAGACTCATACGCCCTACGCCCGAATCATCGTCGAGAAACCGGTCGGCCGCGATTTGGCCTCCGCCCAGGCCATCAACCGCGTGACAGGACGCGTATTCGACGAATCGCAGATCTTCCGCATCGATCACTATCTGGGGAAAGAAACGGTTCAGAATTTGATGGTCGTCCGGTTCGCCAACAGCATCTTCGAACCGATTTGGAACCACATGTATATCGATCACGTGCAGATCACGGTGAGCGAAACGGAAGGCGTTGGGACCAGGGCCACCTATTACGAAGAAGCCGGTGCGTTACGCGACATGGTGCAGAACCACATGCTGCAGCTGCTCTGCTTGGTCGCGATGGAGCCCCCCTACTCGCTCGATCCGGATGTGGTGCGCAACGCGAAGATGGAAGTCCTCCGCTGCCTCAGGCCTATCACCGATCAGGATGTCGAGCACGTCACTGTCCGTGCCCAATACAGTGAAGGCACGGCCCGGGGCATTCCCACCCCGGGCTATCGTCGCGAGAACGGGATTCGTCCTGATTCCACGACGGAAACCTATGTCGCGCTCAAATGTTTTGTGGAAAACTGGCGCTGGGCCAGCGTGCCCTTCTATCTGCGCACCGGAAAAGCGCTTCCCCATCGCGCCAGCGAGATCGCGGTGCAATTCAAGGACATTCCGCAAATCCTGTTCAACGCCAATGCCCAGCAGCCCCAACCGCCGAACGTGTTGGCACTGCGCATCCAGCCGGAGGAAGGACTCTCTCTCCGCATCGTCTCGCGCGTGCCGGGAACTCGGGCGCAGACACACCCGGTTGAAATGGACTTTCAATATAGCGACGTCTTCGGCCGCCCGTCGCCCGAAGCCTATGAGCGGTTGCTCTTGGATGTGATGGCCGGCGATGCCTCCCGATTCATGCGGCGCGACGCCGTTGAAGCCTCCTGGGCCTGGATCACCAAGATTCTGGAAGGATGGCACCGGCAAGGGTTGCTGCGGTTGCCTGAATATCCGGCGGGAACCTGTGGGCCGGTCGAGGCCGATCGCCTCATTGAAAAAGATGGACGAACCTGGCGGACCCTGTAGCGACACATGTCATGTCAGCCTCAACTGCTTGAGAATCTCCTCGCTGCTTCCCATCCCGCCAATAAACCGCTCGAACGCTCCCTTGCGATAGAGAGCAAGCGTCGGCAATGAGCGAATTTCCAGCTCCGCTGGAATCTGGAAGTTCTCTTCGACGTTCATTTTCAGGATCAGCACTTTGCCGGTCACATCGGCCTCCAGTTTCTCGAGTTCATGCATCAGCGCTCGACAATTCCCGCATCCTGGTTTCCAGAACTCCACCAGGACCGGCACCCCTGTCTGTTCCACGACGTGGTCGAAATCCTGATCGCTCACGTCACGCATCATGGTCTCCTCGCGTCACGACCCACTTACCAGCGCTTCAGCAAAGATCTCCTGGTACAACCGCTCAGCAAGCAAACGATATCCGGCCGTGGTCAGATGCAGTCCGTCATTGGAGTACCGAGCCGCAAGTTCTTGAGTCTCGGGCTCAGCCGTAGCGGCAAAGAGGTCGAAGGCTGCCAGCCGTTTCAATTCGGCGTAGCGGAAAATCAACCCGTTAAGCTGGTGCCGTCGGTCAAGATGTTCTGCAAACCACCGACTCCCCTCCTCATTGCGAAGATCGTCGCCCACTCTGATCGATGGAACAGTCACGGGCACCGGCTTGATCCCGGCCGCTGCGGCCAGTTCATACATCTTGAGGAGGTTGCGCATAATGTCTGCCGGCGCTGCGTTCCATCCAAGATCGTTCGTTCCGCCAAGAATCACCACATAGGTCGGTTGGTGCTGCAGGACAGCCGATCGAAACCGCATCGTCATTTCACCGGTCAGTTCACCGCAGATGCCGCTCACAGACACGCGCACGGCAGGCCCTGTCAATTCCTGCAGGAACCGCCCATACGGCGTCTCGGTACCTTGGGGATTGTCGGCAGTGGGCGATTGAAACCCTGCCGTGAGGCTGTCTCCGAAACAGATAATGTGGTTCGAGGCAATCGTCACTTTGGGGCGGATTCTACCGGCCTCGCTAGGGAGTTCACAATGCCCACTTATCCTTGGGTGAAAGAAAGAAGAATTCCTCAGCAATTCCTTGGTGAAAGGCTCGTTAAGACCCGCTATTTTCTTGACGATTCAGCACCTCCAGGATACGACTAAACATCATGGACGAACTGAGGACAGACGACAGCACACTGCCGCTTGCACCAGCAATAGAGCCGGCCAATCCGGAGTTGGCATCCGTCAAGCGAGTCCTCACACTCCTGGACAAGACAGCAAAGTCTAGGAGGACGTACGGGGCAGCGAACCCCGTGGCGCAGAAGTTCTTCCAAGAGTTGTTCGAGGGACTCACGGCTCACCTCGCCACCTACTCTAAATTGGCGTTTCTTATCCAACGCTCCGAGCTGTACTTCAACGGGGAAGTCGTCTACCGATCCGAGCAGGATTCGAGTAATGAAAGCGTCGCGTTCAAGCTCTATGCGGATGGCATACGGGAACTCGCATTCCTCGAAAGTCTTACTGCTGAAGACCTCTCCTTTTTGCTTGATTCGCTTTGGGGCAGCCTTGATTCTAAGGAGGAGGATGAAGACATTGTGACTCGTTTATGGTCCAAGAACCTCTCCACCATCACCTTAGTCACCGCCGAAGAAGTTGCCAAAGCCTCGACCGCTGGGGAAGCCTTTGCACTGCCTACTGCCGGGGTGATGGAAGCACCGGAAACGAGCTTGCGGGACCTGCTGGATCGGGAGCAGGCCCTATACAAGAAAGGAGCGGGGACAGGGATTAAGGAAGGTGGTGGCTCAGAGGACAGTGAGGGCAGACCACCAACCGGAAAGGGAACCGGAGGGGGAACCAGCAGACAAGGTGGTCGATTCCAGTCTGGTCACGTGGGCTACGAGGTCTCTGACGAGGAGTTAACCGAACTGGCGAAGGAGATCGAGGCTGAGAGCGTCAGAGATAACACGACATACCTATTGGATATGCTTACCGCGATCCTGGCGTCGGAAAAATCTCCCGTGATCCTGACCAAGTTGTTCGACCTCTGGGGAAACGTCCTCGACTCATTGAGCGCCCAGGGCAAATGGATCGTGTTAGACAGCGTACTTGGACTGTTACAGGTCACTGCTGAGGTCAGACCGGATCTCGGCGACGATCACAAGAAACAACTGGCGGCCCTGCTCGACAACCTTGGTCGACCTGAACGTATAAAGATGATCGAGACCTATTTGAACAAGCTACCCGACGCAACCACAGAAGGATTGCCCGCGGTTCTGCTGTCGATGGCACCCGCAGCCGTTTCTGCCTTGTGCACCCTCTTGGCAAATTTGGAGGCGCCAGCCCATCAGGCGATCGTGGCTGAGGCACTCGAGACCCTCGCGAAGGATCAGCCGGAACACGTGCTTCGAGGTTTGTCAGACCGCCGCCCCCGCTATGTTAAGAACCTTCTCGCGATCCTTCTCAAATGGAACAACCCCCGATTTGTAGATGCCGTTGAAAAGCTGGTGCGCTATCCGGACATTCAGGTAAGGAAGGAAGTCGTGCGAGCGATCGGGATATTCCGTCCCAACGGGAACGGGATGAAACTCATCGCGTTCTTGAATGATACCGAGGAGTCGATTCGGTTTGCGGCACTCAAGTTGCTCATGACCGGTCAATATAAGGCTCCTTACTCCGCCTGGTCACCCCTCGTATCGGCGGACACATTCATGGATCGAGCCCTCGGTGAGAAACGCGCGGTGTTCCAAGCCATGCGCACCACTAGCAGCGACGAGGTCATTCCGTTCTTTGAAAGTTTGATCACAGAACGGTCCTGGACCAATCGGAAGAAGAAGGAGGAGATCGCTGCCCTCGCCGCTGAGACATTGGGGAAATTGCCCACACCTGCCGCACTGGCCACCCTTGAGCGGGGTCAGAGAAAAGGCGCGGCCGCCGTAAGGCAAGCCTGTACCGCGGCGCTTGCCCAGGCCCAACGACAACAGCATCTCAAGCAGGCTGCATCATAGTAAGGAGCCTTTACTGTGAGTGACATCAAGAATAGTGACATCAAGATCACAGAGGCCCCGGTCGAGGATGAACAGGCCCAGCCGATCCTAACCCACGAAAAGTCCCTGTCTCAGAAAATCGCCCACGGATCGGAGGCCGGGGACATCCTTGACCAACAGATGGTCATGCTGGGAATTCAGCTGGTCACACAGTTGAATGTTTTGCTAAAAACCTCCCGCATCTATGAGCGTACCAACGCGGCCCTAGATAGACCCGTCGAGGCGATGCTGACCTTGATTAAGACGATGGCACATGACCAGCCGATCACACTCCGCTTGCAGAACGATTTCTTGTTCCTCGGGAACAGTCACTTGAAAGTGAACGCGCAGCAGATGGCTGTGGCCACCAGTATCATTGATGTCTTGAACACCTGGAAGATCGGCGGAATGACGTTCTCGTTGGCCGTGGAGTCGAAGGATCTGCGCGAGTTTGCCGCGCTCTTTGTCAGCCTTGATCCTGGCAACAAAACCCTCGAAGACCTTCAGAGAGACATCAAAGCACGGGGGATCGCCGGCATTGACCTAGAAGAACCACGGCAGCTGCAACTCCGAAAAAGACCCGGAACGGCGCTGAACACGGAACCGGACAGCACGAAAAGCGTCAATCCAAATGTGCAATGGAAAACCGAAGCCAAGAAGGGCTATGCGAGCATGGCAGGATCAATCGGATCCCTGACGCAATCAGCCCGCGAGGGAGGAACGGTCAGCTTTAAACAGGCGAAGCGGGCGATCCAAAACATCATCGATCGCATGGTAGATGATGAAGCTGCGGTACTCGGTCTCACGACCCTTCGTTGCCACGATCAGTACACGCATAACCATTCGGTCAATGTGTCGTTGCTGTCTATGGCGCTGGCCAATCGCGCTGGCTATCCCAAAGTGGAACTGGCTGACCTGGGCCTTGCGGCACTGTTCCATGACCTGGGCAAGTCCACCATTCCCATGGAGGTCTTAAACAAACCGGGCGAGTTTACCGACGACGACTGGATAGCCATGCGCAATCACCCCACGGAGGGAATTCTGATTCTTTCAAAAACGAGAGGCATCACGAATCTGCCGGGCCGCATGGCAGCGGCCGCCTTCGAACACCACATGAACCTGAACTTCTCAGGATACCCGAAACTTACCGTGCCCTGGACACTCTCACTGACCGGCCGCATCCTCACAATCGCAGACTGTTACGACGCTATGACTTCCTCCCGTGTCTATCGTCGGGAACCCATGTCCCCCTCCAAGGTGTTGAACATGATGTTCTCAAAGTCGGGGAAGGCGTTCGACGCAACGCTGCTCAAGCTGTTCGTTAACTGTGTCGGCATCATCCCCATCGGCAGCCTGGTGATGCTGGAGACGAGCGAACTGGCGGTCGTGCTCAAGCCGTCTGCAGACAAGGCGAACGCCGAACGACCATACGTCAGAGTCATTACCGATCCGCAGGGAAACGCAATCGATCACGGGCGCGAAGTAGACCTGACCGAGAAAGATGAGACCGGGGATTTCCGCCACAACATTATCCGCTTGATCGACAACACCGAGTACAAGTTCGACACCAGCCGATACTTCGTCTAGCAGGATGCTGAAAAAGTCCAGCAGCGCTCTCAATCGCGCGACGGACACGCTTAGCGTGACAGGCACGATCCGAAGTTCGAAGTTCAGGGTTCGAAGTTTCGAAAACCTCGAACTTCGGACCTCGAACCGTCGCCGGTCTCGCCAGTCTCGCGTGTCCCCATAGTTTTCCGTCACCTGCTAGCCTCCGCGCGACCCAATCCCTTGACAGGGCCTAGCCCCCCAGCTATTCTCGCATCAGGTACGCTGTTGCATTGTTTACCAACAAGGAGCACGTGATATGCATACAAAGGGAATCCTCTTGGGGCGGATAACCCTCCCCTTGGTCGCCACAGGCATGTTATTGCTCGCATTTCTTCCTGTTGCACAAGCTGCCGAGTCCTTCAAGATGGGTGTCGTCGATCCTCAGGCTGTCTTAGAGAAATCAAAAGCGGGCAAAAAAGCCTTAGACGGGCTCAAGGAATATGTAACGACCAGACAGAAATTGTTGTCCGGGGATGAAGAAGATTTGCGCAGCACGGAGAAGACACTCAAGGAGCAAATGTTGAAGTTAAGCGACACCGAAAAAAAAGAAAAAGAGACTCAATTCCGCGCAAAAGTCCAGGACTACCAGAAACGCGCGCAGGAATTTAATCAGGAGTTACAGGGAAAGCAGAAGGAATTGGTCGACGACTACATGAAGAGGATTTCCTCGGCCACAAAAACCGTCGCGGAAAAGGGCGGGTTCGCTCTCGTCGTCGATAAAGGCAGCGAACAAACGGTCAAGATTGTCATCTACCATAAGGACACCATCGATTTAACCGACCAGGTGATCAAGGAATTCGATCGAACCAACAGCAAGTAACCCTCCCGAACGCACACACCTGAATTCGTGATCGACGTGGATGGGACCTCGGCCTCTCTGAGGTCCCATCAACGCTCCATCGGATAGCCCGCATCCTGCCAGCCTTTGATTCCCCCATACATCGACACCACATTCGTATAGCCCATTTGCTGAAGCGTATCCGCGGCTAAGACCGACCGGTAGCCGCCTCCGCAATACAGCAGAATGGTTTCTTCTTTATTGGGAATACGTGTTTCTACATCCCGCTCGATAATTCCTTTTCCCAGATGCTGGGCGCCTTTCGCATGTTCCTTGGCAAATTCGTGGTCCTCGCGGACATCGAGAAAGTGCAAAACCTCACCACGATCGAGGCTGGTCTTAGCCTGCGCCACCGTACATTCCTTGACTCGTGCTCGTGCCGCATCGACCAACTTGAGAAAACCCGGATTATGTTTCACCCTCGCTCCTTTCCCTGTCCTGTTTCAAAATAAGGCTGTTTGTTCGAACCCGGGCCTGCGAAAGGTGGCGGGAAGAGTCTCGTCACGCAGCACCGACAATCCTGCTTTGCGTCTGGAGACCTCGAATAACTGTTCGATCATAGCCCAATATGGGCCTGCGCCACGGTGACGTTCGAAGAAGGCCCCCTCGCTGATCACTCCACCGCGCACGTCTCGAATCCGATTCATAATCTTGGTGAATCGATCTGGAAATGCCGCCGCCATTCGCTCCATGAACACTGGCTCCACAGGGCCAGACAGACGCAGCAGCGTCGCCATCGCCTCGACCGCACCGGCTTGTTTCGCTCGGGCCAACAGATCAGGCATGTCCTGATCGTTGAGACCGGGAATGATCGGAGACAGCGAGATGCCGGTGGGAATCCCGGCGTTCGCCAAGATCGCTATTGCCTCGAAGCGTTTCCGGCTGGAAGGCGCCTGAGGTTCGACCTTGCGCGCCACTTCATCGTCTGAAAACGGTATGCTGAAATACACCCGAACCGACGCCTCCTGATGCAACCGACGCAGCAGGTCCAGATCGCGCAACACCAACACCCCTTTCGTGATAATCCCAACCGGATTCCGATACTCAGCACAGACTTCCAGGCAGGCCCGCGTCAACTCCAGCGACGCTTCCAGCGGCTGGTAACAATCGGTGTTCCCCGAAAACAGGATCAATTCCCCCTTCCATGATGGTTTCTCAAATGTCCGGCGGAGCAAAGTCGAGGCGTGCCGCTTCACAATGATCTTGGACTCGAAGTCTGTTCCGGCGCCGAATCCCCAATACTCATGAGTTGGTCTGGCATAGCAATAGGCGCAGGCGTGGAAGCAGCCACGATACGGGTTTAGGCTCCATCGAAACGGCAAATCGGGACTCTCGTTCCGACTGAGAATGTCACGGGTCGCATCCTCAAACATCTGCAGATGCACATGGGGAGCAGGCTCCAAGAGATCTCGGTGCTGTGATTCAAACGGATTAGGTGGATTCGTCACAGTGCGCATCGGGATATGGTCCTCGATCCGCCCGCTCCTGTCAACGGGAAGAACGACGTCTGCCAAAACAGAATATCACGGCCCGATTAATTGACTAACCCCTACCCCGATGTTAAATTCCAGCCGCTTTCTGGAACCACAGGGCTATGTACGATCTACGCTATTTACGCGATAATTTTGATGCCATCAGGGAACAGCTTGGCCCCCGTGGTGCCGATGTCCCTTGGGATAGAATCCGCACGCTGATCGGACAACGTCGGACCTTGGCTAGCCAGGTCGAGCAACTTCGCCACGAACTGAAAAAGGGTTCGGGAAAGGTTGCCGAGCTGAAACGAGAGAAACAGCCTGCGGATGACTCCATGGCTGCCATGAAGACCGTCGGCGAACAGATCAAGAAGTTTGACGACGAACTACGGGGTGTCGACGAGACCCTAACCGATTTGAATCTCCGCATCCCGAATCTTCCACATGCCTCGGTCCCACCAGGGAATGACGCGAGCAGCAACACGGAAACCCGACGGTGGGGATCCCCACCCATGTTGGCCGCACCAGCCAAGAACCATTGGGATCTCGGCGGAGCGCTCGGCATTCTTGATTTCGACCGGGCGGCGAAAATTTCCGGTGCACGATTCGCGGTTCTGACGGGCGCCGGCGCGCGACTCGAACGGGCCCTCATCAATTATATGCTCGACCTTCATACGACACAGCACGGCTATCGTGAGGTCCTGCCGCCGCTCCTCGTCAATCGATCGAGTATGACCGCGACCGGCCAGTTACCCAAGTTCGAAGAGGATCTCTTTCGCCTGCGAGACGAAGACTATTTCTTGATTCCCACGGCAGAAGTTCCGATAACCAATCTCCATCGTGACGAGACGCTCAACGAGAGTGCGCTGCCGATCAGGTATACGGCCTATACCCCCTGTTTTCGCCGCGAGGCAGGATCCTATGGAAAAGACACCAGAGGGCTCATTCGCCTCCACCAATTCAACAAAGTGGAGTTGGTCGCGTTTGCAAAACCTGAACAGTCGTATGAAGAACTGGAGCGGTTGACCGGCCATGCCGAAGCGATCTTGCAGGGATTAGGGCTTCATTACCGAGTCGTCATACTCTGCGTCGGCGATATGGGGTTCTCTGCGGCGAAAACTTACGACATCGAAGTCTGGCTCCCTTCTCAGAACCACTATCGGGAGGTCTCCTCTTGCAGCAACTTTGAAGGATTTCAGGCCAGGCGGGCCAGTATTCGATATAAGGGCACAGTCGGGAAGAAGGATGCGAAAACAGAGTTTGTCCATACCGTCAATGGGTCCGGGCTGGCCGTCGGCCGCACGCTCGTGGCAATCCTCGAACACTTTCAGCAACCGGACGGAAGCGTTACGATACCGGAGGTATTGCGTCACTATATGGGCGGGCTTGAGCAAATTCGCAAAGAGTAGGATACTAACGGGAATATCCTATCGCGAGGGTTCTAAAACAGTTTTGGGTTTAAGCGTGCGGGAGAGACAATAATTGGCGAAAAGCTTACGACAAATATCCCATCGCGCCTGCATGATGAGCGCTCCGGGTCGAACAAGTTCTATTTGGAGGGGTGACGGAGTGGCCGAACGTGCCAGTCTTGAAAACTGGAGACCTCGCAAGGGGTCCGCGAGTTCAAATCTCGCCCCCTCCGCCAACCAGTCTGGACAAGAGAGAAAGATTCTCTGTTTCACGGAGATTGTCGCGATGTTCCGCGAGGATAGCGCGCGTGTGTTCCCCGAGTCTGTCCTCATCTGAGGCGACTTCTCGGGTGTTGGGCGGTGTTTCTCTGAGCGGCCCTGTCGCAGTCCCTTTTGCCATGCAATACGACCGTTTTAAGGCCCCTTTCTTTTCCTCAACTTCCTGCCTGCTGGTTCTGCCGAGATACCATTACTTATCGACAGTGTTTGTGGCGGCGCACAGTCAATCACGATGATTTCCAGCAATTCCTTTTCGGAAACTTCCAGTGTGTCCAGGAGTGCCGCTTTAAGTTGAACAGGCGTCTGTATCTCAGCACCTCCAGTCGGACGCGTAGGAACGGACCCCGCGCCAATCCCAAACCAAAAGACCAAATAGATCCCACGGCCAGCCGTCCCGGGATCGCGAGCATAGAGCTTTTTGAGTTGGTCGCGAGGCGCTGTCCAGATGTCCGGATGAAAATGGCGCTTGATCTCGACGGGCAAATTTATGGACCCGATGATAGCTTTAATGTCAGCCCGTTTATCTTCCGCATATTGGCCTTCCGGCTCTGGCGCAACACCGACCGGAAGCAATCGTAGGCGGAGCAGGTCCAGAAGCCGGTCGCGGCAGTCATTTTCAGGGCGTGGCTGAGTCGGCCTGCCATAGCCGTCTACGTTCCACATCCCTTTCCATCCATCAGTTGGCCCGTCTCGAAATTCTGCACTGATTGCGTGCAAGTGTGCGTTGACCAACGCCTGCAGGTCGGCCGCATTGGCAGGTCGTCCTTGGTTTAACGTCTCGATTACGTCAGCAACCGTGGGATATCGGAACGGGTCCGCCCAATACGGTAACTGTCGGTCGCGAATACGCTGGAGGATCTCGTCGAATTCGCCCTCACTTACCAGGAAAGCGAAGTGCCGAGGCTCGATAGGGGCGTCAGTCTCAACAAAGTCCAACGAGGTCTCGCTGACGCGCACTACCGCGAAGTGACCTAACCGCATGTGCGGCGGAAGACCGAGCATCTCGGTCAAGAACGTGGCGGTTTTCTCTTTGTCACGGGCAACGACGATTGTGTGATTTAGGCTAATTCCCATCACCACTGTCCTTACACATCCAGTTGGTGCATTGTAAAACAGGACAGGTAACTGAGCCAACGCCCCAGTCCCGGTGCCGAAAACTACTGGTTATGAATCGACGTTACTGTGGGAGCCGCCTGATTGCCATACCCGCCGTGAATATAAAGGGAGTCGGCGAACGTAGATTGCCTGACAGGAGCTGAATACAAATGCCCTCTACGAGAACTCGGTCTCCTTCCCGCACTGGTTCCACCACGCCCTGAACCCCACATGTCCCCATGGCTTCAACACGAATCGAGCCAGACTCGTCTTCCACCTTGAATACGTAACTGTCGTAGCGGATTCCACGCTGCCGTGTCCCGCAGGGCATCGGCGGCCACTTTTCAATGTCTTTGGCTATACCTATTACAGCAACGTTGTGTGCCTGATACGAAGTCGCTTCATCAAGCAATTTTTTGATCAAGACCGGCTCAGTTGTGGATCGGGCGGACGATGATAATGTTTCTGCAACAGTCGGAGAGGCAACCAATGTGCACGCGAGCAGGCTGAATACGAATACTGATGTGGGTGAGGTCATGCTACCTGTGGGTGGTTCAGGTTTCATGGTCTAGTCACGACCTCTAGCTGGACCACAAACAATTGCTTTTGAGTCTCTAAACAGGTGTTCTACAGGAACCTTTGGCATTTAGGTTCCTTAGATCATCGCTCGCAGGTTACGGGCTGCTTTCAAGACTGTGCGAGTTCCCTAGGGACGTTATTTCGGATCGAGAATCGTAATATGGCTGGTCGTCTGTGCGAGCAGCCGGAGCGGTAGGTCCGTATTCAGCACTTGTATGATCGCCGTCAGACGCACCTCGTCCCCATTTTTCGGAAGCGGACTAGGTGGGGACCCACAACTGCCGATCACTTCGACCGGAAGGTTGCCCGTTCCATCATCAAGGCTGAAGGTCGCCTGCCCATAGGTAAACAAACAGTTCCCATACCCTCGCCGTGACGGGCTTGGCATGGCCTGCAGGTCGTGGACGACGCCTTGCAGCGTCACCTGGCGACGCTGCATCGAAGAACCTTCAGCAACAATCTTTTGAATCGACACCTGCTCGGGAGCGCCCGCGTACGAGAGAGTCCAGAACGTCAAGAGAATCGCCGTTCCTATTGTGGCGCGTTTCGCCCAATCCGGCATTAGTTTATCTCCTTCTCCCAACGTTCCTCCCCGTCTTCCCTAAGGTCAAGGCATATCAGTTGTTCGACACGTGGGCTTCCTGACTAAGGCGCTTCACGAATAGAATTGTTGTGCTCCACCCATCTGAGCGGGATCGATTGCCCAGAGAGGGCAGCCTGTCCTGAAAACCCCTCCAATTTCCTGAGCTGCAGTCCGGCCATTCACGCGGGTTGACCTTCTCGGTTTCAGATGTCCTATATATAATGCCACCTCATTCCGACGCCATTCCTTTTGACCCCACGATGGTTTTTTCCTGATGACATGGAAGTTCATGCGGAGGCCTCCTTAAATACTTCTCTCGCCACCCTGATTCCTGATTCAACGGCTCCTTCTATCCACGCGTGCTTAAGGGATGTATGTTCCCCAGCGAAATGGATACGATCATGGCATTTCCACACATTGTCGAAAAGCTCTTGTTCTTGATATGGTTCGAAAAGCGCGAAGGCACCAAATGTATACTCATCTTCGGCCCAGCTATGACTCATTCCCCCCACTAGAAGCTTTTCGCATTCGTCTTGCTTCATGTTGTGCAGGTCCGCGACGTCACGTAAGGCAAATCGAATACGGTCGGATTCATTGAGTGAACCCCACCGTAGGCTGTCGTCACCCCATGTATAGCTGGCCAGAAGTAGCCCGCGATCTGAGGTGACAGGGTTTTGGCCGATTGATGGATAGTAAGTCCAACGAATGGGTAGATCGGTAATGCTGCGACCGCCGTATATCTGTTTATCTTTTTCCCAAAACCGCCTTGAGAATTCTAAGACTATTTTGGTGGCATTTTCATAGTGAAGGTTTCTGATCGCGTGAAGCCGCTCAGGTGGTAGCACGTTATGGCCAAATCTGACATGAGTCAGAGCCGAAAACGGTGCAGCCAGAATTACGTGATCAGCTTTTTCGTCAGGAAGGGGCAATTTTGTGAGGGTATGTTCCGAACTAACCTGATACTCCTTCCCTGGCCGTACTCTGTTTACCTGCGTAACGCGTGCATGGTATCGGACCGAGTCAACAAGGCTCGTCGGTCTAGCAGAAGTGGAGGTAATAAAGCTGCGTGGTAAGAGATCCATTCCGCCCAGTATCTGATATTTCGTCCCTAACCCCATAACCATATGGTCGCGGACTGCTTCTAGAAGGGAGGCACGGAACTCTGCTGCTCCAAAAACAAACCCTATGAGGTCAATGTCACCATGTGTCAATTTCAGATCCTTCGGGATGTTGCCCTCGGTAATTGGGTTTCTGGAACCATGGACAAACGCATGGAGATACTCACCCCAGGAAATCGTGTCTAGCTGGATCCGTCGATCCTTGTCTTTGTAAAATTGCGTGAGAGGGTTCAAGACCTGCTCAACCATGTCTTCGGCAGTTTTGTTGGGGGAGTAGGGACGGCCAAAGTGATACTTGCCTTTGAGATAGTCTGACCTGCGTCCTCGTTCTCCGTTGATATAAATGAGGGCTTTTGAGTTGTCCTGGATGAACTCTGTCAGCTGCAAGCCAAAGGTTTTACATAAATGCAGAGTCAGTTTATGTGGTGCAGGGATACGCATTGCCCCAGCTTCGGCATAGAGCCCGCTCGAAAACCCCTCCCTGAGCGTTCTCACCCTCCCACCAACTCGTTGGCTCGCTTCATAGAGCCGAACTTGGAGGCCTGCTCTCTGAAGCAGCCAGGCGGCAACTAACCCTGCCATCCCAGCCCCAACAATGGCGATATTGCATTTGGTGCTCCTGTTGTAGCGTCCAAGGCCTTTGGTCAGCAGTTCCAGGTAGTATGTGGTTTGTTCACGCATGCAACATCTCCGGGTGTCTTGAATCCCTTGGTAAAGGGTCGGCGACGGCCCGCTTCAAGCGGGTGTTCTCCCGTTCCAGGTCTTTGAGCCGCTTGATTTGATCCACCTTGAAGCTGCCGTATTCGTTGCGCCAACGATAGTAAGTGTGTTCGGTGATACTGAGCACACGGCAGACGTGATCCATGGACTGTCCCTTACTCATGGCGACTTCGGCTTCACGTAATGTAGCGAGGATCTGTTCGACGGTGTGACCAGACGTGGCATGCAGCCCTCCTTTCGTCCCGACCCTAGCATAGGATCTGGATTCGTTTAAGGGGGCAGGTTACCAGACCTACGGCTCATGCTCCCGGAGGTGACAGTCGACCAGACCTGGTGGCGTAAAGATGGCTGATCGCAGAGTCACTCCACGTCGACCAGGATGGTATGGCTGGCCGTGACAGTTGAGTGATCCTTGCTGGTAGTTTTCACGGTAATCTGGTGCTCCCCTCTACTCAAGCCCTTAAACGTTCCGTGAAAACCCCTCTGATATTCATTGTCCACGAATACGTGGACATGTCCGACCTGCTCATCCTTGGTGACCTCGTATTTCAACTCAAAGCTGTCGCTGACCTTATCCCCGTTCTTGGGAGACGTAATCATAACCTTCTGCCCGTCCGCAGTCGGCTTCTCCGCCGCGAAAACTGGCGCTCCACCGAGACAGCCCACTAACGCAATCCCCAATCCCATGAACCCGATGCGCCCCATCATATGCATCACGACCTCCTTGTTCGAACCGACAGAATGAATGTAGCACCTTGGCATTCTCTAAAAAGTCGTATGCTGCCTTCGATTCGTCTGAGGTAAGTTCTCTGCGGAAGGTCAAAATCCTGTGCGTAAACTCAAAGTCTCCTCGATTTTCGGAGGAATTTGCCGAAGGAGGAGTAGTTCAGTCCTTCGCCAGTGCTTGGGCTAGCAGTGCTGTGTCGGTGAAACCACGCAGTCGTTGAAGATATCCCTCGCGGACTGTCCAGACGTGGACGAAGGGCACATTGACAGGTACGGCAGCTTTTCGGGTCTTTCCTTCGATACGACCGATCGCGACGACATGCTCGCCCGCAGTGATGAACTCTTCAGCGACGAAGCGAACGTCAAACGCTCCATAGAAGTTGGTGAGAAAGCGCTCAAGCACGTCCTCGAGGCCCTCGAAGTGGCCGCCTCCGATGGGCATCCCTTCTGGCAAGTCGTATACAACCTGTGGCGCTTGGAGACCTCGCAGTGGCTCGCGATGTCCTGGAACAGTAGCTTGGTAGAATGCGCGGACGCGATGTTCGTTTTGTTCTTCATGGGTCATTTTCTTCTCCTCCTTCGAGTAACCCCCAGACCCATACGGTCTATTATGGTGTCGTGCGGAGTGAGTTGGATGAAGTCGGTGACTGAATGAAGCCGTCGCGCTCGTGGACAAGCGTAGGAAGGTCGCGACGCAGGCTGATGACTTCTCGGAGTTGGAGCAGCGTCATGTACCTGGGCGGGCAACTTTCTACGGCGGGCGTGAACACCGAACTCCTCCATAAATTCCCCCGAGCAAAGGCATACAGCTGAGCAAACGTCATCGTATCCGAGGGTGTTCGGTTATGAAGACGCCGTCGACTTCCTTGAAAGCGGCGGCGAGGGCCGCCGCATCTTCCATTTCCGCAAGGGCAACCTCGCAGTCCTTTCCAGCCCATGATCGGCCTTTCTCGGCATCGCGCACGACAGCACGGACCGATTGGTCGGCCGCTAGAATCGTGCGAGCTAGAGCACCGCCAACTTTGCCGGTAATTCCCGTGATAGCGTACATGGGGATGTTTCTGGGCCATCTGTATCGAGAGAAGCTTCTCTCACAGAAATAGGCGGTAGTCAATTGGGGAGGAAATCTGTCTTGAACTTCACAATCATTTCTTTTTGACCATGCGGGGAGGATACACTGATACCCGAACAAAATCGAGAAAGTGCCCCCACGTTCTGCTTTAGGGTTTTTGACAACCATGCCTGCTTGACTTACGCTTTGAGGGAACAGACCACTACAGGATTCAGTATCACCTTCAACTGGACCGGTGTACTGCCCCACTTAATTTCTGGACAGTTTCTTGAATATTGCTAAGCATCAATTCTACAGAGAATTCAGCCCGTTTCGAATCGCCACTTCTTAAGGGACATCCACGCACATTCGCTCGTGACTCTGATGAGAGGGCGATTATAACCTACTTGACACCCATCTTAGTTTTGTGTAGGCGCCTTGCCATTTTGGGGAACGTTCGATAAGGGTCTAGGCGTTCATACTTCACGCTATGCTTATATATCAAACTATTGAAACTATTCGGCGGAAGAAGCATTTCAATTGAGCCACTACTGATAATTCCGATCGATGGGATGGAAGCCCTCGGCCCATGGAAAGCCGGAGCCTCGCCAACCGAACCTAGGGATTCTTCCAGTATTATGGAGGTCTCTCACCACATTACTCTAGAACATACAGAGTTCCACGAGAGGATCCGGCGTATGTCTCGGCAAAGGACAATGAAAAAGCGACTGCCAGGGACTATAAGGTCGTCAAAACTTTCCAACACCGATCGTCCACTGAGATGGAAGCGTGGGAGTTCTTCCATCCCAATGCACCCGCGTCAAGTACGACATGAGCCGATCCGTGGCTGTCGTCACCCCCGGTGAACGCAGCCCGTTAATTCTATTCAAAAGGAGGTAACCATGCAGTTGTTCAAATTGCTCATCGTGTATGGATTGATCGCCGTCGGAGCGTTGTCTGTTGAGGCCGCGGACATGGAGGTACAGATAGTCGATAAGAATTGTTGGATCGAGGTGTTCGATGACACCAAGTACGATGCCGATGACCCGCGTGTCAAAGTTGAAGGCCCCAAAGAGTACGCATCTCTGAAGAATCTAAATGGGAGGGATTGGAGCAATGATATCCAAAGTGTCATTGTCGGATCAGCCGCGACGGTGCATGCGTATAAGGATAAGGATTTTAAGGGTACTGAGATCGCCTTCGCTCTGGGTCAGCGCATTCCTGACCTTTCCAAACTGGATATGTCCAACCATATTGAATCGATGAAGATTACCTGTGGGAACTAGCCATTTGTCATGAATCCTCGGGATGAGCACTGTATGTGCTCATCCCGTTCGACGGCGCCATCAAGGTCGAAGCAAAGGTCGAGGTCCAGGCCACGGAAAAGAAGTACGCATTGTGCCTGCGAAGATGTAGGTTTCTGGGATCCCCCATGAAATTTGCGAGTGTCGTGCACTGTTTGACCAGTCTACAAATGACGGAGATGTTAACATTGAAATAAGCGAGGTGAGAATAAAAACTATGCGTGACCCGCGGATTAGGGCGAGAAGGCCGTATTGGGTCCGCAGACCTATGCGAGGAGACCTGCGTGAAGATCTGTCCCCATGATAGTACGGTATGCATTAAACCGGAGTGCCGTATGGAAGGATGCGAACGCACAGGAGAGAAAATGAAGGACACGTGTGAGGGATGTGGACTGCTCTTTGTCGCCGTTCAATATTCGACGTTCTGTGTGATATGTCTCAACAGCGAGCCATAATTCTGGCCCGCAATACAAGAAGGTCTCATCATGTCGCGTTCAATATGGAAGGGCGTCATCAGTTTTGGGTTGGTCCACATCCCCGTAGTCTTGTATTCCGCCGAGAACCGCAATAGCTTTGATTTGACCATGTTGGATCGGCGTAACATGAAGCCGGTAGGGTTTAAGCGGTACAACAAGGAAACGGAGAAAGAGGTGGGGTGGGACGACATCGTCAAAGGCTATGAGTATGAAAAGGAACGGTATGTGGTCCTGACCGATGAGGATTTTAAGCGCGCCAACGTTGAAGCAACACAAACGATCGAAATCAAGGCCTTTGTGGATGCAGATGAGGTCGCGCCCACGTATTTCGAGACGCCGTATTATCTGGCCCCGGATAAGCGTGGCGACAAAGGGTATGCCCTTCTGCGGGAAACCTTAAAGGCGACCAACAAAATTGCCATCGCCACCGTCGTGATTCGTACCCGGCAATATCTCGCAGCTCTCATCCCCGGCGACGACGTCATCGTGTTGAACACACTGCGGTATACGAATGAACTGAGGCCGGCCAAGGATCTCAAGGTGCCCTCGGGCAATTTGAAAGCATCCGGTGTCTCGCCGCGCGAGATCGAGATGGCAAAAACGCTCGTGGATGAAATGACGGAGCAGTGGAAACCGGAGCGTTATCGGGACACCTATCACGACGATCTCATGAAATTAATCGACAAACGGATCAAGGCAGGGAAAACGGAAGTCATCACCGAGGCCAACGAAGACGAAGAGAAACCGGTCAGAGGCGAAGTCATCGATCTGATGGCGCTGTTGAAGCGAAGTGTACAGGCAAAGGGACAGTCGTCATCCCGCTCGAAGCATGCCTCGTTAAAACAGGAGCGTCAGCCTCGCCGGAAGAGTGCATGAAAGGTGATGGCGCCATCCATTGTCGCGAAGGAGCCGTAGTATAGAACAGCCAACTGATACGCTAGCGGCACCAAGTTTCGTTGGGTGAAGCACAGATGGGCCTGCAGCAGTACCGGAAAAAACGCAACTTCAACGAGACCCCTGAGCCGCGCGGCACATCGCAATCTTCCTCAGCTCAACTACAGTTCGTTATTCAAAAACATGCGGCGAGCCATCTCCATTATGACTTTCGACTAGAACTGGATGGTACGTTGAAAAGCTGGGCGGTTCCGAAAGGGCCCAGCCTGGATCCCAAACACAAGCGTTTGGCGGTGCATGTGGAGGACCATCCGCTTGATTATGGGGGCTTCGAAGGAATCATTCCGCCTAAACAATATGGCGCAGGGACGGTGTTGCTGTGGGATCGGGGATCTTGGTTTCCTGTCGGTGATCCGTTGGTGAGTTATCGACGTGGCCGGCTGAAGTTCAATCTGAATGGTCAAAAGCTGCGTGGCCTGTGGAACTTGGTTCGCATGGGTGCGCGACAGGGAGAGGGCAGGGAGAATTGGCTGCTAATCAAGGAACAGGATGATGAGGCCCATAGAGGGAAAAAAGGTGACGTGACAGACAATCTCACGGAAAGCGTCGCTAGTGGGCGCACCATCGAGCAGATCGCGTCGGGCCGTCACCGTGTATGGCAATCGAAACGGCCAGCGGAGAAGCCAACCAAATCGGTCCCCCGTCCTCGAGAAACAGGAACGAAACAATTGGCCGGGGCCCGCCGTGCGCCTCAAGAGGAATGGAGCCCTCCGCAATTGGCGACTTTGGCGGACGAGGCTCCCGAAGGTGACGAGTGGGTGCATGAGCTCAAATACGATGGCTATCGGATCCTGTGCCGGGTAAAGAATGAATCGGCCAAGCTTGTGACGAGGAATGACCACGATTGGACGCCCAAACTACAGCGGATTGCCGCCGTGGCGGCGGCGTTGCCCGTCAAGACTGCGTGGCTCGATGGCGAAGTGGTCGCTCTTAGGCCGGATGGCAGCATAAGTTTTCAGACCCTGCAGAATGCGTCCGAGACAAGGTCGGACACGAACCTTGTCTATTATGTGTTCGATCTCTTGTATCTCAACGGGTATGACCTGAGACAGGTCGGACTCCTCGAGCGTAAACAAGCGCTGGCGGCAATTGTTCCACGCGCTGCGTCCGGATTGATTCGATATAGCGACCATATACCCGGCAGGGGCGAGGTCGTCTTCGCGGAGGCCTGCCGTCGGGGAATGGAAGGGATCATTTCCAAGCGTGCCGACGCGGTCTACCGTGCCGGTCGCAATAGCAATTGGATCAAAGTCAAATGCGGCCGCCGTCAGGAATTCGTCATCGGAGGTTTTACCGATCCGGCAGGCTCCCGCGTTGCTTTTGGAGCTTTACTGCTGGGAGTCTATGATGAGCAAGGACGATTCCAATTTGTGGGAAGAACGGGGACAGGATTTTCCGAACGCTCGCTGAAGGAGTTGCACAAGCAGTTGATCGTGCTGAAGCAGCCCCGGTCCCCATTTGTGAATCCTCCACGCGGTGTCGATGCGCACGGAGTGCACTGGGTAAAGCCGCGATTGGTGGCTGAGGTGGCGTTTGCCGAATGGACGAACGAAGGTCTCCTCAGGCAGGCTGCCTTTCAAGGGTTACGCGAAGACAAAGCCGCGAAATCAGTGATTAAGGAAGGGCCAGACACACGTACGCCTGTGCGAGCCGCTTCGAATGGCGCCTCGAAGATTCCCATGCGACGCCGTGCACACACGGCAGGAAGGTCGTCTAAGAAGAACGAGGTAGCTGCCGACGAGCCGACCTCCGTCGCGGGAGTGACGCTGAGTCATCCCAATCGAGTCCTGTTTCCCGATCAGGGGTTCACCAAACTTGCATTGGCCCGATATTATGAACGCGTGAGTACATGGCTCTTGCCTCATTTGCAAGACCGACCCTTGACGCTGGTGCGTTGCCCGGAGGGATACAACAAAGACTGTTTCTACCAAAAACATGCGAATGACACGGTCCCTGACACGATCGGCAGAGTGAAAATTCCCGAAGAAAATGGTGTGTCCTGGTACATGATCGCCGATTCTCTGCCGGCAGTCATCGGGCTCGTTCAGATGGGTGTGCTGGAGTTGCACACGTGGGGAGCGAAGCGGGATAGGCTCGACCGTCCTGACCGTATCATATTGGACCTTGACCCGGATCCGTCGATCCCATGGAAATTCGTCATCGAAGCGGCACACCTTGTCCGGACGTTGCTGAACGAATTGGATCTTACGTGCTTTGTGAAGACGACAGGCGGGAAGGGGCTTCATGTCGTGTTGCCGCTGCAGCGCATTCACACCTGGGACGAAGTAAAAGCGTTTTCCAAGGGGTTGGCGGATCATCTCGTCCGCCTGATTCCGGACCGTTTTATTGCAAAGATGTCGAAACAGAAACGGAAAGGGAAGATCTACATCGATTATTTACGGAATGTAAAAGGGGCCACCGCAATTGCCGCCTATTCCACGCGGGCACGACCGGGGGCACCGGTGTCCGTTCCACTCGCATGGGAGGACTTGTCGGTCGAGGTGCGGTCGGATCACTTTACAGTGGCAAATGTGGTGAAATCGTTAAAAGGTCTGACGGAGGATCCGTGGCGGGATTATTTTACGGTCGAGCAGAAACTCACGCGGAAGATGAAAACCTCGCTCGGAGTGACAGCGTGAAACGGCAAAATGCCACGTGCGTATGCGTGGAGCGGATAGCGTATGGGCCTGCAGCGGCGTCAGTATGACCGACCCTTGTAGGTGCGCCTGTTCCGGCCAGATCAATACCGCCCAAAGAGCCACGTTGAAAGAATAGTTGGACGAACTCAGCGGTTGAGCCCATGGCTTCCACGAAGGAGCCGTGTGACCGGCAGAGGGCATATCTGATGCAACCCACTGCACCGACTAATTAGTGGACCTCTCGATCGAGACGCACGTGCCCTGTATATGGCGCAACACATCTCACTTCCACTCAACCAAGTGGAGCTGTTAGACGACTTCTCACACTACACGCGAGATTCCGAGCGATCCCTTCAACGACAACGATGGCCATCAAGCCAAGCAGGCTACGTCCGCGCTGGTGTTTGGGAATGAAGTCATCCTCCAGACGCACGGCCGCGACAAGTCTGGGGACACCCTTGCCGATGTGCTGCTGCCCGATGGGACCCACGTCAATCACAGACTGGTCAAAAACGGCTGGTGTTGGTGGTATCGGAAATACGCTCCCAGAAATACAGAATTAGCGAGGCTCGAGCAGCATGCACGAGAGACGAAGCAAGGCTTGTGGTTAGGTCCGACGCATATCCCGGCCGTGGCAGTGGAGAAAGAGAACCCGTTGAGGCCGCCAATGGGCGGAGGGCGGGGAATTGACGGCAACTGAGCTATGGCGCCTAAGGCGGTGGCTTGGTTGAGGCCACTTCTCTGCTGTGTCCACGCTGACCTTCGGTACCACTCGGGTATTTGCTAGTCGTCCCGCTCCCCTCCAACGCCTACACTGAAATCAACATCATGGGTAGTGGCCCCCGGCAAGGCATTCATCGAGGCAATCAGTCCCCGGGATCATGATTGTCAGCGCGCACTTGCAGAGCCATCTCCATAAAACTTCACGAGAAAGGAGCACACAATCATGTCAGTTATAGAAAAATCGATCGAACTCAACGTGCCGGTGCGGACGGCCTATAACCAATGGACTCAATTTGAAGAATTCCCGAAGTTCATGGAAGGCGTGAAGCAGGTGACGCAGATCGATGACAAGCGCCTGCATTGGAAAGCCAACATCGCCGGCAAGGAAGAAGAATGGAACGCGGAAATCACGGAGCAGATTCCGGATGAACGCATTGCCTGGACGAGCCGGGGAGGTGCGATGAACGCAGGAGTCGTGACGTTTCATCCATTGTCGGAGGCCAAATCCAAGATCATGCTCCAGTTGGAGTATGACCCCAAAGGGTTCGTCGAACAGGTCGGAGATGCCACGGGCCTCGTTACCCAGCGAGTACAGGGCGACCTGGAGAGATTCAAAACTTTTATCGAATCGCGTGGCCGGGAAACAGGCGCCTGGAGGGGCACCGTCAAGTGAACGTTCTCGACGCATATGAGAAGTTCCTGGGTCAGAAGCCTGCGGGGAGCACACAGGTATATATACGGAATGTTGTCATAAAGTCATCGGTGTCAAATAAGTAAGGAGGACGTATGATCAGGCTCACATTGTCAATACTCACAGTGGCGGTACTGGGTTTTGGAGTCGGGATAGTTGGAGCCGCCGATCCGATGTCGGACAAAGAGGCAAAACCCACCTTGGGGGAGCGCTTCACCAAAGACACGGTCAAAGGCACGCTGATGAAGATGGAAGGCGAATATTATTGGATCAAGGATACTGACGGGAAAGCTAGCAGGATTCACGTCGATAAGAGCACGAAGCTGGACAAGGTCGTGGTGGGAGATAAGGTCAAAGCTTATATCACGGACCAGGGGCATACCTCGACGCTTCAGCGCGATGAGTGAATTGGCAATTGGCCACAGTATCCATTCCCAAAGTCGTCATGCCGTGGGAACGGATCACACAAACAGTCTCTATCCCGCCCTGACAAGGCAAGAAGAGTGGATAGCTCATGACCGGTCAAACGAACGCCTTGGCAGGGGGGTAGAGTATCAGCGCTTACTGGGCGGCCCGTATGTCGCCGGCGTTTTCTATAACTGCCTAAGGAGGATCACCTCATGGAAAGACAGATGCAGCAACGAACATTCAGAAAACACCAGCAACCGCAAGACGAGAAAGTCAAGGAAGCGGAGGCAATTGTGAAAACTCTATTTCAAGCCATAACGGAGCAGGATAAAATGAGGGTCGCAGCTATGGCGTATGCGCTGTATGAACAACATGGACGGGAGGATGGGCACCATCTGGATGATTGGCTCGAAGCGGAGCGACGGATCGTGAGCCCTGGGCTGTATAGGGGATTTTGAAACGTCTGACGAGCACCCAGCAGCTTGGCCAGGTCAAGCACATCCTCGCCCTCTCTGGACCGCCCCACTCAATTTGTGAACCACTTGTTGGTCCGGGTTGACGATGCATGAGGATTCATGTCCAAGGGGAAACCTGGGTACCACCAGCCTAATCCTTTCCTAGGAGGACGGGATGTTCAGAACAGGCAAATGTCCGCACTGCAATCGCGTGCTTTCCAATATCAGGATTGAGGACATCGATATCATTGAGGGGCTCAGGTCCAAGTATCACGGCATGAGCTTGGTATGCCTTCTCTTCGAGAAGGTTCTCCAGGTGGCGCTGAATCAGTTCGCCTACAAAAGGGACCATAGCCGCATGGTAGGTAGGCACGTGGGGTGGCGACTGTCTGGCCGAACAGCGGATCGCTCCGGCGCGTGGGAACGACCTCCGCGCGCCTTGACACACCTACCGGCAGTCTCTAGATCGATTCATACGGAATTGAAGAGTCCGAAGAACCACCCTTCATGATGATTGGGAATTGGGCAAGGTTTGCCGCGTACGGATGGAATAGATTTGTGAAAATGGTGGACCCAGTACCGCCGAAGCGTGGTCCCGACCTGGATATACATTACCCGGGAGTGGACAAGACCGAGTGCTCAGATCTTTGAGTGCAGGTTTTTTGTTGAGGGGGTTCCAGCTTTTTCCAAGGTCATCGTTTACAATTGCTTCGCCCAGAAAATAAAAGCTCCGTGCCCACCCTCACGTGGCGGAGCTCCTCCCGGATCGCGAAAAATGCCGAAATTGTAGCTATAGTTGAGCTCGATCTGGGATTTCCAAGGGGCTCCCGTAACGACGCCTCCACTGACAGCCGGTAATGAATCGGTCGAATTCCTGATGCCTTGGGGGGTGAACCGAGGCCGTTCGACTAGGCTGTAGGTCACACTTACATAGGGATAGAGGAAAAACAGCGCCTCGTATCGATACGTGACGCTCGCAATGGCATAGCGTCGAGGAAACAGCTCATTGAACTGCACGCCGGGCATCATGGGCAGCGACAACGCCTCCCATTCGAACCCAGTCGGCCTACCCGGGAGCCGGAACGCGCTGAAGCGATCAAGATCCTTCCCGATGCCACCATAGAGACTGGTGATCAATCGATGTTGGTCGCTTTCGATGGCTGGAAGCCCGCTCGCAAATACAGCATAGGCGTATACTAAGGTATAAGTTTGCTCGTTCTTGAAATCCGGGGTATCAAACGGCGCGCCGCCCCAGGCATTCCACCGAGCCCGATGACCGTAGATGGCATCTCCACCCATCGAGAATCCACGATGAGGCAGCTCCATGAGATTGCGGAGTAGGGCATCCCAGCGAATCTTACCGTGGATCCGGCCTTCGTACGTATCTTTCGGTACGCCATACTGAGCGGAAGTTTCTTTCGTGCCTTGAAACCATCGATATCCTGGTTCATAGGTCAGAACAAGATTGATGGCGCTGTCTTGCTCGAAAGGGTTGAATGGAAGGCGATACCCGACGCCGAAGCCCGCGAAGGCATAGCTCCATTCGAGCTCCGATGCTCTGATGCGTTGCCCCTCGACATACTCCGAACGCCCCAGAGGAGCGATGAAGTTATCGAGTGTAAAGATCAGCGACCAGTTGGAGAGCGAGCGGAGTCCGATCGTGTAATCGACATCGTTGACCACGCCGGAAAAGGTCCCTCGGAGTCGCCTGTTGTCCTCGTCCCAATTCCGCCAGACATACAAGGCGCCGAATGGAAGCATTTCCATCTGACTCGGCCCGTTTGGGATCCAGTTAATACCGAAGTTCACCGCCGTGACACTGCGGCGATCGCGCGGGGGAACATAGATCTCCTCTCCAAATAAGGTGGTGTGAAACTCCTTGCCGGCTTTGGGGGTCTTTTCTTCCTCGGCGAGCGCACTCAAGGGGGAGAGGCCGATCATAAAGGATAACAGGATGGCGAGAGACCGATCTCTCCCCCGCACAGTCATCTCACCTGGGATCGTATGACAGAGAGGAGTAGCACCGTAATCTGACGAAGCCGAGTGGGGTCTACCTGCCGAACGCATGATACCCTTCCTACAGATTGGACGATCAACCTGGCCCGAGATGCAGAAGTCAGCATCCATCGAAACGATTGCGGCCACAGACTGTCGTGTCCCGGTTCATGTACATGAGCATCCATGCATCTTGATCCCATCAAGAAGAGCCGCGGAGACACCGGAGATATCCATGAATGGTCTTTTAGTTTGGAATTTGCTCCTATGTCGCTAGGGTGTTCCCTAGTGTGCTGACCAGTGAACCCTAGCGACGGTACAGTTACCCTTGATCGAATGTAAAGTCCTCGGAGATACAGGCCAAGGCCTGATATTTCTGAGCAGACATGACTTGGGTTGCTCAACTGGCAAGGAACGGACGGAGTATCGTGAAGCGATTGGACTAGTGAAGCCGAGGTCGCTTACGAGAGCCTCGGCCCACCCATTTAACACTGACATCGTTGTGCTCGACCTCCTAGCCCCACGTCTCTCATGGTTTCATACAGCGGTGGTTGTGCTGGACGTACAGTGTTGACCCACCGCTACTTCACCGACGTCATTATTTCACCTAGTCAGTGCTGTTGTTCGTGCACACATTTCTTACGGGGCTGATTCCTGCCCTCGTGGTTGAGTGGTGACAGGAGTGTCGACATACTTGTATAGTAAAGTCCTGGCTCAGGACGATGTGAGCGCGACCATCAGGCTTCACGGCGTACGATCTCAATCAGACCGTGCCTCGAGAAAAGGAGTCGAGCACCATGAAACCGCAAGT
>DASYRC010000053.1:0-47430 GCA_036004925.1 Nitrospiraceae bacterium | reverse complement strand
CTTGCAGAAGATACGGGCTCGTGGCCCAGGCAACTGTGCGGGCTTGGGTGAATGCGGACGTGACGATCCGGCTCCCTCCCGGTCTCAGAGGACCTCAGGCATATCGACCGATCACGTCCGAACAAAGAATTGACAATCATCCTCTAGACGGTCTGCGGAGAAGATACAAGGCATACGTGAAACAGTATGTTGACCGACTGAGCGGCGAGCCCGCCTACCTGGACGCCGGGCCGACTGCGTCCAGGCTTGTCGCAGCGGCGAATCCGCGATTGCAGCAGAAACGTTCATGAATAATGCGGGGTAAGTCCCTGTCTGTGCGGTTACTTCGTCTTTTTCACAAACGCTTTATAGATAGTTCCCGACTTCGTCTGTTCTTCTTCGAGTCCAACCATCCGATGGCCGGTCGTGTCGCACCAGGCCGGCATGTCCTTCTTGATGCCTTCGTCGTCCGAGACGACTTCAAGGACCTGGCCTAACGTCAGTTCTTTGATCTTTTTCGATGTCATGATAATCGGCATCGGGCAAAAGTATCCGAGCGTATCGAGCTTCACATCGGCTTGAATCATATCAACCTGTTGATCTTGTTAGTTTGGTTCATCTGGTTTTGAACTCTCCCGCCAGACATACCAGATGAACTAAATGAACAAATTCACACTGCCCTGTTTGGCCTCCGCGAGATAGGTAGTCACCCCCGCATATTGATCGATACCCTCGATGAGCGTATCTTTCGTGATCCCCATCAGCCCCATAGTCGTCGTGCAGGCAATAAAGTGGACACCGAGGTCCAGCGCCGTCTCCATGAGCTCCGGCACACCCGGCATCCGGTTTTGTTTCATGACCTTTTGCATCATCTTCGTACCCAGCCCCCAGAAATGGAATCGCGAGAGGGGAAGGCTGTCTGCGCCCCCTTTATTCAGCAGGCCGAACATCTGACGAAGCCAGTCTTTAGCAGAGCTGGTCGCGCCTTTCCGGCGGATGGCATTGAGACCCCAGAACGTGAAAAAGACGGTGACCTGCATCCCCATGGCGGCGGCTCCGGTGGCGATGATGAACGCCGCCATCGCTCGGTCCATGTCGCCGCTCAGCAGCACGATCGTCACCTTGTCAGGCTTAGAGACCCGTAGGTCTGCCAACGCCACCGCTGGATCCATCTGAGCTATTGTCATATCACCCTCTTACCTGTCAGGTCCGCATGAATTTGGCGATTTCAAGAGGATTTTTACTATAGTCCCCGCTTCTTTTTCTTGTCAAGATAACAACCTTGACCCCACTCAGCACGCCGGATATAGTTCCAGACGAACCGATGATCCCTCCCATCTCATGCTTTCCATGAACAGCGACCTCATCACAGAGATCAAGCCATCCAGGAGTGCACCGCTCTTCGGCTTCTGGTATCCCGCTTGTCTGAGCAGTGAACTCGCTTTCGACAGCCTGAAAGGGACTGTCTTGTTGGGCCTCCCGATCCTCGTCTGCAAGACATCACAGGGTACGGTCGCGGCCATGCGCGACATTTGTCCCCATCGCGGGATGCCGCTGTCCTTCGGCAAAATGGAAGGCGACTGTGTCAAATGTGCCTATCATGGTTGGCAATTCGATCAGGCAGGCCGCTGCCGGGGAATTCCTGCGCTAGTCGAAAACTCACCCATTCACGTCGACAAAATCGGCATCACTACCTATGCCTGCCGTGAACGGGACGGCTACGTGTGGGTGTTCATTCCCGACCCTCAACAATCGAACCAGATCATTCCGGACGTGCCGCCGCTGCCGCTCCCCTCGTCTCCCTATCGGATGATTCACATCTCAACGCTGTTGGATTGCGCCCTCGACGACGGCATCGTCGGCTTGATGGACCCAGCTCACGGCCCCTTTGTGCATCAAAGTTCCTGGTGGCGCACCCAGGCGAGCATGCACGAAAAGGCCAAGACCTTTGAACCGATTCCCAACGGTTTCCGCATGGTGCCGCACGCTCCCTCAACAAACAGTGGACCATACAAACTCCTGAACCTGTTTTACGGGGGGCCGCTGACGACGACCATCGACTTTGTGCTGCCCAACCAGCGATTCGAATTCGTCCAGTGCGGATCGCTCTTCGTGTCTAGCCGCGCCACGGTCACGCCGACCAGTGAACAGCAATGCCGCATCGACTTTACCGCAGCGTGGAACTGCCTCAGCTGGGTTCCCTTCTCCAAGACCATTTTTCGCTATTTCGCTAACATTTTCATGACACAGGATCGAGACGCGATGGAACGCCAGGCTGTGGGATTACGCTACAAACCGGCCTTGATGCTCCTCGACGATGCCGATACGCCGGCTAAATGGTACTACAAGTTGAAAGCCGCACATCTTGTGTCGGTGCAAACCGGACAGCCCCTCGACCATCCGCTCAAAGAAAGGGTCACGCTTCGCTGGAAGAGTTGATGCTAGGGACAAGGCACGACTCGGCGCGCCAGGGATCGGCGAATGGGAAGTCTTGCCTTTTTGAACATCCTGCGCGGTATTCTCCTGTTGTCCTAGACATGCGGATCATTGAACTATCACCGTGCCACAATAGTTTTTCCGCAGCCTACTAGTGACTCATTTCACACCCATCTGCACTAAAAGCCCCATCGCCTGCCGAATCTGGGCGCGCGAACCGAGTAACACCACAATATCACCCGCCATCAACCGAGTCTGCTTCGACGGATTCGCTTGCGTTACCCCGGCGTGCGTCCAGGCGATCACCGAAGCGCCCGTGCGTGGAAGGAGAGCAATCTCAGCCAACGTTTTCCCTCCCGCAGGGGAATCGTCGTCGATGCGGCAGGTTTCGACCTCCGCCTCGGTCAAGGTCTCGCCACGAGGATGATCCGCGAATTCCGGCAATTCGCTGCGACGAAGCAAGGCGTACCCTTCCCGGCGAACTAGTTCAGCCTTTTGTGTCACAAAGTCCTGCGGCAGTTTGTAGGTGCGGAGCACCAAGGAAAAGATCTCGATGGAGGTTCCGAATTCCTCAGGCACCACATCATCCGCGCCAAGTTGGTGCAGCTCCTCCAAGTCGCGCAGATAGCGAGTCCGCACGACAACATGGAGTTTGGGGTTGAGTCCCTTGGCGACCTGCACTGTCCGCCGGGTGATAAACGGATCCGAAATGGCGACCACCAACACCTTCGCGTCCTCGATCTTCATATGCCGCAGCACATTCGGATTCGTGGCATCGCCGTAATAGACTGGCACCCCGTGTTTCGCTTCACGGTTGACGGTATCACCGTCGAGATCCAAGGCGAGATACTGGATCTCCGTGTCACCGAGGACGCGGGCGAGATTCCTCCCGTTCAACCCATACCCCACAATAATGACGTGGTCCTTCATCCGAATCTGCTTCCCTTCGGTCTGCAGGACATGGGCGGTAGTGCGACTAGGCAGCCAATGATGAAGCCGCTGCCACGCCTCCGCGCGGCGGGCCAGGTGCGGCGACCACTGCATGAGAAAGGGCGTCACGATCATGGAGAGCACCGAAACAGCGAGAAAGACCTGATATGGATCACCCCGCAAGAAACCGCTCTCCTGCCCTTGCTGCGCCAGCAAGAAACTAAACTCTCCGACCTGGGCCAGTGCGATGCCCACCATAATCGCTGAACGTGGGGGGACCTTCACCAACAAGACCCCTCCGGCCCCGGCGATAAATTTCACCAACAGAATCGTCACTAGTAGTCCGGCCACCGGCAGCGGATGTGCGAATAACACCCGCCAGTCCATGAGAATGCCAATCGACACGAAGAAGAGACTGTTGAAACTGTCGCGGAACGGCAACACTTCGGCCATGGCCTGATGGCTGTACTCCGATTCGGAAATGACCAACCCGGCGATGAACGCGCCCAACGCCAACGAGATACCGCCGAGCGTGGTGAGCCACGCGATGCCGAGACAGGAGACGATGATCGTCAGCAAGAACAACTCACGGCTGCGGCTGCGGACGATATGTCCCAACAGCTTGGGGACCAGATACCAGGCCGCTGCAATGACGAGCAAGACGACAAGAACCGACTTCCCCAAGGTGAGCAGAATCGCCAGCCCTCCACCATCCGACTGGCTGGCAAGAATTGGCGTCAACAGCATCATGGGTACGACGGCCAAATCCTGAAAGACGAGAATTCCGATCGTGGCTCGGCCATGGATCGAGTCGCTGTCCCCCCGTTCAGCCAAGGTCTTCAACACGATCGCCGTGCTGCTCAGAGAGAAGAGGAACCCCCAGAATATCCCTTGCTGCCAGGACAGTCCGACGAGCATCGCCCCGAGCCACGCAATCAACAGGACACCGCCGACCTGGATCGGTGCGGCCAGTAGCATGAGGCGGCGCATGGAGGCCAATTGCACCAACGAGAATTCGATGCCGATGGTGAAAAGGAGCAGAACGATCCCGATCTCCGCCAACACTTGGACCGTGCCGATGTCCGAGATGAGATTCAACCCGTGGGGGCCGATGAGTGCGCCGGCAACCAAGAATCCCGCGATCGAGGGAAGCCGGAACTGGTGGAATGCGAAGACGACGGCGATCGACACCGTGAAAATCACGAGCAGATTTGCAAGCACGCCGTAGTCAGTCATGACAGAAATCGGTCAGGCGTGAGGAGTGAGGGGGTCAGGCGAGGGAAATTATTCGAACGTTTCACGCCTCACGTTTCAAGGGTTCAAGCGCAGAATACCCCAGCAGCAGGGAGGGAACAAGGCAAAGCTGCTTGTTCAACAGAAGCCGTTTCGCTATGGTGGTTTCACGAGACGAACGAGCGAGGCAGATTATGATCTGTAGCCATTATTTTCGCCTTCAACGGCGTCACCGCCACGCATTGTGTAGTGACGGAGGATTCCCGAGCCAGCATCCGCGCAGCAATAGCGTCCGGCAGCATGAAGGTCCTGACGCTAGGAGCCTTTCCGACATTGCCGTTCGTGACGAGGCGAAGGAGATGCGGCCATATGCGAGGCCACAGACCCGGAAAGACCGGAGGCGTATTCACTGGAATTCGTTGAGGATTTTTTCGGGCCGAGAACGACGCAGATGGTCGTGGATCGTTCGCGGCAGTAGAACAGTCACTGTCGGACAGGCTCCTAACCACCACCCATCCTAATTCCCCCAAACAACCGACGGAAGTCGATCTCGTCCTGCAGAATTTGGAAGGTGTGCGTCCCGAATCGATTGAGCCATTGGTCTCGGCTAATCGGCTAGCTGAGCCATTTAGCCACCTCCCCCCTCAGTAGCAAGACCCCCCTCGAAAGATGAATAGACGCCCTTCTCCCTGGTGGCATAGCTTGACAGCAACATCGGTGAGTATAATAAATCAGGTGAACGATGATGCAAGCCCTGTCTGTTCCACCGTCTCAAGCGAGGTGCTCTATGCAGCCCACCCATGTGCTCATGATTGCTGCTACGATCCTCACATTGTCCTCAACGTCGGCATTCTCCGATACGACGGTCGCCTTTGATCCGTTCCTGATGCGGGAATGCCCCCAAGCCGATGGGAGCGCCCTTTACACCAACAAGGATTTGCCGGGCTGCAAACTGATGACACTGAAAGAACTGTCGGTCGTGCCCTCGCTGGATGACATGCCAACCTATCGCCCCACCGTGGGCACGACTCCTCACTACGATATTCCTCCGTACCCAGACCGCAATCAGACCGGTATGACCGGCGGGGGACAGACCGTCCCCGATTGGGCCAAAGATTGGCATGCCACCATTGCCTCGTCCGGGTCCGTTCAAGCTGAAGTCTGCTCCATGTATGGAGAGTGGCTCCACCTCAATCAGAAAACCCGCGGCGGCTTATTTTACGGGACAGATCCCTCGTATGGTGGAGATCTTTCCGGAAGAAATCAGCGGGGTTCAAGCTATTCGTTCTACGACAACGCGCGTTTCTTGACTCTATCGAGAATTTTTGGGCAAGGATTTGTGCCGATCGGCTGTCCGTAACGAGTCAGTTCAGAGCGAAAGACCGAGGGTGCCAGGCTATCTGAAGGGCTTGGCACCCTTCATTTTTTGTAGAACTCCCGATACCACTGCACAAAACGCGCGATACCTTCCTCGATCGGCGTCGCTGGGGCAAACCCGACATCCCGCGTCAGGTCCTCAATGTCCGCATACGTCGCAGGCACGTCGCCCGGCTGAATCGGCAGCAGCTTCTTCACCGCTTTCTTTCCTAACGCGTTCTCCAACACCTCGATAAAGCGCAGCAGTTCGACTGGTTGATGATTACCGATATTGTAGATCCGGGCTGGCGCTGAACTGGTTCCGGGATCCGGTCTGTCACCGGACCAAGCTTGGTTTGGCGTGGCGGGATGATCGAGGGTCCGGATCACTCCTTCGACGATGTCATCGACATAGGTAAAGTCCCGGCGCATCTTTCCGTGGTTGTAGACCTCGATCGGTTTCCCCTCCAAAATCGCCTTCGTGAAGATGAAGAGGGCCATATCGGGCCTCCCCCAGGGCCCATAGACCGTGAAAAACCGCAGACCCGTGCAGGGAATCCGATAGAGATGCGCATAGCAATGGGCCATGAGTTCATTGGCTTTCTTGCTGGCTGCATAGAGAGAGACCGGATGATCCACGTTGTCATGAATCGAAAACGGCATCTGGGTATTGCCGCCGTAGACGGAACTCGACGAGGCATAGACGAGGTGCTCGACCTTCGCCTGTCGGCAGCCTTCCAATATGTTCAGAAACCCTTCAATGTTGCTATCCGTATAGGCATGCGGGTTCACGAGCGAATAGCGCACACCCGCTTGCGCCGCCAGATGAACCACCTTCGTAATCGGCTGATTGGCAAAGAGCCGCCGCATTTTCACCCGGTCGGCCAGATCGGTTTTGGTGAAGGTAAACTGCTTGAAGGGTTTCAGCTTCGCCAGCCTCGCCTTCTTCAGTCGTACGTCATAGTAATCATTGACGTTATCGAGCCCGATCACTCGCTCGCCTCGCTCCAGCAACCTGGTCGCGGTATGAAAGCCGATGAATCCGGCGACACCAGTGACGAGAATCGGGGCCTTCTGCATTTTGCGCGTCGTCATAGTCGGTCCTTGTCGATGTATCGAGATGGTGTGGTGCGGCTACTGGCTTTCATAAACGGAGGATCGCCGTGATCAAGCCGGTAGAGCGACAGGGGCGTCAGGGCTTCCCCCGTCGTCTGCGGTTCCACCAGCCCGTCGGTTGTGCGACGAAACAGATCCAACGCATGACCGTAGTGATACCCGCATCCTTGCTTGGCGAGAAGTTCTTTGAGAGTTTCCGGCCGTTCCCAGTGGGCCGTCAGCAGCGCTGTGCGGGCGAGATTTCGTTGGCTGAACATGAACGAGAGATGGTCCGGATACCAATCTGCGCCGCCGGTGGCATACGATACAAAAAGCTTGGCCTGTGCCGCAGCACACACATCGGCAAGATACGCATTCGTGAGATAGCCGTTTTCTCCCACGTCGAGCCATTTCCCAGGATGAGACAAGGGCGCGTGGGCCGCATGGCCACGGACTTCGAGCAGTTGTTGTTGCGAGGCAAAGACCAGCGGGATTGGCCCATGCTTCTGCGCCAGTGACTGGATCACTCCGTCCTTGAGGGCGGACTTCCCGCTATTCGTCGGCCCGCTGTCCGCATGTACGAGCACGTTATAGCCACGATCGGTGATGAGATAGCAATTGCGCGGCATCTCCAGATCGCAGGGATCTTCGCCGTAGAACGGCACGGAGTACACGGCCCCTCCTTCGAACACCCAACTGTCTCCATGCGCCAATTCGATCACACGGCCAAATCCCAGTTCTCGCAAGAGCGACAGATAATCGTAGGAGAGCGTGCGCCGATCCCTTCGGCTCGGCACGATGATCGGTGTGTCTTTGGGCAGGTGCAAGAGTGTGCGCGGATCCACGTGATCGTCGTGATCATGGGTCAAGAAGACGGCATTCGGTTTGGGCAGCAGCGATCCCCAGAGCGACGGGACAGAGGATTCCGCAAACCAGGGGAGCAGCCAAGGATCGAACAACAGCACCTGGTCCCGTTGCCGATACAGCAGCCCGGCATGGCCGAGATGGACCGTGTCTTTATCTTGCAGCGTCTCAAACCAGCGTGACCTGACGGAGGAAGTGCTCGAGCTGACCAAGCACTCATGCTGGTGAAGGGATTCGATCAATCGCGTGAGCAGGCGTTCTCCATCTCGCTCCGAGGTCGCCACCACCGTGTTGATTTCGTCGGTCTGATGCGTGCCGTCCAAGAACCCCAATACCTTTCCCACCAACGGCCCCAATTGTCGCTGGTCGAACCCGATCGGAATCGCCTGCCGCTTCACGGCATGGAAGATTCGGAGCCCGCCGTTGGTGACCGTGGCGGATTTGGTGGGGTCGGTCGGAAACTCCCATTGAAACGTACCGTCCGGCTTCCGCCCACAACGAATGTGCTGCTGCAGATAGGGATGGGCGCTGATCACCTCCGCATAGGCATCTTCCAATCGCCGTTGACGATCGGGGTCGTCGAGCGGGGCCCGCTTGGAAAAGACATCGCTGATGGCCGTATCGATCGCGCTGGAAAGGAGGCCATGGGCTTCATGGAGACTGGCGACGACTTCTGGTGCCACCCCTCCAACAAAGGGAAAGGGCCCGGGAGGGTCCGCGCTCTCCAATTGAACCCAAGCCCAGGGTGCGAGGCTGAGATACTGGTTTTTCGGCAGACTGTCCCAGATCTTCATACTCGCCAGACGGGAGACCTAAGGCGTAAGACAGTCGCCTCTCCGTCTTTGTCCTCGTTAATCTGAACCATCGCCTCACCCCTCACGTCTTACCCTTTACGTGTGAATTCTAGTTTACTAATCGTAGGTTCGTACAACGCTTGAATGACAGTCCCGTCGGGATCGGAAAAGTAAAATGAATAACTGCCGTCGCGATGCTGCTTCGGCGCTTTCACAACCCTCCCACCCAGTTGCGGCAGACGCGGTTCGACCTCCCGATACATCCGGTCGACTGCCTCAGGGCTCTCAAGGATTACGCCGACGTGATCCAACGATTGCCCCGTCAGGGGTTGATACGCGGCGAGCTCGGACGCCGGAATCTGGTGTAAGGCGAAATTATCCGATCCGGAACTGAAATACACACTGTCGGGGTCGGGCTCCCACACCATCTTCATCCCCAGCAACTGCTCATAGAACGTGCGAGAACGCGCGAGGTTCGTGACGCGTAACGCCACATGACGTAATCCTTGATGGAGCGGAGCACTCATGGTCATCCTCAATCGTGTCCGTATAGTAGGGAGCCACCTCGGCTCCGTCAATTGAAAATCCCTGGCAGTATGCGGAATGAGGCCCGGCCCGGCCCGGCCCGGCCCGCCTCAATCGGGCCGGTGGCTGCGCTTCCTCTCCCGGCTATGGTACGATTCTTACGCTTCAGATCTTGAACAAGGAGCCCGCCACGATGTCTGTTCGACCATTGCTTGTTTCGACTGTGCTCTGTGTCCTGTTCAACATGTCCCCGCTCTTTGCAGCCGACCAACCGCCGCAGATCCTGCTCACGCCACCGACGGGCAAAGACGGTGCGCCGATGGTCGAGGTCCCGGCCGGCTCGTTTCCCATGGGTGTTCCACAAGGCGACCGGGATGGCGGACGCGATGAATATCCACGCCATGATGTTTTTGTGGACACCTTCTTTATCGACAAATTCGAGGTGACGAACGGCCGCTATCTGGAGTTCGTCAGAGCCTCAGGCCATCGTATCCCACAAAATTCCAAGAACTCGACGCGAAACCTCTGGCAAGGAGACGCCATCTCTGACTCACTGGCCGATCGACCCGTGATCAATGTGGATTGGTTTGATGCCGAGGCCTATTGCGCCTGGGCGGGCAAACGACTGCCGACCGAGGCCGAATGGGAAAAGGCCGCAAAGGGCACCGCCGATCGCCGATTCCCCTGGGGCAATGTCGAACCCACGGTTAAACATCTCAACTTCAATCAAAAATGGATCGGCGAAAAGACCCTCATGCCCGTCGGGAGCTATGAAGCGGGCAAGAGCCCGTTCGGCGCCTACGACATGGCCGGCAACGTATGGGAATGGGTCAACGACTGGTACGACGCCCACTACTACGAGAAGAGCCCGGCAAAGGATCCCAAAGGCCCGGACAGGGGCACAAAGAAAGTCATTCGGGGGGCAGGATGGCAGAACGAGACCCCTACGGTCCGCATCTTCACCCGCGTGGACAGCGATCCGACGATCAGGACCGAATCGACCGGTTTCCGTTGCGCCATGGACGCAAAGTAAGAATTTGATCATTGCACCATTGCCGATTGACTCACTGGGTATGAAGATCTTAGGTCGAGCAGAGGAATTAAAGGCAAGGGCCAAGAGATTCGCAATTCGTATCGTTTGGTTGTCCCAATCTCTACCTAAGACCAACGAAGCACGAGTCATCGGCAATCAGGTATTGCGTTCTGGCACATCACTAGCTGCAATCTATCGACCAACCTGCAGAGCCAGATCGAGAGCTGAATTTCTGGCAAAGCTCGGTATCGTTGTTGAGGAAGCGGATGAAACAGTCTTCTGGCTTGAGCTTCTTGAAGAAACCGGGATTCTTGGCCAGGACTGTGCATTAGAACTGCAGAAAGAAGCCAATGAACTCCTCGCGATCTTCGCGGCCTCACAGGTAACAGCACGTTCCAACAATGTTTCAATGAGAAAATGATCCAATGAGCAAATCTAGTTTTGATGGTCTGACCGTCGCGGCATTCGAAAGCCGTATGGCAACAGAGATGACCCGACTAATCGAACATTATGACGGTCGACCTCTCGTGGCTCCTGCCCTCCGAGAAATTCCGATCCAGGACAATCCCGCTGCATTGCGCTTCGGTGCCAGGCTGATCGACGGACAGGTCGATACCCTCATCCTCATGACGGGCATCGGTACAACCATCCTCTTCGAAATTCTACGTTCGTGCAATCCCATGTCGTCGATCATGGCGGGGCTCAAGCAGACGGCCATCGTTGCTCGTGGCCCCAAGCCGGTGGCAGCACTCAAGACCCTTGGCATCACACCGACTCTCACCGTGCCGGAACCGAACACCTGGATAGAGGTGGTCTCGACACTCGACGAGTCCCGTCCTGTCAAGGGGCTCCGCGTCGCCGTGCAGGAATATGGCACGTCAAATCCAGATCTCTTGGAGGCCTTGAGGCAACGTGGTGCAGAGGTCTTTCCCGTGCCCATTTACCGTTGGGCGCTCCCGGAAAACACAGCCCCATTGAAACAGGTGCTCGGCGAGATCATCGCGGGGAACATTCAGGTGATGTTGGTCACCAACGCTGCGCAGATCGATCATGTCATGCAGTTACTCGAACAGGATGGCACCACCGAGCAGTTCAAAGAGAAGTGCAAAAAGATGGTCGTCGCGTCGATCGGCCCCACAGCCAGCGAACGCCTGCGCCACTACGATCTCCCCATCAACTTTGAACCTTCCCACTCCAAGATGGGCGTACTTGTCAAAGAGACCAGCGAGCAGGCTCACTCTCTCCTTCAATCAAAACTTCCTAAGTCTACGCCCTAGAATAGGCCTTCGAGTCATGGAATATATCTTCAGGGACGAGCAAGGAGTTATTCACTTCGATTTATACTTCACATATCTGGAGTCCGTGAAAGAATGTTTTCCCCCTCATGTTTATGCATTTGCCTCTGACTCCAAGCATTACAGCCTGCACGACCATGCGAGCCTACACGATGCCTGGCTCGACTACCTTCATATTATTGAGCCTGCCGAAGGTGAAAGAAAAGAGCTTAGAAAAATAGAGATTGAGGCTTGCTTTCTTGGCCCTTTCCACGACCGCAGAATTTTTTTGAGTTACAAGAACGTTACGAGTTATTCACTGCAAACACCTGAAGCCTTTACATCCCTTCCATCACACCGAGTCGGTCACGGCGATCTCTTGGTACATGAGATCCGGATCCATCCAAGCGGCGATATTATTCACGAAATGGAATTTTCTCGGGGAAGCACACTGCTAATTCGTTGTAGTGATCTTACTCATCGAGAAGAGCTCTTTTCCCCCTAGGTGGGCTGGCGAAGCGAAAAAACTTGGCTCCGGATTCAAACCTCTCTTGCCGGTGCATACTGCTTGAAAGACAATGCGCACCCTAGCGGTGGTGACTTCTTCCACCGTTCGGCAGGGTGCGCAGGGCTCGACGCGAACTTTGCCGGAGAAGCGGGGCCCCCTTCGAGGTTCCGGCGGGAAGGAAAGCGGAAACTGACCGAGTCCGCGAGGGAATTTCCGAAGGCTTCCGCCCGCCGGAACCCGAAAGGGTAGCTTCGGGAGGCATGGGCGCGTCAGCCCTGCGTACCCGTTCCCTCTTTTGCGTCCCGCGCGCAGCGAAAACCGAGCCAATTCATTTTCGTGTTGGGATCAGCCCCATTTCGTTGAGCAGGACGCACGGAGGGCGTACTGTCGATCCACCCGCCACCACGAAAGGCTTTTTGCGTCCCACGTTCCGGCCCCTTGGGATTCCGGTCCGGCGCCGTTTTGTAATAGTTCGGGTCGTACCAATCGTTTGTCCATTCAGCCACATTGCCAGACATTTGATAGACACCGTAAGGGCTAACCGCGTTCTCATACTTGTCCACGGAGACGATAGGCGGGTAGAGCAGCAGTCGCTCCGGCCGATCGCGGACTGGTCCGGACAATCCCGTGCGGCCGAAGTTGGCCCGGCTCAATCCCGCAGGCTGATTCCCCCAGGGATAGATGCGTCCATCCTCGCCCCTGGCGGCCTTTTCCCACTCTGCCGAGGTAGGCAGACGCTTCTCCGCCCACTTGCAGTAGGCATCGGCATCATCCCACGACACGTGCATCACAGGATGGTTGACCATGGTCTCCTGGAAGTTGCCGCCGTCATACTGCCAGTCGATCAGCGGCGCCAGACCCTTGACGAGGATGAACTTCAGATATTGCACGGTGGTCACTTCGAACTTATCGATCTCGTATGCATCCACGTAGACCTTTCGCTGCGGGAACTCCGCCTGATAGGCGTTGTGGTCTATCTTCCTGTCACTCCCCATGATGAATGAGCCAGCCGGGATGAGGACCATCTCGTCGTGAGCCGGCAGCTTCACTCGCTCGGCGGCAATTTTTTTCCCCTCGGGAGTCCATTCCCGGACGACGTCGGCCACGTCCAACGCGTGAACCGATCCGCCCATTGCAATCAGTCCTGTTATCACAATGCCCGCGATGATTCCGAAAACTCTCACGATCCAGCCTCCTTGCCGCGTTGCATGCCAGGCCCGCTCTGCCCGGGTGTCTCTTGTTTGTCGAAGTCTTCAAGCGGCTGAAAACTAACCGGCAGGTTGAAGAGATAGTCCGAGACCGACCGCAGCTTCACATGCTGGTACTCCACAATCCAACTCCCGTCTTTTCTCGCCAGTTTCATCGGAAAATGAATATCCGTGGCAACCCACTGATAGTACACCTCGACCTGCTCCCCTTGCTTCGTCGTGACTTCGTACAGGATCGTCGGATGCCCCTCGCGCACCTCCGTACCGATCTCCTGCCGCGATACTTCTCCGTCCAGCTTTTCACTTACCATGAGATCCTGCTCTGGGCTATAGGGCATTGTTTTGAAATGTTTCATCCGCGAGAGCAGCAACCAGACGACTTGCTTGTCCTTGCGCACGATACTCACGTTGACCGGCCCCATCGAATGGTGTTCGATGCGCCACATCGTATCACGGTAATAGATGTTCGCTTTGTGCGTTCGGCCATCGATCTTCGTCACTTGATCGGCAGTAAACTCCAGAGCCCAGGCCGGCAGGCCGACGAGCAACAGGCTACCAGCACACAAACGGACGAGACAGGTCTGACGCATCGCGCGAAATCCTACCATAGAGCTACGTTCACTTTCCTCTGGATCGGTTAAGCGAGGACAAGCACACCGGCTCCCGAATAATGTCCGGCTTTCAACTCTTGCAACGCACGGTTGGCATCGGCGAGGGGAAACGACAGGGTATGGGGTTTGATGGGAATTGCAGCCGCCTCTCGCAAGAGATCGAGGCCGTCTTGCCTCGTATTGGCCGTGACGCTTCGAATGACCCGCTCGCCAAAAACCTCGCGATCGTAGTCGAGCGAGGGAATCGGCGTCATGTGAATACCGGCGAGGGCGAGCGTACCGCCGCGTTCCAATGCGCGCAAGGCTGGCGGGACCAATTCCCCGGCCGGCGCAAAGATAATCGAACCGTGGAGCTTGTCCGGCGGCCTGTCGGTCGCCCCACCCACCCATGCGGCGCCCATTTCACGTGCAAGACGTCGATGCTCCTGTTTCAACGAGCTGACATAGACCTGACAGCCCCAATGACGAGCAATCTGGATGGCAATGTGAGCGGATGCTCCAAATCCATAGAGACCGAGCCGTTGGCCCGGCTGGATTCCGCTCATGCGCAATGCGCGGTAGCCGATGATCCCGGCGCACAGAAGGGGGGCAGCTTCTTCATCACTGAAGATCGGCGGAATCGGATAGGCAAATGCTGCCGGGACGAGCGCATACTCTGCGTATCCACCATCGACCTGGTAGCCGGTAAACCTGGCTCGCTCGCACAGGTTCTCGCGCCCGCTCGTGCAAAATTCACAGATGCCGCACGTGTGCTGCAGCCAGGCGATGCCGACTCGTTCGCCGACCGTCCGCTCACCCACGCCGGCGCCAACCTGACTTACGACCCCGACGGCCTGGTGGCCGGGAATGAGCGGAAGCGATGGGTTGGCCAATTCCCCTTCGATGACGTGAAGATCCGTCCGGCAGATCCCGCAGATAGTGAGGCAAACCAAGACCTCCCCAGGGCCTGGCTCTGGCATTGGATGTTCGCGAAGCTGCAGCGGGGAGGTTCCCACGTCCGCAGTGTGCGCCAGGACCATCGCCTTCATCATTGATTCCTCTCAGGAAGATGGGCCGATGAACAACAATGCGCTAGCAGGCCAACCACGCAGGCTGTTCAAAAAGGCCACCTTCTCACCCGCCCAACCCTGACGGTTACTGCACCCTCCCACCCTAAGTCTGCCAAGACAGACTCTTTGCCCTAGGACGCGACTTGTCCCATGCAAGGCCGCAGCTCCGCGATTGACCCTCGTTTCACGTTTCACGCCTCACGTTTCATGGTTCCTGTGAGCGATACGAGAACAATGCATGGGGAAAGGCGCGTCTCGGGGCGTCGGGGTCGGGCGGGTGAGAATAGCGACTTTTTCAACATCCTGCTACGATTTCGCCTTGATACATTCAATATCGAGCCGAATCTGGACCTCGTCGCCAACGACGAGCCCGCCGCTATCCAACGTCTTGTTCCAGACCATACCGAAGTCTTTGCGGTTGAGTTTCCCCTCCGCGCTGAAGCCGGCCCTGGTATTGCCCCAGGGGTCCTTCGTCTTCCCGTTATACTGGCCCGCCAGGGTGATTTCCTTGGTCACCCCGTGCAGCGTGAGGTCTCCCAACGCCGTATAACCCTCTGCGGTTTTCTTGTAGTTCTTCATCTTGAAGGTTATCGTCGGATAGTGTTCTACGTCGAGAAAGTCGGCATTCCGCAAGTGGACATCGCGTTTTTCGTGATTCGTATTCACCGACCCGGTCTTGATCGTGGCCTCAATGGCCTTCACAGTGCCGGCTTCGGCATCCATGTCGATAAACCCGGCATAGTCCGTGAACCGGCCTGTCGTCTTCGACACGACCATGTGCGTGACTCGAAACTCGATCGTCGAATGGTCAGGATCCAGGCTCCAACGAGCTGTTTCTGCGTGAACCACCAACGGGAACCAGACCGTCGCTCCGAGCAGCAAGAGCACAGGCCAACTCTGCCTTCTCTTCTTCAGCATGAATTACTCCTTCTAGGTCAAACGTATCGCAGCCAGGTCTGAATGGGTTGCAACCTACTTCTTCGAAGACTGGCTAAATGGATCAGGCTTGCTGGTTGATCGACTCCCGACCGACTGCACCTCGCGAGAACGTCCCCGACTACCGGTTCGCATCCGGACATGCACGTCCACTGCGTCTTCCCCCAACTCGCTGGGAAACGGCAAGAACGGCTGGGCATTGACCACCGCATAGATTCCGGCTTCGTCGATTTCGCGCGCCCCTGAGCCTTTCTCAATCTCGATCAGCTGGGCACGGCCGTTGGAAAACATCTTGAAAAGGACCTTCACCGTTTCGCTTTTTGGCGCATGCCGGATTCCGCGGACCTGGCGCGCCCAACTCCGGCTGATGAGGTGACTCACATGCTGCCAGTACGCCTTCCCTTCCCCTGGGGAGGCAAATGGGACTAGATCTTCCTCCGCTAAGGCGCCGGTCGAGACTGGTTCCACGGCCGGTTGCACTTCATCCAGGATGACATCCTCGCTCTGCGATTCCTCGGGACGAACGGACGGTAATTCACTACTCTCATTTGCCGGCTCTGAACGATCCATGGTCACATATACGATCCGCCGCATGAACCGTTCGAGTTTGTCCTGGCGGGATCGAGCAAACGTCACTTGGACTCGCGCCGCCCTTGGTGGCACGGAGGTCCGACTCATCAGGATCGGCTCGAGCGTAACTGTCCCCTTCAACGCCATCGACTCCGCATCCGGCTCAAGCGTGACCGTTTGGGCTTGAAACACAATCGATTCACAGGTCGCCACCACCGGAGTCATACCCGCTGTCACGCCTCCAAGGAAAATCGTCAGCGTAACGGGCTTGTCGATTTGCGGATCCCCCATCGACTCCGCTTGACTCAACTCGAACTGCACCCACCGCTTTGTGGTGCCGGACGAAGAAGCCGTCTGTGGCGATGATGCGGAGTGCGCTGGTGCGATGAGGGCGGGACAGAAGAATGCCACACAACACATCCCCGCCGACAGCACAAGACCTCGGTGGTGCAAAGCCTTCATAGCTCGCATCCTACCGACCTCGCGAACCCTGGCGCAACCCGTTTTTTATGAAGAGTAGGCGGGATCGAAACGGTGGTATACAATGGGCCAATGCGTGCGCTCGTCAAGACATCGGCACAACCAGGGTTGACCGCCACAGACAGGCCGGATCCGAAACCGGGCCCCACCGATGCAATCATCCGCGTCACAGCCACCTCGCTCTGCGGGACGGATGCCCATATTTATAATTGGGACCCCTGGGCACACAGCCGCATCCATCCCCCTCGTATTATCGGCCATGAAATGTGCGGAGAAGTGGTTGATGTCGGGGCCGACGTCACGCTCGTCAAGGTGGGCGATTACGTCGCCGCCGAGTCGCACATCACATGTGGTCATTGTTTCCAATGTCGTACTGGACAAGCGCATGTCTGCAAGAATTACCGCATCCTCGGCGTCGATCGCGACGGATCGTTCGCGGAATACGTCGTCTTGCCCGAAGCTGTGCTCTGGAAGACCTCGCCCACCATTCCACCGGAACTCGCCTGCGTCCAAGAACCGCTCGGCAACGCCGTCAACGCCGCCTTAGTCGAAGACCTCACGGGACAGACTGTCTTGATCACCGGCTGTGGTCCGACCGGACTCTTCGCGGCCGCCGTCGCACAAACAGCCGGCGCCGCCATGATCATCGCTACGGATGTCAGTGCGTACCGCCTGGACCTTGCCAAACAAGTCGGTGTCGAGCACGTGCTCAACGCCAAGACCGAGACAGCGGACCGGATCGCCGCCGCCATTCTCCAGATCACCTCCGGAGAAGGCGTCGATGTGTCGCTCGAAATGTCGGGGCACCCTACGGCATTGCATCAAGCCTTCAGTGCCGTGAAGAACGGCGGACGCGTGACACTCTTCGGCATTCCAACCGGCCCGATCAAATGCGATCTCGCGAATGAAGTTATTTTTAAGGGGATTCGAGTCTACGGCATTACAGGCCGCCGACTCTTCAAAACCTGGTATCGCTTGACCGGCCTCTTCCAGGCCGGACTCAATATCAAGCCGGTGATCACCCATATGTTTCCCATGAAAGACTTCACGCGGGGATTCGAGTTGATCAATTCCGGCCAGTGCGGGAAAGTGGTCCTGATTCCGTGAGGGGTCAGGGGTCAGGCGTAAAGTGATGGGAAACTAGCGCTTCGTCCTTGCCGTCCTCTCACGCCTTACGTTTCACGCTTCACGAAAAAGATGGCCTACCACTCATTCAAGAAAACTGTTTCAGAGCGACTCGCTGAAATCCGCGCGGCAGGCCTCTACAAATCTGAGCGGCAGATCCTCGGTCCGCAGGGGGCCGAGATTCGCGTGGTACAAGGCGAGGTCCTCAATCTCTGCGCCAACAACTATCTGGGGCTCGCCAACCACCCTGACATCAGACAGGCCGCTGCCGCCGGACTGCAAGAGCATGGCTACGGAATGGCCTCCGTCCGGTTCATCTGCGGCACGCAGGATCTCCACAAACAACTTGAACAGGCGATCAGCACCTTCCTGGGCACCGAGGACACGATTCTCTATAGTTCCTGCTTCGACGCCAACGGCGGACTCTTTGAGGTGCTACTCGGCGAGCAAGACGCTGTCATCAGCGACGCCTTGAACCACGCCAGCCTGATCGACGGCATCCGGCTCTGCAAGGCCAACAGGCTCCGCTACGCGCACTCCGATATGGCAGATCTGGAAGCCAAATTGCGCGACGCGGCAACCTGCCGGCTTCGCCTGGTTGCGACGGACGGTGTCTTCTCCATGGATGGTGATCTCGCAAAACTCGATCGGATCGTCGAGTTGGCGGATCGGTATGATGCAGCGGTGATCGTGGACGACAGTCACGCGACCGGTGTGCTCGGGCGCAACGGGCGCGGCACGCCGGACCATTTCGGCGTCGCCGACCGAATCGAGATCGTCACCAGCACGCTGGGAAAGACATTGGGCGGCGCGGCAGGTGGGTTTACGTCCGCACGAAGGGAAATCGTCGAGCTGTTGCGGCAGCGGTCGCGACCCTACCTTTTTTCAAATTCACTCCCCCCGGTCATCGCCGCGGCGGCCAGACGGGCCGTGATCCTCGTGGCCCAAGGAGACCAGTTACGGGCCAGGCTGCGCGAGAACGCGGCGTTCTTCCGCGCGCAACTCATTGCGCTCGGATTCCGACTCATTCCCGGCGAGCATCCAATCATCCCGATCATGTTGGGTGACGCCTCACTCGCCACCAGGATGGCAGAGCGGCTTCTGGAGGAAGGGATCTATGTCGTGGGGTTCAGTTACCCGGTGGTGCCGGAAGGCCAGGCACGAATTCGCGTTCAGATGTCGGCGGCCCACACGCACGAACAACTTGAACGAGCCAGCGCCGCCTTCGCAACAGTCGGTCGAGAACTGGGCGTAATCCGATGAAGCGTTTATCTGGTTTATCTGGTCTATTGGGGTCATCTGGTTTCTTTCGTTCAAAACCAAACAAACCAGACTTCGTTTACTCCCGAATTGCCTGGGCACGCGTCTGCAGATAGGCGTTGCGCACGGCGGTATAGAGATCCAACGTCGCTTCCTCGACTCCCTGGTACTTTTCGAGATTCCGCGACCGTTCATTGACGATCTCTCCCACGCGACTCCCTGTCTGAATCAGGCTGGACGTCATCCGATTCTTGTGGGCAATGACAGAGGGCACGTTGTTGACCTCGATGATCGGCACCACAAGCCAGTTGATCGGATTAAGAAACACGTCGCCGACATATCCAACAAAATCCCGAACGGTGAAGGGCGGGAACATCGGCAACACGAGATAGGGGCCCGGTTTGACGCCATAGAATCCAAGCGTCTGTCCCAGGTCTTCTTCCGATGTGACGAGGTCGACCTTTTTCGCGAGGTCGAAGAACCCGGCCAATCCTACCGTGCTATTGATCAAGAACCGCCCTACTTCGATGCCGGCACCCTTGAGCTTGCCCTGAAACACATTGTTCAAAAAGCGGGGAGCGAATCGGAGATTGGAAAAGATGTTGCTGATGCCGACTTGGACCAGATCAGGCATGACGAAATCATATCCCTTTGCCACCGGCTTGAGCACAAATCGATCGACCTGGCGGTTGAACTCAAAGATCTTGGTGTTCATCGGTTCCCAGGGATCATACTCCTCACCGGCTCCCTCATCGGCCCTTGCAAAGGGATCAAGCGGTTCGTCCGGTGGAGTCTCTGGCCGGGACAAGGCTGCCGGAGCCTGGTCCGCGACTGGCCTCGCGTCGCTCACCCCCTGTGGCTGCGCTGTGCCGGTTTTCCCTGCACAGCCAGTGGCGAGCATCATTGCAAAACCAAGCAGACAGAACGCCAGCAGACGAAAAGAAATCATCACCCCGGCCTCCTTACCCCACATCGTCCATGAAAATGCCTATTGCGACTGCCAACAAGCCGCTCGTCTGAGCAAGCCCTCGGCTCAGCCGACGCGCACTGTACCAAATGCCGAGGCAATCTCCAACCACTTGTTTATAAAATCTTGGCGTGGCGCGCGAGAAGCGCGACTCGCGTGACGAGCGCGGGTTCGAGGTCCGAAGTTCGAGGTTTTCGGAACTTCTAACCCCGAACTTTGAACTTCGGATCGCGCCTTTCCCCGCAAGTCTCACCCCTCTCGCTTGAGCGCAGGCTAGGATTGGAGAGTCGACTGGATGAACTCGGCCCATCGTCGGAAATAGGCCGCGCCCCCGACCTGGTAGGTGTTGTTATGGTCGGCGCCGGGAATGACGTAGAAGAATTTGGGTGGCTTGGCCGCCTCGAAGACCAGCCGGCCCAATTCGAGGGGAATAATGTCGTCTTTGTCGCCGTGAATGATCAGCTTCGGGAGCGAGAGCTGCGGAAGGCGATCGATCAATGTGAAATCTGCCCCGAGTAGCCAGTGGACCGGCAACCCTCCGTAATGGAACTTGGCAACCGCTTCGATCGACGGAAACGATGATTCGAGGATCAGCCCCGCGGCAGGCTTCTGCACGGCAAGTTCTCCTGCGACAGCCGCGCCGAGCGAACGCCCAAATAGGACGATGCGTTCAGGACGAATCATTCTGGTTCGCGTCAGATAATCGTGCGCCCCGAGTGCATCCTGATAAAGTCCCGCTTCCGACGGCCGTCCCTGGCTCCGACCATAGCCGCGATAGTCGAACAGAAACACCGACAATCCTAACTGGTAAAGGAGCTTCAGATTATCAAGACGGTGGATGACATTGCCGGCGTTGCCGTGACACCAGAGTATGACCGGACGATCTGCCTGCGCGTTAACGTACCAACCGAACAACCGCGCCCCATCAGCAGCCTGAAACCAATCCTCTTCAAGTGGCAACCCACTGAGCCGAGCCCAGTCTCGATCTTGCCAGGGCTCAGGATGATAGACGAAGAATTGGTCAAGAATGCCCATGGTATGAGCGGGTGGATACTACTTCCACGACAATTAATTGACCGGAGTCTTCACTTCGCAGGAGCATACTCGATCGAGAGATCTGGTGAAAGATCAGGAAAAGAATACTGTGGCAAAACTAGAACGAGATCCCGATTCCACCCGAGACGATATGGGTCCGGAAATCAAATTTGACTGATGGACTGCCTGTGCTGATCCCTTCGCTTTCCCATGTATAGTTGGCGCCAAAGCGCTTGTACTCACCAAATATGAAGACCTGCTTCGTGACATGCGCCCTGACCCCTCCCAAAAATTGGAAGGCACCGGTCCCGTCACCTGTTTTGCCTGTCAGCTGTGAGCCGGCGACTTGAATATTGGCATCCCTTAACCGGCCGGCCGACACGCCAACCCCTACCCCGATATAGGGCTGAATGATCTCACCGGGATAGCGAGCCAGTACATTCACCATGAAATTGATGACGGTCAGATCGCTTTGAGCCTGCGAGGCACTCAGTGTCCCTCCATGCCCAAAGACTTCTCCCTCAACACCGAAGACGCCCCAGGCAAACTTAGGAAAGATCCCAGCCTTCAACCCTGCTCCCGCTGAACCCTTGACATTTGTATCGAAAATCGTTGTTCCATTGACAGTGAGATCCTCATCTTTCGGTATCGTACCGAGGATCGAGAAAGCGCCGTAGAATTCCGTCTTCCTCTGCTCAGAAACCGAAACTTGGCCCGACGACGATTCCCCGGCCGGAACTTCTTGGGCGATTGCGTCCAACAGCCCCCCAGACATCATGACAACCGCTGTCATGATTAGGCCATGCAGGACGGTCCTTTGCACCGATCGCTTCCTCAAAGTAGTGGGCTTTCATCTTAAGGACTGGGAAGTTGGCTGGAACATAGCATACCGTGAAGCAGGGGACCAGAGCATCGAGGGGAGAATATGCCCATTGCTCCGTTGCAATGAGATTTGTCCTTGTCTCCCTTGCAGAACTTTATTATTATACAACGTGTTCTAACCTACCTTGCCAAGCAGCCCTGCATTGCCTTGTTGGAAGGAGACCTTGATGACTCCCAGAATTCTGACAGCGGGGTTCGGGATCTATGCGGCCTTAGTCTTGTCTGGTTGCTCCATCGGCATGGCTCTCAGCGGGCAGAAGGAACCGAACTTCGCCTACATCGAGGTCGGGGCACCTCGGAACCAGGTGGAGGCGGAATTTGGTCACCCTGCAGCCACGAATGGATCGACTGATGGGAAACAGGAGGCCATCTACAAGTACGAGATGGGCAATTCACCTAATCCCGGACGGGCAACCATGTGGGGATATGCCTGGTTGACCATCATCGGAATCTTGGGTGAGCCGATTTACTCACTGATCGAGTTTAATATGGGGCACGACGAAGAAACTCGTATTGTCTACGGACCGGATAATCGTGTTCTTGAAATTCACGGTTATACCCAGCCGACTGTTTCAAAAGTCGTGTTAGAAGCTGAAGAATCACAAGAAAAATTCATTGAGCGTCGACGGAAATCTCAGTCAGCCCCTGCGGAACAATCGAGTTCACCTCCCGCTCAGTAAAAGCCTGCTGCCTTGTAGGTTCTAGGACTTGAGCTAGAAATATGCCTGCACCGAGAAAATCACATCGTTGTCGTGGTCACGGTGGTTGTAGTCGAGCCGGAGGGCAAGATTCTGGAGCAACGTGAACCGCTGGCCAACGGTCCAACGGAAGTCGTCGCTCTTGTCCCCCAGGGGATAGTGGAGATAGGTCCCCGACACGAGCAGTTTCCACTTCTCCGTCATGTCGCTCAGCATGCCGACCGTGCCACCGCCGCCAATCCGATGGCGCTCTTCGTAGGCGCGGCTATAGTTCGCTTCGACCTCGGCAAAGGCAAAAAAGACTTGGTGTGCAAGCCAGTAACTTTCCACCGACGCTCCGATTCCGCCGTTCATCACTCCATTGCTGCATAACTGACATCCCTGGTGCTTGATCGTCTGCATGCCGACGTTGAATTTCCACGACGGCGCCTGAAACACCGAATCCATCGGGGAGAGCGAGACGACATTAGCCAGCGTGGCACGCTCCAATCTCGTTTGATTATGCCGGTTATATGTCCGCATCGTCACCGAGGCGATCTCAATCTGCGCGTTCGGGGTGTATCCGATTTCGGGATCGAGCAGGTCGTGATATCCCGCACGTATCGTTTGCTCTTCAAACGCGCTGTTGTTTCGCCAACCTGCGCCCACGCTGACTCGTGAGGTATTGTGACCCAGCTCCGGCTGTTTGGCGAACGGTTCGACCCGAAATTCCTCCGAAGGTAATCTGATTTCGCTTCGGGCGGCAAGAATAGCCCGGTTCCGCTCTTTCAGTTCAGGTGGCGGTGCGTCGGTTGTATCGATTCGATACCGGAGGTAGTCGGATGCGAGATCAAGAAGGAAGGATTGCCGCAGAGGTTCCAATCGACTCAATCCCGCTGATTTCAGCTCGCCGACATCCTTTGTGAGCCGATGAGCGATCTCCCGTTCCTCCGAGGGCAGGGATTCACGCTTCCGCCGGATCACGTTGCTGCGGGAAGGCCGATAGGCGATACCGGAAACCAGTCCCGGTTTCGATGCAATGAGCCGGACTGTGTCGGCAGGAACGGTCCAAAACAGAAACTCGTCGGTGAGATGCAGGGTGGGATCGGCATAATCGAGAAGCCCCAGGAGATGATAGGAGCAGTTCTCTTTGAAAAAGAAATAGTCAAAGGAGGCATTCCCTAGTTCCCACGCGTGCATCAGGAACCGCCTTACCTGATGTTCCGTGAAATTGAGGCGATATTCCCAGATATCCCGATTTTCGATATCTCGATACTCCTGCACCTTCAAGTAGTAGGGAATCGTCGAGAAGTATCCACGGTACCCGCCGAAAATTCCCCGGATCGGATAGGCCATGCCGGCGTCGGGAGGCACATCGGCTGCGTAATTAATCGTGTAGGCCAGGATTCTGGTGCTGTCGGTTTGGCCCCGTTGATCTACCCGAAGCAGCGTATGTCCAAACATCGACGCAGGATTGTTCAGGAAGGCGGAGGGGAAAATGAGCGTGATCGATTGGGCTTCAAAGTCGGCGAACCATCGCTCGAACCGTTCGCAGGCGATTGGCGGGAGGCGGGTCTCATCGAAGCGCAATTGCGTCCGTAGCCACTCATACCGTGCGATGAACGCACATTGAGCCGGCTGCTTCGAACGCCCAATGAGTTCATCGGAGAAGAACTGCTTTAGCGTCGCGTCGAGTTCTGCCTGTGGGTCGGTTTTCCCATCGGGAGACATGAAAAACCCGGGGTCGTCCTGCTCGCTGGTGTAGCCGCCAAGCAAATCCTTTCGGTAATGGAGCAGCAGATGCCACTCACGCTCGCTGGCGAGCTTGGCCTGCAGACCCTTGTTGATCAGCTCGACAAGGTAGGAATTCTCGGGAGGTTCACCAGCATCAGCCGGCGAGGCTGGAGCGAGAAGCAGCATGAAAAGAAGTAGGACAATGTACAAGCGGCGGGTCAGAAAGACACGGGGCTTCGACTTCAACGTCGAGGCCCCGTGCTGATTGTTAGCGAGTCGAAACCTTCGCAAGGACTGGGTGCGTGGCAATTGCGTCGTTGATCGCTTTGACCATCGCTACCGGGGAGGCTTCACCTGTCTTGACCAAGGAGGTGTACCGCTCCTGAGTCATGGCAAAGAACGACGCCTGGTGCTCGGCCGGCACACCCATCAAGGTGGCGAGCGACGCGAGATGCTCGCCCTGGCCCCGCGCCATTTCCTGAGACAAGTTCTCAAAGTTGAGCTGAGCAAACATCGTCGTCTTCTGCTCAGTCATTACCTTTCCATCGTTCGTGCAGCCCGAGGTCCCCGTGCTGATCCCGAACGTCTGGCTGCCGAACGTACCGTTCGTGGTTGCCATCAACACCTGCGGCCCGATGTTCTTCTGGTGCGCATAATCGCTCCAGGCGAGCTTGCCTAGCCCGCAGCCCGGCCCGGTGTCTGGATTGGCCGCCATTGCGAGGCCTGCCTGCGTGCCGAACAGCACCGCGACAGACAATAAGAGCACTTTCTTCAACATAAGTCCTCCTCCTTTAGAATTGGTTAAGTCCCACTGCTACTCCACGAAACAGCAGCACGAAGTATAACCCAAGTGATCACGATTGTTTACAAAAAAATTAATTAGCTCCAGGATATTTGCGGACTCGCACGCTAGTGCACTGCTTCGACTTTGGCCAAAACCGGATGTCCTCCCATAGCGGCATCCAGCGCTTTGATGAGAGCACTCGGTGAGGTCTCTCCATGGCCAATTAACTCGCGATAGCGTTCTTGCACCAGCATAAAGAACATCTGCTGATGGTCGGTCGGCACGCCGAGTAATATCGCCAGCGCAGTCAGATGTTCTCCTTGGCCGCGTGCCATATCCCCCACAAGATTCTCGAACGTGGCTGCGACAAAGAACTCGGTTTCATGTTCCGCCCAGACCTTTCCATCATTTGTGCAGCCGGATGTCCCAAAGCTAATCCCGAAGGTCTGACTCCCAAAGGTTCCATTCGTCGTCGCCATGAGTACTTGGGGCGCGATGTCTTTTTGCCGCTTAAAATCTGACCAGGCAAGTTTGCCTAACCCACAGCCGGGGCCTGTGTCAGGATTCCCATAGGCCATCGCAATCCCTACCTGACTAACACCCACGAGTGCCATAACCATCACAACCTTCCATACGTTCATCACCAACACCTCCTTGTTCCTCTTAGCGCATCCATTTTCTCGGAATGCTTCTCCCCTCTAGATGTACATAGCTGAACTGATGATTCTTGCCAAGAAATTTATCCCCGCCGGCTATACCACCATGTGAGCCTCTGCCTTATCAGGCAATGAAATGAGACTCGATTTTACTTCTGTGCCACTGAGACGCAGAAGACCAAGTCCTCGAGGAAGCTTAAATCGCTTCGGTCCCGCTGATCCTGGATTGATGAGCAGCGTGTCGCCTTTCCATTCGCTCTTCGGCTGGTGCGTGTGGCCAAAGACGCAGATGTCAGGTCGTTCGCGATCCAAAAATGCTAGTCCGCCCTTTGTGAGCTTCCCGCCTTCATACAGAATATGACGGATGGCGATGCGGCAGCCTGCCAGTTCGATCACGGTCTCGGAGGGAAATCCGCTCTGTTCATCATCATCGACGTTGCCGGAGACGGCGGTGACCGGAGCAATCTGCTCCAGCTGTTCGATCACGGATTGATTGCCAATATCCCCGGCGTGGAGAATGTGATCGACGCCCTTAAAATGTCGTCGAACCGCCGGATCGAATAGGCCGTGGGTATCGGCAATCACTCCGATCCGAATGGGTCTGCGTTGTTTCATGGAGCTCCGACCGGCTGAGGTCCGAGGGAAGCCTGCACGTGTTTCCAGTCGAACGTAAATGGTTCCGGAGATTTCTTCGGCAATGAGGCGAGCTCTGCTTTCAATCGGTCGGCCCGTGCGATGCTCATCGGATGCGTAGAGAGCCATTCCATCCGACCTTGGTCTTTCTCCGAGAGCCGTTCAAAAAACCGGATCATGCCGGAGGGATCGATCTTCGCCCGTTGGAGTAATTGCAATCCCGTCAGATCGGCCTCGGTCTCCTGCTCCCGGCCGAACTTGAGAGTGAGCAGTTCGACACCAAGCTGTTTCATCATCCCGACGAGACCCTGTTGATCGCCGAGCACAACGGCCACCACCGTGAGCAGACCAAGACTTTTCAGGATCCGTTCAAGCCCATGCCGCTGCAGCACGTGGTTGAGCTCATGGCTCAACACCCCCGCTACTTCTTCGCCGCTTTCTGCTTTTTTCATGAGCCCAGTGAATACCACCACATACCCACCAGGCAGCGCGAAGGCATTGATGACGTCGCTCTTCACCACGGTCACGTCGAACTTGTAGGGATTATTCGGAATCTGCTCAGTCAGACGTTGCGTCATCTCTCCCAGCGCTGTGACTGCGGGACCTTCTTTCATCACGTCCTGGTGAGTGAGATAATCCCGATAGACCGATTCCCCCAGCTTTTGCTCCCACTCCACCGGAATCCGACTCACGGCAAGCTTGACCAGCAGATCGGACCCGAACCAGAGTCCCGCCACCATGGCCAGGATCACCCCGCCAACCAAGCTCCAGACGAGCCGGCGCCGGTTACGCACCTGACGCACCTGCTCCGCAACTTGTGCAAATGGAAGACCGAGATGGTCAGGGACCGTCTCCCGAAAAGCCCGAATCACGTCAGGATTCTTCAGATACAGCGTCCGTTCCCCTTTCTGCCTAACCCATTTCACGACAAGCTGGTCATGATCCAATCCCCCCGCCGAGACGGTAAGACTGGAAAAAGGAACGTATTCCGGCTGGCCATCGGCAACATCAGATGAAAAAATGAGGGTGAGTCCATGCTCCTCGACTTGAACGAGACAAGGCGCGCCGCTGGCGGAAAACTCGTCACCGAAACAGAGGGCATTGGGACTCATAGCAGTCATCTAGGGTGTTATGGCTGCTCAAAATGGCTGCGAAACGAGGCCGCGGACGAGCAGAAACCGGAGACGTGATAGTTTCCACCCTCCCTCCCCGAGCTGCCAAGACAGCTCCTTCCTCGTATGGGGTACGTTGAGGATTTCCTGCGAGTCGAGAACGACGTTGACGGCCATTTTCAGCAGCCGTTATTCGGAGACCGGGATGAACTGCCTGATCCACGCTCCGAAACCGCCCGGGTTCCGGCTTTGAATGTATACAAGTCCAGGCCCTCGGAACCTGCAGACAAACCCTTCGCCTGAGGTGAAGCTGGCAACCCAGCCTGAGGTAGCTTTTTCTATGTTGTAGGAGGTCGTGGTGGACCAGGCCACCAGGTGGCTGTTGTCCACGATGTATTCCTGATCTGGCTTCAACTCGATCTTGTGAATGGCCCCAAAGCTGTTCAGAACGAGCGTTCCTTTCCCGCTGATTTTCAGAATGAAAAAACCCTCTCCGCCCAGCAATCCACGGCTCAGGCTCTGCATTTTGCTTTCGATGACGATTGCCTCGGCGCCCGCGAGGAAGCCGTCTTTCTGCACCATGTACTCGTTCACGCCGTCGAGTTCCAAGATGACAATTTCGCCGGGCACCGTAGGAGCCAGCAACGCCTCGCCGGAACCGCGGCTAGCTCGCAGCGTCTGGAAGAAGAACTTCTCCCCTGTCAGGAACTTTCGCGACAGGGCTCCGAGAAAGCCGCCTTCCATCTTGCTTTCAATGTCGATGGTCGGTGAACAAGCCACCATCGCGCCCGACTCAGCTTTGATGTTCTCACCAGCCGCCAATTCCACCCGCACCATGGGAAATGCCCCTGGATATAAGATTTCGCTTTTCATGTCGTCACGTCCTCCATCTCTTCATACTAACTCTCATACCACCCATCCGTAGGCTTTGCGGCTCGGCTCCGGCCCTTCTTCCAGATAACTCAACCTGAGTTGCCCCAGAACGTCTTGTTGTAGCTCATTCCGCTTTGCCTTAGCATCGACGCCAAATACTTGCGCTGCGTTCAGTCCGAAGATCCGTTCCTTTACCTGTCGCGTAAGCGGCTGGTAGCGATGCTGCTCGATTAGCTGATCTGGAATCTGGAACCGCCGAAAGGCTTCGATCTGCCATTGCGGCGTGCCATACCAAATGGAGTCCGTTCCCCAAAGCACGTGATCGACGCCGAACGCTTCGATGATCTGCCCAAGTATATGCGCGCAGACCGCCGGATGGGTCGTGACGAGCTGCGCAAAGGTCGAGCCGAGCTCCATATAGATATTCTTGATTCCAGGCTGCGCCTGCTTCATGCGGCAAAACTCAGTGGTCCAGGGAATTTCGCCTGTCTTCGCAAATACCTTCTCCACCGTCGAGCTACTCTTGAGCCCCGAGTGGTAGACCAGGAAATCGATGTCCGGGAAATCCCTTGCTGCCTTAACCAAATCCTTGGGGTGGTTGTAGTCCGGCACCGGCCCAATGGGAAGTCCTTTGTGGACACAGACACGCTTAATGTTCAGCTTGCGGGCTTGCTCCAGCATCGGATAGGCAACCATCTCATCATCCATCCACCAGCCATGATCGAATCCCTTGGGACATGAGCCGGTATAACACTTCCACGCGTCGATCTTGAGCGTCTCCGCCTGCATCACCATGAAGTCCAAATCGGCTGCCCCCAGTTGTGGCGTGGCCAATCCATGTGCGAGCATTCGTTGGGACTGCGCAAGGCGATTGATTTCGTCGCGGATGTGCGCCATCTCTTTCGGCGGCACGACCGCTTCTTGCGGATAGGGTCCCGGCGGCGTGCTGATGAGCCCGATGGTGGTCTCGCTATCGAGGAACACTTCTTTCACAAAGTTTTTCCACGAAAGGTCGTCGATGGTGCCTTGATCGCCGGCAAGTTTCGGATTGAGTCCTGATTCCCGTATCCATCGTCTGAGCGACAGTAGCGCCTGCTTAGAGACTGCACCCTTTCGATTGTCTTCGGCATCTGTCGGGTCGTAGCGCGAGCCGACGTAATGCGTCTGCACATCGAAGATAAAATAGGGCGCACCCTGCTGCTCGGCAAAAGCTGCCGTTTCAAACAGTTCCATCTCCCCAATGTCGAAGAACCTCCCAAAGACCGAGTTCATAGCCAGCAACGCAGCTGCCATCCCGCCGGTCGTCTTGAGAAAGTCTCGACGCGTGAAACCTCGTCGAACTGCGGTCCGTTCCACGAGCGCGGTGGCGAGCTGTTCAATACGAGCCTGAGCCGCGGTCTGACCAAAGGGGTCGAATTCTTCGTTCGACACAATCTGCGTCGGAATGGTGGATGGAAATGTGGTTCCTTTCCTAGCCGTGGGAAGATGTGGAAATAATTTGGGCGAGGACGCCATCGTGCCTATGCCTATGAAAGATATTCGGTGATTCTGTGGAATACCGTGAGCGCTGTCAAGCAACCGGTACGAGGGCTTAGCCCGGACGAAATGGCCGTCGCTGAAGCGGTCGGTCGTGAGGGCGAGGCTGATCTGGAAGCGTGGACGAGATCTAGCGCCTCATCGGCATCGCCAGGGGCGATCTGCACGATGCGGAATCCAGACGCTCGATGCCAGCAAGGAACCGATTTAGGGCCTGGGTTCGATCCAAGATCGTCGCCTTCCCACACCCCTCAATTGGTGCCGGACGTTCCATATACAACATACAACCAACCACCAACCAACCATAACGCACTTGCTACCATGACCGACCTCATTCTGGTGGAGTCGTTGGTTCCCATTCTACCCGCGTTTGTTCACATGAAAGCTCCAGCGGTTAAGCCGAATCTCCAGGAAGAAGGGCAATCCAAAGATCCGCACCTCGGGTACGAACTTATAATCGCCCTCCAGACCTTCTGGCTTCTCCACACAACAATCAACGCATGGACGGGGGAGAAGTTGCCGGGAGACTGGTGGATTCAGCGGACAAAGGAGTCAGAACTCTTTGACGACGGAGGGGCCCAGTGGATTACTTAGACCGGGGTTGGGACACGGAGCGGCTGTTCTCAGGCACGACCGATTGAGTCTTGGGAATTGTTGCGACTACATCGCGCAGGGGATCACCTTCTTGATCCTTACCGTCTTGCCCGACGCTATACATCACACCCCTCTGCTGATCAACCAGCATAGGAAGACCGGTAAAGGGATCGTAGTGTGCCTGTCCTGCCTTTGCGATGCGCATATGCAGATTTCCCTCTTGTGCCCCTCGTCTGATCCAGACTTGCAGGCTCGCCAGGCGAAGCCGTGCATCGGTCTCCATCATACGCCCAACATAGGGGTCCCATGAGGGGAGTGGCTCGATTCCGATGATGTGCTCAATCGGGTTCGCCACGTAGTCCAGCGCGCTGACAGCGGGAGTCCGAATGAAGCTGGACGGTTTCGGCAAGTTGGTGTAGCGCCCTTCCGCCACAGCTTTACTCGCCGCCTCGTAATAGTCCGCATAGGCATTGGATCGCCGCTGCACAGGAAGGGGCATTGCCGCCGCCAGGGCAACGTGAAGGGGACGCTCGTTGGTCTTGTCGTTCTTCAGGCTCGTCGTCACGGCCTTAGTCGCCCACAGGAGATGGCTCTGCATCGGCCATCGGAGAGACAGCTCAACCTGATCGAAAGGACGGACGATCTTGCCGAGTCGACCGATGGCTGCCCCATCGAGATCCTGTCTGATCAAGAGCCCAGACGCGATCGCGGCATTGTCCTGGACTGCCGTCACTGCCAGCATCTTCACCATCAACGTCTTCGACTGTCCCAGCACAACGCGCCAGGATTCCATATCGGTCTCAAGTCGTCCGAGACCGGTACTGAGATCCTGCGCAAACCCTTCTGCCAGGTACAACCGATGGGCCAGCAAGATATGGGCACAGTTCGGGCTCAGGATTTGTCCGTATCCCACATCTTCAAACGGCATCGAAAGCCATTGTTGGTAGCGCCTGAGGGCAACCGATTCTTGAGCCGCCCATGATCGCACAGCTGCAGCCTGCGGCTTCAGTTGTGCCACCGGATCGGCACTGGTGAACCATCCACGGACGACGTTGGCGGAGGCCCCTGTCGTCCCTTTGCCCTCATCACCGACCATACAGGCCCTCGCAGTCTCGAGATCGCTCCCTTCCACCTTACGCTCGTAACCCGCTTGGAGCGGGTCTTGTTCCGCAGAAGCGTCGAAGCCGAGTAGCAGGAAATACCCGTTTTTTCTTGAATCAGTGAGTGCCTGTGGAGGACTCGTTGTCAGGTCGTGATAGACCGGCGACGGGGGAGCCTCCATCACCATCCATGCCAATCCAACCGCCCCGATGCCAACCCCCACCAATGCAACGCAGAAGAACGCCAACCCCAAACACAACAAGGCAATTGAGCGCGTCGTCGAAAAACAGGACCCGATAAACGACGAGATGCCGATGCGGACCCGCGCCACTCTGGCAGCAAACCGAGGGCGCGGTCTTGGCGACGCCAAACGATCCTGCGTGCGAATCTGGCTTTTCTCTCCTGTTGAGTCAAAAAGAACATCAACAGCCGAGGCAGCGACCGAGTGCGCAGCTTCTGGCTTCGAGTGAGTGGATTCGATGCCGGAATCTTGCCACGCTGCGGGAGACGATGGGGGAAGATTCACAAAGGTGATCGAATCACTCGCCCGAACCCATTCCGGTCTCGTATCTTCCTGAACAACAACCTGTTCCACGACGGGGGCTACCGCTTCAACGACAGGGGCTACCGCCTCCGAGGGAGCCGATTCCCATCCACCACTACGTGACGGCTCAGGTGGAACGACAGGAGCCTCCCCCTTCTCCCTTTCCCAATTTCGTTTCTTTTCAGACGGACGATGTGGCTGAACTTCGACTTCGCCAGTGCTCCAATGCGACAATGTATCCATTGAGGCGGAAGATGCCGATGGCACATCAATTGGCTGTGCAGAGGGCGGAGGAGCCGCGGTGGCGTGGAACAGTGTGATGGGTTTTTCATCGTGCTCTGTGGAAACCGGTTCAAGCGCGGGTGGTGCTTCAGGTATCCCCCCTGAAGGTGAAGGATCAGGAACGGAAGCTTCTGGAAATGGCGCCACGGACTGTGGCTCCATAAAAGACGAAAACGAAACTGGTTCAGGTTCACGAGCGGGTTCGACCGGCTCTGACAGAGGAGGCACCGGAAAGTCCACCTTTAAGGAGCTTGGAGCGGCGCTCGAAAAAGTCGGTAGCTCCTCTGGCCGCGAAGGTTCTTCCGATAGAAGAGCCGCAGTTGGCTGTGGCAAATCGGACTCTCTGATCGCATCTGTTTCTGCAATCGATCCACTCGCTTCACTCAAGATCGTAGGATGAGCCGCAGGCAGCGGCTCGGGATCGCTGAACGAGATAGGCGGTTCTGGAGTTGATGTAATGGATGGGGAAGAGAGCTCTGGTTCTGGCACTGACTCTGGTTGAACTGATTCTATTTCCCTCGCATCCTGTATACTCGTACCCGGCTTGGATGGTACGGCGGGCGAACTCGACGATAAAGTTCCTGCGGCAAACTTCCATGCGCCGTCGAAGATGGTGTTCCATGAAAATGGAACCGTGGACGAGGAATCAACGGTGGACTGGGTCGAGACTTCGGGCTCTGGAAGTAACGAAGGAATCGTTGACGGCTCCGTCGCAAAGATCGACTCACTAGGCTCCGTCAGATCTGGCACAGGAGCTGAACTCGGCAACTGATCTGATACAAGCTCAGGCTGAGTGGAAGCGGACGGGGCAAGAACGGATTCACTGTCCAATAGGGGTGCTCCCTCTGATGGAGCTAATGGAGCCGTCGACGGGGTAGCTTCCTCAATACTGATGGTCGAGTTCTCTATCTGCTCCCAGGGCATGGGCGAGGATAATCCCGGCGATCCGACGGAAGACGCGGTGGCGATCCCAACGTCCACTGTGCGCTCCTCTAAGGAACTAGGGGCAAGCCCCTCATCCACAAAGAGTGAACATTCGACAATCGGATCCTCCCTCTCATCATCACCATGTCCGCTCGACGCAAACGGCGGCTCGGCCACAATCGATGGCAACATATCCTGCTCAAGTTGATTGGTCTCCTGGATTGGCCCCGTAGATTCGGGCGGCGGAACCTCCAGTTCCTGGGGTGCCAAACCGACCGGTGCCGGGTCTATCAATGCGGCTGACAGATCGAGCGATTCAATGAGGGGATTCGACGAAGTGGGTGGCGGAGTCGGAGTCTCATGACTCGGGGGAGCTCCATCAAACTGTTCCCACGGCATCACATCAGAAACCCGAGATTCTTCGGTGGTGGCGAGGATTTCATCCTGGGACTGCGAGGCATCGACCTTTAATGACGTCACTGCGGCAGGAGCCAGCGGATGAGGTACAAGAAGGTCACCTGTTTGTATGTCGAAGAGAGAGGCAAACTGACAGGCCACTGCACTGGCCGGCGCAAGTTCTCTCACTTTGGCATAGAGTTGAGAAGGCTTCCTGGGATTTTCAGAGTCTGGACCCTCAATGAGAATGTCAATTGCCTTACCCAATTCGGCCACCGCAGCCATGGCATCCCCCTTTTCCTCGTATACTTGGGCCAAGAGTTCGAGGAACGGGACGCAGCGAGGTCCTGCAGCCAAATATTCGCGCAATAAAGATTCTGCTAACCAGAAGTCTTGTCGCCCGATCGCTTCATTGGCGAGGGACTCAAATGCTTGCCGGGCCGTGACAAGACTGCCTAGTCGTAGATGCAGCGTGGCAAAGAGTCGTCGAGCTTCCGTGTTGTGAGGATCAAGCGAGAGCAGCTCTTTCAACGCAGCGGAGGACCGGCCATACTTGCCGGTGTTCATGTGGGTGATGGCTTCCTCGAGAAGCGCGCTTTTCTTGCTGTAGCCGACAACACCCCGTTTGTGCACCCGGGAGGGAGTCTTTTTATCAGGTTTTTGAGGGGGTTTTTTGTCGGTCCTCACGTTACAACCTTAGCAGATCATCACAAGATGCGAAGTGGCTCCCCTAGCCACTTCTCACTAGACTTCGCTTCCGTTCGGTTTTCCACGATCTTGCGAGGAGACAAAGGGGACAGAGATATGCAAGCCTAGTGCCATTACGGTATTCACTGTTGATTTGAATACCCTTTATTATTAAGGTGTTGAACGAACCACTCCTCCTCATTTTCCAGACCATTTTTCAATAATGAACAAGCCCATCTGTAACTGCGGTCGAGAGAGCATTCTTCCGGAGCCACTACGGGGAGACTCTCCAAATAAATGGGCTGGTCCTTTCTGCAGGAGCCCACGAAGTACGAACTAGAGTTGAATAGGGAAGGGGCATCCCTGAACCGGATGTCGAGCAACCAAGCGGTAAGCCCAGCCGTCTGATCGCAAAAATCTGGTGCTATCGGTGATTGCAGTAGTAGCTCTCAGGCAACAAACACGCTAGCTGGTTGTGTCCATGACGGGCCTTATGGTACCGTTCGCCAGTTCCACTGTCATACTCGACGCGGTCCGGGGGATAATCGGTCTCTCCGCATCCATTGTTTGGAAATCATGAATTGTTTCTCTTTCGGACAATTGAGGTGGATCAGGCAGGCTTCTCTCATCTGTCTGCTGGTAGTGCTTACTGGATTCTTTCTTCCTCTCGCCCCGCGGGCTGAATCTGGAGCAAACTCCTACGGACGTGTCACCCTCGACTTCAACGATGTCGAACTCTCTGTTTTTGTTCGCTTCATCAGCGAGTTGACCGGTAAGAACTTCGTCTTGGATGAAGTCGTCAAGAAGGCCGGGGGGAAAATCAGCGTGTATTCCCCCACCAAGGTCACGCACGACCAAGCATACAGCATGTTCGTGGCGGCGCTCGAAGTCAGTCGTCTGGCTGTCATCCCGAAAGGGAATGTTTATCAAATCGTGGCGATGGTGGACCTTCCTCCGGAACGAGGGGCATTTGTCTACAAACTCAAACACGCCAATGCGACCGACCTTGCGGCCATCCTGACCAATCTCGTCGCCCGATCTCAGACTGTGGCACAGACGGCACCGGGCGCACGGCCACTATTTAGGCCCTTGAGTGAATTTGAAGCCCCCGTCCAGGTCTTTGCGGACAAAGCCACGAACGCGATCATCATTAGTTCGACAAAAAGCGCCTATACCAAGTTGCAGTCTGTCATTCGAGATTTGGATACGCGTCGGAATCAGGTCTTTGTCGAAGCCGTCATCTTGGAGGTGCAGGTCGATCGGCTCAGACAGATCGGAAGCGACCCTATTCAGGTAATAGGTTCGGGCAAGAGCGGTTCACTGCAAGGCATTGCTGGATTCAATCGTGCACCAGAAGATTTGGCAACTATCGCGCAGTCCATTCTTGGGGTCGCGGCGGGCGCTTCAACTGGAGGAGCGGTGTCTGTCCTCAACACGGTCAACGTGCGCGCATTCTTACAACTGTTACTGAGTCTCACGGACACCAATGTCCTGTCGACCCCTCAAGTGCTCGCTGCAGATAACCAAAAAGCCAAAATCGTCGTGGGTGAGAATCGTCCGTTCCCCACGGGTCAGGCCCAGGGAATCACGGGTGGGACCCTTGTCACGATCGAGCGAAAAGATGTCGGCGTCACACTGGAACTCACTCCACAGGTCCTGGAGAACGACCTGATCCGATTAGAAATCAAGCAGGAGATTACCGCCATCGCGGAGAATGTTGCACAAACGATCGGGAGCGGGACGGCCAGCATCCCGGTCGGACCCACCACGACCAAACGGTCGATGGAGACGACCACCATTGCGAAAGATCAACAGACGATCGTCGTCGGCGGGCTCGTGCGGGATAACATCATCATCAGCGAGCGAAAAGTTCCGCTCTTGGGCGATATCCCGTTCTTGGGTTGGCTGTTCAAATTCCAAAGCCGACAGATCGAGAAGCTCAACTTGCTCGTATTCCTGACCCCAACCCTAGTCAGGGATGAGGCAGACATGGTGGAATTGAATGCCCGCAAATCAGCCGAATTGGGGACATTGCAGCGCGAAAATCGGATTGAGGAGCCCACGAAGCTCAAGCAAGATGTTTTAGAAAAACTCGAACGCCAAAATGGGACTCCCCGCCCCCTTCCGAATACAGTAGAACCATCCGTTCCGCTCCAGACACCCGTGCAACCTGAGTAAGGCTCTGATCAAGAGCATCGACAATCGCTGCCTTAACACACACTATTCATTCATAGGGGTTCATCGTTTCCTACCCTTCCCTTCTCCATGCTATAGCAATACTATTGCAGTCAGGCGAGGGACCAGTGGCATGAGGGAAGACATTCCTTCCAATCACCCCCAGCCTCTCGCCAGAATAACTGCGGCAGACGCGCTCATGAAATAATGCGGTAGAGTAGATATGACTCTCACCGGTCCTTCGTGGCCCCAATTCGCATGCCGACCAGCGGATCACACTCGACCTCGACGATGGCGTAAAGGTGAACTACGGCAAGTTCGGTGATCTGCATGCTGAGGTCAAATCCGTGACAGGCTGAACGGACGAGGATTGACAGAAACTCGCCAAATTTACGACACGTTCGGCTCGCTGGACTCATCAACAACCCCTTCGGCGCTAGGAGTCCATACAGTACCAGCAGGTCCCGCGAATCCCTACTGCCCACTCAGTGAGTATCTGCCTCAGAGTTACCGGTATCTCCAAACTTCGCCAAGTCGTATTAAACCAGTTCTCCCACACAAATACCGAGAGTTGGATGACTAAGCCGAGGAATCCAACAATCCCTAACGTTCTGAAGAAATCCCAATCCATGGTAGGCATCGAAACTGGAGACCAATATCCGGGTAAAGATCTGCAGGACTGACGACGTCATGCCACTGATTCTGCGGGGAACCAATGCCTGGTCCGATTGCAGACCCGACAGATTGAGAGCATCACCGGCACTTCCACGAGCACGCCGACCACAGTCACCAAGGCGGCACCCGATTCGGGTCCAAATAGGGCAATTGCCGTGGCCACGGCCAATTCAAAAAAATTGCTGGACCCGATCAATGCACCGGGGGCCGCGACTGAATACGGCACCTTGAGCCATTTCATCAGCCCATACGCCAGCGACTCATTCAGGTCGACCTGCAGCAAAATCGGCAGGGCGATTAACATCACGTGCCACAATTTCCCGGTCATGTTTTCCGCTTGGAAGGCGAAGATCAGCACCAGCGTCAGCAGCAGCGCCACCATGGTCACGGGTCCGAACCGAGCCAATACCTGTGTCTCGAACCACTCTTTCCCATGCTGACGGACGAACCATATTCGCACCGCAATCCCTATGGTCAATGGAATCACGATGAATGCAATGACCGAATACAGAAGGACTTCGAATGGCACGCTGAGCGATGACGCGCCGCTGACCAGGAATCCGACGATTGGCGCGAACAGGACGAGCATAATGAGATCGTTGACCGAGACCTGGACCAACGTGTAGGCAGGATCGCCATCCGTCAGATAACTCCAGACAAACACCATGGCGGTGCAGGGGGCCGCTGCCAGGATAATCGAACCCGCAATGTACTGGTCGGCTTCTACCGGAGTGACCCAGGCGGCCAAGAGGAACCGAAAGAACAACCATGCGAAGAAGGCCATCGAGAACGGCTTCACAAGCCAGTTAACCACCAAGGTTACCTCGAGGCCTCTTGGTCGCCTGCCGACATTGCGAACGGAGGCAAAGTCCACCTTCATCATCATTGGAATGATCATCAGCCAGATCAACATGGCCATGGGGAAATTGATGTGGCTCCCTTGGCCGAACTCCAGGCCACGGAAAGTCAGCACAAGGTCAGACAGGGCCTTTCCGATAATGATCCCCGCCACCATGCAGCCACCGACCCAGAGGGTCAAATACCGCTCAAAAAGATTGAGCTTCTTGCTCTCGGCTCCGACGGGTGCGCCCTCTAAAACAGCTTCCATGTCAACTCCTTCTCAGCGGTCACTTCATCAATTCCTCGACGCGGTGCTTGAGCATGAAAAAGGCCTTATCGAAAGCCGCGTCTCTTTCGGCCTCTGATCCAGTGACTTTGGCCGGGTCAGGCGTACTCCAATGCAGCTTCTTAGGGGTGCCGGGGAATCGTGGACAGCTTTCGTCCGCAGCTTGATCGCAGACTGTGATCACCAGATCGAATTCATGTGCGGAAAATTCATTCCATGACTTGCTTCGTGGGTGACCGGGATCTATCCCATGCCGTTGTAACGTTTCGATCGATTTCGGGTGTACAGAGCCCCCTGGAACACTTCCGGCGCTCCATGCCTGATACCGGCCCCGGCCCAAATCATTGATCAGTGCTTCCGCCATGACGGAACGACAGGAATTACCCGTGCACACCACCAGTATGTTGAGCGGATCGGACTTCATCAATCACAGCACCCGGCAGTTTTTTCAGAGGGGATACAGCATTCAGGTTCTCCCATCGTGTCCGGCGTACAGCAGGCACTTTCAGTCTGATCGGCATGGCCGGAGAAGAGCTGCGCATCCTCCATCGTCCGATACGCTTCCCATGGAATGCCAGCGGGATCTTCTATCCAGGATTTGTCCGACCGGGCATAACAGCAGACGGTTTCACCTTCCTCGACGACGGCCATGTCAGCAGACTTGAGGCGTTCCCGCAACTCCATCAGTTCGCTTTCTTCCTCGACCTGAATGCCAAGGTGATCGACGCCCTTTGTCTTTGCCCGCGTGGAGATCGCGAAGTTCACGCGAGGGTCATCCAACAACCATTTGGCGTAGTCGATTTTCGTTTTCACCGGCTCCGCGCCAAACAGGGTACTGTAAAAGCGGATGGATTCATCGAGTTGTTCAACCCCAACATGGATGTGAAAACGTTTCATAATATTTTCTCCTTTGGCTGGCAACAGTGTGACAGTTCAATGATCGAGCATTTCCGCTTCTTATCATGGCGGATACTGGCAAATTCGATCCGGCAGCAGTCTTCGACCATGTAGCGGATCAACCCTGAGAAAAACTCGAAATTGGCATGGTAGATCACCGACCTGCCTTTCCGACGCGACACGACGACGCCCGCGTGGCTCATGTGCGACAGATGAAACGACAGCGTATTGTGAGGAATATGTAAGGATTCGCTCAGTGCACCGGCCGGCGCACCGGCCTCGCCATATTCGACGAGCAACCGAAACACCCGCAGGCGGGTGTCCTGCGACAGCGTATCGAAGGCGGCAAGAGCGTCCTTAATGTCCATATGTCTAGAATACTAGACATATTTAAAATAGTCAATCGCCAAGTTTCTCGACCTATCCCGCCAATTCAAGATTTCCAAACTGTCTCAACGGAGGGGTTCACCCCAACTGTTTGTGCTAAATGTGTGCTAAAAATCCTTAAAAGCGACCGAATTAGGTGGAAGCAATGGAATCAGTAGAAAGGCAGCAAGCTCATGCTTTTCAGGGATAAACGGGGAAACCTTCGCAACATCGAGCGGTTTGAACAATCGTCCTTCTGCTACTCTTAATCAGCGGGCTTACAAACGGAGAAGGTCAGTCAGGTATGCTCGGCAACGATATAACGATTCAAAGATCGAACGAGATGGAATCACTCGACTCAAGTAGAAAATCAGCTAGCTCATGCTTTTCAATGATAAATGATATATGGGGGAAAGTTTGCAACATCGATTTGATGGAATACTGAGGCACTAACTGGACCGACCTCAGTTTGTTCCCACAGCTTGCTGCACCGCTGCCATGAGCTTGTCTTGATCCACGGGCTTTTGAAGAAACGCGACTGCGCCGGCCTCGATGGTGCGGGCTTCAGCCACCTGTGGGTCCTCAGCGGTGACGATGATGACCGGAATACCACCCAGGGAGGTATTGGCTTTGAATCTCTGCAGAACCATCAAGCCATTCCCGCCGGGAAGACCCAAATCAAGCAAGATCGCAGCCGGTCGCTCTTTCAGCGCCACGGACATCGCCTGGAGCGCATCGGCGGCAAAGACGGTGTGATAGTGATGGGCGTTCAACCGAGCGCTGAGTACCAGTCGGGTGCCCGCATTGTCATCCACGATCAGGATGGTCTTCTTATCCATGCGCATTCCGCACTTTCTTATATCTCATCGGCAAGCGTGGCATGAGCGATCATGGCATGTTCGGCCATCAGGCGCTGGCGCACCAACTCGAATTCGCTCACGAGCTGCCCGAGCAGAGCCCCTGCCTTGGTGAGATCTTGGGCTTTTCCGAGTGCCTGGAGCTCGATACAGAGCTGGCGCATTCTCCATACGCCCAGGTTCCCGCTGGAGCCATTCACCTCGTGGGCCACGCGCGCCAACGCCCCTGCATCACCCTGCTGGCACGCGTCCTGTAAGGCTGCCAGACGGGTGGGAATGTCTTCCAAGAATTGTGTGATCAGTGTGGACAGAAGGCCACAGGACATATCCAGTTGGCGCAACTCGGCCAACACCGCGGCATCCACACACTCATGACCCGGTTCACGTGTTTCCGACGACACTGGCTCCTTCTGCTCATTAGGGATTGACTGGCCCGGAATCCACTTGGCGAGCATCGCACCGAGCTCCCCTTGCTTCACCGGCTTGGTGAGATAGTCGTCCATGCCTGCCTCAAGATATTTCTCACGGTCCCCTTGCATGGCGTTCGCGGTCATGGCAATGATGGGGAGTCGTCGACTGGCCTGTTCCCCTTCGCGCTTCCGAATCAGCGCCGTCGCTTCCACGCCATCCATCTCGGGCATTTGGCAATCCATCAAGACCAGCGCATACCTGATCCGAGCGACCGCGTCGACCGCGTCGCGCCCGTTGGCCACGACATCAGCCCGGTAGCCGAGCTTGTCCAGCTGACACACCGCGACTTTCTGGTTCACGATATTGTCCTCTGCCACGAGGATACGGGGGCGTGCCGCCGCCGCGACTTCCTTGAGGACGTGGCGGGTCACCAACTCCTCGTGGGGCCGACTTGTGGCCCCACCCTCCCGCGGGTCAGTGGCTAATTTCGCCGGCCTATCCACAATCAGTGACAGACAGTCGTATAGCTGTGCGCGGTGGACGGGCTTGGTCAGGTACGCGGCGATCCCCGCCTGTTTCGCCTTTTCGGCCTGCCCCCGAAGGCCGATCGAGGTCAGCAGGACCAGACGGGTCGCCGCCAGGATCGGATCAGCGGTGATCATGTGCCCCAACTCCAGTCCGTCCATGTGAGGCATCTGCAAATCGAGGATCGCCAAATCGAAGGGCTCTCCCCGGGTCACCGCGTCTTTCAGCAGCGCGAGGGCTTGGTATCCGTCCGAGGCAGTGGCGCTCTGGAGGCCCCACTGAACCGCGTATTGTTCTAGGATCCGTCGGTTGGTGGCATTGTCATCCACAATGCACACCCGTCGCCCCTGGAGGGACCCTCTCGGCAGTGGTGTCGCGTGAGCATGCGTCGGTTGTTTGGTCAGCCACACCGTAAACCGGAAGGTGCTGCCGTGGCCGGAAACACTTTCGATGCCAATCTGCCCCCCCATCTGTTCCACGAGCTGTTTGCAAATGGCGAGGCCCAGTCCCGTGCCGCCGAACTTCCGTGTGGTCGAGGTATCCGCCTGGGAAAACGGCATGAACAGAAGAGCCTGTACCTCGGGGGCAATGCCGATCCCTGTGTCGGTTACGGCAAATTCGATCAGGGCGCGGTCGGCCGTCTCCTCGCCCCTAGTCACATGAATCATCACCTCGCCCTGTTGGGTAAACTTGAGCGCATTGCCGATGAGATTGAAGAGGATTTGACGCAAGCGGCCGGGGTCGCCTCGGAGAGCCGTGGGCACCTCAGCGTGGAGGAGGCACCCCAATTCCAGGCCCTTACGTTGCGCCGGCTCAGCGAAGAGGTCCAGGACTCCTTCGACCGTCGTCCGAAGGTCAAAGTCGATCGTCTCCAACGTCAACCGGCCGGCCTCGATCTTTGAGAAGTCGAGGATGTCATTGATGATGTTGAGCAGGGCCTCACTGGACCGCTGCACGGTCTCCGCGTAGTCGCGCTGCTCAGGCGTCATGGGTGTCTCGAGCAAGAGGCCGGTCATCCCCATGATGCCATTCATGGGGGTACGAATTTCATGGCTCATGACGGCGAGGAAGGAGGACTTGGCTTGCGTGGCAGCCTGAGCCGCGGCCAACGCAACGTCGAGGGTGCGATTCTTCTGCTCAAGCTCCTCTGCGTGGGTGTGGACTTTGGCTTCCGCCCGTTTCCGCTCAATGAACTGCCCGAGCTGGCTGCCGATAGTGACGAATACCTGCAGCAGATCGTCATCAGGGGGACGGATCTGATGGCTGAAGAATTCCATCACTCCCAGTACCTTCTCGTTGACCCTGATGGGAAAGGCAAAGGCCCCGTGGAGATTGGCCTGCGCGGCGAACGGAGCGCGGGGAAAGTTGGTGTCCTGCATCACATCGAGGACCCAGGCTGGGTCGCCGCTCGCCCACACCCGCCCGGGCAGGCCGAGGCCACGCGTGAAGACGCTCTGCATCGTCACCCGTGAGAACTCCGCCGCCTCCACTGAAGGCTGGTGCCAGATCTCCACGCAACTGAGGACGCCCGCTTGCTCGCTCATGAGCCACAGGGCGCCCAGATCCCAACGGAAGAGATCGCACACGGCGTAAAGGATCTTCGGGATCGCGTCTGCGAGAGTTTCTGACTCGGCCAATATCCGGGTCACACGGTGCTGCATGGCCGACCGCTCTTCCATCCGCTTCCGCCTCGAGATATCCCGCACGAATGCGCTAAACGTGTAGGCGCCCCCCCGCACCAAGGCCGGCGAGATCGCCAGTTCTATCGGAATCTCGTGTCCGTCCCTGTGGCAGCCTGTGATCTCGATCCGTGTGTTCAGTATCGGTCCTTCGCTAGTGGCGAGGAAGTGGCGCAAACCGCGTTCATGGGCTTCCCGGTATTGTGCAGGGATGATGGTGGCGGAGAGGAGTCGCCCGATGGCCTCTTGCCGGGGCCAGCCGAACATCTGTTCGGCTTGGACGTTCCACTCGGTAATGACTCCAGCGGCATCCATCCCGATGAAGGCATCGAGCGCCGTCGAGATGATACGCCACGTATGTGCCTGGCTCTCACGCAGCGACACTTCGACTTCCCTGGCATGCGCACTCTCCTCCTCGAGGTCGCGGGTCTTCTGGACAATTTCCGCCGTCCGCTCCTGCACGCGCACTTCTAGCTCGTCATGCGCTCGACGCAGCGCTTCCTCTGCCCACAGGCGTTTTTCGTCCGACCGGGACAGAGATCGCGCGGTCCATCCGATGACCGCAACAAAAATAAGCATGAGGGTCACAGCGAAGAGCGCCGCCCCGAATCCTGTCCCATAGAGGCCCGCATCCTGGCCTTTGATTTGCCACCACCCCCCTAACAGGGGTGTGAGAATGACGAAGGGAAGAAGGCGTCGTGCCAAGGCACTGCCAGTGTTTTTGCCATTGACGACACTCATCAGCCCTCTGGCCGGACGGGCGTGGAGAATCCCGAAGCAGAGGACCAGAAACGTCACCGACGTATGGAGCGCCATCGAGGTATAGGTGCTGACGCTGTAGAAGGATTCTTCCCCATACGCGTAGCCGACTAGGGCGAGCAAGGATGAAATAGCGGCTCCGATGACCAAGTATTGGCCTGGGAGAATTCCGCGGTTGGTCTCCAGGAACAGCAGGGCACAGCCGACCAGGGCAAAGTTCAGTGCGGTGACCGGCGACATCCGTCCCAGATGAGAAGTTCTGACGGCGCCCGCTGACTCTTTGAGCAGGAGTTGATCAAGACCCAAGTCCACGTCGAGCACGTACTCGCTGAGCGTGAGCATCCCCGCCAAGGCAACGAAGGCTGCACACACTAGCCCGATACGGCGAGTGCGTAGACTGGTTTGTTCCTTCTGCAGAACCCACAGCGATACGCCGGCCAGGATGAAGGCGAGCGCCGTGTTGGCCTTCATCGTTGTCAGACCAGGCAGGACACTCTTCAAGGAGGGAATGTCGCTTATCCAGCCGACGAGTACCAGGAAACCGACGATGAATGTGGCCGCGCTCCCAATCTGTGACAAGGACCTCAGCGAAAAAATGGAACGCGTACCGATCTGAGTGGTTATGACTGAATGTGTCATAACTGCGACTTCTGTCCTCTTAGACCACCCGCCATTATTTGCATCCCGATAGATGCGTGAGTGAATAGGAAAAAGTCGCGCCGCCGTCCACCTTTCCCTGGGCCCAGGTAGCGATTGATTTGCAGACAGCCTGGTCAGAAAATCGCGGGAGCTTGCACGATTCGACGTCTAATTGTGAACGATACAACTTTCAATCACATCTGGGTATAGTATTACATTATTTAGCAGTGCTCATTGTTTCCCCCATGCCTTCAGCTCGACTTCTGATACTTATGCCATAGCCCCCTTGTGCTTCTAAGACAAGCCATTTCTAGATAGAAACACTAGGTGTTCCCGGCGTGTTCGTTCTACGCCAAAATCTGCCTAAATCGACCTGACTAGGCCCAAACAAAACTAAATAGCCAACACACCGAAAAGCCGCCACTATGGCGGTGTTACGCTCTACTGCCAATAGGTAAAGTGAGAAATCTCGTAAGGCTTAGATGGCTGATGCTTTGTCTCTCATTTGTACTTAGATTATCACTCCCGAACTGAATGCAAATCGATCAGCTGGTATCCCTATGACTAGCTATCCGAAACGCACAGTACCGAGCTGTTCGAACAATTGGCCTTCTGCCCCTCTTAATCAGCAGGCCGTAGGATCAATCTTGTCAATCTTGCCGCTTCCACCATGTCTTGTTGTAGCCCGGGCCGCGGCCGCCGGCTTTCACCTATGAGGCGCACCGCTCGCGCCAGTAACGCTGTCACTTCCGCCGCTTGATCCTCTCGGCACGCCGGCGACGGCCATTGTCTCGTGTTTCCTCACTGAACTGTGCGTTGGCTCTCCTCTTCCTGTGAGAGAGCCACTTTCAGTTCAACAAAGGAGAAAACAAGATGGCTACCCACAACAAACCCACGAACACGCTGCGATGCGGCAACATCAAAGCAACGATTTGGCAGAATAGCAGCGAGACGGGTCCGTTCTTCTCCACGACCTTCTCCCGCCCGTTCAAGGATCAATCCGGAGCGTGGCGCAAGTTGAGCTTCTTGAATGGGAAACCTCAGGCCTTCCGGGGGCTTCCTCTACAATGCAGACTTTCACTTCCAAAGGAGAACTTCCGGCTGACTCAACCTGACAAAACGCCACTTCTGAACCGTCTACTTTTAGGGGAGACGTCACGCGTGCAGAGTTGTCTGAAGAAGACAAAAAATTGTTTAGGGCAGAGCCAGCATGAGGACCTGGGCAGGATTGCCTGGCAGGGGCTGCCTAGACTCAGACAGGGTACAGGCTGAATTATCAGCACATTACGCAGATGGAATCTCTCGGTCATTCCTGTAGTTCCTGACAAGAGGAAGAGGCATTGAGTTTGCTATACAGATCCGATGGTGTTCCGGCCGATGGCTCACCTGCCAAAGAGAGATGTCGCCAGGATTTGGGGAAACGGCTACGTACCAACCCACGCTGATAAGGGGGGTTCGTGATGAAGAAGCTACTGCTGACTGGAATCGGGGCTCTGATGCTTGCGGGGTGCGCGACAGACGGGCGCAGTCCCAATGTCGGTGTCGGAGTATCGGTCGGAGGCGGTGCGCCGCCACCGGTCATCGTAGAGGCTCCGCGAGGCGGCCCGCCGCCCTGGGCCCCAGCTCATGGGCGACGAGCGAAGGAAGCCCGGTATCGCTATTATTACTATCCGGCGAGCGGCGTGTACATGAATGTCAGCACGGGAGGCTACTTTTACTTGAATGGGGGCACCTGGCAGGTAGCCATGACGCTCCCCTCCACCGTGATGCTGGATAGGAGCAACTACGTCAGCCTTGAGCTGGAGACCGATCGGCCATACCTCTACTACGATGAACACAAGGTCAAGTATAACGGGCACGGTCGTTCGAAAGGACATGGCCATGGGAAAGGACACTGGAAAGATAAGGATTAGCAGGGTGGTTTTGTGATGATGGCTGTTGTGGTCTTCAAGAAGGCTGTGGTCGGACGTAGACAAACAGACACGGCCTTGTCTAGAAGAGGCATATAGCGAAGAAGCTCGACCCTAGAAAAGTTGTCACCCGCTAAGAACTGGCGATCTCCAACGTGCGGGAGATCGCGGCCATTGCAGAATTACTCCAGACTATCTCCCCCCTCCGAGATACTTCCTTCGAGTCTTTCACCCCACACCCTGTGCCGCTATTCTTCTCACAGAGCACGCGTTCGCAGGCTGGATTACAAGGAGGCGACATCATGGAATGCAGACGCTGCCAGGACTTGATGGTGGAAGTCCAATTTTTTGACTTTGAGGGGACCCAAGACTTCATGTGGATGAAAGGCTGGCGTTGCATGAACTGCGGTCATGCGGCGGATCCCGTGAGAGAGGCCAACCACCGCTTGTATGAAGCGACCGTGCTCGTGCGGCCGTTCGAGGAACCGGAGAATGAGAACGAGCACATGTACCTTCGCGCTGAAACCGTCACACGAGTTGCTGCATATCGATGAGGTGTGAAGGGGTTCTACCCCGTTATCACGGACGGTTGAGTTAAGAGTCGTTCCGCCTGTTGCTGCATGTCGAGTCTCCGTCGCTGACGCGGATTGTGACACCGCTCGACATAGTCAAAGGTTTCGGCCCTGGCTTCGGCTCTTGTCTGGTAGTGCTGCCGATTCACCCGTTCG
>DASYRC010000052.1:0-15094 GCA_036004925.1 Nitrospiraceae bacterium | reverse complement strand
TCACAGGCTGCCTCAAAGGGGTGCCGTATATCATTCCACCGATTCCCCTCAGCATTGTGAAAGACCCACGGTACGTCTTGCTTCGTTCGAAGCCCGCTGAACAGGCCCCACAGCGTTTCATTGAACGGCAGCGCCCGTGCTATGCCGTTCTTGGTTTGCTTCAACCTGATAAACCCGTGGGTCATGTCCACCAGGTCCCAGGTGAGGGAGAGCAGCTCTTCCTTTCGCATCCCGGTATGGAGCGCCGTGAGCACAATCGGCTTCAGCGAATCTTCACAGGCCGAGAGCAGTCGGTCGGCTTCTGCCGGTCCAGATAGATACCGCAGCCGGCCGGATGGCTCTTGGTACTTCTTAATGGCAGAGAGCTCCTCCCGTGCAATCTTCCGCAACAGTTTCCAGTCCACGGCTTTACTCAGCGCATGTTTCAATGTCGCCATTTCCCGATTAATCGTGGCCGGCCCGACCTGCTCACCGATCCGGCGGGCCCGATAGTGGTCCAACACCTCGACCGTAAGAGTATGAATCGGCGGAGTGCCCCACACGCGCATGAAATGGGCGAAGTGAATGTGCTTCGTGGCCACCCCGCGTTGACTGCCCACAAAAGACAGATACCGTTGTCGGAGTTCTTCCAAGGACAGGGGCTTGATGGGTGGAGCGGGCAGCAGCCCTTCGTGGGCTTCTTTCCTTCGATCAACCAGGCGCTTTTCCGCGTCTCTCTTGTTCGAGGACTTGGAGGATTCAAACCGCTGATGGCTTAGTGCGTCGAAGTACGTGATCCACCACACGTGGCCCCGTTTATACAGTCCCTTCGTTGACCGTGCCATGGTTACTCACTCCTTGTTGTTCAATTATCCCAGCCATTCCTGCAGCTGACGACGGACACCTGGTATATGTTCCCTATTGGAACATTTGACTCCATCGGCCATAACATCCGCTCGGCCTGGTCGTCGCCAGGCCTGCCAGCCCACCAGTCCTCCCAGCGCCACACCAAGCAGCAGCATGGTTGACGGTTCTGGCACCGCCTGACTCGGCGGCGGTTCAGCGGGCACGGAGAGCCCTGTGATGCCACCGCTCGTCAGCAAGGCCAGGACCTGAAAGTTGCCGCTCGCATCATTCGAGCGAAACCAGGAGGCCCCGCCATTGAGCGAATTCACGGCCAGCAAGGGCCCCCAGTCCTCAACGGTGGTGGGCAGGGCGAAGGGATTGGGACTCTGAAACACCAATTGCAGGGTTTGGGGCCCGTTCGAGAAGAGCAGCCGGTCATACAGCGTCGAGGAGAAAATACATTTCCCGAGACAGAACTCGGAGGTGTTATTCGCCAGGAGGTTCGACCAGGTCATGCTGTCAGGATTGCCTGTGACCAACGAGCGCAGATAGGGCTCCGGGGTCAACGTGAACGCCCACGATTGGAGCGCGTAGGTCACATTGCTGTGCAGATTATGGACGTCATAGCCTGACGGGCCTTCGGTGCTCTCATAGGTGAAGGTGCCGGTGACGGTGCCACCGTTGGAGCCTTGCGCGCCGGTAAAGTCGAAGGTCAGCGGCACCGCCGAGGCGGGGCTGATCCAGACCCCGAACACAACCAGCGAAACGAACAGCATGCGTGTCATGGTCAGTCTCCTTTCAAATAGATCACCAGAATCTCTGATCAACACCCGTACCCCGGCCACTCCTACCGCAGCTCGTTCACGCTGTCCCAAGGTCTCGCTCCTCCCATCGCGGAGTGTCTGTGAGGTCATGCGTCAACGCCGGGAGCCCATCGACCCCCGCCACCATGCCGCAGAGTTTATCGGCTTGCGTTTGGAGCGCCCGGTCCACGGCTTTGGTATTGAGCCGCGCATAGATCGCGGTATGGGCCAGGCTTTTGTGGTTTAAGACATTCTGAATCGTGGGGAGGTTTTCACCGGAGATCGCCAGGTGACTCGCGCACGTCCGCCGGAGATCGTGGATGGTCACGTCCTCCATGTTCCAGTGTCGGCGGATTTTGTACCACTGCGTTTGCACCCAGCCGATCGACCACGGCTTCCCCTTGTCACCGGGGAAGACCCACTCCGAGGTGCGCGGGAGCCGGGCCAAGGCGTTCACCACTTGCACCGGGAGCGGGATAAATTGCGAGGAGCCGTTTTTCGTGCGAGGCTTTTTCCAGAGGCGCGTGGTCCATTCGACATCCGTCCAGCGCATGCACCGCGCCTCAGAAAGTCGCGCCCCGGTCAATACAAGGGTGAGGAAATACGCACCTGGCTTCGGGGGCAAGTGTGGGATGCCCTCCATGAACCGCTGCGCTTCTGCTTCTGACAGAAACCGCTCCCGTCGCGGAGAGGGATACCGAGGCATTTTATTGGCGGGATTCAGGCCCTCGTACATCTCCAGATGATAGATCGCCACATTGTAGACACGCTGCACAAAGGTCAGCGCCTTGTTGGCATGTGCGGGAGTGTGTGAGAGGCCCATATACCAGAGGCGAATGTCTTTTCGAGCGATACCCGCCAGTGGGCGAGCCTCCCATTGCTGTAAGAGGTTTTTATAGATCCGCTCAAACTGCACCCGTGAGGGACCTTGCTTGAGGAAGTGGACGGCATAGAGGCGGCACACCTCCCCAAAGGTCGGCGGAGCCTCGCTCGCCGGTCGATCGATCAACGCCCGCAGGTCCCCATCAGTCAAATCTGTAAAGACCGGGACGCGCGCGGGTTTCGGCGGGTTCCGCTTGGGCGCCACGCCCGGCAGCCACGCGCGATAGTAGTAGGCCAGCCGAAGTTCTCGTTGACGGAGAAAGCTCGCAATCTCCTCAATCGGGACGCCCTGCTTCGCCAGTCGCACGCCGCAGGTATGGCGTAGGTCCTTCCAGGCGAGACGAGGCATCCCGAGGCGTGCAATGGTGCGGGTCCAGCGTGAGACGTAAAAGTTATGTGGATCGGCCGGCCGTGTGGGTCGGTGCGGATCGGGACATACCCAAATAGACGTCGGCGCATCCTGGCGCAGGAGACGCAGTATTGTGAGCGCATCAGGTGGCAGCGACAATTCGACCATGGTTCCTGTCGTGCCCTGCGGCAGCATCATCGTGCCGCGCTCCATCTGCACGTGCCGCCACAAGAGATTGAATTGTTCCGACTGCTCCAAGCCGGTCAGCACCGCCAGGCGAACCCAGAGACTATAGGGACGGCCTAACGCCTGGCACAACTGCGTCTCTTCCTCCTCCGTCATCACTCGCAGGACCGGCGTGCCTTCCTTGGGAAGAGGAATGGCGGCGCAGGGGTCGATGGGCAGCATCGCGACACAGGAGCCCCAGGCGGTCACGCGCCGAAGGAAGCGAAGATAGAACCCGACCGTAGACCCGGCCCGTGCCCCATATCGCCCTTCGGCCTTGACGTGCTCAAGTGCCCGAAGAATCCGCTCGGTGGTCAAGCCGGACGCTGGGAGCGTCCCGAAGTGCTCCACCCACCAGCGCGCATGCCTCGCGTCTTCCCGCCGTCGGTCGGTGGTGTTCGCCACTCGATAGGTGTTGATGAGGTCGGCAACCGTGGTGAGTGCCCCAGCCATACACCCCCTCCGTCAGACCACCGTGAGGGTAGAGGTCGTGCGTGCTCGGTCCATGCGGGTCATGGTCACGCGCACCAGAAACGCATCTGGGAATCTCGGCCTCACCCTCCGCAGTTCGGCCTCTGCCTCAGCTCGGGTCTCATGGGAGCCGATACAGTCCCAGACATCGCCATCGTCAAAACACACGTGCCAGTAATACCGTTCGTTCAACATGGCTCACCGTCCTTTCTTCGGCGCGTGCGTGAACTCCCGTTCTAGCAGCGCCCGAATGTACCCGCTGGCCGTCGTGCCCTGCTTACGCAGGGCATCGAGCTTGGCCTTGAGATGTTTGGGAAGTTGAATGTTAAGTCGTTCCATCTGCATGTTCATCCTCCAATGTTACAGTGTTAGCATGTTACATCGTGCGGTGTCAAGTGGTGTAACTTGACACCGTTGCACCCATTCGATACTGTCCGCGCCGTGACAGAGCGAGGTGTCGGCAAAACCAAGCGCCAGATAGGGCCACGCGTCGAGGAGAGTCTCACTAAGGAGGTTCGCATCCTCGGTATTCGGGAAGGCCGCGGGTTCAATGACTTAATTGAAGAAGCCCTCCGCGATCTGCTCAAGAAATACCGGGAGAAGGCGAAGGGAAAGGGCTAACCGCGTGAGCAAGGATGTCATATATCGGGAATACACAATCCGCTCGACCCCGTTGCAACTGCTGAAAACTAGCGAATGGAAGCCGGGGATTGTGATTTCGTCGGAACGAGAAGGAATCGTGTCGGCGCAGCAATATACGGACGAGACCACCTACACCACGGAAGAGGCAGCTGATAACCATGGGGTCAAGTTGGCCCAAGATATTATCGATGGAAAGGCCCCTGGATTGTCGGTGAATTAAGACGAACATTTTCGAGTACGCGCACCTCGGAGGCCTAGAAAAGAAGGGCCTGCTGCCGAAGGGGAAGTAGCCCTGTGGTCTTCCCTAATTTGACATCTCGTTTAATCTCACCTCACCACACACGGGAGACCGCATCATGAGACACGCATGGGTCAGTCGAGTCGGCATGGTTACACTGGTTGGCGTCATGATGGTAAGCCTAGGCTTGGTCCTGATGGCTGGCAGCGCCAGAGCCGTCCCGCCCGACAAGGGCTCGGCTACTGATCTGAGCGGTGTGACTCAGAATTGGGACAAGAATTTGCCGAGCGCCTCGCGCTTTACCGTCTTGACGGCCTTTAACAGCCAAGCGGTCTTGGATCGCGAGACGGGGCTCGTGTGGGAACAATCACCGGCGGTGACCACTGAGACGTGGTTTAGTGCCCGCGGTGCGTGCGCCATCAAGAATGTCGGGGGCCGGATAGGGTGGCGCCTTCCATCACTTCCTGAACTGAGCAGCCTGGTCGATCCGAGCGTGGCCCCTCCGGGTCCCACCTTGCCGGTGGGTCATCCCTTTAGCAACGTCCAGATGGACACCTACTGGTCGGGGTCGACGCTGTTGGGGACGAACGCGTGGGAGGTGAGCTTCTTTGACGGTCTCGTGCGCTCGCCACTTCAAACAAGCTTGAGACGCGCCTGGTGTGTACGTGGTGGTATGAATACAGATGCCTATCGAGACTAAGTCACTGATGTGGGCCGGTAAGGAGCTGGGAACACAGGATCTCCTGATCGCCTCTCAAGCGCTGCAGTGAAGTGGAAACGATGGTGAGGTTTATTCGGCTTTGCGAATCGACAGCGCGTGATGCTGATTGTTCACCTCCGCCTCGATCCGATCGCCGTTCTTGAATTCTCCCATCATCTGATCTGACGTATGCAACCACGCAAACCGGCGAGTCCGACATCACTGCAGGTCCAGAGCAATGGTTATTTCTGCACAAAACTAGGATTCTCCCCTGGTCCGCACTCGTGCAGGGTGGGGTATGGTCACCATGCTTCAGCCAGCGCGATGGCCGTCCTCCTCGCGAGAGACGAAGCCGAAGGCTCGGCTCCGAAAGGGGCCGGGCCTTTGTTTTGTCTGGAGCGAAGAACCCGGCGCGTTCGATGTATCGTGGCGCGTGCCGGTTCAGCCTGTGCGGTGCGGGTGGGGAGTTGGAAGGGTAACTAGGCTAGGGGGTTTTAGGAAAGACTCCCTTCTCTATGAGTTTGGCGTTGTACGTTTCGGCGTTCATGGGGCAGATCAGAAGATCTTTCACGTCTTTTAGCGTATCAAGTCGAAGTTCTATCTTCATCCGCTTGAGTAGCGTGTCCCCGTATGTTTTAAAGCTACTGCCATGCGACGTATAGGTATAGGCTCCGGTCCTCTTTCCGTTGTACTCATGATAAAAATATTTATGGCTTGGTTTGGCAGGATCTAGCACAAACCCTTTTTTCGAAAGGCTGCTTTCGATCGTATCCCGAGGAACCTGCGACATGCTCAGGCGGCCTCGGACAGGAGATTCGAAAAAAGGTTTTTCAAGCGTACGGCGTCCCCGGTGACCTGAGAATCCTGAAGGGATCGGTAGTATTGCCAAAAATGGACGACGTGGTGTTCTAAATCGAGAACGGCTTCTTCTAAACTTCCACCCGTCCCGACCACGTTGAGCGCTTCGTTTTCCGCGAAGAACCAGGCGCCGTCTTGAGTAACGTTGATACCGATCGGTTTCGATGGAAAAAAGGTGCGGCCAGAAATCCTTAACTGGAAAAGAGGAAACTTAAAAGGCTTCAAGAGGGGTTCTGCTACCGGCGCCTCTTCTTCATAGGTCGAAGAGCCCGGTATAGGAAGGAAGTGCGCAGGAAATTCTCCAAGGATTTCATGAGCGCTACGCGTCGCGCCGACCATGGTCATATTTCCTCCCCGCGTATATAGTTGCGGTACTCGTCCGTGATCATGCCCTCAAACATTTGTTTTGTCACGCTGTGGCTCTCTTCCAAATACCCCTCGATTTTATCAAAGACCAAATCAGATTGCATAGCATAGTCGAAATCCAGCAGGATAGCTTCGTGGCTCTTATCCTCTGCCATTGCATGCTCGATGCGCGTATGAATGGTCCCGTTCCCAACCTGCGATGCAAAGGTAAAATTCAGCGTGGTGAAATTATCGGTAGCCGGGAGAGGTAACTGAAATCCCACCTTCAGATATTCGCGCAATGGAATGCTTCCCCCTTTGGGCACAAACGGAATCGCGTTGACATAGCGCAGTCCTGTCCTCGTCAGCTTCTCGATTTTGCATGTGTTTCCAAAAATGGCCGCTATTCTTAGGACTTCCTCTTTGAACGCCTCAAAGCCGGGATATTTTTTCGTGGTGTAGACGAGCTTGTGGATTGCAGTCATGATGGTCGCTTGCTCATCATCCTGCTTGAAGTGGTACAAGGCCAGCGCGGGAGCTTCTCCGGGTTGTAGCTTTGGCACATACACTTTTGGGTATTTATCGCGGACCAGTCTAAAGAATTCATCCCGACGACATTCGACCACCGGGTCTCCGGGGAAACGGATCTCAAACGCGACATCTATGAGGGGTTGGTTGGGATACTGTTCCGCGCTCATCGTTTCAGACAGCATGGGCTAGCCGAGGACGTTTGTCTAGCAAAGCTTCTGGCGAAGATAAGCCGACGAAGTGGAGGCAGTCAAAATATTTATACCTTTGGTAATGGCCGTTTTCAAGTCCTTGGTCTTTATTCATATCTGACGTGCACTGGTCCTCGGTCGCAGACCGCTGTTTTTCCAAGAATTGCGCCTGTGCGGAAGCTGCGACAGCAGGAAGGGCAGCGGTCTATGTGAATCGAAACCGATTCGGCACTGAATCAAATGTGATTAGATGCCGCTGGTGCTGGTGGTATCGGAAGTATGCGCCAGGGGATACGGTGCTAGAAGGGCTGGAGAAGGAAGCCAGGGAGGCTAGGCTGGGATAGGGTTGTGGGCTAATCCGAATCTGTTCGATCGCGGCGTTTTGACGGCGACCGGGTTCAGACAAGATGATCGATCATCTCGGTGGTTCCCTATTGTCACGAATGGATGAGGTTGACTGGCTCCTTCTTGATCGGAAGGCGATCGCATGTGGCTCATCCGTCAGACAATCAGAGCAGCAACTGTAGACGAAGATAGTGTTCAGCGGCCTCAGCCCACGCGAAGCCGTATAGATCTTCATATCCTGCCACAGTCTCGCGCCGGCCTCGGTCCTTTCGCCATCATGGACTTTCTCGCAGAAGCAGCAGATCAGCAGTTTCTGTTTCATCTCTGGCTCCATCCAACGGTTCATTGGTTGAATCTCACCAACTCCACTTAGGTCTCCGCGACGAGATCTCCACGCGCGTCTCCGAGTCGCTCCCGTGGAGCCCAAAGTTGGAACAGCAACCGGCATGCCATACAAGCTGGCCTGACAAACCGGTTGAATCTGCGAGCCTTCGATGCGGCACCAACGACGAAATGCGTGATGTATGAGCGTACATGGGCGTCGAGCTGTAGGCTGAGCACGTCAGGAATGGCCAGAATTGTTCAGGCGGTTCAGAGCCCGACAGCGGGCCAAACCGTGCTCGACTCGGAGGTGCCGCACCACGCTTGACGCCCTGCCTAACACAGGACTAGGCTGAAAGCCCTACCAGGCGGTGCCGCATGAAACTCCTCATTCTCTTACTCCTCCTAATTCCCAGCATCACCTTCGCCCAATCTGGCTCCAGCGTGCAACTCGGCAACAGCACGTTCTATAACTTTGGGGGAGTCAGCGGATCGAGTCAGTCCATTGGCGACATGGAGTTCTACAGCTTCAGCAATGGCACCAGCGCGACACGAAGCCGAATCGGCGACATGGACTTTTACTCCAGCTCGACGCCTAGCTTGAGCGGATCCACCACCACATTGGGGGACATCACGTTTGGGAGCTGGCAGGACGGGACGTCAAGCACGCATCAGTCGATCGGAGGAATGACCTTTCACACGTTCAGTAACGGGCGGAGCTGCACGACGAATCAACTCAGCCCCTACACCTTCACGAACTGCCACTAGTCTTCCTGGCTCGATCGAGCGTCTTCCTTTATGCAGTCGGTCGCATAGGGCAGATCGCCCAGAACGGTTTGCTCGGCTTGGGACTCAAACGGCGCTTTGGTGCAGATCGTGCCCGGATGGGGAATGGCTTTGGCGCAGCGCATGCAGAGACCCTCCAGGACGGTATGCCGAATCCATTGGGGGAGGTGACCGAATCCCATCAGTACGTTTTGCTCACTTCCGCACTGTTTTCGCTTTCATTGTTCGACGTGTCGTAGGCCGTCACGGCGAAATAATGCGTGCCGGGCGTGAGTCCGTTCCATTGATAGGTGAGCACGTTCCCCGCATCGACTGCTGGCGGGTCATATATGTGACTCACCGTGCCGTGATAGATCCGATAGCCCGCCAGATCGGTACACGGCGTCCCATCCTGATTCGTCGTCACCACATTCCAGTTGAGTAGGGCCAGCCCAAGATAGGTCAGGACGCCCTGCGCCCCGGTCAGCGACAGGCCGACGAGCGCAAACGCTTCCCCGCCATAGACCAGCGTGCCGGTGACACCACTCGCCACGACACCGGTGAGCGCCGCGTTCGCCGTGCCACTCTGCCGGCCTTCCGCGAACGGAGCGGCAGGAGGCGATTGAGGCCCGGCGTGCCCGGCGCACTCGTCGCTTCGCTCCCGGTCAGCGCATCGCCCTCGGTGTAGACGAGCGTGCCCTGCCCACTGGTGATCGCTTGCCCGCCTGCCACAGCTCCCTCCTACGTGTCCGTCTCATGAGTTGTGCTGCATCCAGAAAGTCGATCATTACCCACCACCCGTAAAGAAATTCGTACTACTGAAGTCTTTCGCCCCGCCCCCGCCCGTCATGCCTCCGCCCCCCCAGTATTGTTCCGCCTTATCCGCCAGTCCACCGAATGCCATGCCCGCCGCGACCGCCGCCTGTTGCTCCACGGACCCGATGCCCACCAAGGCCCCGGCGATGCTATTCGTCGTTTGGCCCATCGTGGTCAGCGCCCAATTCTCGGCCTTCCCATACTCCACTGAGGTGTTCAAGAACATCTGCGAGGCCGCCAGATCACGCTTCTGGAAGGTGTCGACGGTCTGCAAGGCCCGGCCAAATTCATCGGCCACAACCCGCCGACCCAGTTCGGCGCGCTGCAATCCTACGGCGCCAGACCGCAGATTGCCCGTACTGATCGCCCGTTGCTCGAGCTGTCGGTTTGCGTCCTCTAGGGCCAATTGCGCATACGGCGAGAGGCCGCTGCTGATATTCGTCATCAGCATTTTTCTCATCGCGGCAATGTCCGGGGCCATCGTGGGGCTCGTCAATTCGGCAATGCCCCGGTCAAAAGCTGTTTGGCCCTTCGTGCGAAATCCTTTCATCGAAGTGGTCGCCGTCTCGTTAAACTTCTTCAGTTCTTCAATCGCCTGGTTGTAACGATCTTCGAGATCACCCGAGCCGAACCAGGACCCGAACGCCGCGCCGATGCCGGTATAGGTGGCCATGGAGTACTCCTATTCGTCCGTCGGTGGTGTGTGTTGGGTTTCCACCGTGATCTTCTGTTCGAGTGTGACACGAGACGCGGAGTGTGAGGGGGTAATGCCGAACTGGCCATAGATCTGCGCGAACGCGTGCATATTACTGCTTCTGGCTTCGATGGCCTCCAGCCGTGTCAACGTTTTGTCCGCCGCGAAGGAGAGGTCTCGAAGGGTCGCCTTTTCCGCCTTCTCCTTCGTGATATGTTCCAGGGACAGCCGCGCCACTCGCTGGAGATCACCCCGCACATACGCATCGAATCCAGCTTGGACCCCGGCTGGGAGCGGCACGATGGGATTTGTTTGATTTCCGGATAGCGCTGTTATCGCTCCCGCCGGGGCCGTCTTCATCTTCTTCGCAATGTCCCACACACTGCGCCGTGAAATACTGAGGTCTGACGCCACCTTGCTTTGTGAGGCTCCGCTTCGCAGAAGCGTTTGCGCAAGTTGCACCTTGTTGCCCAATCTCGCACCTGTGAGCAAGTACGGCTTCTTGGGTTGTTTCCCTGCCGGGACCGTCTCTGGGACAGGGGGTTGCGGGTCAAGATCCATGCACGACCCCCTTATTCCATTCCGGGTGGTCAGAGATCCACGCCATCCGCTCTACCATATACCGGTCCACTTCCTCCTCCAGTTGCTCGAGCACGCCCTTGATCACCGCCTCGAACGCCTCGGCGGAATAGTGCGGATGCCGCCGCCGAACGGCGTCTCTCGCCGCCCGGACCTGGTCGTCCGTCAACGGCACGTTGGTGAGCACGATGAGGACGCACCAGAGCGCGCTGATCTCGCCTCGAATCCTCTCGCCTTCCGTCATGGGTCCCCTCCTGCATACCCCTGCTCGCGCACGGTCCACAGGGGATCGGGTGGGGTGGCTAGGGGTTCCTCCATGGCGCCTCCGTGACGAACCGCGTATTCACCGCGCACCAGGTCCCTTCGTAAGTCACGAACGCCCAGCTGGTTCCGTCCGGGTCGGTGTGCAGAAAATCGACCACGCCGTGCTGGACGGTCAGATCGCCACGGGTCCAGGAGATCCGGTCGCCAGGGTGCATGACGGGCGTGATCGCCCGAACTTTCGCCCCGGCCCTCGCGAGGAGCTTGGCCGCCCGCTTAGGTTCGACCTCCACAGGCCGCCCCGGCTCCAGGCGAATTTCCCCGCCAGGAAACCGGTAACGGATTGGATGATCCACCGCCTCAATGAGCATCGGTGTCCTCCTCGATTGTCTCTTCCGTCCCGAAATCCCCCTTTCGATCCGTAACAGAGACACATTCCGCTCTGGGCGCGGGGTTGAGGCCATTTTCGGAAACGTAACACGCCCCCTCTGTTACGCTTTGAAAAAGCGGGTCATCGCCGCTCTGGGCGCGGGATGTGTCGTTGTTACGCTTTGAAAGTGGGTTATCGGGAGGAGAGAGTGGTAAATACCGTTCGAAGGCGTCGGCGAAGTCTTCCAGCAGGTAGCCTTTGACGAGCCCTTGCCCCGCTAACCGGATGGTCCGAGAGGAGACACGAAACGGTTTCAACTGGCGCGCGAGTTGTGGGGGGGTGATCGGCTTGCCTTTCTTCCACTCCGACCAGGGCCGCTCTTCCAGGAGTGCGAGCCGCCCGCAGAGATCCGAGGAGGCGAGCCGGTCCACGTCATCACGGGCATAGACCGCGTGAATGTCGGTCAGTAATTCGGTTTTGATCGAGTCGGCCTCGCTGGCCTCGTGCCCGGAGAACACCAGCGCCGCGGTCCGTGCCCGGTCCGGCCAGGTCCCCCCGAGGATATCGGCAATTGCCAGCAAGGGCACCCAATTATCCGCCGCGCGATCTCCACTGAGCCCATCAGGCAGGACGGGCGACAAGTTAGCGAGGCGGGGGCTCTCATCCTCGACCCAGCGGACTATTTCACCGACGAGGGTGCGGAGCTCCGCGCGCAGCGCCATGGCGGCCGGTCCCACTTGGCGCAATGAGGCCACGTGCTCGCCGGGTTTCTTTCGCTTCATGGGCAGAGAAATTGCCCGGTGTTTCACCGTGTCAGGAATAAATCCGATATGTGCGTGCGCCATCGCCGCCCACGTCGAGAAGCTCCGGGGTTCGTGCTGGTCTCCGACATTCCGCACAATCGTCGCCGCGTCTCGGGTATGGCCTGAATTCAGGACGCCTCGGAGTTCTTCGTTGGCGTCGATGAAGGTATCCATTTCATCGATCAGCAACGTGGGGTGATAGGTGGAAATCACGCGGAAGATCACGGAGGGCGTCACGTTGGAGGAGAGCAGCGCCCGCTTGACCAAGCGGAAGAGGAGCACGAGTACGGTCGTTTTCCCGCACGATTTTTCAGGCGACTCCAAATCGATCCGGGGCGCAATCTCAAATTGATCCACGCAATACGTGAAGAGGACCCACAGGGCTAGCACAATCTCCCCATAGAGCGGGAGGACGACAAAGCGGGTAAAGATGTCCGTGAGCCGATCCGCCAATGCCGCGCCATCCACAGGGTCTGCCGCCGCCGGGATCTCCTCGAAGGTAATCTCCGCGCCCTGCCCAGGGCGCGTTTGCTTGTCTGCCTTGCGGCGCGCGTTCCGTTCGGCGTCGAGGAATGCGACCGGAATACCGAGTTGATCGCTGGCGGCTTGTCGAGCCGAACCATAATCGGCCGGGGAGAGCTTACTGAGTCGGTCGAGTTCGTGTTCGCGCTGGGTCTGAGGGGGACATTCCCGTATGCTCTTGGGTTCGAGCTCTGGATCGCTCGGCAATTCCGCGAGTGCCGCTTGCGCCTGTCTGAGTGATTGCCGAAACACGTTCCGCGACTCATCAAGAGGGTCATCCATGCAGAGCCTCGGTTTCGAGTAAATGATACGCGTCGGCTAGGGCATCCAGTTCTTTGTTCAATTTCTCATCGCTCCATCCTCGAATATCGAGCCCGCGCCGCGACTGGATGAAGTGGTCACCTTCTCTCAAGCAATCAATAAGCGCTCCTTGCTGGTGCGCATGCCGTTCGCGTATTCGTTGTTCATGTGCTCGTCTCCTTGCTGCCTCCCGGCGTTGGTGTGGGTCGGTGGACAGCGCATCAAAGAACAGGTCTGAGACTTTAATGCCGAGTGCGCCGGTTATCTCTTCGAGGGAGCAGCCGGCCCAGCATTTCACGAGCAGGCCCTTGTCGCCTTCGGCGATGGTCAGCGAAGGCGCCTTATCGGCGTGTCCGGGGCATTTTGCGCTCCACTTGTTCAGGCCTCTCGCCCGGACACTTTCAAGGGAGCCGATGAATTCAGCGGCCGTCATGGTATGTCCTCTAATTCCGCCAGTCGGCCGATTGCGGCGTGGGCTTGGCGCACGAGTCCTTGCTCTTCTTCATTCATGAACCGCCTCGAATGATGCCACTCGGATTCCAGCAGACTGAGGAAACATGGAAGCACGGTGACGAAACGTTCGGAAAAAGGACCCTTGCGCGCAAAGGAAAATTCTTGTACTCTTTCCATGCCATTTCCTTTCAGTGATGCCGGTCGGAGAGGTCGCACTCTCCGCCGGCTTTTTCATGCTCATCGCGCGACGGCCTCGGCGTCCGGCTTTGCGTGCGCCTGCGCAGCCATCCAGTCGCGCAATTCACTCACATCCCAGCGGAGGGCTTTTCCGGCTCTCCTGGATGCTGGAATGCGCTTCGCATTACGAAAGAGATATGAGGCGGATAATCCGACCGCCTGTGCCGCAATCGGAGTCTTGACTAGCGTTCCATTCATAAATCCTCCATTCATTGTGTCTACCTGGGTGCGACTCCATCTGTATCCAAGTCGTCCAGTGCAGCGTCCAGCGTCACCATGCCACTCATTCTGAGTCGTGTCATGATGGGGATAAAACATGGTTTATCCACTATGGCGAGTGCGTGGGGGCTGAGCATGGGACGGAGGCCGCTCAAATAAGCGGACACAAGCACCGTACAGATTCGTGCGTGTGGTGAGGGACAGTTATCGAGGGAGCAGCGCGTGGGTAATGCGGTCCAGTACGTCCTGCACGGTCTTTGGCTCAAGCTGGCGGTGAATCCCCTGCGGATCGTGCGCATCTGTGCCGGCGTTTGCTTGGCGTAGACAGTCGGCCCAGGCTTCTACCTCGGCTCGGTCGTGTTTGGCCAGCCAGCGCCACTCCGGCTCAGTCAGCTCTGGCGGCGGCGTATGGAGGATGCGCCACAGCTTTACATATTTGCGGATGGTGTCCCGAGCGAGGTCGGGCAGTAGGTCCTGCACATGCTTAATCAGACCGTAGTCCGTGGGTCGCACGGTCAGGCTCTGATTGTTGCGGATGAACCACTCCGCCAGCACGGATCCAATCCGCTTCCACTCCGATGGCATGCCCTGGCGGACCCCGCCGTCCTTCGTTCTGAACGCCTGCCAAGTCTTCGTCGCTCCCTCGAGGAACTGCGTTTGTGTTTGGGCCGTATCCAACAATACGGTAAGAGCTTGCACACACTCGGCGCGTGCCTGGCGTGCCTGCTCCTCTGCGGGGCTAGCGGGCGTGTTCTCTACCAGTTTTTGCCATCTCGCAAGCGTTTCCTTCGCGCGGATGGCCGGCGTCTCGCGGCATTCGTCCTTCGGCCCCGGGCAGTCACAGCGCGAGAGTAGGCGAAAACATTCTTCACAACGAGGAGGCTTGGGTCGTGTTGGATCTGTCATGCTGATTCCCCGGAAATAGTGCAAAACGTCTGAGCCTGCATATGCGAATGCATGCCACCCGGGGTGGGGGGATGGCTACGGCGGGTGCCGGGGGCTCCACTGTCATGTTTTTGTCATGTGACTGCCCTATCCCGCTGTACGCTGGTGTTGCTTCCTGTCTCGATGCTATAGCGAAATGCCAAGGGAAATGCAAGGGTATGCTACAGGGTGACACACTAGGCAAAACACCGCGCTAGATTCAGGGTCTAGCGCCCGCAAGGGTGTGCGGGTTCAAATCCCGCCTTCGGCACCAACCATACTTTCCCCGCTCCCATCAAGGCGCTTGCGCGTTTCTACACCATCACTTTGCACGCCGACTAACACCCTTTGGGCGTCTGTTTGGGCTGAAATGTCAAGTAACTGTCAAGTGACCTGTCCGAATGGTGGTCCAACACCCGAACCGCTAG
>DASYRC010000051.1:0-42667 GCA_036004925.1 Nitrospiraceae bacterium | reverse complement strand
CATAGAGGGACTGTTCACGGAGGACCCGTGAGGCAGAGGCCGTCGGCGGCGTGCCGGGGAGGAAGAAGCGGCAGAAGTGACAGCATTGTGAACCTCGGATGGTAGATGGTTAAGTGTCGCTTGAGGCCCAAGATGTTGAGGCGGGGTGGAACTGTCACTCAGTCAAGCGCGTTCTATCAAAGAGGCGAAGTTAACGCTTTTTATGGGTGGAGGTATATCATGGCTCGATTCAACGTGCGACAGATGAATACGAACCATCGATATCGCCAGGGGCTTGGGTATAGCCTCGCTGGCTTCGGCGTCGCTGCGGCGATATTCGTTGCCACTCCTAGCCAGGCTGCAGATTGGCTGGCGCCGGCCGCAGATCAGATCGTGACGGCTTCGTGGGTCAAAGACATTGCGGCTCAACTGGAGCAGGATGCCTATCGGGACGTCTTCATGAACGCCTTGGGCAACTCGCCGCAGGCAGTGGTCGTACGGTATCTCAACAACGCCGCCCAGGCCTTACAGGCCGGTAACAGACCCTTGGCCCAGTCCTATCTCGATCGCACGATGGCGATATTCGACAACGGTGTGCAGCGTGGCTACTACAGTCGTGCGGATGTGGAGCCCATCAAGAATATGATTCGTACTCGGGCCAAGGCTGCGATCAAGGGAGAAACGGTGGCGACGGCAATCCAGAGCGACGATCGCTGGACGGGCTACACGCAGGACAAACCGTTAGGGCTCACAAATGAGGAGACGAGAATGACGAGTGAGCACCCTGAGGCGAAGAAGTAGCGCCTGGGAGCAGTTCACGAGCCGACCGGGTGCCGCCAATCCGGTAGCACCCGGCCTGACGCACATGCAGGCCGGCCTAGTATGTTTTGAATCGGGAACCGGCGCCTCACCTGGTTAATTCATCTATTCCCAGCGTCGGTATCGTGCTTGCTGCTTCTAAGAGAGACGAGAACGAGCGATCTAGGCGACCTTGAAATTCAAGCCGCGCCCGCCTTCGTCTATCTCTGGCATTGCGTCGGCCTTTACGAGTTCTTTCCTTGAGCAAAGGCGATATACATGCGCAATGACAAGCGACTGATGCCGATCCTCTCTCGTTCGGTGACTGGGTGAGTCTACCTGAATTTTGTGGGCGCGAAAGATCGTGCGGGTAGGCGATCATTGTGCTCGGGTTCGAGATGGGTTGGCATAGGACGCGTAGGAAGAAACAGTGGGCCGATCACACGTCGTGTCAGACCTGAGCGCGGTTTATCTGCCGACGGGCGGGAGGCTTCTACGGAGGCTGAGAGGAGGCGTATCTCTGCCCGAAACAACGATGCCAGCATCGACCATGACGTAATGGTAGCGGGGAGCAGTGGTGAGAAGAGAAACCAGACCCGCTTCATGCGAATGAGTTGAACGGGTGCCTCCTAGGATCGGTCTCCTCGGCAGCCATCGTTGACACGCGCGTGAATCACTGGCCTGGCCTCTCAGTGTTGTCATGTGCGTTGAGTGAGTGGAGGAGCAATCGAGTACAGATGGGAAACCAGAGAGTCCTGACGCTTGTTGTGACGATGGGGGTCGTGGCTGCGAGCTGGGCGTCGCAGGGACGAGCCGTCGCCTACGAGGAAATCGCGGTGGCGGATGGGGGAACTCTGAGCGGTACCGTCACCCTGAGCGGAAAAGTTCCAGCGCCCAAAGGCTATAACCTGATCACCTTGCCTGATCCGATCTATTGCGGACGTATCTCGGATGGCCGAGGTTGGCGTCTGTTGCAGCCGTTCGATGTCGGAGAAGCTGGGGCCTTTCGGCAGGTTGTCGTACACATTGAGGCGATCGAACGTGGAAAGGCGTTTCCAGAGACAGGGCTCCCTCGTATTGAAGCCGTCGACTGCCGGTTTCTCCCATTTGTTAGTGTAGTGCGAGATGGCCACGACGTGGTGGTCGCCAATATGGACCCGGCTCTGCACGATATCCAAGCCTACGAAAGCTCGCATCTCGGACCACGTGTGCTGTTCAACGTGCCGCTGCCTATCAGTACCCGATATCCTCGTGAGGCCGGGCTCAGCGCGCATGTTCACAAACACTATGAGGGCACTCCGGTGACTCAGCATATCCATATGACCAAGGGGCGCCGGGTATTCAGTATGCAATGCGGGTTTCACGCGTACATGGAAAGTTGGGCCTTGGTGGCGGACCATCCCTACTATGCCGTGACGGACAAGGACGGCCGGTATCGGCTCACCGATATTCCTCCGGGGACATACCGCGTGACCGTCTGGCATCCCTATCTACGGGAGTCGTCTACCCACGATGTTACGATTGCGCCAAAGGAGCAGGCGGTGTTGAATATGACGATCACCGCACCGAGTGGGCGTCTCTACGCAAACCAGATGGTGGAGAACCCGTACACTCGCTACAACATTACAGAGGACGTGCAGGGGCAGATTGTGCCCACTCTGGAGAAACAGCGCTATCAATGAACTGAGAAATATGGATAGGGCCGATTCGATCAGGACACAGCCTACCTGTCTCTTGTCGAGTTGAGGCCGTGGCTGCTGGAGTAAAAACCAGCGGACGCATTCGTCGTCGCAAAGGGCCTTCCTGCCAGTATGATGATCATTAACGAGAAAAGACTCCCGGTACATTTTCCTTATTTCTGAACCCCACAAACGCGACAGCGCGCTGAATGGCTTTATCCAAATCTTCGCCGAAATGAGCCTTGGACGGCCCGGCGTAGAGCCTCCTAGGGTTCTTCCGCGTAGGCACGGTTCCAGGTGTGCGGTAGAGTAAGGCCACTTCAGAACGCAGTGGACGCAATGCGAGATTCTAAGTAGAAGGCTCGACTCCGAAAGGAATCGGGCCTTTGTTCCGTGTTAGAGTTTGATTTCAAAAGATGAATAACAAATGTCTAACAAATCTTATCGTCCGACGCGCGAGAAGGAGCAGGAAGAGCAGCGGGAGCTTGAGCAAAAGGTATTAGCACTTTTCAAAAAGTGCGGTCCTTTAGTTTCTATGGGCCTCTATTTTCTTTTCGACCCCAACCACACTGCCGACGCACAACCAGTCTTACAATCCTTGAGAGAGCAGGGGTACATCGAAGTTACCCAGGACATGATGGTTACGATCACGGTTTCGGGTCTCAAACGACTTGAAGACAAGGAATACTGAATCGGGTGGATGTGTCGGAGATGCTCAACCTTATCTTGGAAGATTAGCCGCGGAGCAGCTCGGACAGTCCGTGCACCGTCAACGGCGCATTCCCCTTCAGCGGTTACAGCAAATAGACGCGGCGGCTTTCGCTGATGGCCTGTTGCACAAATCACACCTCCTCTTGTCGCATTTGTGGGAGTTCCTCCACGACCTTGGATACGGCTCGTCCCGCTTCTTGGCGGCTTCATAGGACAATTTTCCTCCAAGCCTAGGGTGTTTACTAGCTCCAAAAATTCTGCGAGGAGCGTACAGGTACGTATAGACGTGTGTGTACATGTAACCAAGGAGGCTTCAATGGTATCTATACCCAAAATCATCGGTGTCCTGTCGTGTGGGCTCTTACTGGGCCTGGGTCTGTCGAATGTCGCGTCGTCTGCAGACAAGCTCAACACTGGCCAATCTGGGGGGGAGATGTTGACCGTGTCGGATAAAGACCGCTTTGAAGCCGGCAAGGAGGTCAAGGGCACAGTGGTGCGCGTCGAAGGTGATAACTATATCGTCAGAGAGGATAGTGGAAATGAGGTGCGCATGCATGTTGACGCCACAACTCAAATGAAATCAACATTAAAGGTTAAACCGGGAGATAATGTCCTTGCGAAAGTGAACGATAAGGGTCACGCAATTTCGTTTCTAACGGACCAACCTGAATCCCACTGACGTTCTCTCGAAACAGCAACGGGACGGCGGCGGACTGCTGACGAGGTCGATGCATATCGATAGATTTAGCCGCCTCTCGCGCGATGCGGCGGAGATCCTCCGTCTGGTGCGAAAGTGACGACGGTTGAACGCTGTCTCGTCAATGTCATCCAAGCCCAGATCCTCTCCCCCGCGGCCCTCGCATACCTGGTGCAGAGCGTTAACGCACGGCTGCAGGCCCTCAGCACGGAACAGGACGGGACGCATCAACGCATTGAAGGAGAGTTACAACAAGTCGAAGACAAGTTACACCATATTGAACGTGCCATTCTTGCGGGGCTCGTTGGCGAGACCACGGCTGGATTGCTGAAGGGTCGCGAGGCGCGACGCACCGCACTCCGCCAGCAGCTGCAGGGAGTGCAACACCCGCGCGTGAGAACGCATCCGGTCACGCTCAGCACGATCCGCACGCGATTGGAGGATCTGTATGGACTGCTCAGCGGGGACTCGGTTCAGGTGAATGCGTTTTTCCGAGAGCACCTGACGTCCATCGTCTGTTCGCCGATGGAGGACGGGGACCAACGGTTTTACCGTACCTGTGGCGCAATCAACGGCACCGCACTCATGGTCACGCTTGGGCTAGTAAAGGAGTATGATTTCGGTGGTTGCGGGGGCGCGATCTCCTCACCACCGTGAGATTCGCTCGACAAGCAGGAGGCATGTCCAAAGAACGAGCGGTAGAGTCCGATCGGGTACATGCCCCTTGGACATGAGTTTCCAGCCCACCATGCAGGCGATGCGGACGATGTCGAGCACCGGCCGAAAATAACTCCACGAGGCTCATCACGTCTGGGAGCGGATGGAGCAGATGAGTCAGGGCCAGCCCCCGCAGTTTCCGACATGTTTTTCGACCTGCAGTGCTCCACTTGATATGTGGACGAGAACATTTCTCGTTTGCGACCATCCCCTTTGTAAGGAATTCAGTTGCTTCCGAGACCTCTTCCCTCACGATCGATTTGAACAGATTTCACTGTGTTCGCAATAACTTCCATGATGGCTCTCTCTGTCCATATTTTAAGCTAGGCACAGCATTATCCCTTCAACCGAACCTAGGGATTCTTCCAGTGTTACGGACTGTCTCACCACCATATACTACTCTAGAACATACGGAGTTCCCGGAGGAGGATTCGCGTATGTCTCGGCAAAGGACAATGACATAAGGAACTGAGCGATGGGCACGGTCGATAAAAAGCGACTGCCAGGGACTGCAACGTTGTCCAAACCTTCCAACACCGATCACCCACCCATGAGAACCTTGAGACGGAAGCGGTCGGGTATCTATCTCGAATCCACCGAAGACGAACAATTGGGGGTCCTTCCACACCAGTGCATCTGCGTCAAGGAAGCTATGAGCCGTTCCGTGCCTGTCGTCACCCCCTGGACCAAGATCAGCGAAGCGGTGCGGCTAATGAAGTCGTTGGACGTCGGCGCTCTCATAGTCTGTAACGGTAGTACGCTAGTCGGGACTCTCTGTGACCGAGATATTGCTCTGGCGAACGCGTCCCCGTCAGAAGCCATTCACAAGGTGATGACCCCCGATCCGGTCTATTGCTGCGAGGACGACCTGCTCATCGATGCCCATGCGATGATGCGCGCTCATGGTCTGACCGCTCTTCCCGTCAGGGATTTCAGCGGGCTTGTCTCAGGAATAGTGATGAGGGCTGCGGGAACAACTGTGATCCTCCTCTTGCTAGCACCTTTGATAATAGCCGTTTGGCTTTCTGCGGTCTGGTCAGCAGATGTCAGTCCTGTACCCCCCCCACCTGTAGAATCACGACCTGACCATCCTCAAGGACCAAGTACGCCTCCTCCTTCCCGTATAGATCCAGGTATCGAACGACGTCCCCAGACGATTCCTGATCCTCGTTCTGCAGTCACTCCCCCCAATATCGATCCCAAGATGGCGATTGATCCTGAAACGGCTCCTCCTGCCACGGAGAAAACGAAGCCAGGCGGTTCTAACGAACCCCCTAGCAAGCCTTCGACTCGCTGAGTGGCCACTTAATTCATTCGCCCTTTTCATTGTGATTTCCTACCGCTAGCTCGGGAAGTCCCGAGAGTCCATGCGGTACCTCTTTCATATACTCAAACAGATTGGTGTGGTGAAAGCTCACGTTTTTCAAAAGATCTGCTTATCACGAAAGCCACGCATTGGAACAACAGAGCCTAGGACGCGATGTTCTGTAGGTGTGGGAGATTGTTCTCGGACAAGCCCACAGCGCCTCTGTCATTAAGCGGCCCATTCTCAATAAGATTCAGCAACGAGCCGCTAAACTCAAACCGCAAGACTGAGGGTTCAGCGCGGCGCGGATTGCCTCGAGCGCACAAGCTTCCGTTCCCAAAGACGCCTAATAAATTCCAACTCACCCTCTCATCTCGTTCCTGGTCTAGGGACCCGTCGCCGAAATACTAGGGAAGTTCATAGGTCAGAAAACTCTTCGGGGAGCGTTAAGGTACAGCCATGCGTCCACATCTAACCGAGGAGACCCCCATGGTATCTATTCCCAAAGTCGTCGGTGTTCTGTCGTGTGGATTGTTGCTGTGCCTCGGGCTGTCCAATGCGGCGCAGGCAGAGCATGCGCCTGCGCCCTCAGACGTTATGAAAACTGACGCCCAATCTGATCGGCAAGGCTTTCAATCTGATGATGACAAGCAAATGAATGATGAGATGGGAAGTAACCGCGCAAAAGGCGCCAAGACGATCAAGGGCGAACTATCCCGCGTCGAAGACGGGAACTATTTCGTCAAGGTGAAGGACGGCAAGGAAGTACGTTTGCATACCGATAAAACTACCCAGATGATGGGAGAAATCAAGAAGGGTGATCGGATTGAGGCGAAGGTGAACGATCAGAATCACGCGCTGTCGATTCGAGGAACTGCTGCCAGTCACTGAAATGAGGCCGGCCGTACGACTGACTCCACCCTTGAATCAGGATCACACAAAAGTATCAATCCCGCCATGACAAGACAAGGAGAGTGGCGTACCCATGACTAATCAAACGAATGCTCCTAACCGAGTATGGTCGATCATCTTGGCAGGAGGTGAAGGAGGACATATCACGCCGTTTATTCAGCGCTGGCTGGGCCGCCCTAGGCCGAAGCAGTTTTGTACCTTCGTGGGCAGCAGATCGATGCTCCAGCACACGCTCGACCGTGCGGATCAGCTGACTCAGCCGGAGCGAAAAGTCACCGTGATCATCCGATCGCACTCGTGGGAAATATGGCCGCAGCTCGGGAACAGGCCGATCGGGAAGGTGGTCGTTCAGCCCGTGAATCGCGATACGGGCGCGGGGATTCTATTTCCGCTCACTCATATCCGTCAGCGTGATCCTCAAGCGACGGTGGTGATCTATCCGTCAGATCACTTCATTCATCCAGAAGAGAAATTTATCGAAGCGATGCGCCACGCGGTCTGGGCCGCTGAGCGCTATGAGGACAAGGTGGTGCTGCTTGGCGCTCCACCGGATCGCTTAGAATTGGATTATGGTTGGATCCAACCTGGCTCAGAACTCGGCGCGGTCCGGGGGCGTCAGGTCCGAGGCGTACATGCATTTTGGGAGAAGCCGACTCCCGTGGAGGCAGATGCGGCGATGACAGCCGGAAGCTTGTGGAATACCATGGTAATGGTGGCAAAAGTCGAGACGCTGTGGAACATGGGATGGCAATGCTTTCCAGAGATGCTGCAGTTATTTACACAACTGCGGGACGTCATTGGAACATCAAAAGAAGCCGTGGTATTGGAGTCCATTTATGAGGTTATGCCGATCGTCAATTTTCCTCGTGCACTGTTACAGCGAGCTCAGGACCACATCGCCGTAGTGGAATTGACCGGAGTCCTATGGAGCGACTGGGGGAGACCTGAACGCATCACAGACTCTCTGTGCCGGATCGGTAAGCAGCCGGCTTTTCCGCGAAGACACCTTCGAGCCGATACAGGCATGAATCCGGTGGAAGCGGAGCGCCTGAGTGTGAGAGGAAGCAAGCGATCATCACCGAGTTTCCTCTGTGCATCATGAAGGAGGAACATCACATGGAAAAGCAAACGCAGGAACATTCAGGGAAAAAACAGCAATTCGATATCAAAGGCAGCCGCCCAACAACACCCGCCGTGCATAACCCACCTCTCCTGCGAGCGGAAGCAAAGAAACAAAAAGGCAAGGAAGCGCAGGCATCCATGGACACTCAATCTAAAGCCATGTCGGACGAGGAGCAAGCACGGGTCGCAGAATTAGCGTATGGGCTGTATGAAGAACATGGACGGAAGGATGGGCATGATTTGGAGGATTGGTTCAAAGCGGAGCGCCACATCATGACCCAAGGACGCCTAAGCAGTAGAAGTCTGTGACTAGGTCTGGTCGAGTGGAACTGGAGGCAGTTCATGTTATTCAACAACCGCGACCCGTTGGGTTGCTGCGGAACGCCCTCCATGTATCAGGGGATCAGGCGGACAGGAATAGATCAACGTAGGCCACTTCTGCGGGTGCTACAAAAAACATTCTGAGCATCTGAGCGATTGTGACCAGACTACACACGATGGAATTGTTCGCTTGGGCATCGACTCACATGGTGAGGCCGTAAACGGCCGAAGAGGGGGGATCGTGAAAACACACAATTTGATCACACTCTGCGCCGCTCTGGTGGTCGGAGCCACGCTCACCGCGGCCCCGGTGCCCGTTTCGGGCAAGGCCACAGAGGAAACACCGAAGGCGCAAGAATTGCCACAGAAGGGGACGAGCTATGCTCCCGTTGATCTCAAGGAGGACATTGCCGTCGTCATCACTCGCATGAACGCCGCAAAGCCTGAGGTCATGAAGCGGCAGATGGATTTGCTCAAGGAGCGGTACGACCTCGCAAACCGTCCAGCCAAAGATGTCACGATGTCCCGCGGTAAGCCTATCCAGGAAGGGGTCCGAGTCACACTTTCACGGGGGATGACCTGGGAAACACTTCAAGCCATGAGCCCCGAAGAGATCCGGGAGAAGGATTCGTTTCCGGCTGGATTCTTTCCACTTCCGCATCCCAACCACCCTGAAGGCGGGATGGTGTTCCCCAAGTTCCACATCGAGGAGATTCAGAAACAGGAGGGCCGGGATCTCACTCGCTTCGACCTGGAGTTTGATTTGCCGGCCCATTTTTTACCGGAGTTCCCGCCCCCCATCTACCTGACGACACGGCCCGATCTCGGTGACGTGTCCCAGGGCAAATTGGTGACCCTCGACAACTATTATGAAATCTTCAACGGGATTCTGAATCCGAAACAGCTCGAGGGCTTGCGGCTGCTCGTCACGACGTTTCCGCAACAGCAGTTCAACCAGACGGAAGACCGTCGGACCGTGCGTCCAAGTCGGGGTGTCACCTGCTTCGAGTGTCATGCGAACGGCCACACGAACGCCAGTACCCATCTGGCCGGAGACATCCGCCCGCAGGAGTTCCGTCATCGCATTGATACCCCAACGTTGCGCGGCTTATACATCCAGAGGCTGTTCGGCTCGCAGAGGGCGCTGAAGAGCGTAGAGGATTTCACGGAGTTTGAGCAGCGCGGGGCCTACTTCGACGGTGATCATGTGATCGCGACCAAAAAAGGGGCCAACATTCTCGAACGGGGGAGCCAGGTGCACTTCATGGCCGAGTTCCAGGAGCTCCTGGACTTCCCGCCCGCACCTAAACTGGGCATTGACGGCAAGTTGAATCCCAAAAAAGCCATCGCGTCTGAGAAGCGAGGGCAGGACCTGTTCTTCGGCAAAGCGACATGCGCTGGTTGCCATCAGGCCCCCTATTACACGGACAATTCCATGCACAACCTGCAGGTGGAGCGCTTTTACAAGCCGCGGATGATCAATGGACGCATGGCGAACGCTGATGGCCCCATCAAGACGTTTCCCTTGCGGGGCATCAAGGATTCGTCTCCGTACTTGCACGATGGGAGGCTGCTGACGTTAGAGGATACCGTGGAGTTCTTCAACCTTGTGTTAGGGACTCAGTTGACGACTGGGGAGAAACAGGACCTGGTGGCCTTTCTACGCGTGCTCTAATGTCATGAGGGGAGAAGCCGTTGAAAAGTTCCGGCCACGGAAGGAAGAATTTATAGCAATGGCGGTAGACATTCTGAACGATCAAACGGACACAGGAGATGGCACATGAAAATGGAAGGTTCCTACGACGTCAAGCCGTTCAACTTACACGGGCTGTTCGGGATTTCGGACCGAACGCTCGAGATGCATATCAAGCTGTATGAGGGATATGTGAAAGCCACGAACCAGCTCACGACCCAGATTGGAGAGATGCTCAAAGATGGACGGATTGATCATGAGGAAATGCCGGCCTATTCCGAACTGACCAGACGACTGGGATTTGAATACAATGGGATGGTCTTGCACGAATATTACTTTGAGAATTTGCACAAAAGTCGAGCCAAGAAGCCCGATCAAGGCTCGGCGTTTGTGAAAGCCGCGGAAGATAGTTTCGGCACCTATGACATGTGGAAATTGGACTTTTCCAGCGTCGGCATGCTCCGCGGGGTCGGCTGGGCAGTGTGCTCCTTGAACCCAGCGAGCGGCCGTCTTTCAAACCATTGGATCAGCCTTCATGAACATGGGCATATGGCGGGGTTCATTCCGATCCTCGTCATGGATGTGTGGGAACACGCGTATCTCCTCGATTATAAGCCTTCAGAGAGGGCATTCTACATCGAGGCGTTCTTCTCCAACATCGATTGGAAGTCCGTGGAGAAGCGGCTGCAGCTCGGCGAGCCGGCGTTCGTGGAAGCCGCCCGACGATGACCGGAACGCCTTGGGCGACTCGTGATCGCACAATAAAAACGGGGGGCACTCCCCGACAGGAGGAAATCATGAAAGCAGCCACATCGATACCGGTGCAACCTGGAACAACAGCGCCTCGCACGTCCCGAAAGGAAGGAATCATACAAGAAGCCATCGGGCTGACTGATGTGAACACGCTCCGGGCTCGGGCACGACAAGGGATTGAGGACGGCGCCATGACCGCGGGATACAAGGCCAAAGTGGAGACGGTGATCACGCTGCTGAATGACGCCCTCGCCACAGAAATCGTGTGCGTCCTTCGCTATAAGCGCCATTACTTCATGGCCACCGGGATCAGTTCCCTCAGCGTGAAGGGCGAGTTTCTCCAGCATGCCATAGAGGAACAAGCCCATGCCGATCAATTGGCCGAACGCATTGTCCAACTTGGGGGGGAGCCGAATCTGTCCCCTGAGGGGATTTTGAGTCGGAGCCACTCGGAATACGTCGAAGGGGGTTCATTGGTAGAGATGATCACGGAGGACCTGATTGCCGAACGGATTGCGATCGACAGCTATCGCGAAGTGGTCGCGTATGTCGGCACCGATGATTCGACGACTCGTAAAGTCTTAGAGCGGATTCTTGCGCAGGAGGAAGAGCACGCAGAGGACCTAGCCAGCCTCCTGAAGGAGCTGGGCCCGCAAGCGCATCCTCGTGATCTAGGTCGTTAACCAGGTAGAAAAAGAGGGGCCATCATGGGAAAAGCGTTGATTCTCTGGCTGCTGGGAGTTCCGTTCACACTGCTCGTCGTCCTCTGGTTCTTCGGTGTCCTCCGGTAAGACGGTGCGTGGAGGGCCTGCTAGGTCTAGCGGGAGCCTGATAGCGGAGGAGGAGTCTTTTGATTGTCGAGATCGCCCTCTGTGGGGAAGAGGGGCGCTTGCGTCCTGACCATGAAAACGGCAACGATTCTCGCCATCGTGATAGCAAGAAAAGGAATCAACCATGAAAATAAGTGAGTTGATGACCGATATCCAAACTCTCCTGGCTCGTACCCGAGCGCACATCGAGAAGGGCGCGGTCACCGCGGGCTACGGGGCGAAGCTCGAAACAGTGCTGAAACTGTTGAACGAATCGCCATCGACAGTTGTCGGGAGATGATTCAACTCATAGGGACCGACGATCCCACCACACATCGGTTGCCGAAAGAGATCCAAGCCAAAGAAAAACATGCTGAAGATCTCTTGACCTGCAGAGCCAATAATAATACTCCTTCGTGCCGCTCCATCAGTGGAGCGGCACGTCTTCTCGAATCCGACAGTTTCCCGCTTCTCCTTTGGTTCTTGTGTTCTTCACGCACAACTCTTTGAACCGCTGACGGGTTCCCACTGCATGGAGGACCCGTGCCTTCGTAACAGTAAGGAAACACTTCCGAGTCGAGAACTCGGGTTGCCTTCGCAATGAACTAGGGAACAAACCAGTCCTCTATCTCCCATGGCCACGGTATACCTGTATCAACACGGTGAGAAAGTAAAAAAGAGAAGAAGAGGCCAGGGAGACATCGATGAAATTGCTGACAATCAAATATCCTTCAGGCCTGGAAGTGAGCCTCGCAGCGTTTCTTCTCAAGGTGACCTCCCTCGACACGGGACAGGCGCGGAGACGTTCCATCACCCGGGAAAGTTCCGGCGATAAGGACGCCGAAACCCCGTCAATCAACCATCAAAAGGAGGAGAGACATGAACGCCGATCATTTCAAGGGTAAATGGAACCAATTCAAAGGTGAGCTCAAGAAAAAGTGGGGTGCGTTTACGGATGACGACCTCATGAAGATCGAAGGGGACTACGACAAGTTCAAGGGAGCGGTCCAAAAGCGATACGCCGACCGACAAGACGAGATCGGTCGATGGGCAGATGAGTGGTACCGTTCTGCCCAGACTCAGAATCCGGTCGGCCAACCGGAGCGAAAGTAGTTCGGCGGTTCGCCCTTCCCGGCTCCTGTGCGTGGAGGAGAAGGGATCGTGGGACGCTACACCACGGCGGAGAATTTACGACCACGGGTGCGGTCCGACGATCGTTCGAACGCAGCCCTCAGCAACCAATGAAAGGAGAACACCATGAAGAATATCAAACGAATCATGATGGTCGGTGTTGGTTTGAGTGTAGCGGCAGTCGCCACGTCCCCGATGTCGTCCTCGGCGTGGCCCCACAAAGAATTCTCTATCTCCAGCACAGCCGCGCCGTTCGCATTAGTCCTCAACGAGGATCAACTCAAAGGCAACTGGAAACAATTCAAGGGCGACCTGAAAAAGAAATGGGCCAACTTCACGGAAGACGATCTTCTATATATCGAGGGGCGTCGCGACAAGCTGGAGGGCAAAATTCAGGAGCGCTACGGCGATCGAAAGGAAGAAGTAAATAAGTGGGTCGATGAATGGTTCGAACAAAACAAGCCGTCAAAAAACATTAAGCCCTAATCTAATCGGATATTCAAAGGAGGTTCGACATGAGGCGTTTCCTAGCAGTTTGCGTACTCGCCCTAGTTGTTCCCGGTATTCCGATGATATTCCCACCGCACGCCGCGGCTGCGGATACCGAGCTGTTTCAGCAGATGGATATCGGCTTGTTCTCGGTCGGGGGCCGGGCGACGTACTACGATCCACAGGAAGGGCAATCGCGGTGGTTCGGCGGTGGCCAGGTCCGGCTCTACCCTTGGAAATATTTGGCCTTCGAAGGGTCAGCCGATTATCGGCGAGAGGATACGGCCGGGTCGCGCATCCATACTTATCCCGTGCAAGTCTCCGCGTTGATCTACCCGCTGGGCCATACCCGATTGGCCCCCTTTCTGCTCGGCGGCGGCGGGTGGTACTACACCACAGTCAAAGGGCCGGGCAATTTCGATGACACACAAAATCGGTTCGGCCTCCATGCGGGTGGAGGTCTCCAGTTTTTCTTCAGCAACCATATCTCGATCGACAGCACGTATCGATACGTTTGGCTGGAGGATACCCAGTCTAAAGACCAGAACCTCCAAGACAAGACGTTCAACGACAACGGCCATATGATCACCGTCGGCCTCAATTTACATTTCTAGCTGGTTCGTGAGCGAGGCAAAATGAAAGCCCATTTGTTCGCGCATCAATCCTACCGCAGGCAAGTCAGAGCCGTGGTCGCGGTTGGAGGTGCACGGCGTATCAATCCAAGCAGTTTCGGCACAGGCACCTCGGCTCTTGTTCGCCAATTCCTATCCAAGGAGGTTCTATCATGTTGCACTGGGCCGTTACATTTCTCATCATTGGGCTGATCGCGGCGCTCTTGGGGGTCTCTGGAGTGGCAGGTACGGCGACCTATATCGCTTACGTGCTGTTTGTCATATTCGTCATCGTTGCCATCATCAGTTTCATCATGGGCAAGCGGCTTCCTGCTTAAGAGGAGCCTGACACTACGGGTTTTGACAGACGCGACGGTTCTGAATCGGGATGTAAATGATCAGGGGATCCACATCTTCCCGGCCGCACCCCTTAGACGGGGGAGCGGGACGTGGTAGGCCTTGAAGATCTCTTACGACGAGCAGCCTCACGAAGCGTGACATAGAGTTCGTTCACCGCGGAATCCTTGGTGATGAAAGCCGCAGCCCCGGCATCCATCATGGATTTCGCTATGTCTGGATCAGTTTGAACGGACAGTCCGATCACCACGGTATCAGGCTGATCTTTCAAAATCTGCCTGGTAGCGTCCGCCCCATTCAAATCCGGCATGTGCATATCCATGACGATGACGTCGGGACCTAACGCGCACGCCAATTGAACCGCCTGCGCCCCGCTGGAAGCCTCTCCGATCACCGTTAAATCGTCGTATTGATCCAAGTGGCTGCGCAGACTTTTACGGACCAGCTCAAAATCATCGACGATCATCACCCGCAGCGGAGTCACGACATATGCCTCCTCGGGAGCGAGGGCTGCCGTGCCTGGCTCGGGGGGTCGTCGAAGCGCTGCCTCCAATAAGGGAGTTCGCCCCTTCCCTCCGGCCACTCGGGTTTCGATGCTTTCGCCGGACGCCGGAAATGGCAGGTGGAGCGACGCAACCGTTCCCTTGCCGGGCTCTGATTGCAGGTCGAAGCTGCCACCGAGGGCCGTCATCCGTTCTCGAATACTCAGTAGGCCGAACCGATCTGAAGGATCGTCGTGCAATCTCGTGACATCGAAGCCGCATCCATGATCCAACACCGTGATAGATAATACGTTCTGGGCGTATCGCATCGACACTGACGCCCGATTGGTTTTCCCGTGCTTGAGCACGTTGAACAATAATTCCCGTATCGAGTGGAACAGCAGCACCGCATCCGCCTCGGGAAGGGACAACTCGGGTGCGTCGAGAGAAACCTCGACGGTCAGCATCTGCTGACGGCACATCTGATCCGCCAGCCATCGAAGGGCGGCGCCCAGTCCGCGCTCATACAGAGCCTGCGGTGTCAGCTCAGACACCAGCGACCTGGTGTAGTCGAGCGATTGGTGGAGCAACTCATCGGCATCCTGCAGAATCTTCCGTGCTTCCGAATCGTGATCCTGGTTCAGCAGCTGAGCAACCTTCATCCGAGTCACGACAAGTAGCTGGGCCAAATAGTCGTGCAGCTCTGTGGCAAGCCGGCGCCGTTCTGTCTGTTCAGCGACCGTCAAGTCTGTTGCGAGGGCGCGAAGCCGGGCGGAAGACATCGATAACTGCTGTGTTCGTTCCTTGACCCGTTCTTCGAGCGTACCGGTCAACTGGCGAAGCCGGTCTTCGATCTGCTTACGTTCGGAGAGTTCGCGAGCCAACGTGCGATTCGCGACCTCGAGCTCGGTGGTTCTCTCAACGATCCGATTCTCCAATTCCTGGTTGAGAAGCCGGAGTTTTTGCTGCGCTTCTGCGCATTTAGAGCGTAACCGCTGTTCTTCCAACCCATGGCGCACCGCCTCGCCCAAGCGGGCCAACCGGTTCTTAAGAAGATAGTCGGCCGCGCCCTTGCGCATCAGCTCCACTGCCTCTTCTTCCCCGATGGCATGCGACACGACGATGAAGGGAATCGTCAGCCCGCTTTCTTGTAAACACTGCAACGCCCCGATCGAACTGAACTGGGGCATGGCATGGTCTGAAATAATGACGTCCGGCGGATCCTGGGCCAGGCAGTTCACGAATTCCGCCTGCGTATCGACCCGTTGCCACCGAGGGTCGTAGCCGGATTTCCGCAGTTCCCGAATGATCAATTCGGCATCCAACGGATCGTCTTCGACAAGTAAGATATGTAATTCAGCCATGTGTTCGCCCCGGTTTGTCGACATATTCACTTCGACATTTCTGACGGAAGGCGATTCATCAACAACCAATACAGACCAAGTTGCCGAATCGCCTCGGTGAATTGGAGAAAATCGACCGGCTTGACCACATAGCCATTCACACCGAGATTGTAACTGTCGATCAGATCACGCTCTTCCCTGGAAGACGTGAGAACCACGACAGGAATGTTCTTGGTGCGAGGGTCCGATTTGCATCGTCGCAAGACTTCAAAGCCGTTCACCTTTGGGAGTTTGAGGTCGAGCAAAATCAATCGGGTATTCGAGCAGGCCGACAGCTCGGCGTATCGCCCTGTGCTGAATAGGCATTCCAACGCCTCCTCGCCGTCCCGCACCACATGGATTCTGTTCGCTAAATAATATTTCTGAAACGCCCGCAACGTGATTTCCACATCTTCGGGATTGTCTTCGACCAATAAAATCTCCACCCAGTCCGTCATGCCACGGCCTTTCGTAAGGAAAAAAAGAATGTGGCACCGTCGTCCTCCTTGCCTTCAGCCCATACCCGCCCATCATGGCGTTGGACAATGCGCTGGACGATGGCCAACCCTACTCCGGTACCGTCGAAATCCTCTTTCCGATGCAGCCGTTGAAACACGCCAAACAACTTGTGCGCATATGCCATGTTGAACCCAATGCCGTTGTCCTTGACGTAGTAGATCACAGTCTCCGAGCTCGCGTCATCCGGCATCCATCCGACTTCGATCCTGCTCTCATTTCGATGCTTGGTGAACTTGAAGGCGTTGGTGAGCAAATTGATCCAGAGGAGTTTCAGAAACCGCCGGTCTCCCCGGCAAGAGGGCAAGTCCCCAATGGTCAGATCAATATGCCGGCCTTCATGCAAGATCCTCAAATCGTCCGCCGCCTCCCGCGCCAAGTCCATCATCTTGACCAAACGGAAATTCATACCCTGCCGGCCCAGTTTGGAAAACTCCAGCAAATCATCGATCAGTTCGCCGGCCTGACCAACCGCCTTCCGGACGATGGATATGCTGCGCCGCGCGTCATCGTTCAAGTGAGGGCCATGATCTTCTTCCAGGATGCGGCTGAAGGCATCAATGGTGCGCAGCGGAGCCCGCAAGTCGTGCGAGACCGAATAGGAAAATCCTTCCAGCTCCTTGTTGGATTCGGCCAGCGCCATCGTCTGTTTCTTCAAGACATCGTTAACCGTCGTCAAGGAGCGATCTCGGTCCCGCAGCAACTCCTCCACGCGTTTCTGCTCCGTGATATCACGAGCGATCTTCGAGGCTCCGATGATCTTCCCATGATGGTCGATCAGAGGTGATACGGTCAGCGAGATGGGGAGATGGGTTCCGTCTTTTCTTCGCCGGATCGTTTCATAGTGCTCGATCGATTCGCCTCGTCTGATCCGTTCGAGAATGCCTGGTTCTTCATCGTGCCTATTTGGAGGAATGAGCCGACTCACCGGTTGTCCGATCATTTCCTCCGCCGTATATCCGAACAACCGTTCCGCTGCTCCATTCCAACTCGTCACGATTCCCTGCAAATTCTTGCTGACGATAGCGTCCTCAGACGACGTCACAATTGCCGCCAAATGTGCCATAGCACGCTCGGCCAGGCGGAGATCGGTAACGTCGATGAGCATGTTGATGGCGCCGATGACCACTCCATCGGCGTACATCGGTTCCGGGTGCGGCATAACATGGCGCCTCGTACCATCGGCCCGTTCGATGACGATCTCTCCGCCGTGAATCGCCCGGCCTTGACGTAATGTGACGGCCATCGGACATTCTTCCAATGGAAGCGGGGTGCCGTCCGGCCGGTAGATCTTCCACGATCCGCACCACAAATCCTTGCCGATCTCGGGCTCCCGTCCCCACAAGGCGGTCGCAGCTTTGTTGTAGTGCGTGATGCGGCCCCGCTCGTCGGTGGCGTACACGGCAGCAGGAAGGGCCTGAATGAGCGCCCGATAATGGGCATCGCTGAGGCGCAATGCTTCTCCGGTTTGGATGCGCTCGGTCATGTCACGCGCGATTTCTGACGTGGGCCGCACTAGATCGTCGATGAGTGTATTGATGGAATTCACCTCCGTCGCCCACGCGCCGACCGCCCCCGGCAGCGACATGCGCTGTTTCAGCCGTCCCTCCTTCCCCACGGTCTCGCTCAGCCGTGTTACCTCCTTCAAGCCGCGCTCCTTTTGTGCGATGATCTGATTGAAAGCCTCAGCAATCTGCGCATCTGTCCCCGTCCAATCCCCGGGTAATCGCACGGAGAAATCCCCGTCGCGAAACGCCATAATCGCCGCGAGAATCAGCCGTGATTGAGCCTCAGAGGAATCCTTCGCGGGAACGTGCCCCGCTTTCTGCCTGGCGGGCTTGCCATTGCCCAGCGTGGCCTCGGACGGTGACTTCTTGGGTGAGGGGAGGGTCGTTGTTTCGTTCATATCGTTCCTTGTTTCAGAAGGAGGTTTGAAGAATACGTTTGTTGGCAGAGCATGAGCGTAAGCGAAGCATCCGTGATCAATCCGGTGCATGCGTGCGCGACGAAGGTAAGGGAGACGGCAGGTTTGAGTGAGAAGCAGGACACATACCCGAGAGGGAAGGCATACCCGGTCCACTCGTCGATCCCGAGGGGGGTCAGCAGGAGGAGGATAAAAATGCCGAGAAGACCAGCCAGGGTTGACTGTAACCGATACATCTCGTTCAATTTCACAGAAGGACGGCCAGCCCCTCTCATTATCAACCTCTCTCTGGTGGGTGTGAATGAACGCTACGATCTAGCCGTCACATGTGCGCATGAGATCAGGGTATCATGATCGGTGGACAACATCCTACGTGGGCAATGCGCAGCGAGTATATATACAAAGTAGCCGTCCTCCATCCTAGGAGAACCCCTAGTCGAACGAAATTTATTATAAATATTTGGATATGCATCTAGACACCTTTCCCAGGAAACTGCCTTCCCTAGGCGCTGTAAAGCATTGGAATTTCAGGCGATACATATTGGATGTGGCGACAGCTCTTCAAATTCCGGCAGAGTTCGCACCATCCACACCGTAGCAGTCTCAGCGATCAAGCGTGCTGGGAAAGAGAATGAACGATGGCTCGCGCCGGGCCCCTCTGGAGACTCTGCGTCGCTGAAGCGTTGGCCTTCGGCATGCCGGTCGTGGGCCTTTCATGGGGGAGACGCGGCGGAAATAATTTACGATCCTGTCAGAGGATTTCTCTGGTTCTCGATGTTCCTCTGCTAGGATCTTCCGACCTTCTCTGATTTCACGTCATCGTTTGTATCGGTCTCCGACCTTCGCTCCCAGGCATACCCAACTATCGCGTCTCTCACCGCCTACCTTACCCCCGCATCGACTGCTTGGTGAGTCTCTGGCTCGGCCCATACTCTCTTAGAGACCAAGGCGGGCAAGGGTAATCGACAGTTCAAACTAGGGATGAAGCCAGGGTGACAGCTAGGCTAGCAATAGTAAGCTACGCATGTGCACTGGATGCCTGGGCATTACACGGACATCAAAGAAACCACAGAGAGGAGGTTCACATGAATACGATGCTTTCCGAGATAGCGCGGATGGCCACAAGGAAGTTGACTCGGCAGAGCTGCAAACGTTGCAGCGGGTGCATGGAACATGAAATGTGCATCGATCTTGAAAGCGACAGCGGGTTTTGCACCTTTTGGGTTCTCCGTTGCCTCCAGTGTGGCGACATGGTTGACGAGACGATTCTGCGAAACCGTTCCTTATCTAATCCTGAAGCCGTGCTTGTTGCCGCGGCATGATGGATAAACGGCTGATCATCTGCGCATGCACGAGAACGCGAGTGCACTTTTGTCACGAGTTCCCTCTCCGAAAGGAGTTCCCGTCATGGCCCACGACATTTCACTATCAGCAGGACCTCACACAGCGACGTTGAGACCACCTGGAGGAATGTCATTGGCAGGCAAACGAGCCACGCCATTCAATCCCAGGACCTTTCTCGAACGAGCCGGCGAGGGTAAAACGACTCTGGAGTGCCAAAAGCACCAGATCCTCTTTGCGCAAGGGGATGCGGCAAATGCCGTGTTTTATATTCTGGAGGGTCTGGTCAAGCTCTCGGTCGTGTCCCAGCAAGGCAAAGAAGCCGTCGTTGCGATTTTGGAGCGCGGGGATTTTTTCGGAGAGGCTTGCCTCGCAGGGCAGGTGGTTTGCTCGGCAACCGCCACCTCCCTGGACACCTCTACGATTGTGCGTATCGATAGGGCCACCATGAAACGCGCACTCCACAACGAGCCGACTTTCTCCGAACTGGTGATGTCCCATCTTGTGACTCGCAACGTACGCATCCAAGAGGACTTGATTGATCAACTCTTTAATTCTGCCGAGAAGCGGCTGGCGCGAACGCTGCTATTGTTGGCCCGCTTTGGAAGAGAAGATAACCCCAAAATGGTCATTCCCCGGATCAATCAGGAAACGCTGGCTGAAATGGTCGGGACTACGCGGTCACGAGTAAGTTTCTTTATGAATAGGTTTAAGAAGCTCGGCTTCATTGAGTATATTAATTACAACGCTGGCTATCAGGTGCACAGTTCCCTTATAAATGTCGTCCTACCTTCTGCGAGTACCGCACAAGCTCGAACGTCGAGGTGACCCATGAAGGCTGCGAGAAACATGAGAGCCGGAAACTGGGCCAGCAGCAGATAGTCTAATAGGCAAGTTGGGCGGTGCGTCCAAACATTTCATGTTCATGAATTTCGTTCCACAAGTGACGAGCCAACTCGCCATACGTCAGCCCTCCCAGCTGCCATGGAATCATAGTAGGGCGGGCGCCGGTCACGGATGCCTCTCGCATTTAGTCGCCTATTGTCGCAGCCGAAAGCGTGCCGTTTCTGATGAATTATCCCGACAGATCGACAGCAGCCGTGGTTCCGTGCAAGTGGGAGGAGAAGTGGCTCCAAGCAGAGGCTTAACTGGAATTCGACGACGCGGCAGTCGGATGTAAGGGCCGGCTCACGAAGTCGATGGATATCCGCGATCTTTCGGAGCGAACGAAGACACGAGCGCGCAGAGCATTATGTGCCGCTGGTGTATTTCAGTCGTCTCGTTCGACATCGGGACCTCTCGTGCCGATGCGATCAGACTCCGCGTGACCCGCCTGAGCCTTACCCGAGATTTATCGATACGCGGGGTCGCTTGCAGAGCGAGGGTTCCGGTCTCGGCGGTTGCCGCCGATAATCTGCACGAGAACGGGAACGGCTTGACGGACCATTTCGCGGAGGAGACCGCGTCCGAATCGGATGAAGCCACTCCTTACCACACCGAGTTCGTCTTGGAGGGCTCGTTCCAACTCGTCCCACACTGTGAGTAGATCAGCCCGGCCTTGTTCCCCTCTCGCATTGTCTGCCGCTACGTGGGGGTAAAAGGGATACACCCCGGACTCCTGCCGTTCGGACGATGGTGGAGACATGATCGCCGCACCCTTTGCTCCGGACGGGTAATAAGGAACCACTCCGTTCGTGATTCCACAGCCACGCCGGTAGAGGGTACCGACCCCATAGCCGAGGACCAACGCCCCGCCTACGAACACCCATGGGTGGCGCGCGGCTTGGACGCGTGGATCGAAGGCTTTTTTGGTCGTCTGCATCGCTTCACACACAGATGAAGTCGTCTTGTCCGCAACCTGAGTCATCATTGTCCTCGCATGTTGCATCGTTGTTCCGACATGTTGTTCGATTGCTCCAAGCTTTTCTGCAATCGCCACTCTGCTCTGGACGATATCTTTAAGGTCTTGTGCAATGTGCTCCGCACCTTTGTCCATGATCTCCCTCCCTTCCTCCGCTACACTCCTAAAAGCTCGATGGCGGAATTGCCATCCCGAGCAGCCACCACAGGATATCCTGGATTTACGGACCCCAACTTGGACTGCCAATCCCTTTTCGTTCACTTCTATTCTTGCAAATCTGCGTGTCATCGTTTCCAAGATCGGGAGAGCAGGAATCCCACCGAAGAGCTAATCAAAAAGGCCTGAAATGGGTAGCGACGGATCAGCGCTTCCACGTCCTCAACCACACCCACCATTCCCTTTTCAGTAAGATAATCTGTAGATGTCTGGATACCTTCCGAGGCGTTCTTCATTGCGACGCGAGCGCTCCTTTTCGTTCGGCGTATCGTATCTTGTACGGCCTGCGCCGCAGAGCCCATGGTCTGACCGATCGACTCGACCAATTCCTCGGCCTGTTCGGCCATCTCCGACGCGGCCTGTCCGCCAGACTTTCCGCTCGGTTCCATTTCGTATTCTTTTCTGGGCGCCATCTGGTCCTCCCTTCCAACCTTATCGTGAACTCTGTTTCTCTCTTCAGCCTCCTGATCGGCCGGAAAGGACCGTACGCGTGGCACAGACTTTTTCGCTCGCGAAAACTACGGGCACCCCCAACAGCCATAGCGGTTTTTGGTCCAAGCTTTGACGTCGCTCTATCACTTGTTTCGTCAGTCGCTGCCAATCCAGTACTGCTTTCTCTGCTTGGGGGAACATTTTTCCCTCCTCCTCATCAATATGGTGCGTTACATGTGTGCTCAGGACCACAAACTTGGCATCATACCCCATGTCCTCAGGGTCCATTTTCTTGAGCTCTTTGATCAGCATGTGAGCTACATGGTGTTCATGGTGGGCTTCGACCACCAGATTCCGCTCATCCACATGTTCCCGCCAGGCAGGGTAAATCAGCTCCTCCTCAAGCTTGGCGTGGACCTCCAAAGCTGCGAGAGCCGCCGTCACGATGTTCCATTTCTCGTGTTTATTCGTCGTTGCGCGAAATTGGTCAAATAGCTGTCTAATCTTCTGATGGTCTTCGCGGAGCATCAACGTGATGAGGTTTTCTCTGGCCTTGATCGACTTGGCATAATTTGCCATATGTCCTCCTCACGTGGTTCGCGATGAACGACCGCTACAGTGAATGCGCGGGCTGGGTTCACCGGGGCCTCACCCCTGGTTACTCTGTGCTCGTCGTAACCTCCATCGCCTCAAGTCCACCGACTTTGTGCGAGACTCCGTCCGGAATTATTATCTGTTTGAAGGTCCGCGATATCGTGGCAGAGTTCGCATCCACCACGGATGATCGCATAGGGCTGTCCGATCAACTACTGGGAATAACCCGAGTCCTTGAGACTCCCTAGATCACCGAAGCGCATTCACAAAGTCTTGTCAGCCAACTCATGAGCCGTGCGCAGATCGTCGCGGGAATTCTTCATTACCCCAATGAAGATTTCGCCCCCTTGTTGCTGGTATTCTTCCTGATAGATCACAAACGTTTCGAGGACGACGGCGAGGAGAATGGGGCCGAGAAAGAGGCCGAGAAATCCGAAGTAGGCGAGGCCCCCTAACGACGCTAAAAACAGAAGAAGCACCGGGAGGCGCGCTTTCCCGCCGACGAGAAGGGGCTGCAGCAGGTTGTCCATTAGACCGACTAGGCCGGCGCCGATTCCAATGAGGGTGATGCCTTTGGCCACTGCGCCGCTGAGCAACAAGTACAATACGACCGGCACCCAAACTATCGCCGTACCGCCGACGGGGAGCATAGAAAGCAGTCCGGACAAGGCACCTAGAAACACTGAAAAGGGCACTCCCAATAGATAGTACGCCACGCCGGCCGTCACACCCTGGGCGACGGCGGTCAGCAGCGTGCCCCTCACGACCGCCTTCATAGTCGTATTGAGTCGCTCGAATATCTTTACCTTGTGCTCCTCCTCGAGGGGAATCGCCCGCAGGATAGTGTTATACGCATGAGGTCCGTCGCGGAACATGAAGAACAACGTGAAGAGCATAATGAGAAAGTCTGTCGCGAGGAGCAGTGCATTCCTGGCAAAATGCATCCCTTGCGAAAGAAGAAAGGTACTGACGGATTTCCCCCCTTCCAGGAGAGAGGTCTCGATCTGTCCGCTGCCGGCCACGATAAGACGGCCCACCAGTTCCTGGCTCAGCGCTCCAACCCCGGGCACCTTGGCGAACAGCGCGCCGAGATCTTTCAGATTGCCTCCCTTCAGCCACTCTGAGGCCCGTTCATAGGCCTCCACACCTTGCTGGCCGGCGAGGATAATGCCGTACAAGGCAGGAAGTACCGCCGTGATGAGGAGCCCCCCGGTCATGATCCCGGCGGCAATATTTTCGCGATGTCCCACACGTGCCAATAATCGAACGTGCAGGGGATACGTCGTAGTCGCAAGGATCATCGCCCAGAGAACCGGCGAGAAAAACGGACGGAGAATGAGTCCCAGTTCCCAGAGGAGCAGGAGAAATACCAGCAGGAAAGTCACTGTAAACAGCTGTCGTCTAGTCATGGGCTCAAAACCGGTAAGATGATTGCAGAGAGACTCTCGGCTTCCTCGGAAAACTGCCGCATGCCCAAGTTCTAAATCTATACAAACCGCATGCGCACCCATTCCGCGATCCACTTGGCGTCGTCCACCAGCGTTCGAATGGTTCGAAGGGGAACGAAGTGAACGGATTTTACGACTTCCCGCCCGGCGAGCACGAGCCCCCACGCTCCACCGAGCAGAATGACACTTACAATCGCGGCACAGGCCCAGGCAGGTAATCCTGTATACTCAAAGAGGATCAGCCCACAGGCTGCGGCTATCGCGAACAATCCGATCACTCCCAGCACCACAGCCATCCCGAACCACAGGACCGCCTTGAGAATCTTGCCGATTTCGTACTGCACCTCATGTCGCGCCAACGCCATTTCCTGTCGCGCGAGCGCGCGAACATCTCTCAGGAGTCCGACTACCACTGATTCAAGTCCGGATGGTCCGGTGTCGTGCGCCTGTGACATCGCTATCTCACATTAGTGCGCGAAAGAAAATAGCCAAGTCCTACTCCCACGAGCACCGCCCGCAGAGGATGCTTGCAAACCAGCTGGCGCGTATCTGCCCAGGCTGCGCTGAACCGCCCGATCCTCACTTGCCGGAAGGCTTGCGCTGCAATCCTCCCCAGGCCCGCGGCCAGCAGATTAAGATCCTGTGTCAGTCCTCTGCGTCGGTCTGTGTCGGGAGACACGAGCCGACGACCCGTCGCCGTTTTGCTGTCTGCCGTAGAACCGGGCTGGCTCCGTCCACGCTTCGGTCGGCTGATAGCGACGGCTGCGGATAGCTCACCGGTTAATCTTTTTGGGAGGCGGCCATGGTCCTTACTCATCGGTTACGTCTCCTTTCACTGGCCCCTCGTTGCCGCTTTCCATTTCTCAATACGTCCTCCTTTTCGCACCGACAAGGTCATGCTGTTTTGCTACAACCGGGATCGCAACGGAATACCGCTGCACACGTCACCGGGTCGGTGACATCACGTGCACATTTGGTGGCACCCGGGGACGCGGGATTCGCGTCGCTTGCTTGAGCGAGGGACGGAACACCAGGGCTCTCAGCTAAGAATTGGTCCGTGCATTGTGAAACGCCGGCAGCACCGCCACCTGCGCAATGTGACCCAATCCCACCACCGCATACCGAACTTTCTTCATCAGCACTGGACATTCCCTCATGGCCGATTCAGGGAATACCTCCCTGGAAGAATGAATACTCTCAGAACCTTGCCAGACTGAAGGTCCAATCCTCCAGGCCAACGTGAGAAGAAGCGGTGCGGATAGTCCCTCCTTTTGTTCCAGAGCGTGGGCGGGCAATCGGCACCACCATCAAAGCCCCTCACCCAACCGGTCAGGGTTGATTCATTGACGTGGATTGTATTTGTAGATTGTTATTCACTTTCGTCACCCCTGTCACCTGCCGCGCGAGGTCTTCCGCCCTCGATTTCTCTTCCACGGTACGCACCACACCGTTCAGTGTGACGACACTCCGGTCGGTATCCACATTGATACGAGAAAAATTCGACAGCTTGTCAGCCGTTAACTTTCCTTGAACCGACGCGGTCACCGTGGCGTCGTCTATGGTTTGGCCCGTGGTTTTTCCGGTCATGGACTCGCAGGCCGTCAGGCTCATAAGACTGACTCCGAGAATGCCGACCATTACTAAGCGATACATAACAATCCTCCGGTGGTTGAAAGTGAGCGCTCCTATTGGGCACAGTCGCCTGCTGGCGCTTAACGGTGCTGTGACGCCAGTTCGTCCTTTGATTCATTGATCGCTTTGCTTCCCGCCTCGGCAAATTCCTTCGCCTGGCGGCCAGTCTCACGCAATGACTCCTTTCCCTTCTCGACGAATTCATGACCGCGCTCAACAGCGTTGTCCAACACGTCGGCGCCGTGATCGACGACTTCATCGAGTTCATCTTTGGCGCGTGCTGCATAGTCTCGAAGGAGCCCGCGCATCTGCGCGCCCGACTGTGGCGCGAAGAGCAGCGCGACACCCGCGCCGACCAGCGCTCCTGTAATGAATGCCGATAGATTTCCTGGTTCATGTCTGTTCGATGATTCCATTTTCTCCCCCTTAAGGTTAGTTCGTTTTACTGTCAACGGTCTCCGCTCCTTTTACTGATACTGCTACAGAGATCGCATTCGTACCACTCGGTTAAACCCTGGACACCCCATGTCTCCTAGCCCCCAAGAGAGGAATCACGCCCGGAGACGCTGCTGCCGGTCTGGTGTTTCCCGTCTTCTGGGCGTCTCGCGGTTCCGATGGTCTCACTCCAATCGTTGCCTATCGGCTCGGAGGTCTTGCCTCTTGCTGGTCAGCATGCCCAGCATACTTTCCGCTGTCCGCCGGTCAGGAGCGAACAGGAGAGTATAGTTGCTCTGAGAACGCGTCCTAAACTCGTCCTGTTCTCCGGGGGGAACTTTCAACAACACGGCCAAAGACGTAAGATATTCTCCATTCCCACGTGCGATGTCCTGTTCCAGATTTTCGAACAGGACAGCGGTAAACAGCCGCGCCTTTTGGCTTTCCTGTACGACGCCGTCGGCATTGATCCACTCCTCCGGACTCGTGCTTGATGTGAACTTGGCGAACGTGTCGACCGTGGCTTTAGTTGTGTTACAGGCCGACATAACCAGTCCTGCGCCTGCCAGAACCAATGCACCCGTGAGAATCTTCAACGTCATGATGCGCATGATACCTCCCTCTGCTTGAGCCCCACTGATCATTAACAGACCAACCCTTTTAGTACGGATTGGGGCAGCCCTGAGGACTGGCCCAATTTCTGGGCCTGAACTTCTATCTTCGTATCCCCGAACCTACTTCGTCGACTGTACGAGTTTAATGGACGAAGCGTGGTTCTTTTCCGTGGCCTGGGCCTCGATCTTGTCCCCCGCCTTGAAGGTGCCGTCCAGCTGAGAGGTCTTATCTACATGCAGACGGATCTCCTTGCCGGCCATATCCTTCACCACGTAAAACTCCCCATCGATCTTCAGCAGGTCTCCTTTGACCGTCTGGGTGCTTGGCGCAGCCATATCACCAGCTGCGAAAGAGAGGGATGCCATCGCGACACCAAGGATCATTGCGAACACGAACGGACCGATGAGCTTCTTCATGACGGAACCTCCTTGTGAACCGAGTGTGTGGCATGCAAATGTGCCCTCTCTCTTGTTGCGAGGCTCGCTTCCAGGCCTGAAGGATGTTTAATTGTCGGCAATTTCATCGATGTCTCCCTGGCCGCTACTTCTCTTTTTTACTTTCTCACCGTGTTGATACACGTATACCGTGGCCATGGGAGATAGAGGATTGGTTAGTTCCCTAGTTCATTGCGAAGGCAACCCGAGTTTTCAACTGGAGGTGTATCCTTGCTGTTATGCAGGCACGAGCCCTCGATGACAGTGGAAACCCGTCACCGGTTCGAAGAAATGTTGTGCGTAAAGGCGAAAGAGAGAAGCTGCTGGAGTTGAGAGGGGGCAGTGCTGCACCAAATAGGGGGCGGAACGGCCGAGAGCAATGTTATTTTTTGTAAGGAGGCTCACCAGATCTTCGGCGTGTGCTTCTTCTTGGCCTGGGACTCTTCTGCAAGCGATATGTGGTGAGATCGTCGGTCCCCGTGAAATGTATGATTGGGCATCGTCTTGTATTGGGATTATACGTTGAAGGCGTCCGGAACTGTCGCGCAGGCTCTAACAGTAGAGGAAGAATCTTCTCCTTGAACCTTAGATTCCCGAGCTTAGTTAGCGTCCGATCGCCCCTCCCTGAGCTGGGGTTATCCACAGTTTTTTGCGGCCTGCCGATGTGATAACATCGAACGGTAAACCGCTGCCAAAGCTGAAAGCTGATGGTTGTTGGACGTCTCGGACGCAGCGATAGGAGTTGATCTCCGGAGCGGAGATGTATCAACCTCGAGTGTTCATTGCCGACGATCATCCCTTGGTGGTGGAAGGGTTTCGGCAGTTACTCGCCAACGACACGGTGATTGTCGGGTCGGCCCATAGCGGGGCGGAATTTTTGGAGAAGGTTCAGAGGGCGGCCCCGGACATTGTGCTGCTGGACGTCTCATTGCCTGACACGAACGGGTTTGATCTCATCCAATCGCTCAAAAGGAAACTCCCCCGTGTGAAAATCATTCTCGTGACGATGTTAAGCGAACCCTTCTATGTCAGCGAAGGGTTCCAAAGTGGGGCGAAAGGATATGTTCTCAAACAATCCGCTTCAGCCGAGTTATTGACCGCCATCCGGACCGTAATGAGCGAAGGCCGGTACGTCTCGCCTGAAGTAGCGGCAGACGTTCGCGAATCGATCGAGTATCCGTGGACCCATCCCGAAGGATATACCGTTCAGTTGACGCCGCGGCAACAGGAGGTCTTGCGAATGTTTGCCAATGGTCTTTCGGCGAAGAGGATTGCCACGACAATGGGCATCTCAGTGAAAACGGTGGAGTTTCATAAGGCGGGAATTGTGAAAAAACTCGGTCTGAAGACCGCTTCCGATCTGACCAGGTTTGCATTGTCACAAGGGCTTACTAAGCTCTGACGCTCCTGCTGATGCATTTGGCTGGAGTTTCGGAGGGGAGAACTCGGTTAGTTTTGGGATTGCGGCGTCTCAGGTGGGGCAATGAGCCCGAGGGTGATGGCTTGTTTCGTCAGTTCGGCCGTGGTATGGACGCCGAGCTCCTTCGAGATTCTGGCCTTGTGGAACTCGATCGTTTTCACCGTCACATTGATCGTGGAAGCGATTTCCTTATTGGATTTGCCTTCCGCCACCAATTGCAAGACCTCTCTCTGTCGTAGACTTAGCATCACGGTCGGGGTGGTTTTCGGTCGCCTCGGAGGTTCGGTCGACGATTCCAACGACTGTTCAACCAGACCCTGCGCGACCACCGGCGTAATGTACGTGCAGCCATTCAGAACTTCTTTCGCAGCGAACAGCAACTCATCCGCAACTGAGGTTTTTAACACGTAGCCCTTGACTCCGACACGAAATGCTTCGTTCACAAAGTGCTGCTCCGCGTGCATCGTCAGAATGATGATCTTGACTTCGGGGCAGGACTTCTTCACGTGGCGGCAGGCATCCAGTCCATTCAGTAGGGGTAGAGAAATATCCACCAGTGCAAGGTCCGGGCGAAACCTTTCAACCGCTTCGATGAAGGCGCGTCCGTCTGTGGGTGTAGCGACCACATTGTATTCCTTCTCCAAGATCTTGACGACACCTTCGGCAACCAGGCGATGGTCATCCGCCACAATAACTTCCGGTTTCATGGTGCTCGACTCCTTTTCCCAAGACAATCTCTGAATGAGATAGTATGCCGTGCAACCGGTGGTAGCGCTCACATCGCACTAACCCAGGACTTTACTATCCAAGTTTGTCGACGCTTCTGTCACTGCACTGCCCAGTTAACTTGTGGACAACTGTTTCCCGTTTGTGACCATCCTTCTTGTAGAATTTTGTCGCTTCCGAGTCTCCACACTTCTAAAGGGATATCTGCCAGCCCTCGCCCGCTATTCTCTTACAAGGTCCACGACCGTCTCTCAGCCCGATCATTTGGATAGATTGCACTGTGTTTCCGGCATATTTCCTAACGCATTCCTTTTTTACAAATTAAGCGGGGCACAACACAGTCTTCTCAGACTCACTCAGGCACACTCCAGCCGAGGGGCTTCGGAGCTCTATTTCTTTTCAAAGGGTACTTCATCATTACTACCTCTGCGCCCTTTCAAGTTTGCACTCACCGTTATCGCAAGTCTTCGCTCGCGTTTCCTGCTTCTCCAGACAGGACTTTTTATCCTCTTGGCTAATCGCCGCATCGAGGCACTTTTTCACTTCTTCCTGAGAAGCTTTAATACAGAGCGAGCAAAGGCTGTGGGCGTCAGGTTGCGCCTTCTTGGCATCCGTGATAGCTTTGGCTATGTTGGCTGCTTCCACTGCATCATCTTTCGCCTGCTTTACTGGATCGAGGGGAGCAACCAATTCGAATTGTTTCTTCTGAGCCTCATCGCGTGCGATCTCCGCTTCTATAGCCGCTTTCTCTGCTTCCGCAATCGTTTTTCTTTTCTGCAAGTCCTCAAGACTGTCTTGTGCCTGCGCCATAGGCACCCCCCACAACAGGAAAGCCAGAAAAATCAGATTCGTTCGCCTCAGTGTGCCATTCCAAATGCGTGGCATGCGCTCGCCTTCATTCAAAGGTGGTTACCGCATCAGAATAAGTCGTGGTTGATCGCCTTGCTTCTCAGGGATTGGCAGCTCCGGAACGGTCGTTTCCATGACTTTGACAACTTGCCCCTGATCATCCAGACGGACGGCGATCCGTTCTCCAACCGACAGTTCCTTAAACAAGTCCGGATTCTGTATCGTAAACGCGACCGTTTGTTCTAGATCTGTCTTAATCTTTCCGCTCATCTTGGACAAATCGAGTTCCTCGAGCGTCCCGGTGACGGCAGGTGAATCCTGGCCCGTAGGCTCAGGTGACGCTGCCATTGTCGTGGCCAAGGCAGGAGCACAGAGTAGCACGGCGAACAGACCGATAATCTTTGCGGTCATAATGTCTCCTAGGTGCAGGCCAGAATCCGGTTCGGTAATTTCGGCTCAGAGGGCCCCGGTGACGGTGGAGGTTTGGGGAGAGGATCTGTCGGGCCTGGTGAAGGCTGGGGGGACTGGTTCGCCTCCATGGGATTGGCAATGTTGACGATAGGGCCCTGGAGAAAGAGCGCCGACAATACCAGTAACTCGATCATTCCGTGTTTCATGATTCCTTTCCCCAACGGCTAGGCTGCCATAGGTATCATTTTTCGACACAGTTCTGCACAACGACGACATTCTGTAGCGCAAGGTCCGCATAAAGCATGATGTGGGGCATGCTGTTCACAGACCTCGGCACATGTGTCACAGATGTTGGCGCAGAGGCCGCACAGTCGATCGGCCATCGCAGAACCTCGACTCATCCATTGGCCAGCCAGCACGCAGATATCCGCGCACTCGCGGCACAACCGAGTACAACGTGCCATGAGTTTCCGATCACCATGATGGTCCATGCCAATCATGTCGTCGCTGCAGGTCTCGCAGGTCTGGGCACAGGCGAAACAGGCGGCCATACATTCTCGATAACGGTTTGTCTTGCCCGGGCGATCTTGAGACATACGTACCTCCGTTTCTCGTGTTGAACTCCGGTGTGTGTACCTAGGTGCCCCCAAGTGAGTCAGTTAACATTTCGTAACAAGTAACATAGTCTCCTTTCCCACACTAGAAGCATAATCCGTCTTCTTCTATTATTATGAAGCGAGGCCATACGCGGTCGATACATCGACTCGCGTCAATCAAAGCCTTCGCCTCAATCGATTTGTCTTGCCGTGATAAGTTTCCATCGCACTTGACGCAATATTTTTATTTTTCCGTATTATGATATGCCACAGCGGAGTTCTCCTTTGTTACTATGGCAGAAGACACTGGTAGATCCACTGGGAAGGTGCCTAGGTCATTCAGCCGTCAACGGGCTGGATTTATCTGTCCATCGGCACGATATTTCAACTACTTATCAGGTACACCCGTCACAGGTTCCTCTTTCGGTCCCTCTTTCCAAACCATTCCAACGGTCGATCTACTGACGCTAGGTACAGCACGGAAGCGGGTGGCCTGCCGCATCAAGTGCACCGCCACTCATCTGATCTGCGGTAACTCCTCCACAATCTTGATACACGACTCTGCTCCCTCCTTGGCGGCTTCATAGGACATGTTCACTCCAAAGCTAGGGGGTTCACTAGCCCCCAAAATCCTCCTTGGAGCGTACAGTTGCATGTAGCGTGCGTCACACCTAACCAAGGAGGGCCCCCTATGGTGTCCATTCCCAAAATCGTCGGTGCCCTGTCGTGTGGATTGTTGCTGTGCTTCGGGCTGTCCTCTGCCGCGCAGGCAGATGATACGGCGTCGCCTGCGGACAAACTGAAAGCGGCCCAATCTGATCGGAGGCAAGGTGGTCAAGAGGCGGGTGAACAACAAATGAACGATGTGCAGGGCGGCCAGTCAAAAGGCGGCAAGACGATCACGGGCGAAGTGGTGCGCATCGAAGGCGATGACTATTTCGTCAAAGGCCAGGACGGTAAAGAAGTGCGGTTGCATACCGACGAAACCACCCAGAAGGCGAGAAACATCAACATCGAGCCGGGTGATCGGATTGAGGCGAAGGTGACCGATCAGAATCACGCGTTGTCGATTCTCTCGGACCAAGCGATCCAGGATCGCCGAACTGCCAAAGACTAGGTGCCTTTCCGATTCTTGTGGTTCGCGGTCCGGCGCTCCTGCCGGCCGTGCAGCACCATCCGACCTGGAGGAACTGGCATGGCCGAATTCGAATCACCGACATGCGCCCTTGACCTTCGACACCGATCGAACTGCTTAAGCATTGCGAGTGCCAAGTCTGGTCAAGAGATTCGAGTGCTCGTGCGTCCCGAAGACGACGCCACGGCGCAACTGATTGTGGCCACGGGTACGCTCAGCAATGACGGGAAGTCGTTCTCGGTCGTGGTAACGACAGCAGATGGCGCGCAGCAGACCCACGACTTGTGCTACAGGGATCTCTTGAAGGCACTCTCGGGCATCGACTAAATTAAGCTTTCTACAGGCCGACCCGAAGAAACCGGCGAGTCCGATGAATCGAGGCGGCTACGACGTGCTGTTTCAACCGGTGTGGTGTTGTGCCCCGTTTAAACTGTCCAGAAATCAAGTGGGGCAGTACAGTTCGATCGGTGCGGGGAGGTCGAAGAATGATCTGGACGACACAGGCGCCAATCATGGAGGGATGGTACTGGTTCAGTGAACCCGATGGGAGCGATGAGCGTATCGTGAATGTTTATCATACGGGGCTCGATGGCAACGGGCCGCTGGCGGCGCGTGGGGAAAACTTCAGCTTGTTCGATCTCAACGGCCATCGATGGGCCGGACCTATCGAGAGACCGAGATGATTGACCCCGAATGGACGACTGAGAAGCCAACCAAAGCCGGGGTGGTACTGGTACAAGTCTAAAAGAGACCGACTGCAGATTATCGAGCTCATAGAATGGAACAATGAGTTGAGAGCGATAGGTGTGTCGCAGGGCATGCACTCGCACCTTGAGACACATCGATCTCCATACGGGCCGAATGCTGAATGGGCTGGGCCGCTGACACCGCCGGAGTAACGATGGAAATGACGTGGGAGAACCTGACGAAGTTGTTTACGTGGGCTGCGAAGCGGGGATCGGATGCTCCATTAGCAGACACAGCAGGTGAAGCCATTGTCATTGATGGTGTAGTCACGAAGGAGGACTTTGAGCGTTTTTTGACGGCATTAGAGCCTTGGGAGAGATAGGCTACTGCGCTCTGGTAAACATTTGTCGGCAATGGTCGCACGGTCGAGCGATTCGATCTGTCTAAAGACACGAGCACAGAGGTGACGACCTACGAGCGCGCATATGAGTTGTCGGGCAAGCCCCTTGTTCGAGGCGATCATCTCTCGAAGCTGAACAAACGCTCGCATAATGGCAATGTTCACTTGGATCGCGCGCTTGCTTCGCAACACGCTGGACCGCATCGCGACACCCTGCTCGGTAACGGCATAGGGCGCATGCCTTCTGCCACCCCACTTCGAACTTGATATCGCAATTTGCGATTTCAAGTGTTCAAACTCCTGTGTCGTCATTTCGTTTGGCGGCTTCGTTCAATCTTCCCACTGTGACACCGTACAGCTGAGCCAAAATGAAAGGGAGGGTCTACTTGAGGGGTTTATCCGTGCGCCTTGATGGTTAGGCGCACGGCACGAGCAAGCTTGGTTTGGTGAGGAGAAGCCCACTGGAGGTGTTTATCCGGCGGCGACAATACAGAGGGGCTGCGCCCAAATAGCCGCCGGCACGAGCAAGCTTGGTTTGGTGGGCCTGGTAGGGGTCGAACCTACGGCCCGCTGATTAAGAGATGCCCCGTTGACCAAACTCAGCAGACCCAGGAGCCTGTATCTGAGCAGAAAAACAAGGAATCGGAGTAATCGAGATCGTGCTGGATGAGCCTGGGTCGGGGTATTCCGGTAGCAGAATGGTAGCAAGTAACTCAAAAAATCCTGCCTTTCGTGGGCATTCAGATGTTGGCTCATGAGGCGATGAACTTGACAAGATTCTCTAACCTATGCATAGGTATTTCCCCATGACTGCCGTGGCTGCCCGACTGGCCATCGACCACGAACGACGACCCGCTCGTCTCAAACTTCTTGCCATTCACAAACACGCTGCCGAAACCGGTGATCGTGCTAGAGGCCGCCGCAGATCCGCTGGCGCTGCCACTCACCGGGCCAGAGGGTGCCCCTTCGCCACCGCTGTTGCAGCCGCTTAACAACCCGGCCAACCCCACCGCACCGAGAAGCTGGAACAGAAAAGATGACCGTTTCATGGACTCCTTCCTGATTAAGAAATATTAGCTACGATTTTTGTCTTCGATAATCGTCCGTCGTCACTCCCATCGGCCGTGGCTTGTCTGCCAAGACATCCGCAGACCAGGCGACATGAGTCGGACACCATTGCCACACCCCAGGTGTGATGATTCGAGTGAGGCCGGCTGGAATGCAGGCCGTCTTGTTGACCAACACATCACGATTGACGAGACACATCGAAGCCCCACACCGATTCAGATAGGGTTCACTGGAAACTTTGTGTAAATCGAAATGAGGGACTAAGAACACCACCACTGGAACCGGCATCACCGCCAGTGAAGAATCGTCAACCCACTCGCTCCCGGCACAGTGACCGTCCAGTCCGGCCCTCCGCTTCACATCGTCGCGAACAAAGTGGATATGCAGCCCGTCAAGCGTAGAGCTGAAGATTAAAAAATGGAAACTGTCAGAGAATGGATCTGTACCATGGCACCCTCCCTCCGTCCTCGTCTGATGGGTTAGAGGGGGGAGAAAGGTACACAGGGAAGGGGGGCGTTCTACCGGACGTCCTGAAAGAAGGCGCGGGGCAAAACCGGTAGGCCGAATTCGACGTGGAGAATGATGACGAGGACACGGACAAAGCTGCGCCAGACGCCCATCTTCAGAAACTTTCTGGCGTCAGTCACGACGGAAGGAGAAAGCAGGAGCGGCCTGGTTACGCCTATAAGGCGCTCGCAAAAGGCCACATCTTCGAGGATAGGCCGATTCGGAAACCCGCCGAGCTGTTCGAAGAGGACACGGCGAACGAAGAGGGCTTGGTCGCCGTAGATGATGCGGCTGCGGATGCAACGGAAATTATCCAGGAATGAGATCAACTTGAGCCGCCAGTCGTCGCCGGAGAACTGGTGCATAAACCCTCCGGCTTGGATAGTCTGATCGGCTTCCATCTCGTTTAGCCGCTGGATCGTGCCTGGAGGCAAGACCGTATCGGCATGGAGAAAGAGCAGCCAGTGGCCACGGGCCACTTTTGCCCCGGCATTCATCTGGGACGCGCGGCCCTTGGGGGCAGCCATTTGTAGACGTGAGGGATGAGGGGTAAGGGGTGAGGGGTTTTGAAAGCCGAATTCGGTTAGGGCGGTAAGCGTCCGATCGGAACTCCCGCCATCGACGACGATCACTTCGTAGTCACCGCACTGGCGGAGAAGTTCACGCAACGTGTGTGGAAGCGCCTTCTCTTCGTTGTAGGCCGGGATCACGACTGAGACCATCGTTCGTTCCTTCTTCTGCTAGACGCTAGCTACCGTGTGTTCTCGTTTCAACCAGCCACTCGGGCAGGAACTTCCGCACATCATCTGCCCAAGCCGTGGGGTCTTCGGCGATCGATTCGAACAGATCGCTCAATGTCAGTACCATCTGGTCCGTCAACGCGAGGTAGTCCTGAGCGCGGCGGCGTAACGTTTCGGCATCGATCCGGCCCTCGGCCAGGGCGCGTTCGAGCATGCGCCGGCCGAATCCATGATGGGCCTCTTCTTGCTGGAGTAAAATTCGCCGTAGCCGACCGAACGGCGCCGTACGCTTGGCCAATCCTTCTTCGATACGCGTCAGGATCGCTTCGCCCAGTCCTTCAAGAATGACCTGTTCAGCCAGAAATGTTTCGAGCAGATCTTTCCGGACCAGAGCATCGTTGAGGATCCTACGGTACTCTTCGAGCGCGGGGAGAAACGGTGTATCGCCGAGATGTCCCGGCGCGATCCAGGCAATGGCGCCTTGAAACACCAAGGCATGCGCAGCCTCCTGACGAGCCTGGCTGATGAGAAAGCGCCGCGATCCAGAATCCGGCGCCAACGCAGCCTGTGCCTTGGCACATTCGTTCGCCAAGCGCTCGCCATGCTCAAGAAACGTCAGCAGGCGTGCGATCGGCACCTTCTCGTCATGATGCACCAACACAAGCGATTTCCTCGGGTGGGATACCGTTCAGGCTCCAGTCATACTCGAGAAATTCAATGCGGTATCCAGGCTGAGCGAGCTCCTTCGCCAATTCTGGATCGTCTACGTAGGGAGCGATATAGGCCAACACTGATCCAGCGGCGTCGGAGAAATCCTTTTCAAACCATTGGAAGATCATCGACAACGACGCTATCTTCTGCTGTCGATCGAAACGATTGCGCGTGGGATCGTTGATGAACGCCCTGGCAACGCGATCAAGCTGCTGATCGAGTTGATCCGGCTGATAGGCCCAGGGCTGGAGCTTCGGACAGGATGTGGATGCGCAGACAATGGCAAAGTGCATGAGCGGCTCATGGAACTGTTCGATCAGCACCTGCCGCTCAAGATCGTAGAGATTGATGATGGCGCCGCCGACCTGATAGTCCCGGCCGATGAAATAGCGATAGCGCCCCCAGAGCGTCATTGGCGAATAGTGGTCTAAGATGCCCTTGACGGCAAATGCGTTGTAGGCGTTCATCCAGAAAGCCAACTGTTCCTGGCGTCTTGGTAACCTTGTCGGATCGATGCGGTTGAGTTCGTTCAGGTAGCCATCGAGCTTCTCGTCGGCTTGGATAGCTGGATAGTCCACCTGTCCATCGCGGACGTGAGCCTGAACGATCTGGTCCCAGGCCTGATGAGACACCCGATCAGGTGCAATGGGATCGGCCGGTTGGAAGGTTCGCGGTGCGATTGAACAGCCGGCCAGGATGACGACAAGAAGGAAAGCGCTGATCCAGCGAATCATGAGAAGGCTCCTCACGAGGTGAATGACCGCGCTGTGCGCAACGCGGTGATCGGGTGCCGCAGAATTGTTCCGACGACGCGGCCGTCGAGACGATTGCACGACGAGTTCTCGGAGCAGCTATTGATCGCGTCTCGATCGAACCGGCCCAGGATCTCGCCCAGAGAAGACTCCAGCAGGTTCCCCACGGAAGGGAATGCCAGGCAGGGGGACACGTTCCCCGATGCATCGATGGCAATACTGTACCGTCCCGCATCACAGGGTTCCAGCTTCTGTCCGCACAACCAGCTCACATTGTCTTCGACGAATTTTCGAAGGTAGCCGGGGGGAATCAGTTCGTCGTCGAGTAGGCCGCTGAAAACTGCGGCTGCGTTCGATCGATCGTACATGAGTAGCTCATCAGGCCTGCCGTAGGTTCCCACGTTCCAATGATAGGCTCCCACCACCGGTAAGAATCCCTGCTCTCGCGCAAATCGCACGACCGCCGGCACCTCGGCTCGATTGACTTCGCTCACAATGCAGGTGAGAAATTTGGGATGGGGAAAGTCTTTCAAGAGCGCGATGCCCTCTAAGACCTGCGCCAGCTGATCGGCGCCGCGAATCTTCTGGTACTTCACTCGATCCAGCGTGTCCAGGCTCACCGAGATGGCGACCGGCAGCCGACCCAGTCGCTCGACAAATTGCGACGTGACCTTCGTGCCGTTCGTAATCAGCGTGAGATGAAACCCGATCCCTGAGAGGTCTTCGAGGATCTCCGGCACATCGCGCCGTAACAACGGCTCGCCTCCCTGCACCAGCACGAACCGCATACCCTCACGATAAAGACAGGAAAAGACACCCAGGATTTCCTCCCGTGTCATCTCGTACCGACCGGCATTGAGCGGCAGATCACAATACCCGCACGCAGAATTGCACCGCAGATTGACCTGAAACGTGGCCAACACTGGCCGGCCGGCCACGAGGTTTCTGAAGGGCTTGAGCGCCTTATTCAGAGCCGTGAAGGAGACTGCCATCATCTATCCTTACGTCGGCAGATACGGCGATATTTGGACAGGATTATGCCGTTGTTTCTGTCTTCTTCTCATGTCAAGGGCCTTTCCTCGCCGGTTTCTCAAACCTGCTGACCTTTCCTGATCGATCTCGCACCACGCTACGGGACAGGCCTTGCTGAGGGGTTCAATATGATTTTCACGCTGCGAGGAGACTTAATCCAGGATTTCCGTTTTGGCTTCCTGGCCACCATTCGACTCTTGACATCCTGTCCCTTTACGAAGGCTCGGCTAGCAGATTTTGAATCAGCTGTTCCGTTTCCTGATAGCCGCCTTCGCCGATCCGCACATACCGAATCACGCCCTGTTTGTCGATGAGATACATGGCTGGCCAGTACCGGTTGGCATAGCGATTCCACGTGGAGAAGTCGTTGTCGATAGGGATGGGAAATCGGATGTCGTGATCCCGGATATACTCCTTCACCTTCGCAAAGTCGTGTTCGTAAGAGAACTCCGGCGAATGCACGCCGATGATCACCAACCCCTTGTCCGCATACTTCTGATGCCATTGTTTCACGTAGAGTTCGACATTCCGGCAATTGTAGCAGCCGAAGGTCCAGAACTCGACCATCACCACTTTGCCCTTCAGGCCAGACAGATGCAACGGCGCGCTGTTCAGCCAGGTCTCGTTCGTAATGTCCGGCGCCTTCATGCCGACGCCCGCATTGGCCACGAACCAGGTGATGAGCACCCCGGCCAAGAGAGCACCGATGCCGATCAGAATTCGCTGTACCATAGTCCCCTCCTTGCTCACGCGCTCCTCCATCCTACGGTCCTGGGCCACCCTTGGATCTACTTCGCAATCGTGATCGCCGGCGTCGGGTACTTTGTGAGATCCGTCACGGTCATTTGGAAGAGGTTCGACAGGACCGCAAAGGCTTCTTGATTCCAGCTTGGAACCATGCCTTGGCTCACGGGATACTTGCGGATCGAATAGTAGCGGTCGTCGAACAGCACCGAAAATTCATAGTCTCGAGGCTTCGAATCGGACTCTTCGATTTCGAGAGTCCTGGCGGGATTCCTGACCACGGTCTTGGTTCTGGGATCGGGGGATACCATCATTTCCAGCTCCTCCTCGATACTCTTAGCCACGAAGCCGATGATCGAGTTCATACTGCGAAGCAGGATCGATCCATGCAAGGGATACTCGCCCCCCGGATGACCCGCTCTGAGATCGACCAGGATGGAGTCGAACGGCACAAGTTGCGCTTCCTCGTGGAGCCGTCGTCGCTCGTCATTTGAAAGGCGGCTCGGATCATAGTTGGCGATCAACATCCGGCCCACGGCCTTGCGACGAACCGTGTGGACCTTGCCCTCGCCGTCGCCTTCCCAACGAAAGCCCTTTTCCAGAGCTGCCACGACTTCGTCTGGATTCGGCGGGCGATTCGTTCGGACCGTGTGGCTCTCCTCGAAGAGAATAGGACCGACGAAGAGTTTCCGCTCCGCATCCAACCCGGCCAAATGCAGGAGGCGGCGACGAAATTCTTGGTACCCCTCGCCTTGGGACGGCGCGTTAAACAGGATGGTGGGACCGCGCTGATCGTCGATCGCAATCCCGCGCGCCATGAGGCGCAGGACCATGTTGATATCGTAGCCCTGCCGGACAAGAAATTCGAATTTGTCTTCATCGAGCGGTCTCAGAACGCGCTTGGTAAATTCTTCACCGCTAATCGGGACGATGGTGATCGTCGGATTCTCCGCCACGCTGGCGCTGTATTCGAGATTAAGGGGTCGTTCGCGCGATTCAGCGACAGGCCCAAAACCACCCCGAATCCCTGCGCTCGTGCGGAAATCGAACGTGGCCGCCACGCTCGAGACCGCAGTGAAATGTACCGGCCGATGATGGCGCGCGCGCGCGATGTTCAATAAGAGAAGGTCCGCTTCGACGTAGCTCACAGTCCGGTCGTACTCGATTACCGCCCGATGCATGGCGATGGGAGAGAGACAGCCTGTGAGCAGGAGACACAGGCTAAAGGCTGAGGTCAAGGCCAAAGTTGAGCGGAATAATCGTGCTGGATTGGGTATCCTCAATATGAATCCTTCTCCCTGATTCCACATTGTCCTTTTTCAACCTTAACCTCAGCCTCAACCTACATTCTAAATGCCCGCGTACCACTCGTAGCCTTGATCCTCCCAATACCCACCCTTTCCGCCGCCGATGCCGGAAAGCGTCTCCACCAATTCGATCTTCATCACGTACTTGGCCTGCTTGTAGCCGAGCTGCCGTTCAAAGCGGAGTCGAATCGGCGCGCCATGGGGAATGTCCAGCGGGGCGCCATTCAACTCGTAGGCCAGGATCGTTTGCGGGTGATAGCAGTCGGCCAGGGCCATGCTTTCGTAGTAAGACACCCCTTCATCGTCCACATCGGCACAATGGAAGACGGCGAGCTTGGCATTCGGCAAGGGCTGAACCTTATGCATCAGATCGCCGAGCGGGACTCCGGTCCACTTGCCGATCGCACTCCAGCCTTCGACGCAATCGTGGCGAGTGACCTGCGCCCGCGAGGGCAATTCTTTCAGTGCCGCGAGCGACCAACTCATCGGGGTCTGAACCAAGCCGCTGACCTCCACCGTCCATTCAGAAAAATTCTTTGCCACGTGCTCGTCATAGTCGTCCGTGCCAGGATCGGTATTACCGTTCGCCGGAAACACCTTCGAGATGTCGGCATTCCCATATTCTTTGGCGAGGGCATTCGTGGGCGTGACGGCCCGTTGCACTCGTTCGGTCAGTTTCTCCGTCTTGTTCAAGATCGAAGGGAACCAACTGCTCTGCGTCAGATTGTCGCAGCCGGCGAGGGCCACGAGACTTGCGGCGCCCAATGTTCCCTTCAGAAACTGTCGTCGTTCCATTGCGCGTTTAGGCTTCATGGCTCGCTCCTTCATGCTTCACCACAAACCATCCCGTCACCATCGACCGGATGTTGTTGAAGAATCCTGTCAGGATCACTTCCAATACGTGAATGACGATAAACCCGAGGAACGTGAAACAGGCGATGAAGTGGATCGTCCGCGCGGCCTGCCGTCCGCCGAAGATCGTGAGCAGCCAGGGAAACGCCGTATCGATCGTTGGCGACATAGTGAGACCCGTCAGGATCATCAGCGGCGCCACCACAAACAGAATTCCTATATAGGCTAGTTTCTGCAGCACGTTATACCGCTTGGCTTCGTCACCTTTGGGATGCCGGAGGACAATGTGGTCTTTAACGGCCTTGCCAATGCCACGCAGGTCCCTGCCGGTTGGAGCCAAGTCGCGTGTGACATGCCGGCTGATCAGCGCATAGGCCGTGTAGAACAGGCCATTGATGACGAGAAGCCAGGCAAAGAACAGGTGCCACTGACGTCCCATCGCCAGAAATTTGGCGCTCGGAATGGTTGCCCAAGCAGGGAAGGCACGGCGCGAGCCATCCGAATAGCCGAGAACTCCTGTCGTATCGAACTTGTGGCCCAGGATTGTCGTGATGCCACGTATCTCGCCACTCTCGGTCTTCATGGGACGGATCGAGAGCAACGGCTGGTCACGATCGGAACGGTCGCCCCAATAGAGGGCGGGATGCGCGTTGAAAATTTGGAGTCCACTCATAATCAGGATGAAGAGACAAGGGACGTTGAGCCAATGGCTGATTCGTACGGGTAGTCGATGGCGGTAGGTCTTCTCGACCATCGGGGCTGAAGCAGGTCGTGCGGCTGAGACGTCACCCCGGTTCGCAGTGAGACCATCCGAAGCAGACGGTTCGTTGAGTGGAAACGGTTCGGACCTCATTGCAAGTTCCGAGACTGGCTCGTGCTTCTGATATTGACCGATTCCAGCTCCATCGTGAATGAGTGAGGCCATGATCGTGTCTCCTCCGGCTTGGAATCATCTGTCTGCTACTTGGTCAGTGTCCAGCCTCGAATCTTACAGGATGGTGGCCCGCATTATTCACGAGGGTTCGTGACGAAACCGCCGAGACGCTATGCGAGACGGGCACGCGGAGCCGTGAGGCGGGGCACACCCCGCCTGGGAGTTCCGAAGGGGGTGTGCCCCCTTCGTGGGGATACTACAAGGGGGCTGGCCCCCTTGTAGGAGTGGCGAGGCAAGATTCAGAGCCGAGCCTGCGACGGGAGGGAGCAACTGTCTTCGATGTCAAGCCTTCTGAACCGCACTGGATCGCCACGGTGTCCGATGCTTCATCATCGCGTTGAGCATCGTCAAGAGCTTCCGCATGCAGGCCACAAGGGCAACTTTGGGCGCCTTGCCGAC
>DASYRC010000050.1:0-43333 GCA_036004925.1 Nitrospiraceae bacterium | reverse complement strand
GGAGGCCTATGACCCGAAAACGCCATACCGAGGAGCAGATCATCGCGGTGTTGAAGGACGCCCAGGCCGGCGTCAGCATCCAGGACCTGTGCCGGAAGCACGGGATCTCGGATGCCACATTCTATAAGTGGCGGACGAAGTACGCCGGCCTGGAAGTCAGCGACGTGAAGAAACTGCGCCAACTGGAAGAGGAAAACCGGCGGTTGAAGCAGATGGTGGCGGAGCAAGCGCTGGACATTCAGGCGCTGAAGGCAATCACCGCAAAAAACTGGTAAGGCCCAAAGCGAAACGGATCGCCGCCACGGTGCTGGTGGCACGCTTTGGGCTGAGTCAACGGCGAGTGTGTCGGTGAGTGGCGCTGGATCGGAACACGCTGCGCTACCGCAGTCGGCGCCCAGACGATCATGCGCTCCGCACAAGGATGCGAGAACTTGCAGAGACCAAGCGGCGGTACGGGTGTCCTCGTATCTACGTGCGGCTGCGACGGGACGGATGGAGGGTGAATCACAAGAAGGTCGAGCGGATCTATCGGGAGGAAGGGCTCTCGTTGCGGCGCCGGGCGCGGAAGAAGGCCACGGCGGTCCCGCGCGTGGCCCTGCCGACTCCAACTCGACCGGGCGTGTGCTATGCGATGGACTTTGTGCATGACCGGCTGGCCACTGGTCGGCGGTTCAAGTGCTTCACGATGACCGATCCCTGCTCGAAAGAGGTGCCGGTGATTGCAGTCGACACCTCAATCGATGGGCAGCGGGTCTGCCGCATTCTGGATCGGCTCTTTGTCGGACGGCCGTTGCCGGAGGCTGTGATCCTGGACAACGGGCCGGAATTCGCGGGGACCGCCTTGGATGCGTGGGCCGGTCAGCACGGGGTGCGGCTGCACTTTATCCAACCGGGGAAGCCGGTCCAAAATGCATTTATCGAGAGCTTCAACGGCAAGTTTCGAGATGAGTGTTTGAATGAGCACTGGTTTCTCACGTTACAGGAAGCTCAGGTCGTGATTGAGGCCTGGCGGCGAGAGTACAATGAGGAGCGGACACACAGCGCGATTGGGGATGTGACGCCGATGGAGTTCATCCAACACCATCAAGACCGGTCCCAGGCAGCACAGGAGTCAACTTCGTTGGCTTTGGTGTAACAAACGGGGGAAGGTCAGGACAACTAGGTCACGCTCCCACCTTTCTGGAAAATTTCCATTACTCCCTAGAATTTCTCCTCTTTTCCCTCTCAATTTCCTGCTCATCAAGTTCCTCATATTCTCATCCTAACTAACTGTTTTAACTCACCATTCCATCACTCAACTCTTCATCTTCGAGCCCGGCACATTCCCTGCTGATGTCCTCCTTATATGGTGACGCATTCCTTCATCCTCTTGATCGAAGACAGCCCAGGCGAGTGCGAACTGTTTCGCCTGGCGCTGATGCAAACAGGTCTCAATGTTGCCCTCAATATCGAGCACGACCCCGAAGCGGCGTTTGCCCTTCTTGAGGTCAAGGCTAAGGTCGAGGTTAAGGCTCCGGCCAGCATTACCGAGGAGAATCAGGCTCACGAAGTGCCGAATCATATCGATTCATGCTTAACCTCAGCCTCAACCTTGGCCTCCTCCTCTCATACGCGTTGCGCGAGCACAGAAGACCGATCAGGCCTGCCCTCCCTTACTCCGCGCGCGGGAGTCTGTATAATCCGGCACCGGAATCCCCATGTACAGACTGCACCATTCAACCTTGTGAACACACTCACAACTCGCCCCTCACGGATACGCTGGCTCATCCTCGCCTTGCTATTTTTCATCAGCGTCGTGACCTATATCGACCGCGTCAACATTTCAGTGACCGCGCGGCAGATGATGCCGGCCTATGGGATGACCGATCAAGAGATGGGCTGGATCTTCTCGGCCTTCGTTATCGGCTATGCCTTGTTTCAGATTCCCGGTGGATGGCTGGCTGATCGCTGGGGAGTCCGAGTGGTGCTCACCGTCGCGCTCCTCTGGTGGTCGATCTGTACGGCGTTGACGGCCATGGTCGCCGCATCCTCGTTCGCAAGCCTCGTTGGGATTGTCGGCGCGTTGATGCTCGTGCGATTCTGCCTGGGGATGGGAGAAGCCGTAGCACTGCCTGCCTTCAACCGCGCCGTCACCAACTGGTTCCCGGCTAACGCACGAGGCTTCGGCATCGGGATCGCGATCGGAGGCATCGGATTAGGTTCCGCCATGACTCCGCCCATTGCCGCATGGGTGATGGTGAACTGGGGATGGCAGACCGTGTTCTATCTCGCGAGCCTGCTCGGAATCGGGATGGGACTCCTCTGGTGGTTCCTGTCGCGCAACCATCCGCACGAACATCCCTGGGTGAATGCAGGCGAACAGGCCCTACTCATACAAGCGCCGACGGCCACCACCACCGCCGTGCCCTGGCGAACATTCAGTCGGACCCCCACCATCTGGTGGTTGGTGATCAGCTACAGTTGCCTCGGCTATGTCGCCTACGTCTATCTATCCTGGTTCTACTTGTATCTCGTGAACGTCCGAGAATTCGATGTGCTCCGTGGCGGAATCTTCGCCTCAGCTCCCTTTCTTGCCATGCTGGTATTTTGTCCCCTGGGTGGCTGGGTGACCGATCGACTCGCGGCCCGCTTCGGTCTCACCACAGGTCGGGCTGTAGCCGGCATGACCGGCATGGTCCTGGCTGGGTGCGCGATTGCGCTGGGTGGCGTCGTCGATTCTCCCTTTCTGGCGATCACCAGTCTGTCATTCGGCGCAGGCTGGCTTTATTTTGCGGTCGGGGCCTACTGGGCCTCCACGACCGATCTGTCCAAATCCCATGCCGGGACGTTGTCAGGCCTCATGAACACCGGCGCCAATATAGGCGGCGCGATTTCCCCGACCCTGACGCCATGGCTGGCCCATCAGTGGGGCTGGCCGGTTTCGTTAGGCGTGGCCGCAGCCGTTGCCATCGTGGGCGGGCTCATCTGGTTCAAGATTGACCCGGGCAAGGGGCTGAGGCAGGAGACGTTCTGAGTTATGAGTGCTGCGTTTGTACGATTGAGAGTCGCGGTGAAACCTTCCGCCAACTCAGAACTCTCAACTCAGAACTCCGTCGGAGGCCTTGCCTCCGAAGGAACGCCCTTGCTACATTCCTTTCCTATGACTATGCAATTTCAAAAAATCGATCCGCGCGTCACCATCACGACGCCATTCGGCGAGATCAAGATTCGGTTCTATCCGGACGACGCTCCGCGTCACGTCGAGAACTTTCTCAAGCTCGCCAAGATGGGGTTCTACGATGGAACCACCTTCCATCGTGTCGTTCCCGGATTCATCATTCAGGGCGGGGATCCACTGAGTAAGAATCCAGACCGTTCCCTGCACGGGTCGGGCAGTCCTGGTTACTGGCTGAATCCGGAAACCAGTGATCGTCCGCATAAACGGGGCGCGATCGGCATGGCCAAGGTCCCACGGGAAAGCAACAGCACGCGGGATCCCAACGATAACGGCTCGCAGTTCTATATCTGTGTCGCGGACGCCAGCGGACTGGACAGAACCTACACCGTCTTCGGCGAGGTCTTTCGGGGGATGGACGTGGTGGACAAGATCGTCGCCGCCACGCGCGACGAATTCGACAATCCTCTCGAACCGATTGAGATGAAGATGACGGTGAAGGAGTGAAGAGCTGATAGCGTATAGCTTATGGCGTATGCGACAAAATCGGAAAGACCTACGCTAGGGCCACAGACCAAGAGTGATGCGGATTGCTTCCTCGACCGCCGCCAGCTCATCCTGACTGAGCGTCTCAATCTTGGAACGCAATCGAGACTTGTCCAGCGATCGGATCTGATCGCCTAATGCGCGCGATGGCTTCCCCTTCACAGTGACAAGCGCTTCGCCAGGATAGAGGGAATCGACGTTACTGGTGAGTGGCAACACCACAACACGTGCGCCGAAGGCATTGCAGGAGTTATTTGAGACAATAACCGCTGGTCGCGTTTTCTGAATCTCCGATCCGAGCGTCGGGTCCAGCGCTACCCAGTACACATCCCCACGCCTGGGTATCCGCCTCACTTGGGCCATCCCTCGCTGTCAATGTGCTTCCAATCCTTGTCCAAGCTTGTCCTCCATGGTTCCTTGCTGGCTGCCTGGTAAGCGGCATTCAATGCTTTTGCATCCGGATGAAGTTTGGCGCGGACCGCCCCGGCGATAAAGGCGCTGAGCTTCTTAGGAGGTACTTCTTTCTTGAGCCTCGCATACACATCGTCATCCATCGTAATGTTCAATCGAACAGACATGGCCACCTCCCGCAATAAAATCAATGCTGTATTGTATACAGGATCTGGCGTCCGAGCAAGAGCGGCTTACCATTCCGCCGAACTTGCAGAATGGACATGCTCGACAAGATCGCCACGCGCGACGAATTCGACACTCCTCTCGAACCGATTGAGATGAAGATGACGGTGAAAGAATAGGGATGGGCAGCCTGGTCGTCCTCCTGCTCGCGGAACGCGCACGATAAGAATGTGCTCGTTCGACGCGCGCAATAGAGGATCAACCAGGCTACCCTTGGAATGGAAGTAGAAACTGGGAGGAGACGCGCAGTGAAGGACAGTTTGCCTGTTCCCTCTGGAGAAGGTGAAGAATCAGAAGGGCCTCGCTCGACGGCCGCAATGGGACTAGCACGGGTGCCATCCCACGGGAATGAGATACGAGCAGGCTTGGAAGGAACATCTTAGGTATGTAGTCGCTCGATACGTGCAGTGCCGAATTGTCTAGCTTTTGTTCGTCCTGATAAATCCAAGCGATCTCAGCGACTCCCAGGCAGCGGCACGAGCTTTGAGCGCGGGATTGAGAAGCAGTCCTGGATCGGCGTGTGTGCCGATGTCCGCCACACGGCTGCACTGCCGGATCACTTCTTTAAGGGAGGCCATGGCATCGTCCCGATAGGAATCTGACACGGGGAGTTGCTTGATGAGCGTCTCGGCATAGCGCGCCGCCTCTCCGCAATGATGGACGATGGCCTTCGCATCCCCCATTCCGCCATGCGCCACCATTTCTTCGACGTTCTTCATCAGACCGTCGCCCTGTTCTTGCAGATTGGTACTGGATGGCTCTGATGCGTGTGCTGTGCTCTCATCCGAGACAAAGGGAAACCATAGGGTCACTAGGACTGTCAGCATGACTGTCGGCATAATCCGGCTCCTGATCGTCTGAAGCAACCTCACATCTCCCCCTTTAGCCCGCATTATTCATGACGGTTCGTCGCGAAATCGCTGAGCCGCGTCGCGAGACCGGCGTGCAGAGCCATGAGGCCCCGATGCGTACTCGTGCAGTACGGTGAGGGTCCGAGGGGCAAACCCGCCGGTCGAAGGCCCGTCGTAGCAGCGGATCGGCGATTGCAGCAGAAGTGTTCATGAATAATGCGGGCTAATATCGACCCTTCGGTTCCACCCGGGTAGACGTCAGATCCCGATAGAGACGATGAAACTCCTCCGTCGTGAGACTTTGATCCTGGAGTCGGGCGAGAGCGGCTTGATCGATAGGATATTCGACCGTATCGTCGTAGTTCGACGATGCGATTGTGACAAATCGGGGAGGAAAGAGTCGCTCCGGAAGCAAGATACCTACGCCCAGATTGTATTTCAGCGCCAACCGAATGACTTCTCGCGCCTTGTCAGCCGGAACTTCTCGGCCCAGACCGATGTTTTGCGGAGGTTGCCCCTGTCTGAAAAACTGGAAGTGGACATTCGTCATCCCCGCTTGGGCAAACTCATCTGTCAATGCGGCTATCTGATTCTTGTACTGGCTCGCCAGTACGACTTCGACACGACTGACCAGAGGCGCCGAGACGACTTCGGCAACGACCGGGTGAGCCGCCATCACACCGGCACAAACAGCAATCATCATATGAAAGCATCGAGGAAGCACCATGGCTATTTCGCCTCAAAGCTGAAGCCCAACGATGTGGTGCCGTTCTCCACCACCGTCACCCTTTGTTCTTTCTCTCCAAGGGTCGGATGCCAGGCCTTGATCCGGTACGTGCCGGCCGGCAGATCCTTGATCTCAAAACTCCCCTCCAGGTCGGTGAGCGCGTAATACGGATTTTCGACGGCAAGCCCGTGTCCCTGCATGAAGGGATGCATGCCGCATTGCATGCTGATGTCGCGGCGGGTCCCAGTAAATCTGACGACATCGCTTGTCCCGGTCCTGGTAAGAGCGGGCCGGTGGAACATGATGAACACGTGCTCGCGGTCTCGTTCATAGATCTGCAAATCGTGCGAGACCGGGTCCAGATTTGTCACTGTCAATGGGTGATGTTCCCGCATGACCGATACGAACGGAACGAACTGACAGATATTCGCCTCCAGTTTCGTTTCCGTAAATCCGTACGGTTTGCCTTTCTCAATACCTTCGATCGTCACGATCACATCTTTCAAACCTTGCTGACTTCCGACCGCGACTGTTCGAAGCAGCCGGTACCCGGACCCATCGGACAACGCTCCGCAATAGACCGGGTCAGGAAATCGGCGAAGCTCGAAGGACATGGGCAGCGGAACTTCGCCGGAAAACTGCACGGTTCCAGTTACCGTGCCACCGTTCAATACCGTCGTTTCTTCATACGCCCAGGTTGTGATCGAGCCACCCAGGAACACGCTCAGAACGATCGAAGGATAGATCGAAGACATAACGCGACAGGCATACACAGTCATGTTCACCATTATATTAAAGAAAAATGGACGGGGGAGCATGAATGCTCCCCCGTGGTCGCCGGATAATTGTAAACGATCCCGTACTCGAAACGGCGGCGCCTTCGTTTCTTCAACGAGACACCACCATCGTCGTTCTTACTTTCCAACCGTTGACGTCAGCGAAACAGCCCCGCCATCATTCTCCTGCTCCGCCAGTTTGCGCGATGGAACTTGTGGCATCAACGGGAGAATCCGCTGATCGTCAATCGGCATGACCTTGAAGAGGCCCCATTGCCCTGCGTTGGCAAACGCCGGCCGTTGGTTCTTCCACAGGTAGTCGCCGACGATCTTGTTCGGACCTCCTGCGCCACCGGTGAGATAGGCGTTGATAACCTCGGACCCGCCGAACTCCATGGTGCTGACTTGGTCGGCGCCCTGCATATAAGGCTCATGCGGCCACTCGTGGCCGTCGACGGTGAACAGCTGAACCTGCTCGCTAAACGCGCCCAGCACGTGAATGGCCACGGGATCTCCGACATGTGCCTGCAGCAGCGGCGTAGACAGGGTGTCGCCCGCCTTGGTGCAACTGAAGATTTCAGACACATCGCAGCCCTTTTCTATCCGCCAGGCGGTCGGCTCAGACCGATAGTTTACCGCCGTGATGCCGGCTACCTGCTGGAGATATGGCATGAAGCTCACGCCCACCTCGTTATCCTCGTCCTGGAACATCAACGAGAAATCACGGTAGTTCTTCCGATTGTCATTCCCGGGGATCGTCCGATCCACGAGTACATCTGCACGCCAACTACTCTTCATCGTAATGTCGTCGCCCGTGATCGGATCACGGTAGCGTGATCCCTTTGGACCAATGATAATGGAACCAAACAAACCGTTACGTGGATTCTCCACCACGTTCCCCCAATCTTGAATGAGGGCGGCCAGTTCTCCGTACTCCGGATGGGCATAATAGGTATACGTTTTGCTCTGCCCGGGACCGATCGTTTGATCGCCTGGATTATTGCCGACATTGGCGCCGAACGAATCTTTCGGATCGAACGCCATCATATCGACGTGGAATCCAGCCCGCTCCTTGGCCATCTCATTTTTCAGATTGATCTTCATGCAATCACCGACGTTCACGTGCAAGGTCAGTGGGCTCGGCCTGAGCTCACCGGCCTTGACCCGGCCACGATCACCGTCGAGAACGTACATCTTGCCCTGCTCGTTTCCGAAGACCATTTTCCGCTCCAGATCGACTTCCATTGTTCCCGGCGTACCTTCGTGGTACCGGATGTTCTGATCGATCGCGGAGACGTTGAAGTTCTTCACGGGTGCATCTGCCGGACAGACGGACGGTGCAGACTTTTGGATCTGCTCGCGGCTCGGCAAGGGCTTCAGATCCCCCTGCAGTTCATCGAAGACTCGGAAGAGTCCCCAACTGCCTTCCGCAAAGTGAGAGGCGCGGCCACTATAGTAGAGATAGTCGCCGGCCTGTTTTTGCGGACCACCGGCTGCAGGGATGGCCGGATCGTAGCGCTCTCCAATCGCCAGGTGAATCGTGCTCCGCGGCATGGCGGTCGTGGCATACCGTTCCATCGGGAACCAATGGCCCGTCACGTGCCAGGTATGCACTTCGTTTGCAGACCCTACCAGGGCACGCACCAGAATCGGATCGCCGAGATAGGCCCGCAACAACGGAGTGCCCGGATCGCCGTGAATACCGGATACAAAGAGTTTCGAGGGGTCAGGATTATTGGTTAAGCGCACACTCAACGGCTCCACGCGCATGCTGTAACCGCTTCCGGTGGTGGCTTCGCCGCCGTTCAAAAACCACATCGGCGACTTATTGATACGCGCCGGGAACTGATGAGACGGCGGCCCTTCGACGGTGACCGCCCCGATTTTCGCTTGCGGATTATCGGTGGTGATCAGTTCCGCCGTCCGCGCATTGCTGTCCATGATATGCATCATGACTTCGCGGAAACTGCCACGGATATGGGCAGAGACCGGTTCCAAGGTATGGATGTCCGCAATAGGCCCGCTCCGGATTTCTTTTCCGGTGAACGGATCGTGATAGGTCGAGCGCGGCGGCTCGGTAATGAACGCGGAGAACAGCCCGTGCCCCCAGGTATCGGTTCCGAAGACATGGTCGTGCCAGTACACCGTGCCGAAATCAGAATCGACATACCAGCGCTCACGGATGAATTCGACGCTGGCGATATCGTTCTTCTTGTGCGCGTACTTCAGCGGCGCATCGAACGTGATCGTCTTTCCGTTGATGGTCTTGATCCGCGCCACTTCAAAGTATTTTGGATCGTCCATCCCTACGCCCAGTTCCGTGTTCACATGGAACTTAGACGAATCGCCCACCGTGATGCCGCGCGCGCCGGCTTTCGTATCCGCCGTCAGGACCGTGTTTCCCGGCAGGGGCATCCCCTTATCGGGCTCGGGATCCTTCAGCATGGTGAAGGCGCGCAGCGACATGTCGTACGAAAATCCGATCGTCGGGCCATCAGACGCGCTGGTATCGAATTGGAAGAAGTGCGGATGGAGATTGACCTTGTTCGCCCATCCCGTCCGCGCGTCGTCCGGTATTTCGTTCTTGAAAATGATATCGACACAATCGTACACGTTGCCACGAATCACCAGCGGCAACTGCTTCTTTGGAGTCTTGCGAACCTCCGCTTCTTCCTCGTGCAGCACAAAAATCATTCCGATCGGGTCGACGATCGCGGCAGATTGAGGCGTCGCCGGCTTGAGGGTAATCGGCAGTGTAATGGAATGAATCGTGTAGAACTTGCGCGGAGAATTTTCCGGACACAAACTCCAGGGTCCCTGTTCGCCTGGCTTGGCCTGCTCCGTACTTCTCGTTCCATCTTCGCGTACACGGAAAGGCTCCAACCACGGTGCTCCACCATGATTCGGCGCGAAGGGCGGGCGCTTCCCGAGATGTGGACGTAGCCAGGGGAACGCCAGTTTCCCGGTTTGCGGATCGAACGTAATTGCCGGCCGCTTCAGAGGGGTTGGAGACTCGTAGTCCGCCCACTTGTGCGGCGTCTCCGGTTCGTTGAGCGCCTGCATGCCGTCCCACTTCCAGTTCACGACCGTCGCGTCATGCGCCTGGGCCTGCTTCACCTGATCTTCCGTCTTGCCAGGCAAACCTTGCGGCGGCAACATGTACTCGACCCAATCCTTGATCGAGACCTTGACCGGATTCGCTTTCCAGTCGGTTTTGTCCTTAGTGATCTCGTACTTCTTCCCGCCGTACCAATCCACGGTCGTACCGACCAACTTGTCCGAGCTGACCGCGAGCTTGACCTTCCCCTTGCGATCAGGCAGTTCTACCAGAGGCTTCATGACGTCGGTCTGAGACCCAGGTTCCTGCAACGTGTTATACACGCGCCAGAATCCCCACATTCCCGTCACATAGTGCTGCGGGATGTGACAGTGAAATACGAACTCACCGGCCAAGGCCTGCAATCCGCCGGACCCGCCTTCGGTCACCTCATCGTAAATCTCCGACGGTCCGATAGACTGTACATCCAGCCGATCCGACGTATCGCTGATCGGCGGAAACTTCACGGGTCCATTCTTGGACAAGGTGGGATCAAGTTTGCTGGTGCCCGGCTGTCTAGCCCAGCGGATCGAACCGCCATGCAGATGGTGCGAGTGCACGATCTCAGACCCACCGATCATGCGGAACTTGGCCGGGTCGCCCAAGTATGAGCGGGGAATCGTGGTCGCCGGATCGCCGAACGTATAGGACCCATAGCCCTGCGACTCATCGGCAAACCCGACGAGATGCGCCTGCAGCTCAAGCCTCGTGCCGTGTGGTTCACTGCGATAGTTGAGTAAGCGGGCTGCCGGCCGGTAGGTGTCCGTGTGTGGATCGCGCTGCGGCAACATGTCGCCCTTGCGATTCAACAATCGGAACGTCTCGTCTCCCGCCTCATGATAGAAAATGACAAATTCGCGGAAGTCCGACCCGTTCGCGAGATCGATCATGGCCTCCCACCCGCTTTTCATCTCCTCAGCTGTGAAGGGGCTAAGGAAGCGAGACCCGCGCTGTTCGACCACGACAGACCCCAACATCCCCCTGGAATACTGATCCCTGGTCGCATGGCTGTGGAACGCGCGCCCGCCTTCCTGCAGATCGATGGGGATGTACCATTCGAATTCGCCGCTCTTTCCTGTTGGTACCAGCGCATCGGGATTATTGGCGGTCGCCGGCTTGCCCGTGCCGGCGACGAGCATCTGCGACCCGTTCACGATCATGTTGGTTGGTTCTTCGGCAATCTCATTCCGCAACGTGATCCGGAGACAATCCCCTTGGTTCGCCCGAATGACCAACGGTTGGATCAGATCGCCCTGCAAACCGTTGGACACTGCGCCGCCGGCAAACGTCGGGTCGTCACTGTCCCGCGCGGCCAGGTTTTTCGCTTCTTCCTCCCGCACACCTGCCACATTCTCCGTCAACACGTACATGTAGCCGGGGTAAAAATCTCCAAACCGGTTGACCGTGATTTCAACATTGATTGCCGTGATGTCATAGGCGCGGACGGGAGCCTGCGACGGACAGCGGTCCCCTTGCGTAACCTTCACCTTATCTGGGTCTTCCGCAACGAGCAGCACACCCTGTTGCATCGCGTGGGCTCCGGCACCCTGGAACGGCCCTTTGCTCTGCACCTGTCGCTCGATTTGCTCAACGGCCTTCGACATCTTGTCCATCAGCATCGGACCAGCCTGTGCATTCACCGGTGTCGCCACATCGACAGCGGGATCCGCTGCAACGTGCGCGTCGTGCGACATTGCCGCGAATGCCGGCATCGTCCCGGTCAATGCCAGGCAGGATGCAAGTCCTACCATTCCTGATCGTACCCATTTCGTTGATGCACCCATACCCTTTAGCCTCCTCTCTAAATCAATCAGTAAACAGGTTTGTACCCAAGACTGACTCAATGTCCGATATTAAATAGTCTGGCATAGGCCAATTCTCATTGGAAGGATCGTCTGCAAGCCAGTCCAGCTTTTCCTGATCCTCCGGCGACAGTTCATAGGCCCACCACGTACATGTACACCCGCTAAGCAGTTACTGCTCAGCTCGAGCAAATGCGGTTCTGGTTTTATGTTAAACGGTAAACTTTTATCTATTTTCATGAGTTCTTGTCAAGAGATGTGTACATGGGATTAGGCGCAATCTCCAGCTGGATGACGCGGTACTTCCAACTCCATTAACTATATAAATATATTGCACATGCCGAAATACATGGACGGCAGCAACTCCGGCGCATTGAGACGCCGAAAGGTCTGCTCCGCGACTTGAAGGACTTTCCAAATCAACGCCATCGCCGACTTCACCTGTTTGTATTGCTTGGCGGTGGTGGTCCGCAGCCAATGAAGCAGCCAATGAATAGGTTGGAAGGAGTACCCTCTCGGGCACGTTGAGGATTGTGATGAACCGAGAACGAAGTTGGGTGGATTTCTAGGAGTCTCCCGGCAGGCTGCTCAAACAGACTGTCCAGCAAGGCCGAGCGATCCGACTCAGCAGGCTGCTCAACCAGGTCATCCAATGAGGCCGCAGGCGAGTCACAACCGGAGGCGTACCCTCAGGGGTACGTTGAGGATTGTGACGAACCAAGAACGAAGTTGGGGGCCTGTTTCAGCGGCCTGATCAGAAGAAGGCCATGCTGGCGTACGTGACCGTCGAGTTAAACTGATCGGTGATCCCGCGGTCGTAACGTAAGACCTGCCCACTCTCCGCCTCGATCAACCGCAGCAAGGAATAGATGGGTGAGAAGCCGGAGATCCGGCGCTGGTCCTGTTCTTTCCTGATGTAATTGGCAAATTCCTCCGGCTGTCGCTCCTCCACCGGCTTCAACATTTCCAGGTCGAACTGCATGCAGCGATGAAAGGAGAAGTCCGTCGGAGGCGTCTTGTCTCCATAGCGCATCCCCAAATGAGCTAGCTCTCCTGCTGCGATCACGCAGTAGGCCCTGCCCGATTGCGTGAGTACTTCTCGAAGCCCGGTCAAGAACTGGTCGACCGATTGGCGAACGGTCGGGTCCCCCAGGCTCGCCGCAGAGAAGGCACTCAAGATCGGTACGATGGTGAAGGGCTTCTTGCTCCCCACGACCTCCTGAAGAAACGGGAGCTGAAATTCCACGGCCTGTTCCGCTTGATGGGACAGATCGTCTTCAAAGAAAATCGGGAGCTTAGCCTTGAGCTGACTTAGTATCGGTTGGTCGGAGGACACGACTCCGAGAGGCGTCTCGAAGTCCTTATCCGTCACGGCATACACATAATCTAATCCGGCAGAAGCCGTGCCGATGATGATGAACAGATCGGGCTGCTCAGCATCTTGCAGCTCTTTATAGGCCCAGGCATAGATCGGCCCTGCTTGTTTCAGGTCGTAGGTCGGTGCGACAAGCCCTTTGATCTTTTTCCCCGCATGCTCGGATAGTTTGAAGTCCGGTCCTTCTTTCGACGTAAAGAAACCGTCGATCTGCTTTTTCAGTTTCGCGCCGTCTTCTTCATACCCCCGCCCGGCAAACGATGCGCGGCGCAGCGGGCTCTGCCGATAGGCCTCCCGCGCCAGCCGGCGAGCGTCCTCAGTACGCTTGCTTTCCAAGAACAGTTTCTCATTCAGATCGGAGACCAGCTGATCCATTTTGCCGGGAACGAGAAATTCGCCGAATCGTTTGAGATACAACGCCCCGATTTCCGCCAGCGAATGCTCGCCGTCGAAATGCTGAATGATGAAAAAATAGTTGAGCGGCAGAACGAGCTTTTCCTTACTCAATCCAGCCGGGTCCCAGAGGACCATATACTGCTCCTCACCCTCTTTGATCGGCGAGAATTGCAGATTTCGAAGAGCGGGGTACTGATTGGGATCTTTGGAGGTACTGGTTGTAGTAGTCATGACGATCCTTTTTGGGAGCACCTATTGTAACGAGAGGATTGCGCTTGCTGCAACCGCTGAGCTGGTTGGTCTGGTCTATCTGGTTGATTTGGTTCTTCTGGTTAGTCTCGTTCAACCAACCAAACAGACCAGACAAACCATACAAACCAGAAAAACCTATTGTTCTTTGGGCTGCTTGCTGCTGGACCGCCGGCCCATCACCACCAAGGTGAGGATGGTCAAGCCCAAGAGCCAGAGGCTCGGCCAGCCATAGGACGGATCGGTGAATTCGATGAGGTCGGTTAATCGCCCGATCAAGAGCGACATGCGGGCCATCACCGTGTAGCCGAAGGCCGCGCCGAACGCGATCATCAGGAAAAGGATTCCTGTCCTGGCCACGACCTTGCCTGGCCCCGTGTGCTCGACGGAGAAAAAGAAGTAGAACAGCACCGAGCTGACGCCGACCAGGATGATGATGGTGTTCAGGCTGCTGGCGGGATTCAGGAGGCTCCAGGTAAAGGTGACTCCACCTCCCGGTACCAGCATCAGCATCGGACGGACCGTATCCTCGATCTGTTTCAGGATAAAGGACGAGATGGTCCGTGGGATGGCGAGCCCTGATCCCACCCCCACAATGAAGGCAAACGCGTACCGCGAGATCCAGGCGGCTTTCGGTACATAGCGCGTGAGCATGAGCGTCCCGATGGCGACCGGAATCACCAGCGCCCACTCCCCGTTCTCGACGATCGGCTTCCAGATGAGCTGTACGATCACCGTGTCGTAGGTCTTGACGATGGTATAGCCGACCGACACGCCGACGTAGAGATTCTCCGCCAACTTGAAGAGCGGATTGTCCTTGTACAGGAACGAGAAGATGAAGAGCGTTAAGCCTGTCGCCACCCATGCCCCGATGATGGTTTCAACCGGCATAGGTACTCATGCTCCCGAGTGGGCCTGCTGCTTGGCCTGCTTACGCAACGAGAAATAGAACAGATTGCAGATGATCACCAACAGAATGATCGCAAGATGGGTAGCCGACTGTGCATCCATGCCGGCGACGGCCTTGCCCTTCTGGCCGATGAGGAGTTCATATTCCGCCGCGCCCCGCAGGCCGCCGATCAGGCCGTTGATCTGCCCGCTCCGCAACAACGGATACAACCCCGGCGCCATGACGCCTGTGCAGCCGCCGGCGAGTTCGAACTTGTATTTGTCCTTGCCGAAGACATACCAGGCTTCTACACCGGGATTGCCGGCACCCAGGCTGACGGCATAGCTCACATCGCGCAGGTTGGCGATGCCTTGCAGTACCGGTAACCCCTTCGTGGGTTTGCCGTTGTAGTCGGCAGGGAATGCGCCATAGAGGTCCTGTCCCATGTTGATGATGACAGCGGTCCCGCCGGGGCTCCACCCGAGGAACACATAATCCTTGCCACTTTCCTTGCCCATCTCTCGGGCAACCTGGGTGACGACCTGGTCGGCCATGCCGGTGCCGGAGACCCAGAGTGTCATTGCGATCACCCGGAGGTTCTTCCTGAAGGCATGCCGCAGAAGCGAAATCGATTGGGGATAGAGCTCAGGTTTTGAGGCCGGATCGAAGTCCAGCGAGAGCAGAAATGCGGATCCATCAGGGAGCGACTCGATGTAGTCGTAGACCCCGCGCACCTCCGGCGAAATCTTGATCGGCAAACCAACCGGGTAGAGGAGCGGGAGAAGGGTACAGATGCCGATCACCAGGAAGATGATCCGCCGGTCGATCTTCAACATGCGTTCAGCGAAGGTCATGCGACAACCCGTGAGGCGTGAGGCGGAAGGCGTAAGGAGGGCGGGTTACGTGGATGTCTCATAATTTTCTTTTTTCACCTTACCCCTGACGCCTTACCCCTTACACTATTCTTTCCCGCCTCCCAAATACGACCGTTCCATGCCGAAGATGATCTTGATGGAGAGCGCGACCGTGCCGAGGCTGACGCCGATCAGGATCGCACGCCGCACCGACGCGTTCAGCACGTTCAAGATCCACTGAGACAGGTCGCCGCTGAACGGGATGAGATATTCTCCGAGCGGGACGCGGCCCATCATGACGATCACCGCCGCAATGAGCAGCACCGCCGCCTCGCGACTCCTCGCGCGGAACGACCGATAGGCTGCCGAAGCGATGAAGAACGCGAGGATGGCGAACATCGTCCCCTGCAGCGGGACCATCATGAAGTTATAGATCCACCCAAAGGCCGTCATAGTGCCGTCTACGGCTTCCTTGCCGTTCGACCACAGGCCAACCGCAATGGTGCCCAGCATACTGACGTAGAGGACGAAGCTATAGCCCCACCCCGCTTCTTTGCGCCGGATCTTGATGGCATGGACATGGAACAGGCTGCTGACGCCCAGCACCAGCGCGAACCCCCCGATGATCTGGAGCCACTTGGTGACGGAGGTCAGCATCTGCTCCGAGGCCGGGTGCGGCACATAGTATTGTGCCGCAAACACCAGGCCGGTGATGAGGGTGATTAGGAGCGGGACCTGTCGTCGGAAAAAGATCATTTCACGTCTTTGAACAAGTCCAGAAATAATTGTGGCCACTGTGCGTCGAGCATGACCCCGAGGGTGGCCAGTATGGTCCCGATACCGAGTACCCCGAGGATGAGCGCCTTGCCGATGTCCTGTCCCCGCAGCGTGCCGACCTGAACCGGTTCTCTGGAGAGATAGGCGCTGGCGGCGTAGAGCTCCTCCCCGATCAAGGTGTAGTCGCAGGTGGTGACGAAGAACGGCAGTTGGTGATCGGAGTCCGTCCCGGCGATTTGGATCGCGCCGGTGCTCGCGCCCGTTTCAGTCAACAGCAACGCTTCGGCAAAGTACGCACCCATAAAGAAGTTGGCCGCCGGTTTTTTGCGCAGCATGATGCCATCCACTGCCGCGGTATAGCTGAATTGATCCGACGTAATGAAGAAATTAGAATCGTCCTTGTAGAGATCAGGCTTGCCTGCTTCCAGATAGGCCTGTTTGGTAATCTCCTGGCAGACGGCCATGGTAATCGGATCGCGGTGCGGCACGAGCAAATCGGTCTCATAGGCTGCCGTGCGTTTGGCCACGCGCCCGAGAATGACTGCCGCGGCGATGGTTGAGGGGTCACTCATGTCGTGGGCGCCGGTGAGGTAGAGGATCGGCTTGCCCAACTCGGTCGCGCGGCCGATGGCCTCGTCCACAGCATCGAGGCCGGGAATGCGTCGGAGGAATATCTCCCGCTTTCTGGCTGTACTGATGGCGTAGAACACGATGCCGCCGAACAGGAGCGCCAGCAACAGATTATTTATCTGATTCCAATTCATCCAGTTCGGTTGTGGTGTGGCCTGAATCGGGGTGGCGATTACCCGATCGTCACTCGACACGGCAGCCACGGTGATGCTATAGACGGTCCCGTCCTTAAGCGCGCCTCCCCTCCCATTCCTCAACGTGAGCTGGTGCTGGTCTCCCGTCGTCGGCCTCGTCCACCAGGGCCACTTGGATTCACGGACATAGTGTTGGTTCGCGGGAAACTCCGCCACGACTTTCATCGCAGCCGGATCGGACACCGTGGTTCCCTCGCTGAGCAAGACCTGATACCTGGTCGCGGCACTATCGTAAGGAGCGGGCGACCAGAGCAGAGTCAGGCTGCCGCCGCCATCGCTCGGGGTATCGAACGCACGAACATCCTGCGGGGGAGAGAGAAGCGTCTCTGCAAAAACAACGGAGGGAGACAAACCGATAACACAGGCTACGAGAAAGACACGTTGCGCAAAGGACCCCGCGAGGCGTGAGACGACAGGGCACTGCACCACCGCGCCGTCGTTCGCCCTTACCCCTAACCCCTTACCCCACACGCTTCTTAAGCTCCTTCGATCAATTCAATATTCGTCCGCGGGATGACGGCCTTCGACTCGTCTCCGAACCGGACTTCCATCACGCGCACGTCACTCTCGGTCGGAATCTTCTGGAGATCAGACGGCAGACTCGAGACTTCGCCGATCTTGCCGAACAACGGGTCTCGAATGATGCGCACCTGGTCGCCGATCCGGATGCCTTCCCGTTGCGGAACGGTTGCCGCGGCGCGATCGCCCGATGCGCCTGCGCCTTTGGGAATGATGATCTCCGGTCGAATGACGCCGGCACGAATTTGCGTGGCGCCTGAGATCGAGGCCGGTTGTCCTGCATGAGCGGAAAGAAGCGTGAATGTTTTGCCTGCCATGGGAATGGCGCCGAACCCTTCGGTGAGAATCAGGGTAAAGCCGACCTGTTCCGTGCCCGTGATGGCCACGCCAAGGTCGTAGCCCAGAAGTGCGCGCAAATCCTTATCATGAATGCCGCCGATAACCAACCCCGCAACCCCCACCTCTTTCGCGCGAGCCAACGCGTCCGAAGAGATGAAGGAGCCGCCCACGACGACCTTGCCTTTCATGTCTGCGGTGAGATGACGCGGCGTGAGCGCTTCGTCCGGCGACGTCACCGCGATCACAATCTCGCCCCAAGTTTCACCGCCGATGCCGAAGATGCCCTGCACCAGACTGCAATCCGTTTCAACCACGACGCCTTGCTGCGGAATCACCTCGACAATGCGCCCGTCGACATAACCCAACAGCTCCAGCACGCGCGGCGGCTCTCGCAACAGCACCTGCCCCGTGACGGGTGAAACGGATTCCACGACGCCGGTGATCGGCGAGAGGACTTCCGTCTTGAGCCACTTGATGAGTGGTTTGTTCTCGGCCAGGATCTCGTCCTTCTGCACCTGGTCGCCGGCCTTCTTGATCAAGTATTCGTTGATCTCATCCGGCGCCACGCCCAACTGATTGGCGAGATTCAAGGGATAGACCTTCCCGGGCAATTCCGCACGCGCCACCGCCTGATTCGCGTGTATGGTCTCTCCGGTTGTGACCAACACGCTACCAGGCAGCGACAACATCCGCCGACGACGGACCACTGCCTGCTCTGTGACGGTTAAGCCTGGGGTATACGAATGGGCCATATATACATAAATGGGAAGTTCTGAGTTCTGAATTATGAGTTCTGAGTTTAGTGCTGAATTTTCTATTGCTGTCCGTAACAGTTCCACTAAAACTCAGCACTCAGAACTTAGAACTGGGTGTCAGGTTGTCGGGTACAATTCGACGGCCTGATACCATTTCGTCAGCGATGCCACTCTGGTCGCGTGGTCGGTCGACAACTGCAAGGGACGCCCGCGCCCATCGAATAAGAGTCCTACCACACCGCCTTGCACCTCTCGCGTGACCGCGACTCCCTCTCCTCCCCCGAGGTTCACCTGTTTCGCCGGCTGGATTGCGATTGAAGCCTTCTGCCCGCTGGCCAGGGGAACCAGCCGCAGGTCGCCGAACGAAAGTAGCCCCTTGTCCACTCGACCATCCGGGAAGGTGATGGCATAGTCCGCGCACCTTTCCCCGTCCTTCCCCTGCCCGATCGGCGCGACACAAGTCCCCAAGTAGACCATGCAATCACGGACGAAGACATCGGTCGCTGCCTTCTCATCGATCGTCGAGAGCACGCCCAGATGCGGCATCATGAAGATGCTATCCACCGAGAGCCTCGTCACCCCGAGCGGTTCATAGGCATCCACCATCATCAGCATCGATTGCACGCGGCGCGGCGCATGGGACAGAATCCCGCCGCTCCCGACGATTAAGTCGAGCTTGAGCATATCGATCAACGTCTTGCCGGACTGCTGCTGCTCGAATACATCCGAGATCGTGCGCTCCTGCTGTACGCCCTTGAGGGCCGTCGCGAGGGACTTATGATGGATCAAAGCGAGCCGGAGCGCCTCGCGGGCAATCGCATGCTCGATCTGCAGCTCGTCCAGTGTCTGCGGAATCGTCGTCGGCCGGACCATCTTGTTCTTGATCCGATTGCGGAGCGTCTGTTCGTCGATTGTGAATGGCACCCAGCGCATGATATTGGCGAGCCCTGCTTCCGCCAGCACGTTGGAAATACTGTACGACATCCCGAGGTTCGCGCTGACGGTCCGGTTAAAGAGTCCTTCGAAGACCGAGAACACGTCCGTAGTCGCGCCGCCGATATCCACCCCGATCAAGTTCAAATGCTCCCGCTTGGCGATCGTTTCCATGATCACGCCGACCGCCGCAGGCGTTGGCATGATCGGCGCACCGGCCATCTCGATCAGTTTCTTGTAGCCCGGCGCTTGCTGCATGACATGTTCGAGAAACAGGTCGTGAATCTTGTTCCGTGCAGGCGCGAGATTCTCCCGTTCCAACACCGGACGAATGTTGTCGGTCAGCACCAGCGCGGCTTTCTCGCCCAGGATCTTCTTCACTTGCGGCTGCGCGTCTTTGTTTCCCGCGTAAATCAATGGGAGCTTGTAGGTCGCCCCGAACCGGGGACGTGGCTCCGCCGCCGAAATGTACTCCGCCATCTCGACGACATGGGTAACCGCCCCCCCGTCCGTCCCGCCGGACATCAAGATCATGTCCGGCCGCATCGTACGAATGCGCTCGATCTTTTCATGCGGCAACCGGCCATCGTTCGACGCCAACACGTCAATGACAATGGCGCCCGCCCCAAGCGCGGCTCGTTGCGCGCTTTCCCCCGTCATGTTTTGCACCACCCCGGTCACCATCATTTGCAACCCGCCGCCCGCGCTGCTGGTAGAAATATAGATATCCACGCCTGTCTTTGGATCGCCCTGGGCCGCACGGTTGGGAGTAAGAATCTTGTCCCCGTCAAGGATCTTCCGGCCAGAGAGTTCTTCAATTTCCGCAATCGCGTTCAGTACTCCGCGCGTCACATCTTCGAACGGCGCTTCCACTGTCGTCGGTGCTTCACCGCGATAGGTTTGCCGGTATTCGTCGCCGACCTTCTCGATCAGAATGGCTTTGGTCGTGGTGCTGCCACAGTCGGTGGCGACGATGACATTGAGAGGATGGGTGAGCACCGGCTTGATGGGTGCTGGACTCGACACACTCATCGAGCGGAGGCTCCGTGAGGGGCCTGGGGAGCAGACTTTGTGTCGATGATCGTGATGAGACGGGAGATCGTATCGCGTCGTTCAAGCAACCGAGCTACTTGCTCGACTTCCATCGCATTAAACGCCCATTCAACGATCGGGGTCAGGAAATACAGCGCCTGACTGCCGAGAAAGTTCATGGGACCGAGAGATTCCAGAAATACCGTGGCAGGAGCAGTCATGCCCCGTTTCACCACCGCATCGGCCACCCGTTCAAGCAGCGCGAGGTCTTCAATCGTGAACGCCTCGGCCCCGGATTTGGTCGAAAAGGCATGGGAGAGTTCCGCACGGACCTTATCCCATTTTTCCGCCACTGATGCCTTGGAGAAAGAAGCCATAACTGTGTGGAAAGGCAGTCAAAATTTACTATCGAGCGGCATTATATGGAGGGGGTGGAGAGGAGTCAATGAAGGATGGGATGGGAAGGACACCCACGTTGGTCCTGTGCTCCCGGAACGCGCGCCCTCAGAAGTGCCTCGTTCGACGGCCACATGTAGACCAACATGGGTGCCCTTCCAAGTGAGGAAAAGTAAGCGAGCTTGGAAGGATCAATAAGATGGATGACGGTCGTTCGATGCGCGTGGTGAAGGACTGCCTGACCACTCCCTAAAGAGATGCATTGCGAATTAGAAAGGCTTCGTACGGACGCGCGCAGACGAGAATCGGTCAGGCTACCCTAATTCTCTTCCGCCCACGTTCATTCCGAATGCGAAAAATAGATTGTCCTGGTTTTCTCTCACTCGCAAGCCACTCTCACAGCGTCTTGGCCTTCGCGCGTTTCTCTTTGAGGATTTCCCGCTCCGCCTGAAGCCAGTCATCAAGGGCACCTTTGCGGATGCGTAGTTTGTAGATCTCGAAGGCTCGCATCGAGATCTGCGCGTGGAGATCTTCTGACAGGGAAGGTGGCAGAGAACTGGGTTGCGTGCGGCGGGCAGGTTTCTGGCTCGGCGTCTTCGATGTGGCCGGTGTCTTCGGTTTTAGGGGTTGCATCCAATGTCCCCCATTTTGAATCAGGTACGTGACGCAAGGCTAAGCCGTCCGTAGGGAGGAGTCAAGGATCTGGTTGAAGATGTGGTCGTCGCGTTCGTACGAACCAGGACTTGGTCATGCACATCGTCCCGAGACAATTGCGACCGAAGCCAGATACTGGAAGACCTTGGGAAGGCCGAATGCAAACGTCCGTGCCGGGCGAGAGGGTTAGGCCTCGGAAGAGCTCAACACCGCAGCCGCGTTATTGTGCACTCCCGGTGGAAGCCGCAGCCGCGCGCCAATCGCCTTCCCCCAATTTGCGGGTGAACAGTTCCAGCGCCATGTCGTAACAGATCCGGGCCGCAGCCGGATCGTAACAGGGACCTTCGTCGCGAAGAAAAGCGTGCGCGTTGTTGAACTCATGCCACTGGAAGTACGCGCCAGTATCATTCAGAGCGTTGTAGATCAGAGCCCGTCCCTCGCGGGGAATATGTGGGTCCTGCCTGCCCCAGATCATCAGCAGCTCGCCCGTGATCTCTCCGATCCGGTCCAGGCTGTTCTCGTGCATGCCTTCCCCCAATCCGCGTTTGTGGATGTCGGTCGCGTAGAAACAGGCACTGGCCAGCACGTCAGGCTACATCGCCGCACGAAACGCCAAATGTCCCCCAATGCACATCCCCACGACGCCCAGCTTGCCTGTGCAATGCGGTGAGCACCGGAGAAAGTCCAGCGCCGCTCGCGCGTCGCCGTCGTAGCTCGACAATGCCTTGGTAGTCTTATACTGGTTGCCGCGCTCTGCGCCGGCCTCGTCGTAGGCCAGCAAGGTACCGGCCGGTTCCAGGTCGTGGTAAATCTCCGGAACCGCCACGACAAATCCGTGGCTCGCCAACATCGCCGCGGCACGCCGGATGGGCCCCGTCACCTGGAAGATCTCCGAGAACAGCACCAGACCTGGATACCGCCGCTCAGCCACTGGCCGAAAGAGGTACGTGCGCATGGGCCCTGTGGGAGTGTGGATATCAGCTGATTCGGTATCTTTGATGATCATCCCGTTCTCCGAATTGGTGGGTGGGAACGAGCTCCTCATCGCTCGCAATTGGGACGCGATGGCTTCGACCGGGAGAGATTCTAGTTTCGGTCCCTGCGTCGCGAGTACTCAGGCAGGAAGCGATAGAATGTACGGCGAGAAAAGACTCCCTCCTCGTTTCAGGGGCGCCAGAATGGTTCTCCGGCAGCATACCAGTCTGGGTTACCCCTGAATGGTCCGGGCTAGTACCCCCGCCCGGTGCTGCCACCGCGTCCCATCCGATCCAGCGGAAGCGCCTCGTATCGTGCCTTTAGGTCTTGATGCTCGTTGAGGTAGCCCTTGACCGCCGCCTCATCGGCGAAGACCTCCGGGCTGCGCTTTCGATACTCCTCGACCGTCAGATCATACTTCGCCAAGAGCTTGCCGAGTTTCGCGTGGATGTCTGCGCCCATTTCCTTCATTTGCTCGGGCGATGGCCGCTGTCCCTCCTTGAATTGCTCTCCACCCTTGAAGTAATTCGTCATCATCTCGCCGATATCAACACGGGCCTTCACGAACTTTTCCACCTCAGCCGGTTCTGCCGCAAGGCCGGCACCCGCGAACAGTAGGACCCCTACAGTGATTCCGATGATGCTACGCGCCAGATTCATGGCCATCGACTCCTTTTAAAAGTATGGATAAGAAATTCGTTCTGAGGAATAGCGTCCATCATATCATCCCGGACAGACAAAAATGGATGGGGAAGGGGGATGAGAGGGCAGACTAGACGTTCTCCTGTGCTCGTGCAACGCGCGGCCTCAGAAGGGTGGGAGGGGGGAGCAGCCAGACCATCCTTCTTGCTCGCCGAGGTCGCACGATCAGAATGTGCTCCCTCGATGCGCGCAGTGAAGGACAGTCTGGCTGCCCTCCTAGGGCAAAGTGGGGAAAATCGGAAGGCCCTCGCCTGGGCTACTGGCACGTCTCGGCGTGCCAGTGGGAGATCAATCAACCCCGATCCCTAAAGAGGTAACGAGCGAGATTGGAGGGATCATCTGTAATCTCGTTCGACGGCAACACATCACACGGTACAACATGGAGGTGCTCGAATATTAGGTTTTCTTGGGACCGTATCTGCTAGGATGGTGCGTGGTTGATTGACCTGCGACATCGATAGAAAGGAAGCTTGTCTTGAATACAACGAAAGTCATTGCCGCAATTATCGTGATTTCCTTGATCGGAGTCCCGACCGTATCCTTTGCGAGGGCGAGAGGCGGAGGATATGGTGGCGGATATTCCAGCGGTTCAAGGGGCTTTGGCGCACCTGGGAGCATGGGTAGCCGTGGATCACGCACCTATGACCAGAACGGCGCGAAGCCGATTGAACAGTCGGTCACACCAAAGCCGTCCGCGACCCCACCACAATCAGCGCCCGGCACCACCGCTTCAAATGCCCAGCCTGCGCCTGCCATGCAACCATCGTTTATGCAGCGCAATCCCCTATTGGCTGGTCTCGCTGCCGGCATCGCAGGATCATATATCGGCACTATGCTGTTCGGAGCAACGAACAGCAGCGCGCGTACCACCGATGCCGGTGAACATGTCGGCGAAACCGACACGACTGCCGGGGCTTTCGGCTCCACCGGGATACTCCTCATGCTCATGCTCCTGGGAGCCGGGGCGTTCTATTATTTTCTGAGAGTACGGCGGTCACCCACTCCTGATTTTTCCGGGATCACGCGGAGCAGCGCATTCAGCAGCACCCTGCCGGCGGAGCCTTCCGCCACGACCCTACGCACGGCGGCGGTTGACACCGAGGTCACATCGGCTGACAAGACGGCTTTTCAGCAACTGCTGATCGATATTCAAACGGCCTGGAGCAAACAAGACCTGGCCGGGTTGCGGCGATTCGTCACGCCGGAAATGCTGGCGTATTTCAGCACCGCCTTGGCCGAACAGACCAGTTTAGACATCGCAAATCATGTAGAAGATGTGGTGCTCCTACGCGCAGATGTCCGGGAAACGTGGACCGAAGACGCGACGCAATTCGCGACGATTGGGCTTCATTGGAGTGCCCGTGACTACACCCTGTCCCTGACGAAGCAGCGAGGAGAGCCAGGCTATCTCATCGAAGGCAGCGAAGAAACGCCGACCGAATCCGGCGAAGTGTGGACATTCATGCGATACCAGAATGGGAAATGGTTGCTCTCTGCGATTCAGCAATAAGAGAGGAAGGAGCGGCCAGGTGCCCTTCTTGCTCGCAGAGCCCCCACGATGAAACAGTGGTCGCTCGATGCGCGCAGTAAAGGGCAGCCTTGGCCACTCCTTTAAAGAGAGGTGTAGAGAATTGGAATGTGTCCGTTCGACACGCGCAGTGGGAGATCAATCAGCCTTCAGCTCTGAAGAGAGAATGAGCGGGCTTCGCGCTTCTCTCCCTGTCCACCATCGTCTGGAGATCAGCGTACGCGGGACAGAAAATGTTCCCGCCGTTATCTTCTTCTCGTCACGTAGCAGTTCGATGGCAAGGCGCAAGTTCGAGCAATGATCCCGGTATTGCCCCCCTTTGTCGAGTCGATCTGGTTTGTTTCGTTTGTCCGTTCATTGGACCAAATGAACCAGAGAAGCCCCCAGTGAATCCAAGTAAACCACACGTCGGTGGGCAAAGATCTAGCTAACCGGGGTATTCGCCGCTCGGCTCGCTATGGCAGACCTGTGTGTGGTAAAGTAATGAGGTCGTGCTGAACCATGGGTACGATCCTATCCCTCGCGTCTCGTTCCGTGCTGACGACGGCCCCACGGGATCGCTCCTGTAGTCTCCGTTGTTCCTCCGTTAACAACATGGTGACCCATTGCGTGCTCGATGCGAGGCCGCTCGCAGGAAAAAGGCGTTTCGACATCTCCGCAACGGCGGGATATACGATGGAAGACCGGTGGTGATTCTTCACTCCATAACGCATTACACAGGGAGAGACCATGACCATGAATACCGTGAAGCCCATGAAGCCCGTGCAGTCACGAACAACCACGGCCTGGGTCCGCATTCCTGATGGCACGAAGGTCAAGCATCGGCATGAGGGACATGTCGGATTCATCGATGGGCTCACCGAGATCGTCAGCGGACCAAACCGGAATCCGGACGGGAAGACGCAATATCGTATGAATATCGGGGCGCCGGATCGGCAGCTCGTGACGGAGGGTGACCTATCTATTTTGATCGATGATGAAGACCTCGTCATCATGCTGCGACAGAAGGCACCCTATCGCCGCGCTGTCACACAATCGCTGCACAGCGTGCTGGCGCCTGATCGCTTCGTCAAGCCGGCCTAACAACAAGCTGCGACGCGCGAGACATGCAAGACTAGCGGGAAAAGCGCGATCGGCAGAATCACAGCTTCTATGTCGTGCCTATCTCGCTAGACCAGTCCATCGCGCGCACGATGGACTGGCGGGTTTTTCCAATACCCTGCGCGAATCGGAGGCAATTATGACAGAAACCTGCTACTCCAAAGGCCAGAAAGTTATCTTGGTCACAAGCCAGGTCAAGAATGGTAAATGGTTGTGCAAGTTTTCGATTCCGGGGTTCAGCCATGTTGACGGCGGCCTGCAAGGCCAGGATTCGTCGAAAGGCTACAAGACGGAATGGGAAGCAAGAACCAACGCGTTTCAGCGCGCCAAGCTGTTGTTGGATGGCCCACAGGACATGACGCGGGGAGACGTTCTAGAGAGGGCCTGATCAACGGTTGTCAGGTCGTTGGTGCTGGACGGAAGAGCGACTAGTCAGCATCCTGCTCGAGCAGGATCGCCACAATCATGCGGGCAGGCGCTGAATTTCAGGCTATTAGGACCAGGTCCTGTGGACTTCGCTGATGTGCTCTATCCCACCCACGGCGCTAATTTCCCACCGGACATCGTCCGGGATTGAGACTACCCGCAACTCTGCGCCATGGCCATTGGCAGCCCCACCGAGTTCCTCCACGACTTGGGCCAATTTCAGGTCATCGCGCGGGATCAGCTTTCCACACTGATTGAGGCTCGGTTCTCTCGGCGTCGCCGCCTCGGGCCAGTAAGCTCCGAGATCCGTTTCCTTGATCGCGTCCTGCTGACCCAGCTCACGCAATCGTAGAAACGCCTCGTGACTCACCGAAAATTTGTCGTAGCTCCTATTGATCACAATCTTTTTCATGGGTCAATCCTTTCCTCTTCCTCGTTAGCAGTCTCGATTTCGTGTTCTTCAAGAACGGACCTCGCATCGCCCCTCTTCCTGGGCGATCAGCCAGGACGATTCGTCAGGCTACCTTTGCCGGGTCCGCGTATGCACTAGTATAGTTCCCAGACCAATGGGAGTAGCGTCGATTGGCCCAGGTGTTGACCTCGCCATTCTGGGTTGCGCCATATCGCTTCGCCAACACGGCAGTGAACGTGGCCAGGCTTCCCTCGATCTCCAGAAGATCTGTATCAGTGATCTTCTCCCACTTCGCTTTGAGTGGGGCTTTGAGTTGGATCCAAAACGCTTTGAATTGCTCTTGATTCATTTGGTACTCCTTTCTTGCGTGGTGTGATGACAGCCCTAAATACAGGATGACCGATGTGGCGACAGGCCGAGCTCCTGCCCTCATTAGAGACAGCGGGGGCCACAGCACATGCGGCAACCAATGGGCGCTCTGGCGTAGAAGCGGCGGAGACCGGAGAATCAGACGCACTGGAACGTGGGGAGGGAGTGCTGTGCGAGAGATGGGACAGTCGGCGTAGCTCAGTACGTCAGTTACTACTTTACAGGGCACAGAGGGGAAGAGTCAATGCGAGGTAGGCACGAATCGGTTGTAACAACTGGATATCATGGGGGCAATAATTATTCCCTCTGGCCAGTCATCGGCAGAGGTGAGACAGACCTTGGGGGAAGAGTCGGGATCTCGCTTTGTTCCCTGCTGCGATTTCCCGGCGCGGCTACTACAGGTCATCATCCACACTCGCCGTGGGTTCTTGCCGGGATGATGACTCAACGAAGATCCGCGAAGACAAACCCGTCTCGTGTCACAATCTCACCAGTTTGAATCGGAACAGGATGGCGGAACATGGGACCGGCATAGGCGAAGGTATGAAACTCGCCATGCTCTCCGCAAGGATCGACACTCGCGGGCAGATCCGCCTGCAATGCCTCGTCGAACTCGCGTCCCACGAAAGATGCGGGAATCTGTTTCGGGTCCACGCAGGTGATACGCGCCCGGAGACCCGCCGAGACCATCTCGCACGCAAGGAGCGTCGTGGACAAGCCCCAGATCGGAAAGAGCGGCGCCAGACCGGTTCCCGCGAGTTGCGTTTGCCGATACCGGCGCACCTCCTCCAAAAAGAGATCGCCGAACGCCATCACACTCACACCAGCGGCAAGCACTCTTTGAATCGCCGTTCCCATAGCCGTTTCATATTGTTGATTGCTGCAGGGGCTGGGGACCGGCACGGTCCACAGAGGTAATCCCACCGCCTCTGCCTGCGCCTGAAGTAGCGCCGCACGCACCGCGTGCATGACAACACGGTCGTGCACTTCATTGATTGTCGTCAGCAGTCCGACGACTTCTACCTCCTGCCGCTGACGCAGCACGTGGAGCGTCCAGGCGCTGTCCTTTCCACTACTCCAACAGAGAATCGCTTTAGGGATGCGGCTCATCTCCCCTCTCTCATCATGTCTTCCGTCACAAAACCACACCTGTTCGGAGCAGATTGTCCTGCTTAGCAGGCTGCAGAACAACTATTTCGGCGTGCGCAAATTTCGATAGTCCGAACGTATGGCCCAACAGGGTAACAATCTTGCAGGATGCTCAAAAAGGCCGTCCAGCAAGGCCGCAGGCGAATCGAAACCGGAGGCGTACCCTCAGGGGTACGTTGAGGATTTCGATGAACCGAGAACGAAGCTGGCGGGCTTTTTCAGCATCCTGCCGCTAGATATCTGGGATCTGCCATTCAATCGGAGGTAACCCGGCATCGGCAAGGTCTCGGTTGATGTGCGAGAAGCACCGGCTTCCGAAAAACTTTTTCACCGACAAGGGCGAAGGGTGTGCGCAGGCAACCACGGTATGGTGCGGTTGCGTGATCAATCGCTGTTTCTTCTGGGCTTCACGTCCCCACAGTACGAAGACTACACGCGTCCCCTTCGCTGCAACCAGTTCGATAATGCGATCGGTGAATCGCTCCCAGCCGCGCCCCTGATGCGAATTAGCCTTGTGCGCCAAGACCGTGAGAACCGTGTTGAGCATGAGGGTGCCCTGTCTGGCCCAGGGTTCCAGATACCCGTTATTGGGAATCTGGCATCCAACATCTTCATGGAGCTCCCGATAGACATTTCGCAACGAAAGGGGCAGAGGCCGAACGGTCGGCTGCACGGAGAAACAGAGGCCATGGGCATGACCAGGGGTTGGATATGGATCCTGGCCGACGAGCAGCACCCTGACCTGGTCATACGATGTTGAGACTAATGCGTTAAAGATGTCCTTGCGAGCGGGCAGAATCGTCTGCCCACAGGCAAGTTCCTTTTCAAGAAACGCATCGAGCGCACGATAATAGGGCTTGCGCGTTTCCTCCTTGAGCAAAGATCGCCAGTCTGAAGGTATAGGAGGCAACATGGGAGAAACTGATACCACACACCCAATTGTAATGCTTCCTCAAAATCAAGCCACCTATGGTTTGGCACTCCCCCGCTTAACGGCTGAGGGGTCTTCGTGTGCTACACCGTGGCGTATAGCATCACCGGAGGCCTCATCCCTCGCTAGCAAGTTTCCCCGGCGCAACGAATTGGTTCCTGGCACATTGCTCATTGCCTCGCGTTCCCGCATCTCCGGAGATTTCTACGCGATTGACTCCCGGTCCAGAACGCTGTTACGGGTCCTTCTCTCGATTTAGAAGATGCCAACCAGTAGGAGTTGCTGATCATACAACGACCTTTACGCCAAGAGTCAACCGACTGATCGAGAGGAGTGAAATGATGAACATCTCAAGCGTGTGGGGGGCCAACAAAGCGGAGCGCAAGCGAAAACGCAGCGTCCGTAAAGCGAAACTTCGGTGGAACGTGTTGGGCCTTCAAGGTCCTGCCCTTGACGGTCCGACAGCGTCATTGGAGCACATCCGCCGTCAAGTGACCCCCTTGGGCTAGTCCCGGACTCGGACCAGGCACACGATCGCGCTCCTGCGCCAAGGATTCCGCCGCCCACACGGTGTCCAGCGCGACGGCACCGAGCAGGAAACGACGTCGAGGCGCCATGGAGTAACACGTCTCATCGCTCTCGCGAGGAATGCTCTGAGGAGGGCATCATCGGACGACAAGGAAAAAAGACACTGGCCAAAACGGGACCGTGAGAAAGCACGACAGAGGTTGCAACGAGACAAGGAAGAGCGGGTGCTCAACGTAGAGCCGGAAAGCCGGACCGTCTGCTCACCCGGGACTGTGAGGATGCTGACCTCGCAGGATTACAATGGGCACGCAAGCTCCGCTCTACTAACCCTGCGCGAGAGAGAAACCGAATAGCTCAGACCTTCGTCTAAAAAAGAGCGCGCGTAAAGTCGTCATCAAATCGGCCCCCGTAGCGATTGCTCTGCCGACGGCTCCTGTTATCTGGCGGATAGCCATATCACGCAACCATGTGAGACGAGTCAGGCTCCCCGTTCTGCTGTTCGCGGGAAAAGAAAGAGCCCACTGACCTTTCGATCAGTGAGCTCATCGAAACCCAACAGAGATTCAAACCCATCTTGCTCGACTTGCGCTCTTCACTCCATAGAGCGGATACATGCTCCCAGTCCTACTTGTCTACCGCCATCTCCACTTAGGCTCCCGTCAATAAATACTCTTGCTCACCTCATTTGAGGGTAGGCTCTCACTGCCACTGGTGTTATAGCCCGTGACGACAAAGTAGTAGGTGGTCCCCATAGCTAGATTGCTCACAATATAAGAGGTCACATTCCCCGCATTGATAGACGTTCCGTAGACTCCTGAGGCCGTCCCCATATACACTTTATATCCGGCCAGGTCGGTGCTGGTAACGGGATTCCAGGTGAGCGTGGCCGCCGTGCCTGTTCCGGTCACCGTGGTTGTGACTGCGGGTGCCACCGTTAGTGTCACAGGAACCGTTGCGCTCCCTCCTTTAACCACCTTGATCGTAACCGTAGCGGTATAGGTACCGGATGCCAACCCGGTCGCATTCACCGCCACCACAAATTGCGCAGTGCTTGTGATGGTCCCTGTCCCAGGGGATACCGTGAGCCAAGGCGCGCTGTCTGTCACCGTCCAGTAGGTCTGATGGTTATTCGATTTGGACACAATAACTGTCCGGCTGGGTGGATTCGTTGCGCCCTGGACGGCTTGAAAAGTCATGGCCGTTGGACTCAGATTTAGCGCCCACGCTTCGGGGGATGCCCAGACTCCAACCGCCAGTGCCAGACCAATGCCGCACCAAAGTCGGGGTGAGAGGGCATTCACCGCAGCTCGTCGGAGCGTTAGATCTTGGTGGATTTGGTGCATATCAACCTCATACCTTGTGTTACTAGTTGCTTCTCTAACACCTTAAGAGAACTAGGCATAGGCCGTTCTTCCATGCGATTCAACTTTGCCCCATTTTGTTGATAAGCAACAGCGATGCCATAGGACACTCAAGCGGAAGTCGTTGACTGACAAGGATTTACAACTTGTTTGCCAAAAATGGAGCGGCAGAAGCCTTACCCAACCCGTCCGGTGTGTAGGCCTAATAGTTCACGGAAGGGAGAAATTGTCCAAAGAAGGTCTTAGGAGAATGCGTAGAGAGGGGTCAGATGCAAGCCATTTTTTGGTCACGAAGTACAGACCCCGTGTGGTTCCATTCCTTGTGCCCAGCCAGAGCCAGAATACTCGCAAAATGGGCCCCCTGTCACCATACTGCCTCTGAGACAGCAAGGTGAGGAGACTTGGTCGCCGCCGCCCACCCGATATGGTTCAAGCCACCACTTTCTCGTTCAGAGTTATTGTGTTGTTTCCTTGACCCTGTCAGCCGTGCGCTCTGCCGCTTCTCCCAGCGTGTCTTCAACACCACGAGCCTTGTCCATCGGCGTTTTGATGGCATCGACCGCCTGCTGCGCCGCTCGATCAACGGCTGAATCCGGCTGAGGAGATTGGGCCTTTTCAGCAGGAGTCTCCTGTTGGCAGGCTGATAATCTAATCCAAAGACGACGAGCGCAGGGAGTAGAACAGACATGCGCAGATCCCATTTTTTCATAAATGCCTCCATCGCTGGTAGGCTACGTGGCGGGGGGAAAGGTGTCAATCACGGGCAGGATCCTCTCAGCACGTCGGCAACCTTCACAAAAAGACTCCCGACCCTTTGTTTTTCTTAAACTGTGCTCAGCGCTTGGATCTCGGCTGCGGCCCGCAATCCACTTTCCACCGCTCCATTCATGTAGCCTTGCCAGCGTAGGCTCGTATGTTCACCGGCAAAAAGGATACGCCTATAAGGACGAGCCAGCCAGGAGCGAAGCGTCGGATCATACGCCGGACCAAAGACAGCATAGCCGCCTTGAACCCAGGGATTCTTTTCCCAAGTCACTGAATGCATCGAGAGCAGATTCTTTCGCGTCTCCCCGAGCCAGGCGAGCGCTCCCACAAGCCCGGTATGGCCCGCAGTCGATAAAAGCTTCCGCGTGGCCTCGCTCGCCATCCCTCCGGCCATGAGGCATAAAATCCCCGACCTTCCTCCCTGCTGCTCGTTTCCATCCCATAGAGCTCCAATCGGCAGATTCGTCCCATAGGCCAACGGCCGATTCCGCTTTTTCCAGAATCGGCGATCGAATTGCAACAGCGTTTTGGTTACCGGTCCACAGGGCAATGTCGAGATGGCAGCAGCCTGCTCATCAGGCAAGGCGGGGTGGATTTCGAGCGTCCGCAATCTCGTCGCCGGCACGGCGAGAATGAGGTAATCGGCTCGGAGCCATGATTCATGATCGTTGCCGGTGCGGAGGCGAACACGAACCTTGGTCTTGGATTGAGACACGGCCAGCACCTCATGCCCTAGCAGCAGGCGGTCGCGCAGGAGCGAGGCTAGCTTCAATGGCAGACGATCGTTGCCACCTGCGATCCGATACATGCCTCCCTTTCCCGGAGTACCGGACGACACCTGATCGATCAAACTGAGCAACGAAAGATCGGCTGGATCCGCCAGAAAAAAGCCACGCAAGCCGACCAGCATGTCGCGCAAATCGCCCGGAAGCGACACTTGTTGCATCCACTCTGCAACGGACAGGGAACCCAATTTCCTGGCCACTGCTCCGTCCCATCGCTGCTCGCTCAGCCGGTAAGCATGAATCAAGGGAGCCAATTTTTGCGTGAGCCGTTTCCAAATACCGTCGCCTGGAACAGGCCGTCGCATCTTCCCCTTCGACGCTATCGCAAAGGAAAAGCCAGACTTTAAGACCGGAACGAGCTTCAAATGGAGACTGCGGACCAGCCGACAGATTTCTTTCTGCTCCTCTTCGATGAAGTCCGCGCCAGCTTCTGCATGTTGCCCTTCAACAAATCCGTTTCTGATCGTCAAGACCCGTCCGCCTGCACGCCGTTGCGCCTCCAGCACAGTCACGGCGGCTCCTTGTCTCTGTAACTCTACGGCAGCGGTCAACCCGGCAAGACCAGCTCCGACAACAATGACGGATTGTCCACGAAGAGATCGAGTCATACTGTCAGCTTAACAAGAGGAGAAAGTATTGAACCAGAGGGCGGGAAACACCCCTTTGGATGCCCTTCACTAAGTATGCAGTTCGGCTACGTCAACCTGTGGCTCTGGGAACAATTTGGCGGCTGGGGATTCGCGGAAGCTAACCCACTCGGCGTCATCAACATCCGCTATTACGAAGAAATGGCTCGGCATCCACTGGTGGACAACGGCAAAGCTCAGTAATGTGTTAATGCAAGACCTGACACTCATCTTTTCCGTGCGCGCGAGGACACGCTGCTGACCACCATCGGCGCGCATCTCGCGACCTCGATCGATCAGCTCAGCCGGGACATGGATGATGTAACGGCGGATCGGATTGAAAATCTTTCCACCGCCGCTGCGCCCCTTCAATTCAAACGCGCCGCTCCAGCTTTTTTCAGAAGGACGACTGCATCTTTGTGGATGGCAACTATCTCATCCGTAACTTGCCCGCAAGGATCCTCTGGCGCTTGCTGAAGCAGTACGAAGACGAGGGTCGAGTAGAATTCACGAATCGGGAGCTGCGGATGGATGCCTGGCTCGCACTGCCGAGGTCAAAGACAATCTCGAAACCTGACTGATCCTGCTTCGCCGACGGATTGAGCAGAAATGCCCAGACGTGAGACTGGCCCAGCGAGGCCGTGGCCGGTTCGCACTAGAGGCCGATGCCGGGATCGACTTATCCGAAAAGAAAGGATGAAATTACGCGAGATGGTACTCACTTTGAACCATGCCGCCCGGATAGGTCCGCGTCGTGACATGGATGAGGCGGATGTCGTGCGGTAGTGAGCCGAAGAGTGGGATGCCCACGCCAATGAGCACAGGCAGACGGCTGATGATCAGACGGTTTATCAGTCCGGCGCGCAAAAATTCCTGTATGGTGACTCCGCCGTCGACGTAAAGACACATGGCACCGGAAGCTGCAAGCTTGGAAACGACCTCTGCTGGAGGACCGGCCATCCGTTCAACCACGCCTCCGCGGGCCTGCGCGACAGACAGATCAATAGGCCGATGACTCAAAACAACCACTCGCTTGTTGCCGTAATACCACTTGTCGAACGTCAAAACTTTCTCGAACGTTTTTCTCCCCATGACGATTGCATCAATGCCGGCAATGAATTCGTTGTACCCATACTCTGCGCTGTCGCCGCCTCCGTCACCCATCAGCCAGTCCAGATCGCCATTCGACCGTGCGATGAATCCGTCGAGGCTGACGCCCACAAAGACTGCGCACTGTGGCCCAGCCTGATCTTCCTTCATGCCATCACCCTCGGCTTCTTATGCCGTGATACTAAAACAAGAAGGGCGCGATTTTTCAATCCATTAGTTTGGGATCTCCGCTTCGACGAGTTTCCCGAGAAGGATCAGCGATTCTTGCCAGCCGAGATAGCATGCTTCGGCTGGAATGACATCAGGCACGCCTTCCTGCACAATATTAACTTCCGTTCCACAAGATACTTTCTTCAACATGACCGTTACACGAATTTCTCCGGGAAGGTTCGGATCGTCGAAGTTGTCCGTATACCGTAGACACTCATGGGGCACAAGTTCCAGATACTGGCCGCCAAAGGAGTGGCTCTTGCCTGTGGTGAAATTGGTAAACGACATCTTAAACGTACCGCCGACCTTGGCCTCCATGTGATGCACCTTGCCCGTAAATCCATTTGGCGGCAGCCATTTCACCATGGCGTCCGCATCAAGGAACGCCCGGTAAATCCGTTCCGGTGTCGCACGAAACACGCGATGGAGTCGGATGGTATTCGTTCCCACGATTATTTCTCCTTTCCATAGGTGACGGTTCGCTGATGAGTATGGCACACCCTCTTATCTTATAGTCGAACAGGATTCGAGAAATCGACATCACGCTGAATGGTTTTTCTGCAGCCCATTGTCGAGGATTGCGTGAAGGTTGTCTAAGATGAATCTTGACAAACGATCGGTTGGATATCGGCAAGCTGGATATGGTATGGCTTGGGCGAGGGACGCATGGCACTTCCGAAGCAGATCGTCCGCGGGTTGTTTCACTGGACGGCCGTGCATCCGCAAATTCGCATACGCGTGAGCTCCTATTACCTAGCCCGCGAGCTCGTCGTCATCGATCCGTTGCTGCCGTCTCCCGGCGGGCTAGAGTGGCTGGAGCGGCACGGGCCCCCAGAGCACATCTTTCTCACCAACCGCTTGCACTCGCGGCACAGCGCCACTCTCGTGGCCGCCTTTGGCTGTACCGTCTGGTGCCACCGTTCTGGAATCTACGATCTCGAACCCGACCTCAAGGCTCGGCCCTTCGTTCCGGGCGACGCTCTGCCAGGAGATGTGCGAGCTTTCAAAATCGGTATTCTTTGTCCAGACGAATCGGCACTCCTCCTTCCTCGCTTCCGGGCCGTAGCGGTAGCCGACGGAGTGATTCGCCAAGGCAACGGTCCACTCTCGTTCGTCTCCGACGACTACCTCGTGGATGATCCGTCTCAAGCGGAGGGGGTGAAGCGAGGACTTAAAGCGGCTTACCGACGGCTGGCGGAGAAGGACTTCGAGCACCTTCTCATGGCCCATGGCAACCCGTGGCTCCACGACGGACGCCGAGCCCTCCGTGCCTGGGCGAAAGAGGCGATCAAAAAGAAACGCCAGCCAAAATCACCATGACCATTCAAGAGAGACTGGCCCAGCTAGACTGGAAAGCGATTGAAACATCGTTATGGCAACGGGGTTATGCCAAAACTGATCCGTTGCTTACGGCTGAAGAGTGCGATGCTCTCGTCGCGCTGTACAGCAAGGACCAATTGTTCCGAAGCCGGATCGACATGAAGCGCTTTCGGTTTGGCGAGGGAGAGTACAAATACTTCACATATCCGTTGCCGCCGCTGGTCCAAGCCCTGCGCGAAACAATCTATCCTCGTCTTGCAGTGATCGCCAATGCCTGGGCAAAGGCGTTGGGTCAGCCGGATATTTTTCCGCTGAGCCACGATAAACTGCTCGCCTTCTGTCGGCGGCACAGACAGACGAAGCCCACACCGCTGTTACTTCGTTACGCTGCTGGGGATTATAACTGCCTTCATCAGGATATCTATGGAGCGGTCACGTTCCCGCTGCAGCTCACCGCCTTCCTCACTCGGCCTGACCGCGATTTTGCCGGTGGTGAATTTCTGCTCGTGGAACAGCGACCGCGGGCACAATCGCGCGGTGAGGTCTTGGCCCCCGAGCAGGGTGAAATCGTGATCTTTGCAACGCGGCACCGTCCCGTACAAGGAAGCCGAGGCTATTACCGAGTCAATATGCGGCACGGCGTGAGCACGGTTCACACCGGTTCACGCTTTACTCTCGGCGTAATCTTCCATGATGCAAAGTGATTACCGCCATAAGACTCGAACGAGATGGGATAATCTTTAGGCATGCGGATTGCCACCTGGAATGTCAACTCGCTGAAGGCTCGCATAGAAAAGGTCATATGGTGGCTGGATCGGGCGAAGCCGGACGTGCTTCTGATTCAGGAAACGAAGCTTGCGGATGCTGACGCGCCTGTCAAAACGTTCAAGCAGGCCGGATACGAGCTGATACACCATGGTGAGGGTCGATGGAACGGCGTTGCGATCGCGAGTCGGTGTGGCATTGGCGGCGTTATCACCAATTTTGGAGAGCCGTTACGGCCGGCGGGGACGTCTGAAACCGGTGACGATGAACCGCTGGCTGAGGCGAGGATGCTTGCTGCCGAGTGCGGCGGCGTGCGCATCGTCTGCGTCTACGCGCCGAACGGCCGGCTCGTGGGCTCGCCGTTTTATGAAGCCAAGCTCGTGTGGTTCGACAGGCTGGCTCGCTGGATCAACGAGGCCGTCACTCCGGATACGTTGGCCGTTATCGGCGGGGATTTCAATGTGGCGCCCGACGATATCGATGTGTGGGATCCCCGCGCCTGTGATGGCGGTACACACGTGTCGGAGCGCGAGCGGCAGGCTTTCGCGCGGCTTTCGAGCGCCGGATTCGTGGATGCGTACCGATTGCATCACCCGGAAGCTGGGCGGTACACATGGTGGGACTACCGCGCCGGCAATTTTCATAAAAACTTCGGCATGCGCATCGATCACCTGCTCGTGACGACGCCCTTAAAACACCGCGTTGTCTGGGCCGAAATCGATCGCGAGGCGCGGAAGGGAAAACCGTTACCCTCGGATCACGCACCGCTGGTCATCGACATCGACAGCCCTGGCTGTCCATTCGCCGCCGGCTGGGCTTCGGCGGATTCGCGAATTGCGGCGCGCCTGCGGAAACAGCGATGAGCCTGGATTAGCTAATTGGCGCGTTTTGCAAGTGAATTGGCGCGTGCTGCTAGTTATAGTGTCCATTGCTGATCGTATCCTAGATCCATGAAGAAACATTCTATTTTCACTCGTCTCCGTCACACATTCATAGTCGTGGTACTGGGCTTCCTTTTACCAACGACCGGTGTTGCCTTTGCGGCAGACAGCCCCGCCTGGGACAAGACGTTTCCTCAAAGCGATCATCGTTGGGCATCCGTTCGGTGGCGTAAAGGAACAGATATCGGGCTTGTATGCCCAGCAGATGGCGGAACGGGTATTTATAACATTAGCTTTCGACGCCTCCTACAATGTCGAAAGCGGCCGCGTAATCCGAGAAACACAATCGCTGTCGTCGATCGTTACGATCCGACGACAGCGGCGCGTTAGAGAAACATTCGAATTGTGACGATTCATCGAAATATGAGTGCGACCAAAGTCATGAGCGACCGATTCAAAGTTTCGAGGCTGCTGGCGACACGACTGCGGGAACGAAAAATTTCCGTCGCTTCGGTGTTGCAACACGCTGGCTTGGCCGCTGATTTTCTCGAACAAGAAAAGATTTACGCTACGACTTCCGAACTTTTTGCGCTGTGGAAAGCCATCGGGCAGGTCAGCGGAGATCCAGAAATTGGCTTAAAACTCGGCTCCGAACCTCGGTTTGAGCGTTACGATGCGACTGAAATTGCAGCGGTTTGCAGTCGATCCTACCGTGATGCGCTGCAACGAATCGCTTTGTGCAAGCAACTGACCTGCCCCGAAGAGATTCGAGTTCAGTCGAAAGGTGACGAAACGACCGTGGAATTCGTTTTTCTCCAAGCCGAAGAAAGCGAACCCGATGTGCTGGTAGACGTCTGCTTGTCCTGGGTTCTTTTTATCGGTCAGCGTGGCACCAATAATCAGATCAAACCGCTGCGACTGGAACTCATCCGGCCGCCCAAGTACCGTGAGTTATTAGAAAAACACTTTGGATGCCGGGTGAGGTTTAAAGCCGAGCGCAACACTGTGGTATTGCGTACCAGTGACATTAATCGCCCATTTACAACGTACAACGAGGAATTGCTCAACATTCTTGGAGCACAGCTAGACAGCGAAATCGAGGCTCGCCGTGCGTCGTTGAATGTTGAGGAACGAGTGAAGCAAGCCCTGAATCGCTCTTTGGTAGGGAGACGCCCGAACCTTCAGGACGTTGCGCAACAACTACACTTGAGCGCGCGCACACTTCAACGCCGCCTTGCAGACGCGGGCGTGAGTTTCAAAAAAATTGTAGAAGACACCCGGCGCGAACTCGCACGTCGATATCTCCAACAGAGCACGATTGAGCTAAGCGAAACAGCGTTCTTGTTGGGTTACGAGGATGCCAATTCCTTTTTCCGGGCATTTCATGACTGGGAAGGCACTTCACCTGGCGAGTGGCGCTCGCGACATCGCGGTACGGACATCGCAGCGTTACAAATCTGAATCAAACTCCTCCTAACAGGTGAGGGGCAGCCGGACCAAATCAATCGCGCGTTCGAGCACATTGAAAATAAAGACGCCTCTATCGTTTCGTGCAACCGACCTCATGACCCAAAGCTGGGTGAAACAAACGAAGAAGGGAGAAGACAAATGGATACAAACGGAAAACGAGACTTCACAGGAAAGGTTGCATTCGTGACGGGGGCCGCGAGCGGCATCGGCCGTGCGGCGGCGCTGGCGTTCGCCCGCGAGGGCGCGAGCGTCGTGGCGGCCGACGTGTCCGAGCAGGGCAACCAGGAAACGGCCCGCCAGATCGAGGAGCAAGGCGGGCGGGCGCTCGCCGTCCGGTGCGACGTGACGCGGGCCGAGGACGTGAAGGCTGCCCTGGCCAAGACCGTTGAGGCGTTCGGGCGGCTGGACTTCGCCTTCAACAACGCGGGCATTGAGCCGAGGAAGGCGGCCCCGACCGCGGACTACGACGAGGAAGAGTGGAACCGGATCATCGACATCAACCTTCGCGGCGTCTTTCTGTGCATGAAGCACGAGATTCCGTTGATCCTCAAGCAGGGCGGCGGCGCGATCGTCAACACGTCCTCCGGCGCAGGAATCATTGGCATTAAGGGTAGCCCGGCGTACACCGCCGCGAAGCACGGCGTGATCGGCCTCACCCGGGCGGCAGCCCTCGACTACGCCGCGCAGAACCTCCGCGTCAACGTCGTCTGTCCTGGCTACATTGACACACCGATGATGGATCGCTTCACCGGGGGCACGGCCGAAGGGCGCGCGAAGGTGATCGCGGAGGAGCCCGCAGGACGGATGGGCAAGCCCGAGGAGATCGCCGCGGCCGTCATCTGGCTGTGCTCGGATACGGCCGCCTTCACTGTCGGGCACGCCCTGGTCATCGACGGCGGCCAAACGGTGCAGTGATGTGCAAGCCACACGGGGGATTCAAATGAACAACCACAATCCAAACTCGAAAGAAACCAACGACGAAGATAAAACTGAACAATCAAAACCGGTAGGTCACTCACGACGCGACTTTATTGTTTTAGCAGCGACTGCTGTAGCGAGTGTCGCCGCTGCAGACCTACTGAACTTCCAACCTGCACAGGGAACGAGCGAAATGAATTCAGTTGCGATGGGAAATGGCCCGTATCCCACTGAAGGCATGGCGGCTTATTCTCCGACAGGTCCTCACAAGCTCATGAAGTTCCAGCGTCGCGCTCTTGGTCCTAAAGACGTGGCTATCAAGATTCATTACTGCGGCGTCTGTCACTCTGACATCCACACGATTCGCGGAGATTGGGGAAAGATTCAGTATCCGCAAATTGTCGGGCACGAGCTGGCTGGAGAAGTTGTCGCTGTGGGATCAAGCGTCAGCAAGTTCACCGTCGGCGCCCGAGTTGGTGTTGGCACGATGGTGAATTCGTGCCGAATCTGCACAGAGTGCCAAGCAGGCCATGAGAATTATTGTTTGAACGGAAACACCCAAACTTACGGCTCAACAGACAAAGACGGCACGATTACACAGGGCGGATATTCGATCTCCGTCGTTGTAGATGAAGACTTCGTAATCAATATTCCTGATGCCATCGATCTCGCGGAAGCAGGCCCGCTGCTGTGCGCAGGCATCACCGTTTACTCGCCACTGCGCAGATGGGGCGTGTCTCCTGGCAAAAGGGTTGCAATTGTCGGTATGGGTGGTCTTGGGCACTTGGCGGTCAAACTGGCTGCCGCACTAGGCGCAGAAGTTGCTGTCTTCACAACTTCACCGGACAAAATAAGAGATGCCAAACGCTTTGGCGCAAAAGAAGTCGTCATCACCGAAGACGGAGCTGACTTCTCCAAACTTAACCATGCGTTCGATTTTGTTCTGGATACTGTCCCTTACAAGCATGATCTGAATCGGTTCATCCCACTTTTGAAGCGTGATGCCACTTACTGTAGAGTCGGTGTCGGTAAAGTTGTCGACTCAAATGAAATCGGTCAGATGAATCTCGTGCTGTACAGAAATGCACTCGCCGGATCGAACACAGGAGGCATCCGGGAAACCCAAGATATGGTTGATTTCTGTGCTCTCAATAAGATTAAGCCCGAGATCACAAGAATCTCGATGAGTGGAATCGATGACGCCTGGAAAAAGGTTGTCGACAGGCAGGCTCGGTATCGCTTCGTCATCGATATGGGAGGGGCAAGCAGCGAAAGGTTTAAAACACAATGACTCACGATCCTTTAATTTACGCCAATCTCTCTTTTATTCAGCCTGTCCCCTTTTCTGGCGTCCGGATCACGCACGGTGGTCATCGACATCCCCGGCCATCCGTTCGACGCCGGCTGGGCTTCGGCGGATTCGCGAATTGCGTCGCGCCGCCGGAGTTAGCGATGAGCCTGACCTCTTCTCCTATCTCCGCCTCACTGTAGGCTAGGGCCATGTCATACGCAGTGTGACCAACGGAACGCCATCGCGCGCAAGCTTTAGTTCTCAGAAATCCTCGCGACGCTCAATGACTACGCTCATTGGCGCGCGGCACAACCTGTTTGAGTACGACGCTTGCGAGCGCGGCCGGTGCAGCGTGCTGTTTTATGTGAACGCTTTGCAATCAATCCATAAGTCGGAACCAATCGCGCAAACTAAGCTCGAGTCGGATTACCTCGTCTTCGGCCAACACACTGCAATGGGCAATGGGACCACGAAGTACATTAAGGTTGGCCAGCACTCTCTCGACAGCTCTCTGGCTTGAAAACATCGAACCGAAGAGGTCCCAATTCGTCTTGATAAGTTCGCCAAGCTCTCCGAACGTTGTGTAGTCAATAGGATCGTCTGACCGCAGCGTGACGGCAGAATCTGTATCTCGCTGTATGCGGGACTCCACATCAGCCTTCAGCTTTGGTGGCACTCTCGTGCTCTGCCACCAATTCGGATCCTCAGCCGAAACGATGGTGTCCGAGATCAACTTCCGAATGGTTTTCTCCAAACAGTAGAAAACTTCGTAATGTCTGCTCATTGCGGCGGCTTCATCCCGCACTGCCTGATCAAACTGGGGGAAATAGTTCTCTTGAATCTCTTCTGCGACAGGCCTGCGACCAAGATCTATACCGTATTTCCTTTCGATGCCGTCAAGACCTATCTCAGCCAATTGATTCGCCATACCGAACCGCTGTAAAAGCCCAATGTCTCGCTTGTTATTCATCGCGGAGCAGATTGTTTCGGAGACTTTGAAAGATAGCGTCGAAAACCTCGATATTTGGAGTGGCAGGTAGATTTAGATTGATCGTGTATCCAATTCTAAGATCTTTAAGTCCCGCGCTGCCACCCTGCTTTGTCTTCTTCTTTTCTGGTGCGCCAGTTTCGACCTCGGCATCCTCGTCCGACGCTTCGATGTCGGCTTCGAAATCGGCGTGCTTTTTGAGCCTCAGAAACGTGCTTTGAATGAGTTCAGCAACGCGATTGCCGTCCTCAAGCCCCGTTACTTGAAGGATGAGACCCTTTAGATCTTTATCGTTTACCGCGTGGCAGTATTCATTTATCTCATACAGCGGTTTGTATCCTGTTCGTATTGCTTGCGCGACTGCGGCACCGGCTGTAGATGGATTTCGAAGCTTTTGATAGAGCGAAGTTGGAGCGCCATTCTCGGCCACTAGGCCCAGCCTCTTGAAAAAGGGAGGAAGGACCCGACCCGCCCCACCCTTAATCTGAAGCTTCGCTGCGACGAAATCATTATTGAAGGTCGGAGGTGTTGCCGCTGCTTTCATCTTGGTTATAGCGCTATCGATAGTCCCAGGCGACGAGAGATACGGAAGCTTCACTTCGGCCATACATTCTCCCTGTGCTTCGGTTCAAGCCACCCAACTTGAGGTCGATCCCCGAAAAGGTGAGATACACCCACCTTCGCGGCACAACCTAGCTGGTAAGTCTTGTCATGTCAATTGATTCGCCCCGATGACCAAAACAAGCGCTATGGCGTCGGCGGAGGGTTGTTGCACGCCGCAGCTAACGAGCGATGGTCATTTTGCAAATGGAACCAAGCGCCGCGATCTACAAACGATTGCAGCAACTTCTCATCTCTCTCTTTTAGCTGAAGGTGTTGTCAAGCTGGATGGTGGACGTAGCGTCGCGAATTGTGGGTGCGCGACGCGATGAAGAAGGAGCGTCACGTTTGCGTATGCCGCCGAGTCGATGAGGCGGCAGGGTCTTACCGGACTTGCCGAATAGATTCCCCCGCCTTGACAGGCGGGGTCCTTTCAGAATTCAAGCTTCGCTTGTCCCGCGTCTTCCTGACCCTGCTTGGCTACATATCGGCGAATGATCTCTTCTGTGATACCCACCGTGGACACAAAGTAACCCTTTGA
>DASYRC010000049.1:0-26842 GCA_036004925.1 Nitrospiraceae bacterium | reverse complement strand
GGAGGCCTATGACCCGAAAACGCCATACCGAGGAGCAGATCATCGCGGTGTTGAAGGACGCCCAGGCCGGCGTCAGCATCCAGGACCTGTGCCGGAAGCACGGGATCTCGGATGCCACATTCTATAAGTGGCGGACGAAGTTCGCCGGCCTGGAAGTCAGCGACGTGAAGAAACTGCGCCAACTGGAAGAGGAAAACCGGCGGTTGAAGCAGATGGTGGCGGAGCAAGCGCTGGACATCCAGGCGCTGAAGGCAATCACCGCAAAAAACTGGTAAGGCCCAAGGCGAAGAGGGCGGCGGCACAGGGGGTCGTCGCACGCTTTGGGCTCAGCCAGCGGCGGGTGTGCCGGTTAGTGAGCCTGGATCGGAACACGTTGCGGTACCGCAGTCGGCGACGGGACGATCATGCGCTCCGCACAAGGATGCGAGAACTTGCAGAGACCAAGCGGCGGTACGGGTGTCCTCGTATCTACGTGCGGCTGCGACGGGAAGGATGGCGGGTGAATCACAAGACGGTCGAGCGGATCTATCGCGAGGAGGGCCTCTCGTTGCGCCGTCGGGCGCGGAAGAAGGCCACGGCCGTCCCCCGCGTCGCGCTGCCGCTGCCCAGCCAGCCCGGACGCTGTTATGCGATGGACTTTGTCCATGACCGGCTGGCCAATGGCCGACGGTTCAAGTGCTTGACGATGACCGATCTTTGCTCGAAGGAAGTGCCGGTGATTGAAGTCGACAACTCCATTGGTGGGGAGCGAGTCGGCCGCATTCTGGATCGGCTTTTTGCCGGAGGGCCGTTGCCGGAGACCGTGATCCTGGACAACAGACCGGAATTCTCAGGGACGGCGCTGGATGCGTGGGCCGGTCAGCACGGAGTGAGGCTGCACTTCATCCAGCCGGGGAGGCCGGTCCAGACGCGTTTATTGAAAGCTTCAACGGCAAGTTTCGAGACGAGTGCTTGAACGAACACTGGTTTCTCACGTTACAGGAAGCGCAGGTCGTGATTGAGGCCTGGCGGCGAGAATATAATGAGGAACGGACGCACAGCACGATCGGGGATATGACACCGATGGAGTTCATCCAACACCATCAAGACCGGTCCCAGGCAGCACAGGAGTCAACTTCGTTGGCTCTGGTGTAACAAACGGGGGAAGGTCATCATATCGATCAAAAACTGATCGAGATTTGTGTCCCGAAATTGCCATAGCGACTCGTTCACTAATACCCGCGCGCACCATGTTCCGAACCGCTGTTCGGCGCAGATCATGGAACAACTTCCCCTTGAGCCCAACGCGCTGGCAGGCTTTCATCCATCGCTTCCGAAGAACCTGCCGAAGCTGTTCTCCCCGGTAGTGACACACCCCGGTACATGGGGGGTAGCGCTTACATAGATCTTGGTAAGGAGCACATGCGCCCGTAGGCGCATGCACAGGGAGCCTGAACGGAGCTGCGTTGTATCACAGGAACTGATTGAGACGAGTTAGCCTCAGCGTTATAGCGCCTCTCCACTTTATCCACTCTTCACTGAAGGTAATGAAACCCTTCTCGCTCAGAACGCATCTTCTATTGGCTACAGTCCTTTCGTTTCCGCCTAATATCAGCCTTGGCACAGACTTGATTGCCTCCGTCGTCTCTGTCCTCGATGGCGACACGATAGAAGTCCCGCACTCCCTTTCACCTTGAACGCATCCGCCTCCCGCAGTCCCAACGACACCCAAAAGAACGGCGCGACCCGCTCAATCATAAGAATGGGGAGGCGCACATTCTGACGTGCCATCATTTGTCATATGGAAACCACAAAATCAGAGCCGCCAGCCCCACGAACACGCCGACCAAGCCGCCCAAGGCAATGCCAATTTCCATGATAACCTCCTAGGTTGATGGTGGATTCGACTATGGTTTCCTCTGAATCGGTTGATCGTCGGTAGCGGCATATGCCGGTGGCATTGATACCACAAGAGTCTGTTTATGGCAACTAGTAGTTTGGAGGAAGGCGTTACTAGCACCAATCACTCACTGATGAAAGACGTTTGGTGCTCGTCGTATCGGAAGTATGCGCCAGGGGATACGGCGCTGGAATGGTTAGAGAAGGATGGGCGAGAGGGCGGGAAAGGTCTGTAGTAGACGCCTAGGCGAACGGCACGCTCACGGTGGCGTGGAAGTACAGCCTCCTGCCGTGGATTACGTTGAAGGTTCCGATTCCCTCAGCCATTTATGCAGACACGACGGGTTCAGGCAGGTCCACAGTTTCTTGGATGATTCTTTAATTTTGGGGGTGTCGGAGAGATGATGGCTAAAACGATTCTGACGTTCACGCCTTTACATTTCTGGCATGCAGTTTGCTTGGTGGCAAAACTTCGTTTTCCATTTCTCGGGCATAGTACACAACGGCTTCGCATTCCTCATCGGTAAGCCCATCGTTTTGATGAGTAAGTCTAATGAGTCTTTCGCAGATGTGCATCTGCTCCTTGACTTCTTTTCGCATGTTCATATCCATGGGCACCCACTCCATCGCGAAATCAGCAAGACATGTGACCAGGGAACACCCCGGTCGGATATACAGACGAAGGGAGCGAGTGCTGCCGTGGGAATGGCGGAAGCAACATTACTCGGCGGATCGCTAGGGGCCGCGAACAAGCATTAGGTGAATATAAGTAGAATAGGAGAGGTATCCTGGGGTAATCCGGGGCACTACGGGTCACAAGCTCACATCCAATGGGTCAATTTCGCCAGTGTATATGCGGTGTTTCGCGTATTATCAGGGGGTTACATCGGCCCCCATAACACGGTTTCCTTGTATCTTGAATCTACGTTATTAAGATGCTCTCCATCACCAATCAGGACGTGACAGATCGCTGTTTCCTTGGTCCTTTGAGACCGTGGTTTAGCATGGTCGTCACGTCCTCCCTCCCTATTATTTTTTAAGGGAGGGAGAGAAGGGAGCGACGAACCGTCATGAATAATGCGAGCTGCGTCGCGCCCCCCTTCATTTGAGGTACCTCTTTTGGGACTAGCCGACTCAACGGCGACCCTTTACTCTTGTGACTGGAGAGGCAAACAAGGAGGGCATCATGACCTGTACACGTTGTCAGGGTTGTATGGCGAAAGATCACTTCCTCGATCTCATGGAGAGCTCAGAAAGTATGTGGATGGCGGGTTGGCGCTGCCTCAACTGCGGAAACGTCTTTGACCCCGTGGTGGAGAAGAATCGCCACGGGCAGGGAATGGCGGCAGCCGTCTCGACCACACAAGTGCCCGAGCATAACAGGATCGTGGCTCAAGAAGAAGTCGATGTAATCGCAGGCCTCGCGGCCTAATCAGCCGGGCCATTAGTCCCTGTGACATGCCGGAGATATATCCTCCTGCGTCAAATGGCTTTGAGAGCCCTTGTCCGCTTTCCCATGTTTTCTTGCCACGTTGTGGAGGCTAGGCTAGACTTTCTCCACACCTTATGGCACGAGCAAAAACCTCGGAACAGTCCCGCGCGCGCTCCAAAACAGCCACGATTGAAGAGCTCACCCGTGGCATCGGAAAGCTCCAGGATTTCCTCTCACAGGTGGAAGACCTTGGCCGAGAAGGCTTCCCCTATCTCGACGCGGCCAGGGCCAGAACAGAATTGCAATTCCGTGAGTGCATTCGCCGCACGTTTGGCGAGAAATCCCCTGAATTCCAGGAGCATCGGCGCCACAGACTTCTCATGGACAGCCCTGAGGACACGCAGCAGAGCATCACCTTGATCAAGACCCTTATTGCCACGCTTGAGCAAAAGAAACGTGACCTGCAAGGAGGAGTTTCTCCCCAACAAGTCCCAGTGACGCCGTCGGCCTCATCACTACCTACGCGCCCACAGATGACCTTAGTGCCGGCATCGATTCCGATAGTCCACATGACCATGCCGCAACCAGCGTCTGTCACGCCACCGCCAATGACCATGTCCGTTGCCATGACCACGAATCTAGACCTGTCCTCAGCTACTGCAGCAGCGAGTCTACCCCCGCCCCCCTTGGCTCCTTCAGCCTCTCCAGCAGAGGCGGCTCCTCCTCTGAGCCCATCCATATCTCTGCCCGAGCCATCGCCGACTTCACCAGCCACGACCAAGACCGCGAAGTCGTACCCCCCACCGCAACCGGTGGCTCGGCTCGCCCCGGCGCTCCTGCCACCACAAACTCCACAGCCTGCGCAGGCGACTCCATCCCATGCCAGCAGGCCACTTCAGCCACCACGACGTGAACCGGAGCCCATCATGCATCCAATTCCTTTCGTCGGGCCAGAGCAACAGATGCAGGAACCGCTTCCCATCCCTCCGCAGTTGCAGCCCTCTCCCTCAATGCCGATCGGCTCATCCCCTCACCAGGAGCCCGCACCGCAGTCCCCTCAGACCGGATCGGACCCTGTCGAATGTGTGAAAATACTCTGTTGTCGGTTCCACTCCGTCGCTAGGCAGATGCGACTCCGTGGGGAATATCGAGCCACGTTAAGTGTGGAAGACGAGTTCGACGCGCAAGATCTGCTGCATGCACTTCTACGGATCCAATTCGACAATATCGACACGGATGAATGGATGCCGAGTTATTCAAACGGAGCCCTGCGAACGACACTCTTGCTGAACGACGGTCGTCTTGCGGTAATCGTCAAGAAAACACGCCCAGGTCTCAACGCCAAAGAACTCACCGACCAACTCCGGATTGACGCAGAACGGTATCGGTCCCACGGCTGCTGCACTACGCTCTTGTGCTTTATGTACGACCCCGAGGGCCGTATCGGGAACCCTCGAGGCCTCGAAGCTAGTCTCACGAGCGTTAACGATTCATTCGTTATCGATGTACTTGTCGCCCCAAAATGAGGTTATGAATGAAGAAGCCTAAGCCTGCCGCTACCAAGGCCCCTACGTCGTCAGTTGGCGCCGCCGCATTGACAGAGTCCACAGGCATCCGCTACGTTGGCCAGGACCCCGCTATTTCCGCGGTGCCTTGTACGATTCACGCCCCAGTCGATGGCGGGAGAATCATGTCGGATCGGGCTTATGTGCTCATCAATGTTCAGCCGGGACGCACCAGCGATGTGGTTCGGGCTCTGTCGGGAATCAAGCAGATTAAGACCATCGACCCCTGCTGGGGCAAGCCGGATATTATTGTGGTGGTGGAGGTGTCAGACCAAGATGCTCTGACTCAGTTGGTGTTGAGCCGGATTCATGAAATCGACGGCGTCTCGCAGACTGACACCCATCTTGTCTATCGATTGAAGGCCGGTAACGCCAAGTGACTCGCACTCTTGGCGAACTCAACCTCGCCCCCTAGCATGATGCTGAAAAAGTCCGCCAGCGGTGTACTTGCCGCGCTCAGAGGCTCAACGTACCGAAGCATACGCCTCCTCGCCTCTTCGCTCGCTGCGGCCTTGCTGGACGGCCTTTTTGAGCAGCCTGCGTGCTATTCTCCCGTTGTTCCAAACGTGCAGTCTAGCGAGGTTCTGGTGTACCACAATAATTTTTCCGTATCTTCCTGACCTTGTCTCCTACTCTAACTCTCCGCTGTCGGTATCATCGCCAAGATCCAATCCAAACCGGTCAGCCATCCGATAGAGGGTGCGCCGATCAATGCCGAGAATCTTCGCAGCTTTGACTTTATTTCCCTTGGTTTCCTTCAGCACGCGGACGAGATGACGCTTTTCGACTTCCTCAAGCGATAAACACCCCTTATCACTGTAGGCGATCACTCCGTCGGTCTCCTTCGATGGCAGCTCCGCCCGACGCAGGGAAGCCGGCAGATCGTCCGGCGTGAGGAGGGGACCGTGACTCAACGAGACAGCCCGCTCAATGGCGTTTTCCAACTCGCGCACATTGCCGGGCCACCGGTACTGCATCAACAACGTCATCGTCTCCGGCAGCACCCCGCGCACCGCATGCGCCGCACCTGCCGCGCATTTCTGCAAGAAGTGATGCACCAACATCGGAATATCCTCCTGCCGCTCCACAAGCGATGGCAGGATGATACGCACGACATTAAGCCGATAAAATAAGTCGTCCCGATACTTTCCCTCCTTGACGAGCTGCTCGAGATCTCGATTTGTCGCAGTAATGATACGGACATCGACCTTCGTCGATGTCGTGCTGCCGACACGGCGGACTTCGTGATCTTGCATCACCCGCAACAACTTGACTTGCACGGCCTGCCCCAACTCACCGATCTCATCGAGAAACAACGTGCCCCCGTTCGCGGATTCAAAGAGGCCGACTTTGTTTCCCACCGCGCCGGTAAAAGCCCCTTTCTCATACCCGAACATTTCCGACTCCAGCAGGGTATCCGGCAACGCCCCACAATTCACCGGAATGAACGGCTTGTCCCGACGAGGCCCATTCGCATGGATCGCCCGCGCAATCAGTTCCTTGCCGGTCCCGCTTTCCCCTTGCAGGAGCACCGTGCTCTTGCTGTCGGTCACCCGAGCCACCACCTTATACACTTCCAGCATGGCGGGACTGCTTCCCACCAGCGGAGACCATTCATCTTTGCTCTTTAACTCTTCACGAAACCGGGCGTTCTCTCGGACAAGTCGGCAGTGATCGAGACTCCGCTTGACCACCAGCTTGATATCCTCTTTCTTAAACGGCTTGGCGAGATAGTCGTAGGCTCCTTGCTTGATCGCTTCGATCGCACCTTCCAGGGACCCGAACGAGGTCAGCACGACAACCGCTGTGTCAGGGCTCATACGTTTAAATTCACGCAAGACCGTGAGACCATCGACCGCGCCCATACGAATATCTGTCAGAACCAGATCTACTCGCCCCTGGCGTCCACGAGCGATGACCTCTTCTCCGCTGGCGAATGCTTCAACGACATAGCCTTCCTTCTTTAAGGCCTCAGCCAAGAGATCGCGCGCGACCGCATCGTCGTCGACTACGAGAATATTCGCTGGTTGCATCAGTCCCTCTCTGTCACGCGCGTCGGCTCGATCTTCAATCCAGGTAAGGTCACGGTAACGGTTGTGCCGCGCCCAGTCTCGCTCTCGAGCAAAAGACTGCCTCCATGGGCCAGGACCGTTTCGCGGCTCAAGAATAGCCCTAACCCAGTGCCCGTGCCAACCGCCTTGGTCGTAAAAAATGGTTCAAAGGCTTTCTGCACATCGGCCTCCGGCATGCCGCATCCCGTATCCCGCACCGCGACCGTGACCACCAGCGGTGACATCGAGTCGACCACCCGGCAGCCGCGGTCGAGTTCGTCGGACGAGGCCGCACGGGCTCCTACTAATACACTCACCGTTCCATGCGGTGGAGTGGCGGCTAAGGCATTGGCGAATACGTTCACCAACACTTGATGCATCTTTTCCGCATCGGCCCAGACGAGCGGGAGGTCTGCAGGAATCTCGACCGTCATTGTAATCTCTTTCGCATGGAAGGCCGGTTCCATGAGCGCAACCGCCTGGCTGATTACCTGCTCCACGGGCAACCACGTCGGTTCAGGCTGGCGCTGTCTGGTTGAGGACAGCAAATCCTGAATGATCCGAACCACCCGTGTAAGCTGCTCATCAATCACTGTCACCCGCTTCTTCATTTCAGGCGTGACGCCCGGCTCTTCAGCCAGTGCTTGCACATGCCAGGCAATCGAGTGCAGCGGCGTTCCGACCTCATGCGCCACGGAAGCCACCAGTTGTCCCACCGCGGCTAAGCGTTCCGAGCGATTTAGCTGGTCTTTCGCATCGACTAGCTGCGTATTGGCCTTCAGGAGTTTTTCGGTCTCCCGGGCGAGAGCTGCACGCGCCGCCTCCTCTCTGGTCTTGCGTTCTTCCCAAGTCATGCCGATATAGGCTACGACCAGGAGCACTCCTGCGACCACACTGCGATTGATCACCGCCGACTGAAACCGTCCCGGTTTGGTCGGTTGCATCAACCCCATATAGGTCGCCACGATACAGGCCACCACCGTCAGGAGCATCAGGATGCGACTGCGCAATGTTGCAACCAACAGAATCGGCAACACAAAACCGTACGCGCCGACAACGTTCGCGGGGGCGGCCATTTCGAGAACGACGATCGCCAGGAACACCGCCCCTGCGATCGCCAGCACAATGCGATTTTGTTTCAACATCGAAATGGGAGACTAGCAGGATGCTAAAAAAGTCCACCAACGCCACAGACCGTCGCGCGTGAAGCGCGAGACAGGCGTGATCCGAAGTTCAAAGTCAGCGGTTCGAACTTCCGAGAACCTCGAACCCTCGCTCGTCTCGCCTTTCCCGCCCGTCTCGCTCAGTTCTCCTGATGGAGCGTTCTCCTATTGTTCGAGACCTAAAGGCCATCGAATTTCCGGGGCGTCAACTCTAGTATTTTTCAGCCTGATAGAGGGTCTTACCCTAGTGGACGGGTCGAACGCAAGACAGTCCCAAGCTGCCGCAGACGTTCATCACACAAAATCTCATCCACACGAACTGCATACTTACGAGTCCAGTTCGGATGACTTTCGACCGTCCCAGGCAGATTGGTTTGCGAAAGTTCGCCCAAGCCGTCTTCGAGATTCGCCAACACGATATAGGATGGTGTGCGAGCCAGGTAGATATGAATTGCTCGGCAGAGATCAACCGTCATGGCAGGGACAGTGCTTAGGTCCTCAGTCACGCCATTTGGCAGGAGGCTTTCCCGCTTAAGAGCACTGAGGATGCCTGCCTTATCGCGCTGGCGCTCCTCCCAGGTCTGACGGCGCGCCGCGTCATCTGTAAAGGCGCCCAATTCCGCCCGTACTCGCAAGTCCTCGCCGGACCAAAACCCACTGAGCGTCGGCAAGTCGTGCGTCGTGGCGACAGCCAACGATTGTGCGGGATACTCGCCAGGCGGCTTCATTGCGCCGTCTACACCACGCTCGAAGTAGAACACACGATATGACAGCACTCTCGCCTTCGCCAACTGCTCTCTGACCCAATCAGGCACGGTGCCGAGGTCTTCTCCGATTACTAGGGTTTTCGATCGAACGCTCTCCAATGCCACGATCGCCAACAAGTCTTCAAAGGGGTACTGCACATACGTACCCTCGGACGCGGGCCTCCCGTGCGGAATCCAGAAGAGACGGCAGAACGCCATCACATGGTCCAGTCGGATAGCTCCGCCGGATCGGAAATTGTTGCGTAACAGCTGGATCATCAGCTCATAGCCGCTGGCGCGCAGCGCGTGAGGGTTGATCGGGGGCAAACCCCAATTCTGTCCCTCTGGCGCAAACGGGTCCGGCGGGGCGCCGCAATCGGCTTTGAGCGCCAGCACCGATTGATAGATCCAGGCTTCGGCCCCATTCCGATCGGCACCAAGAGCCAGGTCATGATACAGCCCGATCGGCATCGCCAGCTGCTCGGTCGTCCGTCGTACCTCGTTTAGCTGAACGCTCGCCACCCACTGAATGTATTGAAAGAAGCGAATGCGCCTCCGGTGCCGTTTCGCATATTCACGAACCGGCTGGCCAGGCGTCAGAAATTGTTTGGGCCATTCGTGCCAGGTGGACGACTTGAATTGAATCAGCCGGCGTTCTTCCTCCAAAGTCTGGAAGGTGGCATACAGTTCGAGCGGCGTGCCCTCAGACTGGATAAACCGTTCCAAGAGCCATGCGCGCGCCGTTTTCGGTTGGAGATTTGGCTCCTCTCCGCTGTAAGCCTCTGCAAGGAATTTGCGGTAGGCCAAATCGAGCATGGTGCGCTTGGCGGTTGCAATGGCGTCGTAGTCCACCAGCCGATTCTCTCGGAGCACCTGAAGCTTGGCTTGAAACTCGGGAGCACGGAACTGTCGCTGCGCCTCTTCCGACCCATAAAATTCCGGCAGCCGCTCAAGATCGATATAGAGTTCATTGAGATACAGTCGGCTATACGGCGCATAGGGGCTGATGTGATATGGCGCGGTGTTCCGCAGTGCGTGCAGCGGATTGAGCCCGATGACTCCAGCGCCGAGCCCCTTTCCGGCCCATTCCACAATCTGGCCGAGATCGGTGAAGTCACCGCACCCCCAATTATGATCAGAGGGCAATGAATAGAGCTGCAAGGCCAGTCCCCACAGCCGTTGGTTCGCTTCGAGCAACGGCGGGACATAGCACTGGCGTGGCGCGACGATGATACGCATCGTCCCCACGACCTCCCCAACCAAGCCCTCGGCCCGTACCGTCAAACTGTAGTACCCGAGCGAGAGACCACGTGGGGCAGATATCTCGACACGTACATGCCGTCGACCATTGAAAAAACGCACCTCCACAGCGGAAAGCCCAGGCCCTACCTGCCACTCCTGCACCACTGCATTTGTTTCGTCGCGGACCTGCCACTCCAGCGTGACGGACCCTTCTTTCCCGTCTTCAAGCGCCAGATAACAGGACAAAGAAGGTCCCGTCTCACCGTCACGCAGTATCTGCACGGGATCGCAGGGGCGTTGCCACGGCGCCTCATCCCATTCTCGCAGCGCCTGTGTCAGCGATGCAGTCGAATCGACGGTAAAGCCCATGGAAGTCAGAATGGCGCGCCGGGTGTCATCAGAGGTGAGGTGAAGATTACCTGCGATATCGTGATAGTCAGCAACGATGCCGGCACGTTCAGCGAGTCTGGCAAGAAGGCTCTGTTCCGTCTGGTCCTGCATGAACGGAGTTTGCGTGAAGACTGCAGGCATGTCAAGCTATCCTATTGTTCTTACTGATGAATTCTGTATAATTACCTTCTCGTGTCCACCGACCTCAGCCACGTTCGATTCGGCACCAGCTCCTGGGCCTATGAAGGCTGGCAGGGACTAGTCTACCAACGAGCCTATTCGAAGACCCGATTCAGCCAAGATACGCTGGCAGAATATGCCGGGTATGAGATGGATGGCATCCCGCTCTTTCGCACCGTCGGCATCGACCATTCGTTCTATCGCCCGGCCAGTGCCACGCAACTCGCACACTATGCGAGGCAAGTCTCTGACGATTTCCGCTTCTGTTCCAAGGTCTGGGAAGAGATCACCATCCCGGCCTTTGCGAATCTTCCCCGCTACGGAGCCAAAGCCGGGAAACCCAATCCACGATTTCTTGATGTCGGCACGTTTCGGGACTTGGTTTGGGCGCCGGCACAAGAGAGCCTGGGATCGAAACTTGGTCCGTTCATTTTTGAGTTTCAGCGCCGGGGCTTGGAGCCTGCCGCCTTTCTTGAAGCGTTGGGCCGATTTCTCGGCACATTGCCACCAGGACCACAGTACGCAACAGAAGTCCGCAATCCCGCAATTCTTGGACCGCGTTACCTAAACATCCTTCGCACGCACCGCGTTTCCCACGTGTACAACCATTGGACGGCGATGCCACCACTCTCCGACCAACATCGCCTGCTCGAGCAGACATTTACCGCCCCCCATGTCGTTATCCGGCTTCTCACGCCGCTGGGACTCGCCTATGAGAAAGCCGTCGAGCGATACGCACCGTACGATCGGATCATCGCCGCACAACCTCGCATGAGACAGGACACCACAGCGTTGGTTCGGCAGGTCGTGGCCCAGGGAAAGAGCGCGTACGTGTTGGTGAATAATCGAGCTGAGGGTTGTTCGCCGTTGACGGTTCAAGCCTTGGTAACCGCACTCTAGCAGGCTGCGGAAAATCCATCTCGACACGGCAGATCTTCGGCAGCCTGCACGTCTGGGACAAGAACAGACCACCTCCCCAGGATGCTAAAAAAACTATCCTCCTAGCTCATGAAACGTTGTTCGCTTGGGGGTGGAGTTGCTGGATTAGAGTTTCAAGTTGTCAAGGACCATTCTCTGAAAACTTCAAACTAGAAACTTGCAGCCTGAAACGTTTGAGTGAGATACGTTTCACGGTTGTCGAGAAAGCTGCTGGTGGACTTTTTCAGTACCCTGCTAATGCTAACGTTCCCTGACCCTAGTGGTCCCCCCGCGCACACGGTCTCATTGGCAATAGGATGCTCACTCGAAACAGACATTCCCCCATCTTGCAGCACAACGTTGAGGATGATCCCATGTCGAAGCCTCGCAGGTCGACAGTCCCTCTCCCGCTTGCGGCGCTAATGGCACCAGCGCTGGCTTCCATGCGCAGGCAAGCAGTGATTCTTTCGATCGCCAGCTCGACATCACGCATACCGACAGGTCCAACAAGCCGAATGCAACATGACTGATTCCCGCACCCCACAACTACAAGCCATCGGGAATCAGTTCTGCCGCGGCCCGAGAAGGACCATAGCTGCTGAACATTGTTCCATCTGCCTCGTCCAGGAGCGCGTCACCTCGCCATCACCTTCTCTGCAATATCATCAGTCACGGTCACGCGGTGGTTTAAGGGTTGCACAGGTCGATTGTTTCCCTTGATGAGCTCCGTGAATCTTCCGATCTGCTCCGCCGAGAGCTGGATGGGCGACTTCATTACGATCCACTTCACCCCTTCTGAGCAAGGCGGGGTTGTCAGTGACCCGTCGTAACGGTAGCTTTTGTGGCTGTGTGGAAGGAGATCGTCCACATTCACCTGGACATGCTCGAAGTGTGATTCCACCCCATTTTTTGTTGGAAGGTTCGACAAGATGGGTTCGAAGGCCGCATTGTGCGCGCCTTGCGCGATGAACACGCCGATGACCGCCAGGGCGCCTGACGGAGACTTGTGCACGAAATGCATTTCCATCGGATAATGCTTGCCTTGGACGGTGTGCTCGCTCGGAGCATGGAAATGGAACTGGATAAGCTCGTAGTTTGTGTCTCCAATGGTAAAGGTATCGCCTTCCGAATAGTTGACCTGGATGGTGTGACCGTTGTTGATCTCGTCGGCTAAATGCTCGTGGTGCACGATCCGCAAGTTCGCCGGACTGAATTTCGCTGGGAGTTTCGGCAGGAGCGCAGGGGAGGTCTTTGCGATATCGACAGGCGCCTGGCTAGGCCGTCTGCACAGAGCGAAAACTCCGGGTCGAGCTTACCCCAGAACCGAGGGCCCTTTTCGCCTTCGTAGGTCCAGTGGGTTGCATCGGAAGGAGGCACCACGGAACGCGTTTTGATTTGCGGGGCCGGGAGTTTGCCGTCCTGTGCCCCAACTAGAGCACTCGAAAGCGTCAACGTCGTCAACACCACCATGCCTAAAATCGGCTTCTTCACTACATGCCTCCTTTCACCAATTCCCGAGCTTGACGAAATCGTACTGAAGGGTGTTGATTCATACACGGCGCCGTGTTGACCGACCCACGCGCCGTTAGGTTATCGATTCGTCCCCGCTAGAACGGCCAGGAATAACATGCCGAAAACCGAATGGACAATCCCCGTTTCCCACCGCAACAGGCCGCCCAGGTCCGACTCTGTTGCTGTCCATATAATAACCGCGGCTGGTGGCACGTTGTAGGTTGTGACCCAGATGCTCACCGCCGGACCGGCAGGACTTTGGACATCATCGCGGGCTTTCATGCAGGTCGCCCCAGCGCGAACACCCACGCGTCGAAGGGCCGCGTCAGGACTGCTGCGATCCCAGACAGACCACTGGTACTTCGAACTGAAACGATACCACCAGTGCCGGACTTATTAGTGTCAGCAGCCCCTCGAGTATTTCAAGACTGCCGGATAGGGCCAGCAGGCGTCTCAACGTCATCGGGCTCCCCCTTCAGGGCAGCCCTAAGCCAGGGCAGCCCAAAACGGGTCGCGCCTCGGCATGCGCGACATAAACCGGATATGCCTCTTTGGGAAGGAGGAGGATATTGCTAAAGTGGGTTTACAGCTTGCTTTAGGTTCATTGACTCCCTTATTTCATTTTGTTAGCCTCAATCCCCGCCGCGCTGCTACCGATATAGAAGACGAGAAGAGTCCGGCCGCATCCTTGGTCTTCAGGTTCCGAAAGGAGTTCCGATGGCTAGCTCAACCGCCTCCCCCGAATTGGTTACTGAACTGCAGAACAAGGCCACGCAGCTCCGGATCGAGAGCGTCCGTGCAACGAGTGAGGCTGGGAGCGGGCATCCTTCCAGCTGCTGTTCCGCTGCGGACATCGTCGCAGCCCTTTTCTTCTCAGTCATGCGATACGATCCCAAAAATCCCAAAGCCCTCAATAGCGATCGGTTCGTGCTGTCAAAAGGCCATGCTGCACCCCTGCTCTATGCCGCTTGGGCCGAAGCCGGTCTCTTTCCCAAAAGCGAACTTCTCAAGCTCCGAACGCTGACGTCCGACCTCGAAGGGCACCCGACCCCTCGCTTGTCGTTTGTCGATATGGCAACGGGTTCGTTGGGGCAAGGTCTTCCAGTCGGCATCGGCATTGCCCTTAATGCAAAATGCGTCGATAAACTGGATCACCGAACCTACGTCTTGATGGGCGATGGAGAATCCGTCGAAGGATCCGTATGGGAAGCGGCTGAGGTCGCGCGCTATCATGGTTTGGATAACCTCTGTGCCATTGTCGATGTCAATCGACTCGGTCAAAGCGATCCCACCATGCTGCAACACGACATGGAGGGTTATCGCTCACGGTGGGTTGGCTTTGGCTGGCAGGCCTTGGTGGTTGACGGGCACGATCTTTCAGCCCTGCTCGCGGCATTCGATGCCGCTGCCGGCACCAAAGGCAAACCGACGGTTCTTCTTGCCAAAACGTTTAAGGGCAAGGGCATCTCCTTCATGGAGAACCATCCTGGCTGGCATGGGAAGCCGGTCGCCAAAGGCGAGGAAACCCAGAAGGCGATCGATGAGTTGACCAAGCGGTTGAAGCCGAGCAGCATAGCCATTTCGTTTAAGAAACCATCGACCCCGGCTCAGGGGCCTTCGTCTATCGATCCCCTCCCACCTTCGCCCTACAAAGTAGGCGGCAGTGCCGCGACGCGCGAAGCCTTCGGCAACGCACTTGAGGCACTGGGCGCGGTCAATCCGCTAGTTGTGGGACTGGATGCCGACGTGAAAAATTCGACCTATACCGATAAGTTCGGCAAGAGGTTTCCCAATCGATTCTTTGAAAGTTTTATCGCGGAGCAAAACATGTTTGGGGCCGCAGCGGGTTTAGCTGCCTGCGGGAAAATTCCTTTCGTTGCCACGTTTGCCGCGTTCTTCACGCGAGCCTATGATTTCATCCGCATGGCTGCCATCAGCGGCTCGAACATCAAACTTGTCGGAACACACGTAGGCGTGAGCATCGGGGAAGATGGTCCTTCGCAGATGGGCTTGGAAGATATTGCGATGATGGCTGCGCAACCGGGCGTGACCGTGTTGTATCCGTCCGATGCGACCTGTATGTATCGGCTCGTCGAAATGGCTGCTACGCACAAAGGGATGGTCTACATTCGGGCCGGTCGTCCAAAGTCTCCGGTTTTGTACGGACCCGATGAAACGTTCCAGATCGGCGGATCGAAGGTCATTCGCCAAAGCGCGTCGGATGTGCTTACGATCGTCGCAGCCGGCGTCACGCTCTTCGAAGCCCTGAAGGCGTACGATACATTGAAAGCTGCCGGAGTCTCCGTGCGGATCCTCGATCTCTATAGCATCGTCCCCATTGATCGCACCACGTTGCTGGACAGCGCCAGGGCCACGCAGGGGCGCATCCTCACCGTTGAAGATCATTATGCGCACGGCGGCCTCGGGGATGCTGTGCTCAGCGCGGTCGGACCCGAAGGCATCAAGGTGCATAAGCTCGCCGTTCGCACGATCCCACACAGCGGGAAGCCGGATGAACTCGTCGACCACTTTGGCATCGGAGCACGATCGATTGTTGAAGCAGCCAAACAAATCACAAAATGATCTTCCCGCACCGCCCTTCCTACTGAGTTGGACGGTATTCCTCTCCTGAATATTCTGTCGGGACTGATGGGGCAACGAATGCTTTAGGAACCGACTGAAGCCCATTAAGGCAATGGAATCAAGTATCCGAACGGAATTCGTCTAACGGTTCGGATGAGGAGGTAAGATACCGCCAACATGGCCGGGATCACAACGGAGATGGCCATTCGGATCATGGGCCGATTCAAGTGTGGCCAGCTCATGTCCGGAACGGACAAGCGACTCATCATTCTTGATTTGCCTCGCCTTATGACACCCGCCTCGCTTTAGTCCACATCAGCCTCACCCTCGAGTTTAGACTGCCGAAAAGAGAATTTCCCAAACGTGGCATTCGTGATATTTATTGGTCAATCATCCACGTGTCCTATCAACCATTACTCAATAAGTTATCGGACTCACTACTGAAGAGCCAGCCTCTTTATTATCCCAGCTCTCATCGCCCCGCTATTCTTTTTTGTAAGAAGGACGAAATGTACTCCGAAAACTGGACAGGGGTCCAAGCGAGAATCTTTTGTTTCCGGAAGCCTCAGACGGCAGCGGGGAGGGGAGGGCGCGGGCGGTGTTGGAAGCATTGGAGGGCAAGCGGACGATCAAAGAGACCACTTCAGCGCTAGAGCAGACAGCGGGAAAACTATTTTGGCAGGCCAGAGGTTCAGTGGTCCGCCCCTGTGGGACAAGGAGAGAACACCCACGCAGGATCGCTAAGCGAGATTGGCGGGACGGGCGAGGATTTGGAGTTCGTAATTCAAAGTTCCCGGAACTTCGAATTCCGAACCTCTGATCGCCCCTGTCACCCAAGGCGTGCCCGTCGCGCGGATTGAGAGGCTGGCGGACTTTTGCACCATCCAGCTACAGTAAATTTCAGCTTTTTGTGTCTTGACAATGGGGTACACCTAAGGCATTGTGGGCGGCATTGACTAGGGAAGGGCGGCATGCGCCTTCAACATCGCCCTTTTCATTGGCCGGCAATGTCGGGTATTATGTTGACGGTGGTAGCGGCATCCGCGTCATACGAATCATACCCAACATCCGCGACTGGGCGGCAAACTGGCCATTCAAGCCGGCGTGGATGATTTCGCCGGGAGAATCAGGGCGGTAGCCGTATCAAACAAGCGGAGGGCCTTGCATTTACGTCGGCCTGGGCATGAAATCCTCGCATGCGGGCATGGGCATCACCAATGCGAGTTCGATGCGCTGATTGGTGCATCTGGTCGCGACTCTGAACAAGTGTAAGGTCGGCGAGCGTGGGCAGTCCGAGTTGTTATCGGTGTGTTGAGCCCCATGGGGCAGGACATCATCGAGAGACGACAATCACCATCAAGAAAAGGAGGTGCGAATGACGATGAGGAAGGTCGGGATGTCGGTCGTGTTAATGGCATCTGCCCTGATTCTTTCAGGAGGGATGGCTTACTCTGAGGACGCCCCTCCACCCTTGCCCTCTGTCCCGGCCGACTATGCCGGCAAACATATGCCGGCTGGAGGGTGGACGGATCCTAAGGCCATCGCGGAGGGAGCGAAGATTTTCACCGGCGAGGCCAACCCGCTAGTCAACTGTGGCAGCTGTCACGGCAAGGACGGTAAACCAGTGAAAAAGGGGGCGCGGGATCTTCGTGACCCCAAAAACACCACCCGTTTCTCGGACAGCTTCTGGTTCTGGCGCGTGTCGGAGGGGGTCCCGAAGACGAAGATGAAGGCCTGGAAGCAGTTCCTGTCGGAAGAGCAGATCTGGCAGGTGATGGCGTACGAGCACCAGTTCTCGCACGAGAACAAACCAGCCGAACACACGGATTATAAACCCTAAACAGGAGGCAACTCCGAATGCCCTGATAGGGCTGAAATCATTCGGGACGTACCAAGTAGCTGAGAGAAGAAACCATCAGAGCAATCCACAATCAAAGGAGACTGCGATGTCTATTAGTTTTTCGCGTAACGTGCGTAATGCCGGATTGATCAGCGCATTGGTCATGGCTCCGTGTTTTGCCTTCACTCCAGGATTGGTGTCGGCGGCGGAGACCATCAAAGCCGTAGTGACGACCGCACCCAATGTTCCTCCTCCAATCACACGAACAGCGCCTGCCAACATCGTGGTTGAGCTTGAAGCTCACGAGTGGGTCGGTAATCTTAGTGACGATAACAAATATAAGTTCTGGGGCTTTGGACCCGCAGGAGGGACCGGATCTGTACCAGGGCCCATGATCCGAGTGATGGTGGGGGATACGGTTGAAATCCATTTGAAGAACAACAAGGACAGTAAGGAAAGTCACAACATTGACTTTCATGCGGTCACTGGGCCAGGCGGCGGAGCAGCAATGCTCAATACCGAGCCAGGGGAGGAAAGCAAGTTACGGTTTAAGGCCCTCAATGCTGGCCTCTATTTCTATCACTGCGCCACCGCGTCTCCATCCATTCCTGAACACATTGCGAATGGAATGTACGGCGGGATCTTAGTTGAGCCGGTTGGTGGGCTTAAGAAAGTAGACAAAGAATTTTATGTCGTGCAAAGCGAGTTTTACACCAAGCCTGGTAAGAAGGGCGATACCTTGGAGTTTTCGTTCGATAATGGGTTAGCGGAGAGCCCTTCACATGTGGTGTTTAATGGAATGGCGGGCTCGCTTGTCAAAAATCCTCTGACAGCCAAGGTGGGTGACACCATTCGAATGTTCTATATCAATGCAGGACCTAACCATGTCGCTTCGTGGCACATCATCGGCGAGATATTTGACAGGGTGTACCCCGAGGGTGCCTTGATTTCGCCTCCATTGCAGAACCTCCAAACCACCGTCGTGCCTGCGGGTGGCTCTTCCATGGCAGAATTTAAGGTCGAAGTGCCCGGAACCTATATCAATGTGGACCACTCAATCTTCCGCATTGCGAAAGGCGCCGTTGGCCTGTTGAAGGTAGAGGGCGCAGAGAATCCTGACATCTACAAAGGCCTGAAGTAATCTGCAGGCAGGTTACAGAGGTGAACTTCAAAGTACCGTGACGCTCACAGGGCGTCACGGTGCTGAGAACCGCGCCGAAGTAACCTCGCAATGAAGTGTTGCGGCCCTCATCATCTACTCTGACGCTGGTGGGGCCGCAGTTACTCATCCCTCACGATGGTCTGAAGGATGCGCGGGACCGGCCCATCATGGTTTGCAGGGTTGGCGCTCAGCGACGGCAGCACAGGTTAGGACGTTGGCGCAGGCGCGATCCTGTTCTTTTAAATGAACTATAGAGGCAGAATGCGTAAGATCTATGCAGTAGGAGAGACCTGGCTTGAGTACAAGGGGTAAGCTCAAAAAATGTGATCGGGGAGCCCCCATTCTTGACTTCTGTGATTTGTGCAGGACAACCCCAGCATAGCGAGGTTCAGAAGATCATCATGCTGACGGTCGATGTCGAGCCGAAACTCAAGTTCATGGAAGCTGGTGCGTTCTGTTTCTGGAACAATCCAACCGGGTTGGATTTTCATATGTTCAGGCCTCCTTCAAACCAAATACAGTCCTTGGATATTGGTATGCAGTTTGGTGTAGGCTTTGAGTATCAGTCTGGTGAACATTCCAAGATAAGTCCGGGCGACTGATTCCATCTGACCAGCAAACAGACCAACATGGTAAACAACTTCTGGACGATTGGGATCTTTCCCGGCCTTGGATTCTAACTGAAATCCAAGGCATAAGTTTTCTTCATGGGCTCACAACTTTTGGCCTTGGCCAGCCCCTTCCCTCTGTATCTGGGAAGGGGCTGGTTCTTTCCGATGCTTTCGACGCAGATCGCATTGAGCTTCTCGTGGACGATGGAGAACCGGTTCCTTCTGGGATAGCATTGAAGTCTGAATGGTCCGAGCAATCTCTTCTCGTCCAACCCGAGTTCTCGCATGATATCCAAAGCTTCAGCTCCCCAGCGGCGACGTCTGCAAGTTCATGCGACAATTATCACCACACTCTTGTGGGTTTTCGTGCCGATGACAGTCTTGGCACAGGAGGCTCTCCTCGAATGGTTTCCGATCCGCCCCATCAATCTCGATGTGGTACTACGCCAGCAAACGTTTGCTCCTACAGACCGTGAAATCACCATCCAAACCGGCATTACCGCGCTTCGCTATGGCGACATTGAGGTGCGCGGACTCTACCGCTACTTCAGTCTGCACAGCCGCGAGTTCGAGGGGTTTCAGACGAACCAGCATGCGATTCTCGTCAATCCCCGCTGGAACAATTTCATCGACATCCTGGACTTCCCCAAGTCTGCCCCGATTCACCGGACGATTCGCCACATCTTGTTCGGTCCGCTCGAAGATCGTGCAGTGCCATATGTCGGACTCCTTGCAGGAACGAACTTTCCAGGGAATGGGCCCACTTCGCCTGGGCATTTCATCGGAGGGCAACTCGGCGTGCGATTCCCGATAGCGTTCGGAGTGTCGCTCGAAATAGCCGTCGAGTACAATCGGTTTCAAGTTCATTTTGAGCATGAGCACAAAGAGGCTCAGCAGTGGAATATGACCACAGGGATACGGTTCTGATGCGTGCGCGCGAATCACGCTCTTCCGGTCGATGGCTGCTCGGCCTGATTCTTCTGACCAGCCTCGGACTGGACGGCTGTGGGTTAATCTATGATGCGGTTCAACGTGTGGCACCGGTCTCCACTGATGAACTGGACGCGATATGCCGTAGCCATCACGTTCAGATTGGTATTTCAACGGAGCCAGCCCCCCCATTTGTGTTTCCTGCCATCTGGACCGACGAGGGTGCTCGGGTCACGGGGCTCGATGTCGAGGTCGTGAAATACATGACAACCGCCCTCTCGCAACATTGCGGGACGCCGGTCGCCCCGGTCATACACCTGGTTCGGTTCCAGGACCTGTTTATGCTCTTGAACGAGGGGCAGCTTGATTTGTTCGTTTCAACCCTGGCTGCTAACACGCCGTCGCCAGCACGAGCAGGGTTCGCGTATTCCAATCCGTACTTTTATAATGGGGACACCAGCGGCATTGCACAGCGCCCAGAGATCGTCGAGCGCGTGCGCGCCAATCTTCGTGCTCAGGCTGAGAATCCTCCCCCCGACGGCCTGGTCGCGAACGAGCGGGCTCTTTCCGGACTGACGATCGCGGTGCAGAAATTGACTGCGGCACACCTCTATGCCGAAGCGAATTTAACAACGAGCCGTCTGGTGTTGTGCGATTCCTTACCGGCTGCGTTTGAGTATGCCGATGCCTCGACCGATCCTGCCATTGACGTCATCCTGGGAACTGATCCTGTCCTTAAGTTCATGGTGGCCAGCGTGCGAAAAGATTGGCGACTCCTGACACTCGACACGGGGTCCCCCCTGTTTTTGACTCGTGACCAGTACGCCGTCGTGATGGCGGAGGACAGTTACCGGCTACGTTGGTTCATCAATAATGTGCTTTTCAAATTGGATGAATCGGGGAAGTTAGCTGAGATGCGAAAGCGTTGGCTGGAAGAATCTTATGCCTTCCCGCGTCGAGCGGCTGCTGAAGGCCTGCCGTTCGACGTGGAGAAGATGGTCGAGCATTATGATCAAGGCAAGTGTCGAGTGGAGCCAGCTCGCTGAAGGGAAGGAATGGAGGCTTCATGAAGAAGGTTTGGGTTGCCTTGACTGCAGTGCTCGTCCTGTTCGTCACCGTCCAGCTTATCCTGCCGCTATCGAGTTGGGCACTTGATCGTGCGGAGGCGGAGGAGACCGCTAAGTTATTGGCCAAGTTGCTCGAGGTTGGCCGAGAGGTCATTGAGCAGAATCAACAATTAATTGACAATCCACATAAGGGAGATAAGGGATTTACGCCCGAGGTGTTTGAACAGCAACTCGTTCAGGAATTTCTCCAACAGACCCGCATTGATCTCTCAAAACTCCAAAGCACACCTATGCCTATCGTGGTCCCTCCCATGGCCAAAGAGTTGTTGTTCGACTTGGTCCTGGCCGGCAAGGAGGTCGTTCGCGATGCACAGGTCGTGATCAATCAACGCGGAATCGGGTACAAAAACTTCATTCCAGCGACGTATGGGAGTCAAACCGCGGCGCGGTTCTCCAAACGGTCGCATATCAGATTGAAGCAAACGGCTTTGCAGCCGCGCAATCTCAAGAATGAACCGGACGACTACGAAGCCTCAGTGCTGAAGTGGCTGTCAGGACAGCCACGGGTGAATACCTACATGAGTGAGCTAACCGATGAAGGACACACGTTGCGTGTGGTCATGCCGATTTATTATCAGAAGGACTGTCTGGCTTGCCATGGCGAACCGAAAGGCGATTTGGATATCTCCGGTTATCCCAAGGAAGGACATCGCGAAGGGGATCTCGCAGGGGCCATCACCGTGAAGACACCGCTGGTTGTTAGCGGTGTGAACCGCTAAACATCAATCTTTCGTAGCACTGGACGGCTAAAATGCGGACATTGCTCGTATAACGCTTCACGGTAAACGACGAACCTCCCACACCGGATTTGGCATCACAAACATGAATACTCTAAGACGTTATCCTGTGTAATTCTTCACGCCATGCGGTTTGCCGGTCGGCGCCTTGGTCTTCTCCCTGGACGTCGCACGTGCTCCTCTGCCCAGACATGGAATGTGCCGTTGCCATCCATTTTAGTACCTGGTAGATTTTGTCCTTGTCTCCGCCCACTTGGCCTTTCTACTCCTGCCTTGGCTTGAAGCAGTACAGGTCATACAGACCGGCTTCTATGCATTCCTGCGTTTCTCGACAATCCTGATAATCGAATCCACCGGTACCAGTTGACGCGAAAACATATAGATGTCCAGGCTTATGTGACAAAGCAGGCAGGCGTGACCAAGGATTCGGCCTCCTCGTCCGTAGCTTTCATATTAGCTCCACCCGTTGTGATGGCCATTGCTTCCGCTTCTAAGTTAATCGGAACGCTGGCGGCACTTGGGTGACCAAGCCTTACTAAATGCTGCGGAATTACGGCCTTCCAATAGGCCCTTCCACCATTATTCTGGTTTGCCCACAACACCTCCTTGGAGCGAGGGAGTCAAGTGGTACACAATGAAGCATCTGATCAAGGTCTCCAAAGTGCAGGTTGACAGGTTTTCATCGCTGTACAGAGTCAATGCACGGCCGGTCCAGCCTTCTAACTGAAGGGTGATTCAGTCTAGATAAGGTAACACACCGCGCACGGGTGCCCTAGACCGCTTCCTCCTCAACACCTGCAGGGAGGGTACCCCGCGTGACGCATTGGTCTTTCGCTCGCTGCAAGACTGGCCGGCTAACTGGAAAACACGGCCCGCCTACCGACTCGTAGACGCATACAAAAATTGCGCAATGTATTCAATGTATTCGTTGTGCCATGCGCCCGACGCGTGAGCTGGGACCTAGATTCTTTGCCTCGCGCACCCATTACCGGGAGGTTCTTGCAGATATTGAAGTACAAGCCGCTGATGACGGACTGGCAGGTCGCGGCTCTAAACCCGCCTTCTCGCCCCCGCAACATATGGAAAAGGTGCTCAGTTCTCCTCAGTTATGAGCTGGCCATGAGTATTTTGACACAGGCAGGGGTGTGAGCTAACTAAAGACCTGTTGCACAAACCTTTGTTCAGCCCTCGACAGTCTCATGGAGAATGGAGCGGGCGGCGGAATCAATGAAGTTTCTCTGTACATGTTGAGCCATTTGACAATCTCTGGACAGGCCAGTCGAAGCCTCTCCTGAGGGAAGTCGAACCATTCAAGAGAATGGGTGCGTGCAACAGACTCTGGCAGGATGCTGAGAGAATCCGCCAGCGGCGGTCTCGACATCCGTGAAACGTCTCTCACTCAAGCGTTCTCAGGTTGCAAGTTTCTAGTTTGAAGTTTCCAGAGGATGGTCCCTGGCAACCTGAAACTCGAAACCAGCAACTCCGCTCCCGAGCGACGTTGTATGAGCGACGAGGATGGCGTTTTTGAGTATCCTGCGGAGTGTTTTCTCTTTACCCAGACGTACAGGCTATCGAAGTTCCGCCTGGGCTATATAGTTTTTTCGAAGCCTGCTAGGGGCCTTGCTTGGGTGCTACTCAGAGGGTATTCAGCCCCCCAATCAATTTCCTATCACCCATTCTTGCCACGACGACGGCATCAGATAGCGTGGCTTCGGATCATATGTCATGACGTGAGAGCCCCTGGCCTCCACCGGTCAGCTTAGAACCACGTGCACCGTAGCATCCATCAGATGTCAAGGACGGTTGTGCAACGGGCTTCCCATATCAGTTCCCTTCTGCGCCATTCGCCAAGGTGCCCAAGGCGCACGGAAAGAGATTTAGCATGGAGGGCACGCAATTGAATAATGTGTTTGTGGAACGAATTTGGCGTAGAGCAAAGCCCACGGGCATATATATAAGGAAGACGGAATACATTGTGTTTTGAGTCCAAAAGGAAGTATTCCTGGGGACACAACAGGAAAGAACAGACCAACTGACTGACCTACAGCACACCGAATCAGGTCTACAGGACAGGACGCTGTAGAGGAGCAAGCATTGTGGATAACTTGAGCGAGAGCAGTAAGAAATGGCTCAGGAACACAACAGGACTAGATACAACAACAAAGCCTGGTAGCGCCGTTCCCCTGCCTGTGTGGACGGTTAGCCTCTTGAACCTGGCTTCATCGTGTCTTGACGGAGGGGTCTACTTCATTCATCTCGTTCGATAAAAAAGCCGATCCGCCATCCCGTCTTGCGACGGGGGCGGATCGGCGTCACGCTTGCACGTGTTTAAACCCTTAGCTTGCCGCCGCGGCCCTCGTAAACACTGGGATGATATTACCGGCGATGCTGTTGATGTGGCGATTGCCGGATTCGTCCCAGGACATCACAAGCCCTCCGAAGCGCTGATCCGGATCGTGGACCAGGTCCATCAGTCTCTGCACTTCCCACAGCGAGTCTCTCGAGTCGAGCTTGACTTCTTTGCTTTCGCCTGGGTTGATCGGGGACTCATCTTCCAAATGCAAGCCGTCTACTGCCATAATCTCTGGCGGGTAGGTCGGGTCCAGGTTGTTGGCTACGCCGACCTTGTTGAGGAACCTGATGCCTGCCGTCGTGAACTCTCCGATCCTAAGGGGCTGCTCACCGCTGTTGGTGACCTGTAGGGTCATCCGCAGGGCGCGACCAGGAACATCATAGTCCGCGGCGAGCACCTTCATCGTGAGGTCCGACTTCAAATGAGTCGGTGTGATCTTTGGTTCACCCGCCTGGAGAGGGATGGTATAAGGGTACATGGCGTCCGTCGTGAAGAACGCTATCGCAATCAAGAAGAAGGTCACTCCTATAACGGCATAGGCCATTATGCGGTCGACTGGGTCATTCAGCAATGCGTCCCCTCCCTCTTGCGCCAGCACCCTGGCGCGAATGAGGAACATTGGTCTGACTGCGAACCAGGCGATCCAGCCGAATCCCAGACTACCCCACAGGACATGCCAGAAGAGTCCGGCCCCCAGGCCTGCGGTCTCCGTATCGACGGTCCCTCCCACCAGCAGTTTCACCGGGTTTGTAAAATCTTTATAATTGCCTGCTATAGTCATGTAGCTCCCAGGCCCGGCAATAGGGCCGGCCCCATTGACGGCCAACATCGGGTGGATGTGGTGATGACCAGGTATCCGGCCCCTCATCTTGATCACGTACTCGTAGTCCCCACCGAGCTGCATCGGGCCAGAGGTGAACATCGGAATTCCGTTCACTTTCGAGCTGAGACGCGTGAACACCGAACTCGGGCTGCCTATGTTTATGAACGTACGATTGGGCTTGACGACGGCCCGCGGCCAGTCTTCTGATATGTGGATCTTGCCCGACATTATCGCTTCATCGTTGACTGAGGTTTTCTGCGGATTCCACCTTGTGTCGTACCACTGGGCGGTACGCATCCGCAGGAACGGTTCCTGAGAGCGCTCCCCGTGGGCGGCAGCGGGAGAGGCATTGAACACCAGGGTGAGCCCCAGTGTCGCCATCCCGAGGGAGCCGATGACGCACAATTTAATTAAGTTTTTGGCGTTCATGATTTCCCTTCCGCTAATGTAGCTGCCGAAGTGGGGCCAGCCAATCTAGGTGCAATTCCGTCCGGCGTACCATGCCTCCGGGCAAACTCATCGCTGCCGACTATCATAGTATCGTTCATCCGTGTCCTTACGCCCCGTCTGCCCTTGACCCAAAAGTACGATTGGCCGACGAAGTGTCCGACTTGCCACCAGATGGTAAACATCAACATGGAGATGAAGGCAGAGAAGAATGCGGAGATCCAGACGGTGTGCCCGCCGAACGTACGCAGCGACCCAACCTCGATGATCCGGATATACTCAGGCGTCCCCGTACGGACATAGGTGAACCCCATGTAGTCGGCCAGCGAGAGCAACTGACCATCCACTACCAACGGTTGGTGGCTGTACCCAAATAGGGCGTAGTTTGTCGGACCAAACACCATTGCGAACGCCCATACCCCGACTATCGCTGTGATAATCCAGGTCCGAGTCAGCAACAGGGTCGCGTCGAGAATCAGCGCGCTGGCGACCATGGTGGCGGGCATCATAAAGTTCATCGGAAAGTTGGCCCACCAGTACCAGGCAAGCACAATCGTGATCCACTTCCCGACGAGGAGCCCCGTGATGCACAACGTTGCGCCAAACGGTTGCCGGTAAAATGTCCAGAAGTAGTACATGACCGCCCCTGGGTAAGCGACCTCCACTATAGGTGTCACCGTCATCCAAAACTGCCGATCCTTCCAGTCGATCCAGAAATCCCAGTCTCCCGCAAGCAGATCGAAGTGCATATGAAAGGTCGCGAATACTCCTAGATACGCAATCGGAAGGAAATACACCGCGTCAATCATTCTTGACAGTTTGACGCCTTCCGGCGGTAGCTTGCTGGCTTTGATAATCTCAGCTGTTCTAAACAGTGCCATTTGTCCCCTCCTCGCTCGTTCTAAACATCTGTCCCCTCCCTTATTCCTGCTGGCTGGTTGGGCAGCCCCGCTCTTCGGTATCCGGAGCACGGGGCCAGCCCACCGAAGTCGACGGCATGCCTCTTAGTACGGGATCACATGCAAACAGTCCTTGCTCTCATTGTTCCAGACCACATCGCACAGGTTGGACATGCGCGCCACGATCTGCGCTGCCACGCCCCCCGTCCCGCCGAACAGCCCGCACCAGCCCAGGATCACGAAGCCCCAGTGC
>DASYRC010000048.1:0-7181 GCA_036004925.1 Nitrospiraceae bacterium | reverse complement strand
TCCGCCACTTATAGAATGTGGCATCCGAGATCCCGTGCTTCCGGCACAGGTCCTGGATGCTGACGCCGGCCTGGGCGTCCTTCAACACCGCGATGATCTGCTCCTCGGTATGGCGTTTTCGGGTCATAGGCCTCCTCCGTTCGGCCCATCACAGCACAGTCGGACTTCCTAGCCAATGGTGTAGTTTTCGGGGGGAAGGTCACGCCGACCGCGATATACTGCGAATCTTCCCGTCTATCCGCTATCTAACCGCAGTGTATTCCCGCTTATTCCTCGAAGCTCTTCCGGTCAAAAACCTTCGCTGTAAGGGGGAGGAGTAACACACTGATCTCCCAATGCCACAAGCCAACCGTTTAGGTAATCCAAAATGAACTCTTTTTGAACATTGCTCATGATGTGTTGTGCCCCACTTAAATTGTGGACCGGTAGCCTAGTGAGCTAGATGCAGGAAACCCATTGAATTTAGTCAAAACCCATCGCCGCAGAAGACAGCCGAAGGTCTCTCACCAGAGTCACGAGCGAGTGTGCCTGGCTATCCCTTAAGAAGTGGGGACTCGAATCGGGCTGAATTCTTTGCAGAAAGGATAGTTTACAATGTTCAAGAAACTGTCTACCAATTAAGTGGGGCAGTACATTGCATGAAACACTTACTCGGCAGATAGAGAAAGATTCTCCGGGAACGGCCAAGCCACGGCATAAAGAAATCCTAGCAGTTTTCTGAAAATCACATAGATCCCTCTGGCCGACATCCACCAGCGATCTGGATCATAGTCATCATCCGTTCCGGCAATGACCCCAACGGCGATACCCGGTCCAAGTGCCCTACTAAACAACACCAGGCTCTTCCTTGCATGTGGTCCAATTGTGAAAACATTTACGCCCATAGTTTGGGTTCCGGAGTCTTTCAACCAGTTTCTCAGCGCCACGGCAGAAGCATAAGTCCGATGTCGTGATACTTCGGGAACAGCAAGCACGACAATGAAGCGCTTGTCCACACCTAGTTCTTGCAGTTGGCTGGCCGCAAGCATGGCTAGGTTAGTCTGATCAGGATTTCCATTACCCCTGTCGGTGGGTCCGCCAACTGTTATGAGCAGTTGGTATTGTCCTCTCTTGAACTCTTCCGAAGCCTCCCCAATAGCCGAGGTACCGGAGACCCATCCTTCAACCACGAGGATGTTTGCCTCAACCCGCCGATTGATTGCCAGGAAATCGTTTATCGTTAGGACGAAAGCGAGTCCGACAATCAGTGCCGTGATACTCACGTACGTTAAAGGTCTTCGCATCAGTTCGGCAGATAAGTCAGAGGTATTTCTTTACAGTGAGATAGGGCAGCAAAATCATTTGTTTTTGGAACAGGCAGAAGGATACGTCAAAGCCCCTCAAAAATCGACCTCTCGTGTCTTGAATTGGAGAGAGGTTTTTGAACACTGCGCGCAGAATGAATAGGAAGGCGGAAAGAGGCTGAAAGTCGTTTTGAAAGTTCTGTTAATTGTACGAAGCGGTGAGCCGGCTGGGACTCGAACCCAGCGCCCTCGCCTTAAAAGGGCGAAAAGACGAAAATATCAATGGCTTGATTTTGCGAAGGTTTCCCCGTTCTATCGTTGCCAGCAATGACTTAGGCGGTTTCTACTGATTCGATTGATTATGAAGAATTCGATCTGTTTTACTGATTGTTTGCACAAATTTAGCACACCTTTTTTAAATGGGCATGTCTGTTGAAAGTTGTCACTAAAAGTGGTGGAGGGCAACGTTTCCCCCCAGCGTTGGGGCCACTGCTCCGCTTTGAAATTCACGGGGTTGCGCTGGGAGCCTAGACGCGCGATCCGCGTTTTAGGAATGCCGCGTCGTGAGACGGAAGAAGCCCGGAGCGCGGCTGGCACAGAGCGTCAGTAAGGCTCCATCATCGCGTCGGCGTAAGAACACCTTCCCTGACGCTCCCCATCCCCAGATCAACGCAAGAACCCTAGGCCACCTTGACCTCGATGGCTTTCGACTTCGCCTTCTCGGATTTCGGGAGACGCACGGTGAGCATGCCGTCCTTGTAGTCGGCCGACATCTTGCTCCCATCCGTATTCTCCGGAAGCGAGAAGCTCCGCATGAAGCTCCCGTAGGCACGTTCGATCCGATGATGCTTGTGCCCGGTGGTTTCCTTCTCGTATTTCCGTTCGCCGGAAATCGTCAGGACATCGTTCTCCACCGTGAGCTTGACCTGCTCCTTCTTCATGTCCGGTAATTCCGCCCTGATGAGGAATTGTTTCTCATCCTCTATAATGTCCACCAGCGGCGACCACTCGGCCACCGTCATGGCTTCCTTGACTCCATCACTCAACGCCGCCCGAGTGGCCAACATCGCCGCCAACCGGCTTTCCAATTCATCCCGATCCTTGAAAGGATTCCATTGAGCTCTGCTGATAGGATCCCAACGTAAAAGTGTGTTCATGGCTTCATCTCCTTAACTGATAATGTGAAATTACTCGGTGATCCATCTCTCTCTACTTGATGACTTCGCATCAGCGCGGCTTTTTCCCGATGGCTTCCGGCGCCGACTTCTGATGCCACGCGTCCGCCCACTTCATCAGCTCCCTCTTTTCATCGCCATACCCATACCGTTCCTGGACTTTGCCAACAAATCTGTCATAACTGCCTTCGATCTGTTGCAAGTCATCATCGGTAAACTTGCCCCACTGCTGTTTCAGTTCACCTTTGAACTGCATCCATTTCCCCTTAAGTTGATCAGCGTTCATCGGATTGTCCTCCTCTGTACAGATTTACGTTGGTGCCAGGTCATCACGCCAGGAGCCTGTCGGACAGCCCGACAGCCCCCGGTCACGCAACCCGAGCGGAGCGCCCTGTGATCACATGGATTGCGACCAACACGATCCCGATCAGGAACAGAATCCAGGAAATCTGGACCGCGACCGCGGACACCCCGGCGAGATTCAGGGCGCCGGCAATCACGCCAACCACCAGGAACACCAGTGCGTAGTAGAGCATGGCTCACTCCTTTCTATGGAATGCGAGCGTGAGTCGACCAGTCCTCTGGAGCATGGCCGGAGTCCTGGCCGCCTCCATCAGCAGACCATGACACACGGCATGCAGCCGTTCAGAGAAACTCGGGCATCGGAGCGGCGGAGACTGAGGAATCGGTCACGCGAGACAGATCAGGAAGCGTAAGAGATAGGACAGTCAGCGGAGCTTCACACCGAACACCATCACCCTGGGCGCAATGTCGTACGGGAGTCAAGTAGTATAATGTGGGCTTGAATAGTTCAATGATACTGGCACGTTGCGATGCGCTGTTGTGCCCCACTTAAATTGTGGACAGATAGCTTAGTCAGTTGGATGCTGGAAACCCACTGAATTTATTCAAAACCCATCGCAGCAGAAGACAGCCGAGGGTCTCTCACCAGAGTCACGATCGAGTGCACCCGGCTGTCCCATTAAAGGTGGAAACTCGAAGAGGGCTGGATTCTCTGTAGAATTAATGGTTAGCAATGTTCAAACTTTCCAGAAATTAAGTGGGGGAGTCCACTGTTTGAAGTAGCGGACCTCAAAAGAGCACAAGCCTTTACCGAGTCATCCGATTTGCGCGCGATCATCCAAAAGGCAGGAGTGGTCGGTAACCCGGACATTGTCTTTCTTAGTTAGTGTGGCCTAACAGCGCGCAGGAACTATAACGGTTCAGTGAAAGAGCTATCCAGCGTGGAGGTGGACTATCGAGAATCTGCATCAATTATCCGACTCCCAAAGCACTTGAAATTCTTCAGATGAATACAGTTCAAGTTCGATAGTCTCGGTGTCTCGATCGAACTTAAAATCCCTTCCGTCTATCTTCAAACAGCATAACAAGGGGTTATTCCTTCCGGTTTTATCCCCCAGAAAACCCAGTTTTCTAACCTAGTTTTCTAGCCCTCCACCTCACTGCTCTCATGGGAGATGCACCGGATCGCGTCAACCCGATTGAACAGCTGGAGCCAATCCAATGACAATCGGATGTAAAGCCCCTGATCGTCTTGTGCTCTGAAGACCCCATCCAGGCTTGGAGAGTGTCAAAACTCCTAGAGCAGAACGTGGGGAACCCTCCTCGATTTTGTGCGGGTATCAGCGTATTCACTCATGAGGGTCAAAAACAATGTTTTTGAACTACCATGATGTAAATAGTTCCTACGGAACTCTCGCATCTTGACGGGACTCACCATATCCGCGTAGCCTCCAACCCTGACGTACCAGTTACCTCGACTGCTCTCTCCTACGCGCCTTGCCTTCTCCCCCGCGCGATGGATCCCACGGTCCCCGCAGCTCCTACGCCAGCCTCTTTCTGAAGCGCGGCATTCTGTGATGTCGCACATCCCGACTGCCGGCTCTTGCTTCAGCGAGTCGCAGCTCTGACAGGGAAGACGTTCCGGTTCGGTATCGGGATCATCCCTGGCCGAGAAGGTGGGGGTGTCTTCAATGAAAGGAGGGCAGGCCATGAAATTCTCCACCATCGTGATGATAGGGCTTGTGTTGGGAGGAGCTGCCTCTTTCGCCGCCGCGAATCCGGCGATGCTGCCCAAGCATCCCGGGTATCCATCGGGCGGAGCATATGCCAACGATACTGGGCAAAAAAATCTGACTGTTGAGCAATCCCTCAGCAGCGCCGCCGTGTCAGAGGATGCGCACACGGGCCAGAAGCTGGTGGATCCCCATAATGCCAGGTTGCTGAAGCCGCAGGGAGCCGGTCAACTGCCGACGGTTGAAGGGCCTCAAATCAAGATTGCACCGCCGGTCACTGAGGCGACTCGCATGCCCAAACAGTAGTGCCCTGTTCGCGCCAGAGGGAAGGGCCGTCCTCTGGCCCATCCTTTCCCGCATCTAGGGAGGGTTGGGTGAGAGAGGAATGGTCCCAGCCAAGAAGCAGGTGTAGGGCACTCGGATGCATAGAAGAGAGGGATCGCCATGTCACAACTAGGGACTGTTACTGACCGGATCCTCGACGCGGTGCACTGTGCTCCTGGTTGTCAGCTCGATGAGTTGGTGCTGAGCGTACCAGAGCTTACCTGGAACCAGGTTTTTCTCGAAGTCGATCGTTTGAGCCGAACAGGGCAGGTGCGGATAACGGCGATGGGCGAGGGGACGTACACAATCTGGCTGCCGAATAAGGAGAAAAGAACACGAACCCCACAGCATCTCACGTGATTCGGGAAAAGATGCGAACCACTACCGTTGCTGTTCCGGGATCTCCGATCGCTCAGACCGATCGCGGCCGCCACAGCAGGCCAGGCGTTGACGAGCCTTACGAGCCTGTGGTTCTGCGCGGATCACCAACCGGGCCTATGAACGGTCCGAGCGGGGAGGCTGCGTAAAAGGCTGGGCCCTTCCCGACTGGCTCCAGGCGGAGAAGGAGAATCGGGAAAGCTGAGTTCGCCACGCGCAGGGAACTTTTCACAAAGGAAGCTGACAATGCTGACGCAAGACATCCTTTTCGATCTCTTTGTGGTGCTTGGGTCTGGCTGTGATTCTGGGCTTCTGTGGCAGGTTCCGCACAGACTGGCGGCTCGTCGTCGATCACGGCAAGAACTTCGCCTGACCCTCTTGCTGCATCTGTTGTATTAGGGCGGCTTCGAGCGGTTGCCGCGAAGGGAGCGGTGTGAGTAGGTGTGCGACAGAATCTGACTGCGTGATGGGATGCCCACGCTGTCACAATCTGATGGTGGAAGAGACGTTCGTGGATCTGCAGGTCAGTCCCAGCGTGTCGTCCTTCACGGGGTGGCGCTGCATGACCTGCGGAGAAATCCTCGACCCGATCATTCTCCAGAATCGCACGCTTCACCCAGAGCCACAGGACGGGCGTGCCAGGACGAAACAAGGTGGCATAATGGTGAGCAAGTGGTGACGGGGAATCAATTCATCCAGGACTCGAGAGTTGACGGTTTCATGCTGAAGGGAGTTTTCTGCTGAGCCTAAAACAGTCCCTTTTGACCCCTACGAATTCCAGCCTTGATCCTGAAGGAAATCACAAGGGTAACCGCCAGGGATTTCACAAGCCTTTTGGCCCCCCCTAAGATACTCCTCAAACGCTCCGCTGCATCAATGAGAGCCGGCGGAACGTCAGTCTTGTCCTGAATAGCAAAATGAGATTTTCGTATGCACAAAAGACTTGACCCTCTACACTCTTTATTAGGAGAGCAAACGTATTCGATGACCACTTATTCCGGTGGGAGACTAACGTTATGCGTTGCAGAACCGTAGTTTTAGCAGCCACTCTTCAGACTCTCTCATCTTGTGCCCTCTTGATTCTCAGTAGTTCTACAGCTGTTGGCCTTGTCCCTGAGCCTCCTTCTCGCGGATGGATCATCGAGCTATCCCCGCAAGAGCGTCAGAGCGTCGTGAATTTATTACAGGCAGGACAATTCACGCAACTCGACCAACGGTACGGAACATTCCAGCGGCAGTATGAGCAGGGCCAGATGAACGACCGGGATCTAACCTTACAGTATCAGGCGTTCTATGATACGTCTCCTGAAAATGAAGCCTACTTGAACCAGTGGGTCACCAAGAATTCTAAGTCCTATCCTGCGCGACTAGCCCGAGGAATTTACAACCGGAAATTAGGAGAGAAGAAACGCGGCTTCGCGTTCGCTAAGGACACACCACCTGAAAATATGGTTGAGCTTTCCAAGTATCTTGCCATGGCAGATAAGGATCTTGTCGACTCTCTTTCGCTTTCACAAAAGCCTATTGTTACTTTGCTACATCTGGTGAATTCTTCCATGATGCGTGGAGACAAGGAAAGAAGTCTCGCATGGTTGAACTTTGCAAAGCGGATCGACCCCGTAAACTATGGTGTACGGCGTCGCTATCTGCTCACGCTCACACCTCGATGGGGTGGGTTGTACGACGAGATGTGGAGGTTCCTCAAAGCATGCCAAGACCAGCGTACCTCAGCTGAATATCTCCGAATTTTTGAGTCCGAAATATACCTCGATCAGGCAAAATCTTATGCAGAGCGTGACCAAAGGGAAAAGGCACTGCCTGGGTTCTACCCCATTTTCACGGATGGTTGAGTTAAGAGTCGTTCCGCCTGTTGCTGCATGTCGAGTCTCCGTCGCTGACGCGGATTGTGACACCGCTCGACATAGTCAAAGGTTTCGGCCCTGGCTTCGGCTCTTGTCTGGTAGTGCTGCCGATTCACCCGTTCG
>DASYRC010000047.1:0-15896 GCA_036004925.1 Nitrospiraceae bacterium | reverse complement strand
CCTCCCGGTCTCAGAGGACCTCAGGCATATCGACCTATCACGTCCGAACAAAGAATTGACAATCATCCTCTAGACGGTCTGCGGAGAAGATACAAGGCATACGTGAAACAGTATGTTGACCGACCGAGCGGCGAGCCCGCCTGCCTGGACGCCAGGCCCGACGCGTCCAGGCTTGTCGCAGCGGCGAATCCGCGATTGCAGCAGAAGCGTTCATGAATAATACGGGCTAGGGGAGATACTATGAACAATCTGTCGCGTGCGACGCTCTCGCATCATGTCGGATGGGGTGTACTGATCGTACTCTGTTCGCTCGCCGCTGCCGGCTGCGCACAGCCTGTAAAAATTGACACGACCTCGTTCGGTCCATCGCAGGATCAGATGGCCATTGCCGGCTACTACCGAAGCGAGGCGAAGGCTTTGGAAGAGAAGGCTGCCGCGCTTGCCGAGAGCGCTGTTCGGTATGAGCATCTCTTCGGCCCTGAATCGGACTGGGTCAGTGGAGCCAGGCAACTCTCGAAGTACTATGCCGTAGCGGCTCAGGATCTGGAACGTCGTGCTGAAGCTTATGCGGATGCCGCTCGAACGGGACGACAGCAGCGTCGGTGACCGACGAGAGGTTCTAGCTATCTACAATGAGAGAAAGGCCGACCATTACAATAGGAGGACCTATGAAGCTCTCAACTTTTCCTCGCGTGATCGTACTGATGATTCCGATTCTGTTGGTGATGTACGGGTGTGGGAGAACCATCGACGCCGGGAAGCGTGGCCTCCGGTGGTATCCCATGAGCGGGGGTTTGATGAAGGAGCCGCTCAAGGACGGGTATTATTGGCGCGCGCCCTGGAACGATGTGTTCGCGTACGACGTCCGGCTTCAAAGTTTCACGGAAAAGGTCGATGCCTTGACCGCCGACGATCTCTCAGTGACCTTGCATGCTGCGATCACCATGCGCCCGATTGCAGAGGAAGTGTACTTCCTCGCTCAGGAGGTGGGGCACAACTGGTATCCGCAGTTGGTGCGGCCTCAATTTTTGTCGGCCGTGCGTGGGGTTGTCGCCCAATACACGATGGTCACGCTTCCTGAACGAAGCAGCGAAATCGGCAACAAGATTGAAGCGGTGATGGTCGAGTCGCTCAAAGGGCGGCATCTCGACGTCTACAGTGTGGCATTGTCCGAGATCGAATTTCCCCAGATGGTGTTGAAAGCCATCGAGCAGAAGCAAGCGAAGGAACAGGAGAAGGAGCAAAAGGAATTTGAGCTGCTGATTGCGCAACGCAACGCCGAGATCGCCAGGATTCAAGCCAAAGGCGAGGGGGATGCATTGCAAATTCGCGCCGAGGGCGAAGGGGAGAGCCTGCGCATCCGCGCCAAGGGTCAGTCCCAGGCGCAGGAGATCATCACGAAAACGCTCACGCCGGATTTTCTCAAATTCAAATTGTACGAGAGTCCCAACTCCAAGATGATCATCGTGCCGGATAAGTCTAACGTGCCGATCATCGTGAGTCCGGGTATGGATCAACCACGTTAAGAGGTGGGGCAGGACTGGGCATTCCCCCTTCCTGAAGAGAGAATGAGTGAGCGTGGAAGGACTGTTGGATCGACCCAGGGGAATGATGGCTGACAGCCTTGCCGCCACTCCTCTCAGTGGACTAGGCTTCCCATAGTCACATGCAATCCAACCAAGGAGGCCGGTCATGTCACAGATGACTGCAGTGCAAGTGAGCGGTCCCGGCGGCGCATTCGAGACAGTGAATCGTCAGGTACCGGAACCGGGGCCTCATACCGTTCGCATCAAAATACAGGCTTGCGGCGTTTGCCATAGCGACGTCTTTGTGAAGGAAGGGCACTGGCCTGGTCTGCAATACCCACGAGTGACGGGGCACGAGGTTGCTGGTGTGATCGATGCCGTTGGACCAGGTGTGACGATTTGGAAGAAGGGCCAACGGGTCGGTGTGGGGTGGCACGGCGGACATTGCGGACAGTGCGTTTCCTGTCGCCGTGGGGATTTCATGGGTTGTCAGAATTTTCAAGTCACGGGATTCCAGGAAGACGGCGGGTATGCCCAATACATGATTGCCAGGAGCGAAGCCGTGGCCGCGATCCCAGACGCTCTCTCGCCGGTGGAGGCGGCGCCCATCCTGTGCGCTGGTGTCACGACCTTCAACAGCTTGCGCCACAGCGGAGCGAAAGCAGGCGATCTCGTGGCAGTGCAGGGACTGGGTGGACTTGGGCATCTGGGCATCCAGTTCGCCAGCAAAATGGGCTATCACACCGTGGCGATAGGGCGGGGCCAAGATAAGGAAGCTTTAGCGTTGAATCTAGGTGCTGCTCGCTATCTTGATACCGAGAAGACCAACGCTGCTGGAGAAATGACCAAGATGGGCGGCGCCTCGGTCATTCTGGCTACCGCGCCGAACAGTAAATCGATGTCGGAGCTGATCGATGGGCTCGGTGTCGGTGGCAAGTTGCTGGTAGTGGGAGCATCAGCCGACCCCATTACTGTTACACCCATTCAACTCATCGGCGCTCGCCGGTCGATTCGAGGCTGGCCATCCGGAACCGCCCGGGATTCGGAAGACACGCTGAACTTCTGTGCGCTGACCGGCATTCGTCCCATGGTCGAGACCTTCCCGCTCGTACAAGCCGCTACTGCCTACGATCGTATGATGAGCGGCAAGGCGCGATTTCGAGTGGTGCTGACGATGGGTGGATGAGGGAGCAGGCAACTATCCTTCTTGCTCGCAGAGCCCCCACGATGAAACAGTGGTCGCTCGATGCGCGCAGTGAAGGACGGTTTGCCTGCTCCTTCTGGAGAAGGTGAAGAATTAGAAGGCTCTCGTTGGACGCGCGCAGTGGAAGATCAATCAGCCCCCATCCCTGAAGAGACAACGAGCGAGCTTGGAGGGATCATCCGTAGCCTCTTTCGACGAGCCGCACTTAGACCAACATGGGTGCCCTTCCAAGAGAGGGAAAATGACCGAGCTTGGAGGAATTGTGAGAGAGCTGACTAGATGATCTCCTGTACTCGTGCAACCCGCGGTCTCCGAAGACCCTCGTTGGACACGCGCAGTGGGAGACCATCTAGCCAGCTCTCAAGGGAGAAGGTAGAACATGCGCAGTGAAGGCCAGTTTGGCGACTCCTTTGGGGGAGATGCAGAACAGAGAAGGCCCTCATCGCCTCTATGCGGACCTGCTGACCACACTCAACGCGATGCTCAAGCATCGGACGCGCTGGCGGACGGAACAGCCTCAGCACGCTTGACAGTCAAGACAATTTGCTGACCCCAAATCCCTCACCTAAGCTCTTTGATCCTCATCCCCTCACCAAGAATCTAAAAAGCCAGGGTGCTTTCTCGCGGGAAAAGCGGTATTCTGCGGCGGCTCCGACACAGAAGCAAAGAGTGACTGCCGTTTATGAGCCAAGCGCCCCCTATCGTTGCCACCCTCATCGACCGGTTCGAGCAGAACCGCGAGTCCTACAAGAGCCAAGGTTACAACGAAACCCAACTTCGCCGGGAATTTCTCGATCCGTTCTTCGAGGCGCTCGGGTGGGATGTCGCCAATAAGCAGGGCCACGCCGAGGCGTACAAAGATGTCATCCATGAAGTTGCCATCAAGATTGGCGGCTACACAAAATCTCCCGACTACTGTTTTCGTATCGGAGGCGCCCGGAAATTTTTCCTCGAAGCCAAGAAACCTGCCGTCAATCTGAGAGACGATCTCAGTCCCGCCTATCAGCTTCGCCGCTATGCCTGGTCGGCTAAACTTCCGCTGTCCATCCTGACGGATTTTGAAGAGTTCGTCGTCTACGATTGCCGGAATCGCCCGAACCTGTCTGATAAACCCAGCGCCGGACGCGTTCTGTACCTCACCTATCGGGACTACCTGACCCGATGGGACGAGATTGCCTCCATCTTTACAAAGGACGCGGTTCTCAAAGGCTCCTTCGACAAGTATGCCGTCACCGATCGCAAGCGTGGTACGGCCACGGTCGATGCTGAATTCTTGAAGGAGATCGAAACCTGGCGGGAAGCACTGGCGAAGAATCTCGCGCTCCGCAATCCGAAACTCTCCGTCCACGAGCTGAACTTTTCCGTCCAACGCACCATCGACCGGCTCATCTTCCTCCGCATTTGCGAAGACCGTGGCGTCGAACCCTACGCCCAGCTTCAAGCGCTCCTCAACGGCCAGAACATCTATGGGCGGCTTCGCTATATCTACGAACAGGCCGACGACCGATACAACTCCGGCCTCTTTCACTTCCACCCCGAAAAGGACCGGGCCGAATCGCCCGATGACCTTACGCCCCGGCTGAAGATCGATGACAAGGTGCTCAAAGACATCCTTGGCCGGCTCTATTATCCCCAGAGCCCCTACGAATTCTCCGTCTTTCCTACGGAAATTCTCGGCCAGGTCTACGAGCAGTTTCTCGGCAAGGTCATCCGGCTCACGGCCGGGCATCAGGCGAAGGTGGAAGAGAAGCCGGAAGTGAAGAAAGCCGGCGGCGTCTATTACACGCCCGCCTACATCGTAGAGTACATCGTCAAACACACTGTCGGCGCGTTGTGTGAAGGCAAAGCACCGAAGCAGATCTCCAAACTGCGGATTCTCGATCCGGCCTGCGGGTCGGGATCGTTCTTGATCGGCGCGTATCGGTATCTGCTCAATTATCACCGCGACTGGTATGTAAAGGACGGACCGGAGAAACACCGTAAGGAACTCTTTCAGGCGGCCAGCGGCGAGTGGCGCCTAACGACCCAAGAGAAGAAGCGCATCCTCCTGAACAATATCTACGGCGTGGATATCGACAGCCAGGCTGTGGAAGTCACGAAGCTCAGTCTGCTGTTGAAAGTCTTGGAAGGCGAAAGCGACGAGACGCTCAAGCGGCAACTCTCCTTCGTGCACGAACGCGCGTTGCCCGATCTCGGCCAGAACATCAAGTGCGGCAATAGTCTCATTGAGCCCGACTACTTTGCAGGGGAACTACTTCCTGATGAAGACGAAATGCGGCGGGTTAACCCCTTTGACTGGAAAGTAGGATTTCCAGAGATCATGAGTGCTGGAGGCTTTAATGCAGTGATTGGCAACCCACCATATCTATATTCTGCAGGGCAGAAGTTTTCTGATTATCTCACTAAGAACTATCAACTTTGTCAGTATCAGACCGACTACTACGTTTATTTTATTGAGCGCGCACTGCAGCTGGCTCGTAAACAAGGCAAGGTATCTTTTATTGTCTCCGATTCATGGCTAAACTCTGGATACTTTTCCACGATGAGAAATCATCTCCTATCGGAACAGCATATAGATTTGATCACGGTATTCGATTACCCGGTTTTTGAACGCGCGACCATCGAAAACTCGATCTTTGCTCTAACAGTGGCAGGCAGTCCAGAGATCATTCCTATAGATCGCTTTGTCACGCCAACTACCATTCTAGCCACCAACAAAATTGACCCCAAAGCTGCCCAACAGTGCGGCCTGATCAATCCGAAACAATCTTACCTTGCCACACAGGTTCTCGTTTCCATTGAGCAAGACACCAAGCCTCTTAGTCTGTACGCGAGAGTAAATCGCGGAATTCATGCCTATCGGACGGATGGATATGGAAAATCGAAGTTTGGACCTGGTTCTCAGACAAAGAAGGACAAGGATCTCTGTTCCTACCATGCAAATAAGCGACTAAATGATTCCTACTTGCCAGAACTCAAAGGAAAAGACGTTGATCGGTTCATCTTTAGGCCCAGCGGCAAATTTGTGTCCTATGGTCTCTGGCTGGCTGAACCACGAGAACCCGAATTCTTCTTTCGCCAGAAAGTAGCCCTTCGCAAGATTCTTGGCCCGAAGCTACACGGAACATTTCTCGAAAAGCCTACTGCGTTGGATCAGTCGCTTTATATTCTTATTTCCAAGAACGATGATTCGTCAGAATTAAAACATATTCTCGGCATTCTTCTATCTCGCCTCGGGGCGTGGTACCTGAGAACGAAACATGCGATTTACGACGTTCTATATCCTTGGTACACCAAGAAACAGCTAGCAGAATTCCCCATCAAGCCCAAAGACCGCCGTCTGATACTACTCGTCGAACGCATGCTGGACCTTTACAAGCAACTGGCTGCCACCAAGACGCCTGCTGACAAGGAACGCCTTCAGCGTCAGATCGACGTCACAGATCAGGAAATCGACCGCCTCGTCTATGACCTCTACGGCCTGACAGAAGAGGAGATCAAGATTGTTGAAGCGGCCTCGGTTGCATCTCTGCCGAAACTGAAGGAGAATGACGTCCATGAATCAGAAATCGAACCAGCCGATCGATCCCGCTCAGGCCGACGCGCGGCTGCAACAGTGGCGCAGCCAACACAATACGCCCGCGAAGGTGGCGTCGGCTCACCGGAAAGTCCTGCTGGAGCGGGTGAGCCAGTCCATGGCGTTCGAGAACCAGCCGGTCAGTACGGATCGCCTCAAGACCCTGACGGCGGCGCTGAAGGGCAAAGCGAGCTAGGGTCCACTCACGAGTTCGAGACCGCCGAAGGCCGCCTCTCTTATCAAGAACTGTCCGAACGTCTCGCCGTTCCGCTCGTCGCTATCTACGACGAGATTCTGCAGGAATCGCCCAAGCAACTCGTCATCACCTCAGAATGGCTCTGCCACCGGCACAAGCGTCTCGCTGGTCATTTGTTCCCCGATTGGGCTGGCCGGTTCCGCGATGTGAATTTGCAGGTCGGCTCCCATACCCCACCGCCGTACTACGAAGTGCCGATCCACATGCGGCAGTTCTGCGACGACCTGAGCGCGCGGCTGTTGCATCTCAATCAGGAGTCAGTTGCGAATTGTGCAGAACTTCTGGCCTGGGCTGACTGGCGTTTCCAGTGGATTCATCCCTTCAAGGATTTTAAATGTCGGATTGGACGCGTCCTGCTCGCAGCCCTGCTCTACAAGTTGGTCTTGCCTCACATCGAAACCGCTCCCACTGATCCTGCTGTGCGGCGTAAATATTTGGATGCTCTTCAATCTGCGGATCAAGGCAAATTGGACCCACTAACAGAAATGTGGAAGCGCAGGGTTGAGGAAGCGCTGTGACGTTTCAACAAGAAACCCCACTTCAGGCATCTGAATCCCAGCGAACTCATTACCTGACTGAAAGATACCTTGAGCATTCTTCACTCGAAGAGTTGGTTCAACGGTTAAAAGATATCCGGCGCAACATGCTGACGTTTTCTAGCGCCGGAATTCCTTCTTATGACTTTTCTTCGAATGTAGGCGGGTTGATAGAGAGAGCTGCACACGTAGAATTTGAGTTAGAGCTTCGCCAGGCAAAGTCAACGGCAGTAGCTTTGGCTTTTCCGGAAATATTCTCCTCTGAGTATCCGAAGGTCAAGAAAGCCATTCGCGCGTGGGGGGACCGTTCTCTTCCCACTTCTCCGTATTTTGTTAAGTATGGAAAACTTGCTGACCTGAAAAAGTTATACGACGAAGGGCAGATCCGGATACGTCCTGCTTCAGACTATAGCGATCCATCCCTGAATCCTGCCGTCCGTGACAAGGAGTTGGAGGCAGTTGTAGGGCTACCGGTAGGCACACGGCTGAAGAGGCAAAGCGACAACGGTGAGTACCAGGAGATCCCCATTGTTGGAAGGATATTCGCCACGAAGAAGTCGGAGACCGATTTTTACATATACTGCACTGCAGGAAAATATGATCACCGCTTGTTTGACGATTTCGAGTCCGATGCTTGCCTGTTGGTCCACGAGCCAAAGGGCTTTGGCATGAGGATTGTGGAAGCTTACAAGCAGAGCTATTCCGATTGGCTCTTTGCGGAGAAGATGGTCTGCTATTACGACCCTTTGCGCTTTAACGGTATTGAGGATATTTCTTTCAGCAAGCACTTTCGGTTTTGGTATCGGCGCGAATATAGGATTGTGTTGAAACCCAAAGATCCTATCAAAAGATTGGAACCGATTAAGCTGAGCCTAGGGAAAGTTTCCGACTTGTGCGAGCTAATCGTACTGTAGAGTGAGAAAAGATGCCCGTATCTTGCCGGGGTCATTGGTTGACCTTGCCCCTCACGCCCTTGCCAGACTGGCCTTCAGTGCGCGCATCGGACGAGCACCGTTTCACCGTGCGCGTTCTGCGAGCAAGAAGGACGCCCGGCTGCTCTCTCTTCCCATCTTTCCGAGCTTGTCTTTATCTCCCTCGCGCGGGTGGCCTCGATTAGTCCCCAACCGCGCGCATCGAGGGAGCACATTCTGATCGTGCGCACTCTGCGAGCGAAAGGGACCATCCAGGCTACCCTTCCCCTTTTGTTTCAGCATCCGATTAGAGTTGGTACTTCGCCATGCGATACCGCAGTGTATTGCGGGTAATCTTGAGGAGCCGGCTTGCTTCGGAAATGTTGCCGCCTGTGCGCTGCAGCGCTTCCATTAACAGTCTCTTTTCGATCTCTTGAGCCGAGAGGCCGAAGGCCAGGAGCGATGGCTTCTCGATTTCTCCGTTCGATCCCGCCGATTGGGCGTCTCGCAGAGAAACAGGGAGGTGATCCGGCCGGATCATCTCATCTTTGCAGGTAATGGTGAGCCCTTCGACCACGTTGTGCAGCTCCCGTACGTTGCCGGGCCAGTTGTGGCCTTGCAAGATGGTCAGCGCGGCCGGGGTGATGCCTTTGATACGACAGCCATGATCCCGGCGGGCGACTTCCAGGAAGGATGTCAGGATTGGTTCGATATCTTCTGGTCGTTCGCGGAGCGGCGGGATGCGCAGTTGGTAGACGTTCAGCCGATAATAGAGGTCCAGGCGGAATCGCCCGGCTTTGATCTGAGCCGGCAAATCTTCGTTCGTAGACGCAATCACGCGAATGTTGACGCGGATGCTGCGCGTGTCGCCCAGCGGATCGACCTGGTGACTCTCTAGGACGCGTAAGAGCTTGGCCTGCGCGGAAGGACTCATTTCACCGATTTCGTCGAGAAAGAGCGTGCCGCCCTCCGCGAGTTGGAATCGTCCAGGTTTAGCCTGCTTCGCGTCGGTAAAGGCGCCGCGCTGATGGCCGAACAATTCCGATTCGAGGAGGTGCTCGGGAATGCCGGCACAATTGAGCGCCACGAAGGGGCCTTTGAACCGGGGGCTGGAAGCATGGATCCCCTGGGCAAAGAGTTCTTTGCCGGTCCCGCTTTCGCCGGTGATAAGGACGGTCGTTGCATCAGTTTGCGCGACTTCGGCTGCCAGATGTTTCAGCAGTTTCATCTGAGGTGACCGGCTGACGATCTGATCGAATGCGAAGTGGCGCTCCTCCTGGGCTTGGGACTCTGGCGCTTCGAAGATGTGGGTATTGTGGATGGCATCCTGGAGATCCTTCGTTGTGACCGGTTGTGCGAGATAGTCTGTGGCGCCACGATGTAACGCCTCGACCGCGGCTTTTGCTGACCCGTCTGTTCCGAGGATGATCACGGGGAGGTTATGAGCAGTGCGCCTGGCCTGAGACAGGATCGCCTTTCTCCCAATCCGTCCTCCGCTCTCGTCGCACAGGACAAGTGCGAGGTCGGCTTGGTCTTTCAGGATGCGCATACCCTCTTCGGTCGTTTCAACGAAAAGGATGGTGGCGCGTCGATGGTCGAGGGCTTGTTCGAGCAACGGTTTGGTGTGGGGATCGGTCGAAATGAGCAGCAAGATTGGAGGATGCATTGGGGCGTTCCTTTTTCAGGCCTCCCCGCGAACCACCAACAGGATGCTGAAAAAGTCCGCCAGCTTCGTTCTCGCTTCGCGCAGAGGCTCAACGTACCGAAGCGTACGCCTCGCCTTTTCGCTCGCTGCGGCCTTGCTGGACGGCCTTTTTGAGCATCCTGCCAAGTACTGGAAACAGCCTACTCCTCTTTTTGCCAAGAAAACAGGGGAGAAACTTGCCCTCACAATTCATGAACGCTTTTGCTGCAATCGCCGATGTTCAGGCGGGAGGTACGGGGCTAGACGCTAGGGGGTGACCAGAAGGAATGTCTTCCCTCTCGCATCGTGTCATTCTCCCTCCGCCGGGCTTTCAAGCGATTTCGCGACGAATCGTCATGAATAATGCGGGCTACGAGGCCCGGCCCCCTGTCTATCGCTTGTGGTTCTCCTCTGCAATGGCTACGTTCCGAAGGAGACCGCTCCGTTTGGTTCGCTTGAGGGGACTTTCCTTGAACGTGGTCGCAAAGCTCTCCTCGCTGATTTGAGCCAGAGCCTGGAGGCTCGGAGCAAGGGTCAAGGGGGTGGGGGCAAAGGCTGGTTCACTCGTCGCGTCTGCCCGCAAGTTGAAGGGACAGACGTCCAAACAATCGTCGCAGCCGAAGATTCGATTGCCCATCTGAGAGGCGAGCTCGTCAGAGATGGCCTCTCGGCCGCCGCGCAACTCGATTGTCAGGTAGGAGATACAGAGTCGGGCATCGACCAGATAGGGTTCGACGATGGCGCCGGTCGGGCAAGCTTGAATACAGAGGGTACAGCTTCCGCACAGATCTGTGGCCGGTTCATCCTCTTTCAGATCTAAGGTTGTCAGAATTTCCCCGAGCAGAAGCCAGGAGCCGCATTCCGCCGATACGAGATTGGAATGTTTCCCGATCCAGCCGAGGCCTGCCTGCTGCGCCCAAGCCTTTTCCATGATCGGGCCAGTATCGACGTAGGCCCTGGTGGTCACGCCTGGCGCCAGGGCTGCGATCTTCGCCTCGAGTTGCGAGAGTCGCCGGCTCATCACAATATGGTAATCCTTCCCCCAAGCGTAACGGGCAATGCGTCCCATTCCAGGCTGCTCGTTCGCACGATTGTCCGTGTAGTAGTTCATCCCGACCGACACCATCGATCGGCATCCGGGCAATACCTGTTGCGTATCGCTTCGTCGAGACGGGTCGTGAGTCATCCAGGCCATCGTGCCGTGATAGCCTCGCTGGAGCCATTCCGCGAGACGGCTGAACAAGTAATGGGATAACGGGGTAGCGGGGTCGGGGGGCAGGGAAGGAGGGAGTTCAGCTGATGGCTGACTGCGATTGGTGACTCGGCTGATGCCGACGGCATCGAAACCCAGGGCCCGGGCTTCGCTTTTGATCACTTCAGCGAGGGACATGGTTAGCAGTCTGTGGAAAACTATGTGGGTACACCAGAACTTCACTGGTCGTCACGTCTGGGATAACAGGGGAATACCACCCAGGATGCTCAAAAAGGCCAGACTTCTCACCCGCCCGGCCCTGGCGCGCCGAGACGCACCTTGTCCCAAGCAAGGCCGCAGCTCTACGGCTGACCCTCGTCTCACGTTTCACGTCTTACCTTTCACGGTTCTTGAGATCGAAGCGAGAACGAAGCTGGCGGACTTTTTCAGCATCCTGCTAGTGCAATTGTTGGGAACAGTCGAACCGAACACTAAACTGGACCGAACAATGGTCGGATTTGCAGCGGCCGCAGGAGCCGGTAATCTTGGTTCTCCAGTCTGTGGCTTTGTCGTCAAATCGGCAGAATGTTTTTCCGCCCTTGGAGATGGTCGTCCAGGGTTTGCCGGTTCCGGGGACATCGGCCACAATACAGCCAGTGGGGAAGGGGACGTGACAGCTCTGCGAGGCCTCTCCTTTTGCCATACCGAAACTACAAGCCTGTTCTGTCGTGGCGTGTGAATCGTCCATGGGTTGCGCGTGAGCCGTTTCTAGTAGGCTCCAAATCCCGATGAACATGAGTAATAGGAAGGACCAGCATTTCATCACGCCGCATCGTAGCACAGAGATGTTTGTAAGCGTCAATCAGGGTTCGACGCATTGGCAGGATGCTGAAAAAGTCCGCCAGCTTCGTTCTCGCTTCGTTCAGATCCTCAACGTACCCCAGAGGGTACGCCTCCGGGTCTTCACTCGCCGCGGCCTTGCTGGACAGCCATTTTGAGCATCCTGCGAACGTGTTCTGCTCGTGTCCCGGACGTGTGGGCTATCGAAGTTCTACTGTGCCGAAATGGTTTCCCGTAGTGTGTTAGTACTCGCCTGGTTCTCCATGGGTCTATATAATCACGCCATGTTGTGTCGTGCGATGATCGTAATGGGCTGCTTACTACTTGGCTGGTCCGGGTTGAGCCGTGCGGCCGAGCTGGTCGTGCTGGATGTTCGAACGGAACCCACCGGCGGCGTGCGGGCGACGGCCACGATTCTCTTCCCGGTGGAACCGGCAATCATTCAACGATTACTGACCGACTATGCCCATTGGCCTGAGCTCTTCGACATACGGATGCGGATGGCGGAGATACGGGTGCAAGATGGTACGGCCTTCACGGATATTCGGATCGACCATGCTCTGTTCCCAGGAGAGCGGCGCCTCTTGAGTGAGACGAGGACCCTGCCGACCGGCGGGTTGCTGACGGAATTGAAGGGAGGCGACTTCAAACAGTACCGCCGGTTCTGGAAACTCAGCCCCGTCGATGGTGGGGCTCATACTAAAGCTGAGTTTGAACTCCTCGTTGAAGTTGATTGGAGTATGCCGGATTGGATGGTGGCCTTGGCGGTGCGGCGAGATCTGGAAACGCATTTTCGAATCATACGGGAAAAGGCGCTTACGCAGGCGCAGCAGGAGCTGCAATCGGGGCGATGAGTGAGGCACAAAGAAAACAATCCTGCAGGATGCTCAAAAAGGCCGTCCATCAAGGCCGCAGGCGGAGCAAGAACCGGAGGCGTACCCTCAGGGGTACGTTGAGGATTCTTGCGAGCCGAGAACGCCGCTGGCGGTCTTTTTCAGCATCCTGCTACTGAGGAAAGGTGAATTGGGACAGCTCAGCCTTCTCTAGACCCTGCTTCACCAGCGCGCCAATATCGAACATGCGTTCGACCTTCTGAATGTCATCGAGTCTGGTTTTTGTGCTGGGGTGCGGCGGGGTGAAGAGTGAGCAACAGTCTTGATCCGGCTCAATCGATATGGCGAAGCTCCCGATACGCTGAGCCTGGTCGGTGATCTCCACCTTGTCCATACCGATGAGCGGGCGGAGAAGCGGCACCTCTGCCGCCTCTTCAATGACCGTCAAGTTCTCCGGTGTTTGCGATGCGACTTGCCCTAAGCTATCGCCCGTGACGAGCCCCCAACAGTGTTCGCGTTTGGCTAACTCCTGCGCGATGCGGATCATGACGCGTCGGTAGAGCACCACACGAAGCGGGGCCGGCGCGTTGGCCACAATGTCCCGTTGAATCTCCCCGAACGGGATGACGTATAGCGTCGACTGGTATTGATGGGCAGTGAGGAGCTGCACGAGTTCGTGTACTTTCTCTTCCGAGGCGCGGCTTACGAGTGGTCGGCCGGAGAAGTGGACGAAGAGGGCTCGGCATCCGCGCTTCATCATACGATAGGCTGCGACCGGCGAATCGATCCCTCCGGAGATCAGGCAGGCCACTTTCCCGCTGACGCCCACCGGCATTCCACCCGGCCCCTGGATCTTTTCGATCGCGTAGTAGACCTCTTTGGAGAGCAGTTCGAGATAGACTGTCAGGTCGGGATCTTTCAGGCTGACTTTTTTGCCGGTTCCTTCACGGATGGCAGTGCCGACGTCCCGCGCGACATCCATGGAGGTCAGAGTTAGCCGTTTGTCGGCTCGTTTAGCCGATACGCGAAAGGTGGAAAAAGATTCCGATCGGAGAGCGTCGATGACCGCTTTGCTGAGCGCTCCCAGGTCTGGATGGGCCAGATCGAGCGGCAACCCATGGGCGAGCGAAAAGTTGGCGATCCCGAAGACTCGTGTGAGCCGTTCTATGATTGCCTCGTCCGAAACCCCGTCAGGCAGGACCACGCGAATCCGGCTGCGAAGATTCTCGACCCGTTTGACGCCGAGGTCCTTCAGTGTCCATTGGATATTGCGTACGAGCCGCTCCTCGAAATATTCCCGGTTGTGGCCTTTGAGGGCGAGTTCGTGGTAATGGACGATCGCGCAACGCATGGTTTATCTAACGGGATGCTGAAAATGGCCGCCAACTTCGTTCTCGACTCGACAAAATCCTCAACGTACCCCTGAGGGTACGCCTCCGGTATTTGTCTCGCCTGCGGCCTTGTTGGACGACCATTTTGAGCACCCTGGGGAGGATTTAGAGGTTATGACTACCTGATTCCAGAAATCGTTCGGCGTCGATGGCGGCCATGCAGCCGGAGCCGGCGGCGGTCACGGCTTGGCGGTAGGTCGAGTCTTGGACGTCGCCGGCGGCGAAGACGCCTGGCACGTTCGTGGCGGTTCCCTGTGTCGTGCGGATGTACCCCTTGGCATCCATGTCTAATTGGCCGCTAAAGAGATTGGTGTTGGGACGGTGTCCAATCGCGACAAACACGCCGGCACATGGCAGGTCTGTCGTCTTGCCTGTGACGAGATTCTTGAGGCGGACGCCGGCGACTACATCACTACCGAGAATGTCTTCGACGACGGAGTTCCACACGAAGGTGATCTTCTCGTTCTTCACCGCGCGGTCTTGCATGATTTTGGAAGCCCGCAGCTTGTCGCGCCGGTGGACGATCGAGACCTTGGTAGCGAATTTGGTGAGGAACGTGGCTTCCTCCATCGCACTGTCGCCGCCGCCGACGACAACCAGTTCTGTTCCCTTGAAGAAAAACCCATCGCAGGTTGCACAGGTTGAGACGCCATGCCCCGTAAGGCGTGCCTCGTTCTTCAGCCCGATCTGAATGGCCGACGCCCCGGTTGCGATGATGAGGGTCTTGGTTTGCTCTGTGTGTTCGCCGTCGATCGTGATCGTGAAGGGGCGTGTCTTGAGATCCACCGCGCTCACGTCACCGGTCAAGAACTCCGTGCCGAACCGTTCTGCTTGGGCCCGCATTTCCTTCATGAGCTCTGGGCCCATGATGCCCTTGGCAAAGCCAGGATAGTTCTCGACTTCCGTCGTCGTGGTCAGTTGTCCGCCGGATTGCCAGCCTTCAATGAGCAGCGGTGAGAGATTCGCCCGTGCCGCATAGACCGCGGCAGTGAGTCCAGCCGGCCCCGAGCCGATGATCACGACGTGTCGCATGAGCAAAATTTAACACAGAGGATGGAGGGAATGCACGGCAGAGGGTTAGGCGAAGAGGCGGAGGCTCCTGAATAACTGGCCGACTTGCTTATGGAGAGACGGGCGAGGGAGGGTCCCATTCAACACGTGGTCAGCTTGCTGGATCTTCTTTGCCAAGGGCATTTGGCTTCTGATGCGGCGCAGCGCTTCGGCGCGGGTAAGGCCGTTTCTTTTATTGAGACGGGCAATTTGAGTGTTGCGGTCGACAGTGACCACAATGATTTTGTCGACGCGTTCGTCTACTCTGGCTTCGAAGAGGAGCGGCACTTCGTAGATGACCACGGCATGGGATTTGCGTTTGGCGATCCGACGCACGAGTCGTTGTTGCTCGCGGGCGACGCGGGGATGGATGATGTGTTCGAGTTGTCGACGTTTCTTCGGATTGTGGAAGACGATGCTTCCGAGGGCTTGGCGGTCGAGCGAGTGGTCCTGGTTGAGGACTGTCTTTCCAAACAGTTTGACGATGGCTCGCCAGGCTGGTTTCCCTGGCTCGACGACCTGTCGCGCCAGCAGGTCGGCATTGATCACCGTTGCGCCGCATTGCTTGAACATCTTGGCGACGGTGCTTTTGCCGGTGGCGACGCCGCCTGTTAGGCCGACCAAAATCATGGGAGCGGAGCATAGCACGCGAGTTCTCGCCTCACAATCAACCTAGCCCGCATTATTCACGAAGACTTCTACTGCAACCGCCGAGACGCCGCTACGACAAGCCTGACGGCGGGCGGGCTCGCCGCTCGGTCGGTCGACATACTGTTTCACGTATGCCTTGTATCTTCTCCGCAGACCGTCTAGAGGATGATTGTCAATTCTTTGTTCGGACGTGATCGGTCGATATGCCTGAGGTCCTCTGAGACCGGGAGGGAGCCGGATCGTCA
>DASYRC010000046.1:0-57531 GCA_036004925.1 Nitrospiraceae bacterium | reverse complement strand
GCTGCCGTGGCCGGCTGCACCGTCATCCCGCACACGGGATCGATAACCGCAGCCTCCGTCACGGCCTGGACAGGTTGCATCATCGGAAGGGGTCTTCTTGCGGTCAACTTAGCAGAACTTACTGGTCGTGGCTGCAACGCCCGCTCCGGATCGGCCTTGAATCGTTCCAGGCAGGACAGGCCGCAAAAGTAATAGCGTTGGCCTCGATGGTCGTGACTACCGGCTGCCGTAGCCGGATCGACCGTCATCCCGCAGATTGGATCGATTGCCATAACAACACCCTAAACCGTGAGGCGTGAGGCGCGACGGGCGAGCAAGGCGAGACTTGGGAATTCGGCGAGTCGCGCGTCTCTCGCACGTCCCGCTTTTCCCGCTCGTCTCGCGTTTACCCATCACTTCTTCCCATCTGCATCCAGAATGCTCTGGATGATCAACTTGAGATTCTCCGGGTCGGCACCCTCCGCCTTAATATTCCCGTCGATGAGCACGGTCGGGGTATACTGAACTTTGATGCGCTCGCCCCACTTGCGCCCCTCTTCGAATATCTTGGCTGGTTTTCCGCTGGCCATTCCTTCTTCAAAACCTTTCGGATCGAGTCCGACTTCCTTGATCAGGAATTCCCGCAGCGAGCGATCCAGCATTCCTGTGACCTTATCTGTATGGATGGTACGAAAGAGGACGGTTTTCATTTCATTCCCCTCTCCCATCAGCTTCGCCTGCTCGTACATATAGAACGGGGTCGGAAACTTGTTCTGAAACACGGGAAACCCGACCATGGTTGCTTCCAGCTTGTTTCCGAATTCCTTCTGGAGAATAGGGAGAGCGGCCTCTTCAAAGTGATGGCAGTGCGGACAATAAAAATCGACGAACTCAATCAACTTCACCTTGCCGGGGGAATGCGTGGACACCTCACCCTTCAGGACTTCGAACTTGCCTTTCAACTCCGGGGACGCGGCGGTGGCTGGTGAGCCCCCTAAGACGACGACACTCCATACAATCGCACAGACCGCCGAGGCCCATTGCGCACACTGTCTGTTCACCATATCGACTCCTTTCTTGAATCAACACTGATCGTTCACTATATCGAATGTGCCGCGAACTTACTCCTTACTCTTTGTTATCCAGCCAAGACCTCCTGGACATCCTGTGACCTGAGGCGCCGTCGGACCGCAATCGCGAGACATTCCCGTGTGTACTCATCGACGATCGTCAGCAGTTTCAGCGGCCGCCCATCCTGGGTGCGGTCCATCACGAAGTCATACGACCAGACAGAGTTCGGATACTCAGCCCGCCGGCGGATACAGGAGCCATCGGCCAACCAGAGCCGGGCCCGTTTGGGTTGTTTCTGCGGCACCTGCAGCCCCTCCTGCCGCCAGAGCCGCTCTACGTGTTCATGATTCACCCGCCACCCCTCTTGCTGTAACAGGGCGGTGATCCGCCGATACCCATAGCGACCATACTCGTGGGCCAGCGCGATAATCCGTGTCCGCAGTCGGTCCTCGCCCTCATGTGGGTGGGCACATACTGCTGGGTGGCCCGGCATTGCCCCACCACTCGACACGCCCGGCGTTCGGAGACCGAGCGCGTCGCCTGCGCATGGCACACCGCTTCTCGGCGTCGGGCCTGGCTTAGAAGTTTCCCGCGGCTACCTCCTTCATGAGACTATTGTCGAGCGAGAGATCGGCCACCAAGCGCTTCAGTCGCACATTCTCCTGTTCCAGGCCCTTCAGCCGTTTGGCTTGATCCACCCGCAGCCCGCCATATTCTTTCTTCCACCGGTAGTAGGTCTGTTCCGTGATCCCCAGCTTCCGACAGGCCTCGACCACCGCAAGCCCTTTGCCCAGGTCGATTTCGATGGTCCGCAACTGCCCGGTGATCGCTTCCGCCGTATACCGTGTTCGTGCCATGCCCCCTCCTTTCGCCGGTCGAAATCTTCACTTCAGATCCGGCCTCATTTATAGGGGGCAGGTCAACAGTCCGCTGCTGAAGAACATCACCAGCACTGACGTTGTCTATTCCGTCTCATAGAAATGACCTCCCAGAGTTCCCACACATTCGAAGCCCTGTCTGCGCTCTGGCTGTCCGTGGCCAAGAGAACTAGACGGTAGGCCGGAGGCTGAAACCGAGCGTCGAACGGCACACGTGATGGCACAGGAGCGATTGCGCGGTATGGGCGGGGAAGATCAGATGCGAAGCACGGAAATCTTGAGCAGGAGATCCTGGGGCGGACCGACTGTGGGATGATCGGACAAGCGGCTGCTGGGTGAGGGGTAAATGACAAGAAGCGCTAACGAGACGGTGTCTTCGGAACAGATGGTCTGAGAGTCACGGTTGAGGTGGCGCGTATCGGCGGACTGCACGTCGAGCGTCGTAAACGCAGCGCAGTACTGATTGACAGGTTGCTCATCTGGTGTCGCACAGCCATTGCACATTGCAGCGGCCGTGACGCCATTCACCGGCAGGAGGCAGGCATAGGCATTGACGCTTAACGCGAAAAAAATAACGACGAGTGTGCCGGCTAGACCCGAAGGGGAACGATGAGAATGTACCCGCATCGTGTCAGTCTATCCCGCTCCAACCCAGCCGTCAACAGTGCACCTCTGCAGGCAGGCCAGTTGCACGCTCTTTTCCAGTTCAATGCCTAGCCAAGCAAAGGCTGAGGAGCTTCTTGACTGCGGCTGTCGAGCGAGACCATTCCGATTCTTCACCTCCCCAGAGGGAGTAGGCAAACCATCCTTCACTGCGCGCATCGGACGAGGATCCAGATGATCCCTCCAAGCTTGCTCGTTATGTCTTCAGGGGTGGGGGCTGATTGATCTTCTACTGCGCGCGACTTTCTCACCCGCCCAACCCCGAGCGCGCCGAGACGCGCTCTTCTCCCTGGCGAGCACAGTTTCACCGTGCGCGCATCCTACCTTCTCCCTTGAGGGCGGGCTAGATAGTCTCCCACTGCGCGTGTCCAACGAGGGTCTTCTGAGACCGCGCGTTGCACGAGCACAGGAGACCATCTAGTCTGCCCTTCCCTCCCCACCCCTACTTGCAGTTCTCTCGTCCAACCCGTACACTGACATCGTCGCGATCCAGCCTGGCCTGAACAGTCCTGCACGATCGTCCATCAGCTGATCAATAATTTATTCATTCGTTCGGTAGCGCTATGCCACCTACAATTCTCTTGAGCTGCGAGTCCATCAGCAAGAGCTACGGTGTGAAACCGTTGTTTGCTGATTTATCGATCGGGTTGGCCGAGGGTGATCATGTCGGATTGGTCGGGCCTAACGGCTCCGGCAAATCGACCTTGCTGAAGATCATGGCCGGGCTCGAAGAACCGGATGAAGGCACCAGATCGATGCGCCGGCAACTCCGCATCGGCTACGTGCCGCAAGACCCGTCACTTGACGGAACGAGTACGATCGAAGAAGTCCTCGCACAGGTCCTGACCGACGAAGGTCTAGACCCCCACGACCATAGTGATCGCACGTCCGCAGCGCTCAGCTTGGGCGAGTTTTCCACAACCGACCAGTCCACAGCCAAGCTCTCCGGAGGATGGAAGAAACGCCTAGCCATCGTCCGGTCTTTGATGTTGGAACCAGATGTCCTTCTTTTTGACGAGCCGACCAACCATTTGGATGTCGAAGGCATCCTGTGGCTGGAGCGATTGTTACGGGCCGAAGCCCGTGCCTTTTTCGTCGTGAGCCACGATCGGCGCTTTCTGGAAGCAGTCACGTCGCGGATGATCGAACTGAATCGCAGTTATCCCACCGGGGTATTCGAGGCCAAAGGAAACTACAGTGACTTCCTGGAACAGCGGGATGCCGCGTTGCACGCGCAAGCCAACTATGAAGCGTCATTGGCCAATCGTGTCCGCCGCGAAGTGGAGTGGCTCCGGCGCGGGCCCAAAGCCCGCACGACGAAAGCCAAATCGCGGATCGACTCGGCCGGCCGCTTGATCGAAGAACTGAACAGCGTTGACGCTCGGAAAGACCAAGGCATGGCGGGCATCAATTTCACCGCATCGGGGCGCAAGTCGAAACAGTTGATCGAGGCTACCAAGCTCTGCAAATCACTCGGCGGGCGGCCGATCGTGAAGGATCTCGATCTCCTGCTCGGGCCGGGACAGCGGCTTGGGTTGCTGGGCCCAAACGGAAGCGGTAAAAGCACGCTTCTGAAATTGGTGGCGGGCACGCTGAAGCCGGACTCCGGCACCCTCGCTCGCGCGGACAAGCTACGCGTGGTCACATTCGAGCAGCACCGCGAATCGTTGGACCAATCCGCTTCGCTCCGTCGAGCTCTCGCCCCTCATGGCGACGCAGTCGTGTATCAAGACCGCTCGGTGCATCTCGTCTCCTGGGCAAAACGGTTTCTCTTCCGGCCGGAGCAGTTGGATCTCCCGGTCTCCCGCCTCTCCGGAGGCGAACAGGCGCGCCTCCTCATCGCACGGCTGATGCTACAACCGGCCGACCTCTTAATCCTCGACGAGCCGACGAATGACTTGGACATTCCGACCCTCGATGTGTTGGAGGACAGCCTGGTGGAATTCCCCGGCGCATTGATGCTGGTGACACACGACCGATGGCTCTTAGACCGCGTCTCCACCATGCTGCTCGCGCTGGACGGCACAGGACGGATCGAATGGTTCGCCGACTATGCGCAATGGGAGTCTGCGCAAGAACGCAAGACGGCGGAACAGACTCGTGCCTCGACGTCACGGCCCTCCAAGCCAGCCCGCGTCGAATCGGGATCAACTCCAAAGACAAAACGAACGGGCCTGTCCTATCGGGAGCAAAAGGAGTGGGCGAAGATGGAGGAAAGAATTCTCCAAGCCGAGGAGACCATTGCTGCCTGTCAGGCCGCAGTGGAAGACCCCACCGTCACCTCCAATGCGGCGGCGTTACAAGAGAGATCCGAGGCGCTGGACGCAGCCCGCACAGCCGCGGAGCGGCTCTATAACCGCTGGACCGAACTCGAGGGGAAACAAACACAGTCTGCCGGCCAGCCTCAACCCTAACACCGGTGGTTCATCTGGTTTGTCTGGTTGATCTGGTCTATCTGGTTTATCTGGTTTGTTTCGTTCATCTAGTTGATCTTCTTCAACCAAACAAAACGAGACAAACCAAATAAACCAGAGCAACGGGCAGAAGAGCGGCTCTGGCGAACTGGTTCAGCATCCTGCTAAGCGGTGATTCGGTTGGCTTGCAGGCCGCGGCAAAGTCTGTACAATGCCTCCATGCGCTCATCGACTTTGCTCTACACGCTATTGATCGTCACCCTCGCCTTGACCACATCATCCTGTGAGACGACCGACCGAGCCCTCACGGCGGCTGAGCGCGTCGTGAGGAGTCGGACCGGCCAGACCGTCATTGATCTCGCCGAGGGAAAAGATCCGGCACAGATCGCCAAGAAGCGTCTCGACCAATACGCGCGCGACCCCGAAGCGCTGCTCAGAGATCTACGCGCCGCAAAGAAGGACTTCGAGATCATCCTTGCCGCCCTCGGGGTGAACGTCGGAAAAACCTGGGGGAAGAAGGAAGTCCAACTGCCCGAGCGCAAAAAATATGTGAAGTACACGCAAAACTACAAGAGCCGGGCGATCGTCAACTTCGATTCGGGCGAGATCCTGGTCGAGACGCTGGACGATCAAGATCCCCAACGCAGTATCAAAAATGCCGTGATCACAACGATCCTGACCCCGGAAGATCCAAGAGCGGTCGATTTGTTTTCTGACAAAGAAATCATCCTCACCGGCGCCAAGGAGCCCTACCTGTTCGGTCTTGTCCTCGATCAGCAGAATAAACCAGTGCGCACGCCGGAAGAAGCCGAGCCGTTTGCCGCCTATCTCCTCGAAAAGAAATCCGGCACGCGGGTGATTGATCAGGACGGAACCAAGAAGACAGCCCACTACGTCACGATAGGGATGGTGTCCAACCTCGCATGAAACAAGCCGACAAATACCGGCCGCTGGTTCACCAGTTTGCGCAACAATATCGCATCAGCCCCAGCCTGGTCTTCGCCATCATCCGCACGGAGAGTAACTTCAACCCCTATGCCGTCAGCTCGGCCCCGGCCTACGGACTCATGCAACTGGTCCCCACCAGCGGTGGGCGCGAAGCCTATCGTCGGGCGAAAGGCAAGGATGTGGCCCCCTCGCGGGATCACTTATTCGATCCCACCAACAACGTCGAGTTGGGAACCGCCTATTTGAATGTGTTGATGTTTAATCAGCTGGAAGACGTGACGCACAATGTTTCACGCGAATACTGTGTGATTGCGGCCTACAATACCGGCCCGAGCAACGTGTTCCGCACGTTTTCGCGCGACCGTGTGGCTGCCGTCAACCAGATCAACGGTCTCCAACCAGCCGCAGTCTATGACCAATTGCAGCAGCATCTGCCCTACCAGGAAACCCGCCAATACTTGGAAAAGGTGACCAGCTACCGCAAATCCTTCGTCAGTTCGACGGAGAGCTTCAACCAATAAGAAACGGCAGGTTCGTTTATAGTATGCCTGGTTTACTTGGTCTGTCTCGTTTATTGGGTTGAACCAGATAAACTAGATGAACAAAACAAACCAGATGAACCAGAGAAACCGAGGCCGGCACGATCACCATCTCCTGCTCGACAAAGAGAGCGCGGAGTCTCGCTAAGAGGCATTAGTGCGATACGACTTTCGCTGATGCGTGCGCAGCTCTAGCAACCGACGTATGCACATGCTCTGGTCGGAATCCGAGTCCGATCACCCGCGCGGGAATCCGGCGGAGGAATGGAAACAACGCCAGGAGCCGGATTGCAAAGGGCGGTGAAAACCTGTCCCTATCGGTGAGGACGCGCTTAATGACTCGATTCTGAATCATAAGCTGCACTCGTTGCGTCATGCTGGTCGGCCACTCACGCCGCTGCTGGACGCGCTGGAGGTCCTGGATTGTCAGTTGCCCTGAACGTAGCGGCGGCGTCAGCAGATTCGCCGTCGCGACCGCATCCTGTATGGCCAGGTTGATCCCGACTCCACCAGCCGGGGACATCGCATGCGCTGCATCACCGATGCAGAGGAGACCAGGACGATACCACCGGCGCAACCGGTCGACCTGAACCGTCAGTAGCTTGATCGGTTCCCAGTCTTGGAGCTCGCCGACACGGTCGGCCATGAACGGCGCGAGCTGTGCGACTGCATCACGAAATGCCGGCAACCCTCGCCCCTGAAGTTGATCTCGCGAACCCTTCGGGATCACAAAACCGCACTGCCAATAGTCACTCCTGTTCAGCATGATGAAGATCCGACCAGCGTCGAAACGGCCTATGGGATCTCCTGGATCGCTCGCTCGCCGGGACAGGCGGAACCACAGGACATCCATGGGCGCGCCGAATTCTTCGATCGAGAGGCCGGCCTTCGCACGAACAATCGAGTGTCGCCCGTCGGCTCCCACGACAAGGTCGGCGCGCACCTCGAGCGGACCATCTGGGGTGTTCGCCCGGAGTCCCACCACAGAGCCCGACTCTTCGATAAGACCCGTCACGTCAGCTTGCCTCCGCAGCTGAAATGTCGAATAACGGGCCGCCTCTTCGGCAAGAAAGTTCAAAAAGTCCCATTGCGGCATGAAGGCGATAAAGCGACAGTGCGTCGAGAGAGACGAGAAATCCGCGACCGTCAACGCCAGGTCGCCAAACTGCCCGTTGATCCGCGACACTTTCTGATGCGGCAACGTCAGCAACCGCTCTAGCAATCCCAGCTCATGCATGACTTCCAGTGTCGATGGATGGATGGTGTCGCCCCGGAAATCACGGAGAAAGTCAGCATGTTTCTCTAACACTACAACGTCGACGCCTGCACGGGCCAGGAGCAGCCCCAGCATCATCCCGGCCGGGCCACCTCCCGCAATGCAGCAGCGCACCGACTTCTTGTCCACAGCCATGTCTGCCCCTGCTCGAAATGGGCCATGAGAACTGTGGAGAAACTACTCTTTGATGAAGACCTCCACAAGAGTTCTTGTGACAACATCAACAGCGCGCCGCTTCGCTCCGCAAAGCGTGTTGAGGGCCACGGAAGCTCTCACTAATCTGACGATCGGAGCGAAGCCATGTATCAGCACAAAGCGCGGGTCTCCTGGTCATGTGTGATTCGGAAAATCGCCAGTCGTGACACCGCTACGTGAGCTGAATAAGAACCCATAGGCGTAAGCTAGGCATGGGTCTTGATTCTGTAAGGACACGAGCGGACACTGGAGACGATGAAGGGGGTATGCGCGTGCCGGTAAGCTTAAATACACGATGGCAAGCTGGATTGGTCATCGTTCTTTTCCTCGGGTCCCTCGGCACTCTATTGTACAACTCGTTCACGGCGGTGGCACTCCCGCAGCGAGAACTACAGGTCCGCACCTTACTCCAGGAGGCGAGTCGAACGATGGCCCATTCCGCAGACTCTGTCCTCCGATCATTCTCTTGGAAAAACCCTACGCAGTTGGAGGAATTGCACCGAGCGTTGATCGTTATCACAAATCAAGCTCTCGCTGATTTTTCCGGAGTCGAGGGCGGTTTTTACTTGAGCGATGTGGATCGCTTCAGCGGTTATGGCTTCCCCACCAGCAGAAAAGACCTTCCTCCAGAGCCGCATCGAACCGATCCGCCCCCATTGGAAGCTCCGCTGATCCGCCTTCAAGCGCAGCAAAGTCTTTCTGAGAGAACTGCACTGTTTACCGTGCGCGATGTGGGCCCGAGTCGGGTCATGGTAGTAACCGAGGCAATCGGTACAGACCGTCCCGCGCAGGCGGTGACTTGGGCAATGGTTCGCCTGACTGGACCGGAGCAAATGGAAAGCCAGCTTCGTCGTTATCAGCTGTCCGGTGGCCTTGCATTAGCAGGCTTGGCCCTGGCCTTGGTTCTGACGTACACGCTTACTCGATCGTTAGTGGGACAGCGGGCCGCGCAACAGAGGCTCCGAGAAGAATTGCGACGCTCCGAGCAGTTGGCGACACTCGGGAAATTGCTCACCGGAGTGGCTCATGAGATCCGGAACCCCCTGGCTGGCATCCGCTCAACGATCCAGCTCTGGCAACGGATGCCGAATCAGGCTCACGTCGCTGGTTCCATTGATGCGGTCGTGCAAGCAACTGATCGACTGAACGAGATTCTCACTCGGCTCTTACACTTTGCAAGAGCGGAGCACGCTGAGCGGCGTCCGAACCAGATGAACGAGTTGGTGGTAGAGACATTCAAGTTGCTCGAGGCGCAAGCCGCCAGCCAGGGCGTGAACCTCGAGCAGAATTTGGAACCAGGATTACCGCTGGTGCCGGGATCTCCCGCCGCGTTGCGTCAGGTGATATTGAATCTTGCCACCAACGCGCTCCACGCCATGCCGAACGGCGGCCGTCTCCGCTGCAACACTCACCATCTTAAACCGTCACACGCCGTGGAGATCACTGTCGCAGACGACGGGCCCGGCATTTCATTCAAAGACCGGGAGCATCTCTTTGAGCCGTTTTTCACCACCCGTCAGGAAGGGACCGGACTGGGGTTGGCGCTCTGCCGTGAGATTGTGCTTCAACATGGCGGGCTGATTGAGCTTGCCGCTCAATCCGGGCAGGGCGCAACGTTTCGCGTTCTTCTTCCGACGGCAGAAAGGTAGATACCGTGCCGCCAGTCCAAGATTCAGCCACAATCCTAGTCGCGGACGACGATCCGGTGATTCGGGGAAATCTCCGCCTCCTCTTGGAATCCGAAGGCTATCGGGCAGTGGAGGCTCGCGACGGAACGGAGGCGGCCACAGCGCTGGAGGACTCTTCTATCGCGCTCGTCCTGCTTGACCTGAAAATGCCCGGCTGCAACGGCCTAGACGTCCTGCGGGATCACCAGGATCGGGTAGAGGAAACCCCTGTCATTGTCATCACAGCGTTGGGAGGAAGTGGCGCAGCCATCGAAGCGATGAAGCTCGGAGCGTATGACTATATCACCAAGCCGTTCGACCTGGATGAAGTGCTCTTCACGGTTCGCCGCGCTCTGGCGCAGACCGTCCTGGTCGCGCAGGTGCGGGCGTTGACAAAGGACGAAGAGGGAAAAGACTTCTCCCAGGAAGAACTGGTCGGACACAGCCCGGCTATGCTGGACGTTTTCAAAACCATCGGCAAGGTCGCAGCGACCCATGAGCCGGTGCTGATCCTCGGCGAAAGCGGCACCGGAAAGGAACTGGTGGCGAACGCCATTCACCGGAATTCGGACCGCGCCAACAAGCCATTCATCAAAGTGAACTGTGCCGCCCTCAGCCCGACGCTATTGGAGAGCGAATTCTTCGGCCACGAACGCGGGGCCTTTACCGGTGCAGTGGCACGTCGGATCGGCCGATTCGAACAAGCGAACGGCGGGACGCTGTTTCTTGACGAAATCGGCGACCTCGACCTTGATTTACAGGCCAAGCTCTTGCGCGCGCTGCCAAATGGTCAGTTTGAGCGAGTCGGCGGCGAACACACTATTCAAGCTGACGTTCGAATCATTGCGGCGACGAATCACAACCTCTCCATGCTGATTGCCGAGCATCGCTTTCGGGAAGACTTGTACTACCGTGTGAACGTGGTCACGATCGAGCTGCCTCCGCTTCGGGCTCGACCTGACGACATTCCCCTGCTGGCCGAGCACATCATTCAACAACTCGCACGGAAGTATCATTGGCCGCAGTTAACCTTGTCTCCGGAGGCGCTGCAGACCCTTTGCAACCTAGCGTGGTCGGGCAACGTCCGCGAGCTGCAGAATGTGTTGGCGCGGGCGACCATCCTGACGAGAGGCCGCCTGATCCAGCCGGAAGACCTGAAAGCCAGTGGACTGCCTTCCCCTGTTTCAGCTCCAGTTTCATCTTCAGCACTGTCTCTCACTCTCAAAGATATCCTAGCGGAGACCGAGCGGCGCGTGATTCAACAAGCGCTGGATCAGACGAAATGGAATCGCACTCATGCCGCTCGCCTCTTGGGTATTAGCCGGCGGCAACTGTTCGACAAAATCCGACAGTACGGGCTCTCGCGCCAAGCCTGAGTCTCTGAGAAGAAATCCCTCACTACGGGGGAATTCTGCTCGCCTGTGCCTTGGCGAACACGTCGCGACCGGCTCTCCATCGCTCCTTCTTCTTTGATCCTGCACAAACGTCGAGGCGCCCAGCAGCGGTGACAAATCGCCGTGGATCAATCGGTTCGCGAGTCACCGAAGAACCTTCCTCTCATTCATGACCTGAAAGCCGCATGCGTCTGTCCCCCTGGTCCGATGGTTGCTTAGCCTTTGTTTCGAAATCGCTGAATAGGAGATCGCGTAGAAGGATCGCGTCCCGTTCAGAAGTTGGACAAATTTACTGAGGAGGTCATCCGATGAAAAACTTCACACTCACCATCATGCTCTCCGTTCCGGCATTGGTGACTGCGTTATCCTTCGGGCACTCGTTCGCACAGCCGTCTCCGGCTCAGGCTCTGTCTGCGCCGCAAGCCCCCGGGTTGCCGCCTCACGGTCAATCGACTCCCGTGGTTGAAGGCACCGTTGTGCAATACCTGATGAATCACCATGGGGAAGTCGATGGGCTCCTGCTTAACGATGGGACACAGGTGCAATTCCCACCACACATGGAAAAGGACTTGATCGCGGTCGCCAAACTGAATGACCAGGTGAGCGTGCAAGGATACCGCAGTTTTGCAGGGCCGGTCGTGAAAGCCTACGCCATCACGAACACTCGGAGCGGCCAATACGTTGTCGAACAGGACCCCGCCCTGCTCGATCGCCCGATCATTCCTCCGTGGGTAAAGGATTGGTCTTTGGTCGAGAGGCATGCAGAGGGACCCATACGGGTCCTGCTGTACGGACCGCGAGGTGAACTGAACGGAGCGGTGCTGGAAGATCACACGATCGTCCGTGTCCCACCACACACCGCCTATCAAGTCGCTGGTCTCTTCCAAGTGGGGCAACAGATCAGCGCGATTGGGTACGGCACGGAGAACGAATATGGGCGAGTCATCGAGGCGACAGCTATCGGAACGTCAGGGAAACCGATGATGCCGATCAACGATCCGGGCCCAGGCGGTTTCCGCCGATGATGCTCAAGCACCAGATGCAGGCGAACTGTAGTCAGTGCAGCACGGCTCGTCTGGCGATGGCAATCCGCTTTTGAGAGAACTGCGGGAGGTTGTGATGTTACGAGCCTGGGGACCTCGTTCACTTTTCATCATGGTGACAGGTTTCTTTCTCATCGCAGGCTGTGCTCCAGGGCTTCCTCTCTTTGTTTGGGCAATGCGAGATTTCCTGGAGAGTCTCGTCCTCATCGTCCTCATAAGTATCGGCGTTTCCTTCGCAATCAAATGCTGGACACGAGACCATCGGTCACGGTCGTCGGATGGTGGAGATGTCACGCCCCGTGCCGAAGATCTGGCCAAGGCACGGTACGCCCGCCGCGAGCTGCGCGGGAGGACTATCTAAAGCTCCTCGACGACTTGCACAGGCATTGAAGAGGAAGGGCCACGGTATGGAAGATTCGAAAGTTGTAAGCGCACAGAGTCTCCGATCTCTTGATTACCTCAACGTACTTTTGGCCCACGTGCGCGAGGGCGTCGGTCCGTACTTGGCCATCTACCTACTCACCACCCAGCACTGGGACCCGGCCAGCATTGGGGCCGCCATATCGGCCATGGGCATCGGCACAGTCCTGGCCCAGACTCCGTGCGGCGCGCTGATTGATACCCTCAGGCAGAAACGTCACTTCATCGTCTTTGCCGCCCTGTTCGTCGGCGCAGGCTGTGCGGCAATGACGGTCTTTCCGAAGTTCGACTTTGTCATCACGGTCCAAGCCCTCAATGGCATCGCGGCCGCCATCTTTGCTCCGGCCGTCGCCGCGATCACGTTGGGGCTTGTCGGACCGAAGATGTTTGCCGCCCGAATAGGACGCAATGAAGCGTTCAATCACGCAGGCAATGTCGCCGCGGCGGCCCTCACGGGATTGGCAGGATATTTCCTTGGCCAGGAATGGATTTTCTACCTGGTCACAGGGATTGCGGTCGCCAGCATGGCCTCAGTGTGGTTCATCAGAGAGCAGGATATCGATCACGACCTCGCGCGGGCAGCCATCCCGAAGACACTCGGACATGATGAGAAAGCCTCCGGAATCGCAATGCTGCTCAGCAACCGAACCCTGCTGATCTTTGCACTCAGCACGACCCTCTTTCATTTCGCCAACGCCGCCATGCTCCCCTTGGCCGGACAGCTCCTCTCCCACAACAACGCAACCGGCGCCCCACTCTCTATGTCTGCCTGCATCATTGCCGCCCAGTTGATTATGATTCCAGTTGCCGCCATGGCTGGAACATTGGCTGATCGTTGGGGACGCAAGCCGGTATTTTTGATTGGTTTCGCCGTACTTCCGGTCCGCGGGCTGCTCTACGCTCTTAACGACGACCCTTTGTTCATCGTGGCAGTCCAATTGCTTGACGGAGTCGGTGCAGGAATTTTCGGCGTCCTCTGGGTCACCGTGGTCGCAGACCTGACAAAGGGAACCGGCCGGTACAACCTTGCTCTCGGCGCTATCGCCACCGCGCAAGGCATCGGAGCCGCACTCAGCAATCTCGTCGGAGGGTATGTCGTGAATGGATGGGGATATCAGGCGGGTTTTGTCGTCCTGGCCGCCATTGCCACATTCGCACTGTTCCTTTTCTCTTGGAGGATGCCGGAGACGGGCACGTCTGAAAGCGCCCGAGTCACTCTGACTCGTGCGCTCGTTCGAGATACAACATTCTGACCGTGATGGGCCCAAGCACAATTCAGAGAGATGCACAACATGACTTTTCTGCAGACGGTAACCTTGCTCATTCTCTCGAATATCTTTATGACGGTCGCATGGTACGGGCATCTCCGGTTCATGAACCTGCCGCTCTGGCTGGCGGTGGTGGCTAGTTGGAGTGTCGCCTTCTTCGAATACTGCTTGCAGGTGCCCGCGAATCGTATTGGGTACCACACCCTCACAGCATACCAGTTGAAGACACTGCAGGAGGTCATTACGTTGACAGTCTTCGTCCTATTCGCTCACATCTATATGGGTGAGGGGCTCAGGCCGAAGCATGTGGCTGGGTTCGTTCTCTTAGCCTTGGCCGCCTGGATGGTGTTCCAGGATCACTATGGACTCGAGTGGTAAGCACGGCCGCTAGGCAGAACTCCCGTGCGTGAGACGAGATCGGAGTGGGATACATCGACGTTCGTGAGCGTCACCCGCGCCGCATAAAACAGTCTTCGGTGTGATCGTTCACGAGTCCGGCGGCCTGCATATAGGCATAGACGATCGTGCTGCCGACAAACCGGAAACTACGCTTCTTGAGATCCTTCGACAATGCGTCGCTCACAGGGCTCGTGGCAGGAACCTGCGACATACGTGCCCAGCGATTCACTTTCGGTTTTCCACCGACAAACTGCCAAATGTAGCGGTCGAATGAACCAAACTCTTCCTGTACAGTGAGAAACGCCTGCGCGTTGGTCACCGCCGAGTCGATTTTGAGCCGGTTGCGAATGATGCCGGGATTCTTCAGCAGCACGGCTTTTTTCTTCGCCGTGAATCGCGCCACTTTCTTTGGATCGAATTCTGCAAAGGCTCGACGATAGCCATCCCGCCTTAGCAAGATTGTTTCCCATGTAAGACCCGCCTGCGCGCCCTCCAACAGCAACATCTCGAAATGCTTCCGGTCCTCGTGAATCGGCACCCCCCACTCACGGTCATGATAAGCGATGAAATGCGGCTTGCCACCGACCCATCCGCAGCGAGGCTTACCATCGGCTATTGGAAGGAGATGCCTGGTCATCAGCAGAGCCATCGGCTGTAGGATGCAGCCGCTTTCTATATCGGGCTAACAGGAATGAACCATTTCGCCCTCATGCGACCGAAGTTGGTACGCACGTGGCGACGAAGAGCGCGATTCGACTCGAGCACGACGGGCCCGCATGGCCCTCGCCAAAACACCACCCAATGCCAGAACGAACGATCCAGTTCTTTGTGCCATTTGACGGCGAGCAACGCAAGATCCGGCAAGGCCTCCCATGAGGTGAAGAGCACTTGGGTACTTGCCGGCCGAATTCCGTACTTTTTGAGCAGCCTGCGAACGTGGTGTGTCTCGGACCACAACCTCGAGTCGCCAGCGACAATGCCGAGCCGATTCGCCACAAGCCGCGCCTGCCGGTAGCTCACTCCCGCCAGTGCCGCCACGCTGGCAATGCCGCACCCAGTCCGATCGAGCTGCACCACCGGCTTCATGACAACTCCAATTTCAGCTTCCTTCCGCCGGAGATACTGAACCCCTCCCGTTGATAGAAGGTCAGCGTCCCGTCGAATTGAGGAAGCGGTGGCGTGGTCACTTCCAGCCTGCGCCATCCTTTTGATTGGCCGATTCTTTTTGCCTCACTAAGCAACAGGGTCCCAACCCCTTGTGATCGATATGCCCGGCGCACATAGAACTCCGGAATCGTCCCAAACGCCCCTTCAGTATAGAGGGCAAAACTTTCATAGAGCGCTAGAAAGCCGAGCGATTCAGGCTGTACCCCATCGCGGGCCAGCAAAATGCTATACTTCCCATCCGCCATCCAGGATCGGGCCCGCGTCTCCGTCTCCTCCTCGTGAAAACCAGACACGCTGGTGCCGACCATCGCCGTGATTTCGCGAAGAAGCTCGCCGACCATCTGAGCAATGATCGGCGCATCATCAGACTGCGCGTGATCGATACGAAGATTCATCAGGTAGTAGGCCACGGGAAAACAATGTTGGCGCACGAGAATTTCGACGGTCCGCTCAGCTGGTGCAACAGAAATATATTCCCGCAGGATGCTCAAAAAGTTCGTCCAGCAAGGCCGCAGCACGCGAAGAGGCGATGCGTACTCTGTTCGGTACGTGAAGCCTCTGAGCAAAGCGAGAACGCCGCTGGCGGACTTTTTCAGCATCCTGCTAGACCATCAATCGTTGTAGCAGCGCATGCCCCTCTTCCCATTCACCATACCCACTGTCGGCATTGATATGCCCCGCCTGGCCGATATCGACGAACGTGCTCCCCCAAGCAATCGCACAATGTTTGGCATGGGCCCGCGATCCGAACGAGTCATTCGCGCTGGCGACAACGAGACTCCGAAAAGCGAACGGCGCCATCGGCACCGGCACGAATCCATGCGCCGTGGCAGGGAAGCTTGCGCCCTTCGGATCGGGTACCGCCACGAGAAATGCGGCCTTCGGAACAAGTGCTGAACGATGAGCCCAATGAGCTACCAGAAGACAAGCAAGGCTATGAGCCACCAGCACGGGCGGAGAAGAACAGGCCTGCACGGCAACATCCAGCGTACGAACCCAATCGTCGCATACCGGACCGTCCCAATCTCCCAGATTCACGCGCTGCCACTGGGGATGGCGCAGCTCCCAGAGCGTTTGCCAATGTTGCGGCCCGGAGTTGCCAATACCGGGCAGGATTAGAACCGGAGTGTCCATCTACACCCTAGTAGGTTTTGAATAGTTCCTCACGTAGGAGTCGAACTGTGGCGAACAATAACGGTGTTAGTGGTCGTAATTCTGGGCAGCCGCGCTCTGTTTCTAGAATCAGGCTGAAAATGGAAACTTCTTGTACCTGTTCGCAGTGGGCTACGATCTCTAGAAGGTAAGGAGTGAAACTCTGTGTGGCTAAACCAATTCCTGCCTACCACGGAATTAAACAGATTCATGAGGACTGGTTGCGAGAAGCTCTTACATCCGCTCCGCACTATGGTATCAAGGCGGCTTCTGCCATTGGTCGAGTGATTCATTGTATTCAGGGACTCCAAGATCTGCATTCTGCGAGAGATCTATCGGAATCGGAAGTGTATATCGGCAGAGCGACGAAATCGACGTTGCACCAGCGGTGGAATGCCTATGCCGAGTCGCATGACCATCGCTATGGAGCTATCACGTTTTGCTGTGATCCCGACCAGGTTGAGCGATTAGAAGATCTCGCGGTGCGGATACTTACGAAATTTAAGAAGCGTCATTTGCTCTGTGGGGGAATGCAAATGCCGCATCACAGGGCTCACGAGGCTCGATCGCAAACGGCTGAACATTCCCGGAGTTCGTCCGTAGCGCATCACACTGACTCGTTGTCGGCAAGCATCTTCAATTCCGGAATCTTTAACGACTGGACCGACTTCCTGATCGCGGCGATGACCTGAGGTCTCGTAAATCCTCGCCGCCACGCCAGGCCAATGCGCCGCCCAGGAACGGGTTTCATCAACGCGAGCGTGACCAGACGCTTATTGTCATACTTCTTCGTCAGGGCACTGCAGGGCAATACGGTGACGCCCAGTCCGGACGCCACCATCTGGCGAATCGTTTCGAGGGAGTTCCCCTGTACCCCCTCCGCATCAGATCGGCTCAGTTCCGGGCAAGCATCCAAAATCTGCTGACGGAAACAGTGCCCGGCGTGGAGAAGCAGCACGTTTTCGCCTTCCAGCTGCCGTGCGTCGAGCTGTGTTTTGTGCTCCCATCGATGCCCGACCGGCACCACCGCTTTGAAGGGTTCGTCGTAGAGGGCTTGGGTGAGAATGCCCGGCTCGTCAAACGGCAAGGCCACCATGATCACATCCAATTTGCCGTTCTTCAGCATCGCGGCCAAATTGGCCGTGATGGTTTCTTCGATTTCAAGGGGCATGGCCGGTGCGCGCTTGTGAAGAGAGGGGATCAGATCCGGCAGGACGTAGGGTCCGACTGTGGCAATGACGCCGAATCGTAACGGTCCAGCGAGCTGATCTTTGCCCTGGGCGGCAAGAACCTTGATCTGATCCGCTTCCTCCAGCACGCGCTGAGCCTGATGAACGATCCGTTCCCCCAGCGGGGTCAGCGTAATCTGGCTCCGTCGCCGCTCGAAAATCGTCGTGCCCAATTCCTCCTCCAGCTTCTTGATGGCCAGGCTCAAGGCCGGTTGAGTCACGAAGACCCGATCAGCGGCACGCCCGAAATGCCGCTCTTGCGCCACGGCAACGATATATTGCAGCTCTGTCAGGGTCATCCGGTTCCTTCTGCATGATACGTATTACTTATCGAAATACAATATATTATCAATTAGACTTATTGTCAATGGCTGGTTATCCTCCTTGTAAGCGCGCGGGATGATCCGCAGCGCAATTCACTTCACAACCATAAGGAGGGCGTCATGAGTGCACAGAGGGTATTCAAGAAGGGGTTCCTGTCCATGGTTGCCGCGACAGGATTGTTCGTCGCGTCGAACGGATTCGCAGCCGATGCGCACACCACGAGCCAGAGCGAAGGTGTGAAGGCCAAGGCTGTGTCAGACGACGGTAAGATGCCGGAGACTCCTGCGCCCCGTTGGCAGGTGGTGGACTCCAAAGGGAACGTCTATCTCCTCACCCAGTTGAAGACGAGCGATGGCAAGGTGTCCGTCGAGTACGTGACCCCGTACATCATGCCGATGAGCCACTGATGCGTCGAGGGAGTCTGACTGAGGAGGGCGAAGCCATGTCCCTCCTCAGTTCTTCCTCGGGCGGTGCAGTAGGCGACATAAGGGTGGTACTGAAGGAGGCTGAGAACGAATTGAACGTCGTTGTTGAGCAGACGAAGGAAGGATTTTCCCGAGGCCGGGCCCAACGCCTGCTGGAGCGGCTGAAAGGAGTCACATGTAGTTCTTAGTCATTGTTCTCCTTAATAATGTGCCGGGACTCGATAAAATCATGAAGCTGCAGACGTATGCCATGTCTGAAGAATGCCAGAGTGAACGAAATCGCATCGGCTATGAGATGGCAGCAGCGTATCCCTATGACCGTGATTTTGTGATTGCCTGTCAATTGAGTCCAAAGCACAACTCATAAGAGCGGCTGAAGGGAGTAAGGTCATAACTCCGACGAGGCACAGAGAAAACACGATGACGAGCGCAGGAAGTCTGACCTGCCCCTGCAGTGTCCGACACCCTCCAAGGAGCAGTGACCTAGGAGGGTGTCGGACACTGCGGACAGTCGGGTGAATATGGTCATTCAATGCGGCCACCTATTCCCATCGAATCAGATCCTGACTAGCAAGGAATATTCACAGCTGGGTCGCAAAGCAAGGGTGGAATCACCTGAGGACGCATGTACTGACTTGAGGGATCCTGCGCCCCAAGCGATCCTTTAATCGGCGGCCCTCCTGGCATCCCGGGAAGTCCTTGTCCGACGGAGCCAAACCTCTTCCCGAAACTTGAACTCGTCGTAGAGCCAACCCCGGGAGTCGGTACAGATGAGGGCCCGACATTGGCCTGGCCCGAAACCCCGACACTCGGCGTGGCTTGTGGCGGCTGTACGGCTTGATTCTGAACCGGGGGTGGGGTTGGCGCGGGTGGCGGCGTTTGTGCGCCACAAGGAATCGTCAGAGCGCCAACGATAAATAGAACCGACGCTGCTAGCCCGCATAATTCATGACGGTTCGTCGCGAAATCGCTGAGCCGCGTCGCGACACCGGCGCGCGGAGCCCAGGGGACTGGCTCCGCCCGCTGCGGCGGTGCCTGTCCCGCTCCCAGGCCGGGGACAGGCGCCAGGAAGAAGGGCGCCAGTCCCCAACAGTACGGTGAGGGTCCGAGGGGCGAGCCGGCCGGCCGAAGGCCCGTCGTAGCAGCGGATCGGCGATTGCAGCAGAATCGCTCATGGATTATGCGGGCTGGATAGGGTCTCATCTCAATTGGCCGATGATTCATACTTGATACATCCGTGAAATACCACATGGGATCAACCAGTCTCGGATAGAAGACCAACTTGGGTGGATTCTAACGAGGCACGGGCAACCACGCAATGCCACTTTTCGTTATCGGTTTCTGCTATAGTACTTCGCTCGCGTGCGGCAGACCGACGTACCGAGCCAATCCACGAAGCAGACGTGTAAGTTTGCCGCCGGCACACGTGCGCATGATCGCATCGAACGGAAAGACTGTCGTCAGTAACCAGAAGAGATGAGGGTTGTTCGATGGAGACCTCACAAAGGGATGTGCTACTTGGAACGCTCACTTGGTGGGGCTTTCATATTCTCCTCCTTTGGATGGGGGCCTGGCATTTTTTGTCTAGAGATATTACCGATGGTACCCTCTTCGCGTCAGATTTGTTCGCAGGCTCTCTGATAGGAGCCACAGTGCTATCCCTTCTTCGGCTGTCGGTGGGCTGCCACCTACTTCGCATCGTTGCCCTAATAGGCATCATGTTAGTGCTGTATCATGTGTGGCAGGGAAAGGCTGCATGGGGCAGCCTGACCGATGTGGCCATCTGGGCATATACGTTTTATTCCTTTGGACCATCGAGTTGGCGGCATTCCCTCTATACCCCACTAGGCGTCTTCGGGAAGTTGAAGACATAGAACAGGATTTAATATGCTGTCGATCATCTCCCCATGTCGGAGACAGTCGCCTCTTCCAGCCCGTATTATTCATGACGGTTCGTCGCAACACCGCCAGAAAGCCCGTTCCTTGTGAAGCGCATCTCGTAATTCGCGCGAGACTCCCGAGAGTTGCGAGAAAGGCGGGACGGGTCGTATGTTTCATCTTCGCGAGTCGCGCCTGTCGCGCACGTCTTGCCTGTCTCGCTCACGATTCACGCGCAAGAGCAGCGGAACGGCGATTGCCGCAGAAACGTTCATGAAGAATGCGGGCTAAGGACATGCCGTCGCCTGTGAGGCGCTGGCCGCTTATTGCGTAAATCTTGTCACGTCTAAGGTTGCATCCGGCGGCGCTCACTCCTTGCCGCAAGCCATTTCCCATAGGGCTTGATTAATACTCTCTGGCTCAACCGGCAGCCAGTGGTCCTTGTCTACATGTCCATCATCCGATATACCGGTTCCCATATGTTGTGAGAACTCCGTGAATGCAAGCAACCGAAGGCGCTTTTCCGCGCAGTCGAATTGCTTGTGAGTCTTCGTAGAGAAAAATCGGTGGGCTCCTCTCCCATTCCCTTTCATCCACTTAAAGTCTATTAACTGCCACATCGTCACCAGATTCCCTTCCCGGCGAATGGTGTCTGGATTGACGTACACCGTCTGCAGTCCAGGTAATAGATAGTCTTTCTCAACCGCCACCCACTCTGCATAGGCTGGCACACTACTCAGAAACAGGAGTGTGATCAGTGACCAGAAACCCGAGAAGTAGGCCAGCGGCAGCGTACAGAAAGATCCCGCGGGGTGCGTGACAGAGCATGGCAGGGCAAGGCGACGGGAGGGACGCAGGACAACAGGCATGGGGAGCCTCGCAGCGAGGATTGTTCTAGCAAGATGCGGAAGCTTCACCCGTCGCTCCAGGCCGCATTGGCCAAAGCCAGGCCCAAACGAAATAGCGGTCTTTTGCCTCCGGAAGACCCGCGCGGATGGCATTCCCCTTCCCACCACAGGGGGTTTGCTCATCCACGGCGATCAGCTTGTTGTGCTGCTGGCTAATGCCTGGAGACCCACGACAACGCGACGAAAGCTTGAGACGGCCAGTGACACTCCACTTAATCCACTTGGAGAGGTGGATTTCCACTTCGTGTCTGGCCTCTATCAGACCACGCTGGCCAAGCACTACCTCCAGAAGAGGATCGTCATGACCTCTGTTCCGGCTCTCTCGGTCGACTACCGCTCATGGCTCGCCGCCACCTTGCAGTCTGACCGCACTTCATCTCCGACTCAGACTGAATCGCAAATCCAGAGTCTCCGAGCGATGCGAGAACGAAGCTGGTAGATGTCAGGAGTTGATGTACTGAGGGCTTGCTTCGCAGCGCGTCATCGCCAACTATCCTATGAACCAAGACAATCCAAGCCCACAGAAATTTGCTACTTCTGCTTCGCCACAATCTTGTATTTGATCCCCTCATACATGGCTCGTGGAAGGATCTTCTTCTGCACCAACTCGTCTTTCCGTTGGTACGGACGCCCCTTGATGATCTGCTCTGAGTATGCCTCACTTACACCAGGGAGCGCCTTGAGTTGATCGGCTGTTGCCGTGTTGATGTCGAGCAGATCGGCCGGCTCAGCAGCTTGGACCACAGGGGAGTAGGTCACGGCCAAGGGAAACAACGGGAGCGCAAGCAGGAACACGCTTCCTAGTCCTAAATGAAGTGTCCACCTCACGAACTTGAGCCACATAGAAGCCTCCTTGTTAGCAGGATGCTGAAAAGCCAGCCTGTCTCGTTCATTTGGTCTGTCCTACGTCGAAGGTGGTGTGCGGCGGCGCTCACTCCTTGCCGCAAGCTACTTCCCACAGAGCTTGGCTAATACTCTCTGGTTCAACCGGTAGCCAGTTGTCCTTGTCTACGTATCCATTAGCCGATATACCGGTTCCCATATGTTGTGAGAACTCCGTGAATGCAAGCAACCGAAGGCGCTTTTCTGCGCAGTCGAATTGCTTGTGGGTCTTCGTGGAGAAAAATCTGTGGGGCCCAAACCCGAGGCGCCCCATCCCCTGATTCCCTTGCATCCACTTAAAGTCAATTAATTGCCATATCGTCACCAGATTCCCTTCCCGGCGAATGGTGTCTGTTTCGACGTACACAGTCTGTCGTCCTGGTGATAGATAGTCTTTCTCAACCGCCACCCACTCCGCATAGGTTGGCACACTACTCAGAAACAGGAGTGTGATCAGTGACCAGAAACCCGAGAAGTAAGCCAGCGGCAGCGTAAGGAAAGATCCCGTATGATGCGTGACAGAACCTGGCAGGGGAACGCGATGGGAAGGACGGAGGACAACAGGCATAAGGAGCCTCGCAGAGAGGCTATTCTAGCAGGCGGCTAAAAAAGTCCGCCAGCCTGACTTGTTCATTTGGTCTATTTGGTCTGTCTGGTTTGTATGGTTGCATGAGACTAAACAGATGGACCTGACAGACCAAGCTTGTTCATGCAGGCCGGTTGAGAACTCCCACGGCAATAGGCAGACTCACATGGTCGAGATCCCCGATCACGCCGCTTTACGGATCGGAGGCTCCTTCTCCGTCCCACCCATGAGCGCTATTGTAGCATCGTCACGTGCTTCTCCCCAGATCCGAGACATCAGCAAACTCACAAGCGCACCGACGCCCGTGAGAAGACTGAGTATGAACAGCATGACGCCGATGCTGAAGATCCAAGTGTTGAAATCCCATGTAGAGAACATGACCGCACCTCCTGGAGGAAGGTGATGTATCGACTGATAGGTCTTAGTGCCTTGAACATGGGAGCCTTTCTGACTTTATTCTACACCCCAGTTTTGAGTGAAACCAGCGACACGACTGCAGGCGGGGATGCTGCTCATGGAATCGCTGTAGGGTTGACTTAGGAACCAGAAGTGTTATCAGTAATCAGTAACAGAAACTCTGGTGGTAGGCAAGAAGCAGAATGAGGAATAGCCCAGTATGGTGCATGACGAGATACTGCACGGGGAAACGACGGAGGGGTGAAGGATTTGCACAGGCTGGGGCCCAACACCGCTGGAGCGGTTGAAAGGAGCCCTATGTGGTTGTTAATCATTGTTCTACTAAATATAGTGCCGGGGCTCGAAAAAATTACAGTGCTGAATACGTTTGCCACGTCTGAGGAATGCCAGATTGAGCGAAATCGCATCGGCTTTGAGATGGCCGCAGCGTATCCCTATGAGCGTGATTTTGTTATAGCCTGTCAATTGAATCCCAAGCACAGATCATAAGAGCGGCTAAAGGGAGTAAGGAAGAGTCAGCGTCGTCGAAGCTGAGGTGAGGATCTACCTATGTGCTCCCTCATGAAGCCGAGCAAGCTGCACACTCAATTGCCAAGGGCAGGGGCTACCATGCAAAGCCCCGTACGCGCCTGACGAGTCGCTCTGACGAAGACTCCCAAGCAATTTTCTTCTACCTCATGTGCCACTATGGCAAAAAGAGCTGCCCTGCCGGTCGAGAACATCCACGGTAATTCGCATACTCACATGGTCAAGATACCCGATCACGCCGCTTTACGGATCGGAGCCTCCTCCGGCTTCCTACTCATGCGAGCTGTTGCAGCATCTTCAGACGCTTCTCCCCAAATCCGAGACATCAGCACACTCACAAGCGCACCGAAGCCCGTGAGGATACTGAGAATGAACAACATGACCCCGAAGCTGAAGATCCAAGTGTCAAAAAACCCACTAGCAGAGACCATGACCACACCTCCTGATGGAAGGTAATGTGTCGCCCGAGAGGTCTTTGCACCTTGAACGTGGGAGCCTTTCTGATTTTATTCTACACCCCAGTTGTGAGTGAAACCAGCGTCACGTCCGCAGACGGGGATGATGTTCAACTCGTCACCGACCCCTGCCTCAGCTCTAATCCCTGTCTCAATAGAATTCCTCCCAGTTGATCTGCTATCCGAGACTGGATGACCCAACATGGTATTTCGCTTGCGCATCAAAAGGGCAAGCATGCAATCTCGCTCGCACTGACGAGTCGTTCCAACAAAGAGCCTGACCCATTTTCTTCTAATACATTGTCTCCCCGCGCCACAATATGTCTCAATGTCTCAATTTGCACAGGCCACGAACCAGATGTATTATGCAAAAGTTGGTTATCATAACTGGTGGACCATTCGGAAGAAGGCGTGAGGATATATCTGAGTGGTGGTGACAGGGAATGGGGAGCGGCATGTCAAACAGCCCTATGACGGAGGCAACGGAAAACCGCCTTGATCATACAGGGGGATGTAACATGAAAGACCATGCGGGACAAAGCATTTCAGTCTGGATGGCCACCGCCGAGTTGCCGGTTTTTTCCAAGTTACTCATGAATGAGCAGGCCGACTTCTGTGTCGTAGGAGCGGGCATCGCAGGATTAACAACCGCGTATTTGTTGGGAAGGGCCGGAAAATCTGTCATTGTTTTGGACGATGGCCCGATTGTGTCCGGTGAGACCGAACGGACAACGGCCCACCGCATGACCGCGTTAGATGACCGTTATTTTGAACTGGAACGGTTGCATGGAGAAAAAGGAGCGCGGCTAGCTGCCGAGAGTCACTCGGCAGCTATTAATAACCGAAATGAACAAATCGTTCGTGAGGAACATATCGATTGTGACTTTGAGCGTCTGAACGGATACCTCTTTGTGCCGCCGGGAGAATCCACCGGCATCCTCGACAGAGAAATGGCCGCTGCGCAGCGTGCCGGTCTGTCTGATGTCCATATGGTTGCGCGCGCGCCCATCACATCATTCGATACTGGCCGAACACTGTGCTTTCCACGGCAAGCACAAATTCACCCGATAAAATATTTGGTGGCACTTGCACGGGCCATCACAAGGGATGGGGGACGCATTTATACGAGAACCCATGCGTTAAAAATGGAAGGGGGTAAATCGGCCCGCATCGAGACGCAGGATGGTCACACGGTGACTGCAAGCGCGATCGTGGTGGCAACCAATACCCCGGTCAATGACCTAATAGCCATTCATACCAAACAAGCTGCGTATCGCACATTTGTGGTTGGAGCGAGCGTGCCGGTGGGATCAATCAGTAAAGGACTCTACTGGGACACGTCGAACCCCTACCACTATGTCCGTCTATCGGTAGGGAGTGATCTATTGTTTGTGGGAGGGGAGGATCATAAGACCGGGCAGGCCGATGATGCCGAGGCGCGCTATCTGAGGTTGGAGAAATGGGCACGATCTCATTTTTCTATGATGACGGACATCGTATTCCGGTGGTCCGGCCAAGTCATGGAAACAGTCGATGGCCTGGCCTTTATCGGACGAAATCCGATGGACGAACCAAACGTCTATATTGCAACCGGGGATTCTGGCAACGGCATGACGCACGGGACCATTGCCGGCATGGTACTCACCGACTTAATTCAAGGTCGCGACAATGCCTGGTCTACTTTATATGAACCGTCTCGCAAAACGCTCGGTGCGTTGAAGATCTTTGCCAAAGAAACTCTCAACGTGGCCGCGCAATATGCTGGTTGGGTCACCCCCGGGGATGTCAAGAAAGACGTGTTAGTTCCTCTCGGCTCCGGTGCTGTGATCCGTCGCGGCCTGAAGAAGATCGCCGTGTATCGCGATGATGCAGGGAAGCTGCACGAAATGTCGGCAGTGTGTCCTCATCTGGAAGGCATTGTGGCTTGGAACCCTTCGGAAAAAACATGGGACTGCCCTTGCCACGGGTCTCGATTCGACAGGTTTGGGAAAGTGGTCAATGGACCTGCGATTACGGATCTGCCTTCTGCGGAAGAGCCCCCGACGCATTAAACCAATACGAGCTATTGTTCACAGATTCCCACACAACTCCACTCCCATCGGAAACGATGTAGGCCCTCCCACTCTGATCCACCCTGCTTCGCCTTAGTGAACTGAAGGACCTAACGATCGAGTCGAGCCACCATCCCTCGTAACAGAGTGCGCTGCACCCGCGCTTCAATTTAATTTGCCGACAGTGCATATTTGATGTGTATGCGAAATACCACGCCCTCGCTCTCTTCATACCGGCCTTGACCCGCTCAACGATCATGCTCCTCTCAAACTTTGCGAACACGCCTAGCAACTGAAAAAGCAGCTTACTCCTGAGGTGATGGTTTCGATGCCTTGCTTATGGAGATAGAGGTTGGTGTGTTTGCTGTGGAGGTCGGAGGTCGTTGAGGAAGGTCACGAGGTCTTGGAGACTGCGGCCTAGGACCTATATGGGACTCTCTCGATGGAGATTTCATCGGATGACAGGCAGGCGTATCAATCACTTACGCTCACTCAACCTACTCCAACGCCTCGATGCAGGCCGGATCACCTGAACCACGTTCTGGGCTTTGGGTTGGTGAATGGCCCTGTGATTCTTGGGCAGAGTGGCAGGCGTGAAACGCGGCAAAGCCGCTCCAGTATTGGCGATTGCACCGGATATTCAATCCTGTTGCGGCCCTGGAGACAGTACCAGGAGGGATCATGCGGGTCTGATGGATGCTGCCGACTGATGCCGGATGACGCCTGACCAGTCGCGTCGATTTGTGTGCCTAGCAGGGATGCGTCGAAATATCGGCACTAACAACCTACACCAGGAAGTTTACCTATGAACCTCAAGGGAACAAAGCCGGGCAGTCATGGCACATGTCCATATTGCAGGAAGCATCCCAGGATGCAGCTCGGCAACCGCTGTGCTCGATGCGCAGACCGACTAGAGTACTACGGCAGCTCAACGGCTCCTCGTATCCTGATGAGGGATCTTGCGCCGTACAAGAAAGCGGCTCGCACGTTGGTCTGGACGACGCGCACAGAGATCGACACGCTCTGTACGCTCAACGCCGTACAAGCCTACTTAGATGGTATTCCCTCTGCCTTGCGAATCCCTCAACGGAATGTAGGAAGCTAGCATACCGCCTACGACAAGGCAAAGGTTGTTCTCTTCAACATCGACCGACAGCGGAAGGCTTCACCAGACAGGAAAGCACGGGACGCCGCACGTATCCTCCTCTCCGTTGTGGCGGGTGCGCTGGCGTATCCGCTCAGCAATGATGATCCAAGATACAGGCGCAACCTTGTGGGCAGAGCGGTCGGCCAATTATTGAAGGCCGACAAGTCGTGGCTGTACGGTCAGCCAGTCCGTATTAAGATCATCACGAAAGGGAGTAGCAGGTTGATACTCGACCTCGCAGATGCGTTGATGCCCGTGGTGAAGTGGTGGGCGAATGCCGAGAGGAAAGTGCAGATACAGGCGATAGTGGACGTACGCAGAACCAAGGCAGAGCCCATGCAGAGCGAAGGCAGAGTCTATTATAGAGCCCATGCAGAGCCTATCGCATGGTTTAGTGGAGGCTACAAGGAGTCAAGATGTCAAAAACCCTTGGACCGCACGTCCTACTATGAAGTCAGAGAACCCCGCGACAGCCTTTATATAACCTCCGATAACCCGCCTCTTCCGCTTCTGCCATGACTGCGAAAACTTATGGCGCGGCAGGATGAGCGGGGGCTGACTTCGGAGCACGAACTGCCCGAACGGGCCCCCTGGCATCTTCGCCTTTGGCTTTTGCCGCGTCTTTGTGCACCTTCATCTTGCCCTTCATTTCATGGCGATTCGCCTTCTTCTCCATATGTTCCTTCATCTTGCCTTTCATCGAATCTTTCTTCGCATTGCCCATTTCAGCCTTCTGATCCCCAGGCGTTTTTTCGATGACTTGCGAGAAGGACGGCACCGTGAGCCCCAACAACACCAAGAGCGAGACCACAGTTTTCGCTAACGCCTTCATGTTCATTCCTCCTTTAAGTGCTTACAATGAACAGCCAAATGCTTTGCTTTGGGTCGTTCCCTCCTCTTGAAAGTATAGCTAGCTGGTATTTAGGGTCAAGGCGGGAATAGGGGAATGGCGAATGGCACGGGGCCTCCAGCGGGAGGCGTATTATAAGAGAAATGCGAACGACGACGCAAGGGCCACAGGCAAGGCTTAGCCGCCGATTTTCCCGCTTCTGCCGCGCTCCCCGCACGCTACCTAATTCTCAATACGCATCCGCATTCATGGGACCGCGCACACACCACGCGCGGGCGAGGTCGGTCTTGTCGAGTGGGGTGTCTACGACGCCACTGCCGAAGTTCACGTCCCACACGATCTCCGGATTGCCTCCACCCAACGTTGCCGACCAATAGGAGGACGATTGGACGCCAGCAAAGACGTTGCCTGGGACAAACGGCGCCGGTAATGAGGGATCAATCAGACTCGCCAACTCCGCCACCGACGGCAGCTGCCAGCCTCTCGTACCTCCGACCGGCTTCTTGACACAATAGTTGGTCGCTCCCTCCACATTGGACCAGGGGCGCAGTGCGGCACCGGGCGCCTGCTCCCACACCAGCCCTGTGTTTATTGTCACGCACCGCCGCACCGCCAAAGGCTGCTAAGACGGTAAAGCGCGAGGCGCTCGGCAGGTTCTTATCCCAATTCTGCGTGACGCCTGCGAGTGCATCGTCTTTCACTGGCGGAACGGCTCCGGCGCTGCCGGTCATGAAGACCAGGCGGACCAGGCCTATGCTCAGCACCAGAACTGCGAACAGCGTGACGATGCCGACTCTCCTAGCCCGATCGTTTCTCATGATGTTCTCCTCTGTCGTGAGAGAACGTGAGATGTCTAAGCGATGACGGGACGATGGTCTGCCGCAACACACAGTCGAGCAATACCCCGTTGGGGGGTGTGAGAAATGAAGCGAGCTTGGGCGATTGCGCAAGAGCTGGCCTAGTGACTGTATCGACGACTTTGCGGTAGACTCACGCCTTCCGATTTCGGGCGACGGCAAACCCAATCGTTAGGGGGAGAATTCCACATGGGAATTCTGTCTCGGTCAGAGCCAGAAAACAACTTCCTCCAGCAAGTGGCATCGGAGATGACACGCACTGACGCAGCCATCACCGCCGTCTCACAACAACACGGGCACGAACTTGAAACGCGATTCGCCGACGATGTGAAACTCGGAGAGCAATTATCCCAATTCGCGCGTGCCAACGAGCTAGACACGGCATTAATTGCGTTGTGGGAAGAGATCGAGCATTACCCAGCGTGGTCAAGTCGAGAGGACTTCGATAAGTGGAACAAGCTACATTTAACCGACATCTAACCGACATCGCTAGCTCTAGTGAGAAAAACACAACGTCAGTCGAGTTCATGTACGATGGTCAACGTTTCAAAGTGACAACGCGAAGCTGGAGCGGAATGAGCAGCGACTCTTTTGTTGACTTCTTGTTGACTTCTCGTTCTTCGAAGACGGGGAGGAAATGTTCGCCATCGGTTGTACGGTCAATTATAGCGAATACGGAACAAGCTACCCTTGCCACAGTATCTCGGCCTTCAAAAAGCGCGGCAACTGGGCGAAGTCACTGCTTGAGCACTATGGCCGAATCCAGATTGAACGCAACAAGGCCTCTTCTCAGCTTAAGTATTTTCGCGCGGAAGAGATCAAGTCTCGCTTCGAAGCGTAGGGCAGCCTCCAACCGATGCTGCAACTCCACATCTCTTAGGCGGCATGAGAAAGCCCCACGCAACACGATGGACAAGCTGAAGGCCTTCGGCCAACGGTAAGAAATACCAAGAAGGAGTGCTGCCAGAGGGTGGGCTTCTCCTTCGCCTCAATCTCCATCCGTAAAATCTTCCAGGCCTATGTAGGTATGACCGTTCAACGCGATGCGGCTTTCTTTGGCAAATTCTTTTGCATCAGTAAAACTGTGGAACCTAGCTGCTTCCGATCTCATTATGGTTGTAGTTCCATCTTGGGCAATGTAGCAAGTTCCGACTGCTACTTGCGACTGAGGGCTAGCAAAGATTACAAACAGAGTTTGTTTCGTCTTCGCCATACCTTCCCGACCTCCTTTCCCTTGAAGTGTGGTGCATCGGGCACAGATTCATCATGCTAAGGAATGCGCCGCGTGGGAACCAGGAAATGACCTAGTATGGCCAGAGGTTATCGCCTGATGTACACCCACTCGGTGTGGATTGTGGGGGGAGTAACCGCAGCCAACAGGCGAGAATTGCCAAACTCCCACACCTTGAGGAGGTTCGCGAGGATGCTGACGAGTGCGGCAAGGATGATGATGGCTGATAGGTCCATGCTGAGACCCGGCGACGTAGCGGGTTACAGGAATCGCATTGGGAATGGCGTCGGCTGTTCCCCTGCCTCATATCGAACATCACGACGACGAACCGGATTCGATCTTATTTCCTGACCAATCAATGGAACTGAAACATCCCCTGAGATAGCTGCATCGTCGGCTTCATGGCCCATTGGTTGATCGAGACTACTTGGCGGCCCTTTATGTGTATGCAGGTCAGCATCCACAATCCTTATGGCTTCGCGCAATGCTGGACTCAGGACTGGCGTTTCTTGGCTGGAGGGTAATTCAATACCTTGGTGATTCAACCCTTCATGAACAATGATGGCCACGAATAGAACAGCGGTAACTGTCCACTTGTCCACGAGCTGGCCCTCCTTTGGCGTAGGATTCTGCCATTAGTGGAAAGACGAATCAATACGCGAGAGAGGGCGCTCGTTCAGCTTGCTCGCTTCTACATCTGACCACTCGCGTGAGCTAAACAATAAAATCCTACGAGACCATTGACTGGATCATATAGATAGCGTGTGGCTCGTTCCTAACAACCATCTTCTGTGCAGTGGTAGTTTTGGATGTCAGACAGCGACCATCCAAACCTTTTAAGAAATTCAGGATCGGTGATCTCGTAAAGTACTTGATTGTTAGGCATCTCAGTAGTCCCTTCCAAAGGACTAGGAGACCACTCGTCCTCATGCACCGGTGATAATTCCTGTGCGGGAGAAGTCAATGGCCTAGGGGATTATTTTTCCGATGGTAGGGGAAACGTGACGGCTTCAAGCGCCAACTGGAGAGCGTAACAGTTGTAGGAACCGCAGGGGGATGGCGTAAACCCACTGCCTCCCTCGGAGTTCACAACTTCGGTCATGGACTACTTTACATGTTTCTTCTGGCACTCTATGTGGGCATAGTCCGATTTAGACGCTTTCAACTTAATCTGCTTCTTCGTGACGACATAGCCCTCGGTCGCTTTGTCGATGGGCTTCAGACAGTGTTGACACAAGGATACTTCAGGCATGGTGTCCTCCGTCCGGTTGGGAGTTCCGGTAGTATACAGAAGCATGCCAAAAGGTCAAACGCCTTTAAGTGGGAAGCGGCGTTTGCCCTCACTCATTAAGTGGGCCACGATGCAGGCATTGACCGTGTATAGTGTCCGCAGGAAGTACACCATACTGAAAAGAAAGGGGACGTGGGATCAATAATATCGTGAATCTTTTCTTTCGGTGTATCGTTTCGTGGGAACCTCTGGTCCTTCGCGGTCTTCAAGGCTTGCTTACACCCTCTGCAGCTAATCTCAGAGGGAATGTGTCCAGCATTCATCTTCTTCATCATCCTCTGTATGGTTTCGTACTATGGCATAGGGAACCTCACGGCTTCAAGCGCGTCGGAAAGTTCATTAACCGAGAATTCCAAACTTGCCATGTACGCCTTCCCCCTCAACGAGATGCCAAAGTCTTCTTCCCTTCATCGTAGCGCAACTTCTCCAACCTATCCCTTAATTCCTCCAGCGCTCCAGCGCCTTTCTCCGACACTTGGATACACCGATCTTTCGGGAGATTCAATTCCTTGATCTCCTTCTCGAAATACTTGACCTCATCGTCAATCCAATACCATTGACGACCCTGTAGCTTTGGTATGGCCTGACTCAACCACTCCACCTTACTGCCATAGCTTGACCAGTCGGCGCACTGCACAGGCGGAGCAGGCGAACTCTTCAGGAACTTCTCACAGTACACGACACGCAGAAACGTAATGATGTGCTCAGCAGGCCGCGACGTGAGCCACACAATCTTAAAATGTTCGTGAGCCCATCTGAGCCAACTTTTGACTCCCGCTCGGAGTTGAAATTCTCCATCATAATAGCCGAAGAGAACGCCGTCGATGTCGTGAAATAGGATTGGTTTGATCATAGTTACCCCTATGATGGCATCGCCTCCGAGCCCTCCGGGGCGAGGGCCGGGCGAGGCTCAGGTATCGGGAACGTCACCGCCTCAACTGCCTCATGTAACTCCTTCACGCTGTACGTCAGAGATTGAAGGTACGTGGTGCCTTCCACGCCTCTTCCACCAATCGCATGACCGAGCAGCTTGGCTACGGTTGAGGGCTGTACCTTCGCCTGTTCCAGGTTGACGATCATGCTGTGGCGAAGGCTATGCAATGACACGGCAGGCCGCTTGATCTTGATTCGTCGCAGAAGATCCCTGAACCATCGTGAGACTAACGGTGAACCCTCTGTTTGAGACAGTGGAAACAATTTCTTGTCAGTTTGTCTCTCAAAGAAGGGCAGGAAGATCGGTAGAAGCTGAGAATGAATCGGCACAGTACGGATGGATACGCGGTTCTTCAACTACTTGCCTTCACCCTCACAGAGATCGACGCACCAGACCCCTGCTACCTGCTTCACGCCAGCTCGATCCAGCTGAGAAATTTCAGCAGCACGCGCACCAGTGAACGCTAAGAGCAGCGCGCAATGATAGAACTCGACTCTGACGGGGGTAGTGGACTCTCGATACTCAGCGAGCGCATCAAATATAAGACGCAGTTCTGCATCGGTGAAGGCTATCTTACGGGTTTTACTGTCAGAGACAATGCGTGGCGAGATCGACAGACTTTCAAAAGGGTTTACCGTGATCCAGTCTTGACCCACACACCATCTCAAGAAATGCCTCATATATTTGAGCTTCCGCGATACCGTTACTGATTAGTGTATTTTCCTAGTGTGAAACTGTCGTGGCGTTGCCATGTATGCGACCCACTGCCGCCCATGCTCCTTGGTGATTCTCCCCCAGGATATGCTTCTCATGCAGCTTAGACGCAGTGAGGAACTGATTGAAGGCTCCGTTTAGGATGGCTACGTACTGCTTGGACTTGCGGTAGTCATGTGCCTTCATGTAGGCGTCGAAGGCTTCCCCAATAAGAGCCGTTGCTGGCTCAGGATAACCCTCATCGTCATTGCCTGGGGAGAACTCCTCGTCAATGGGGCCGGTTGGTCGTGCTGATGTGGCTCCTCGTATCATGCGAGTTGACACCTTATGAATACGAAGGTCCAGAGAATCACGATTCTTCGACTTGTCGCGGGATAGAATGTCCGTTGACGGACAAAATGTTTCGCCTGATAGGGGCAAGACCCCCGCTCTGCCCCGCGTCTGAAAATCACTCTAACGTCTCGATAGCTTTGTGGTTTTTCACGGTAGCCCTCGAACCGAAATCGCTGGCAAGCCATTTGCGGTTCATTCAATTCTCGAAAGGTTCACGATGCTTTTTGCCGGCCCAGGGATACCAAGATGACGCACCAGGCAATCCTGGTGAAGTCGGAACGAAGTTTGTCCAGTGTCTGGAATCAAGATGCGATGCTAAAACTGACGCGGGGCGTCGAACCTAAAAACGATGTAGCGATGTAGAAAGGAGGACTGGCATGCTTACACGACACATCCTCTTCTTGAGTGCGATCGGCGCAGCCCTGCTCCTGGGACATGGGTTCGTAATGAATTTTGTCCAGGCATTTCCGACTCTCGTGAAGACTGACAACGATGCGGTGCGGGACGGAGCGAAAGTGACGGTTCGGTATCAAATCACGCTTCGCGATAACCCTACCACGACCTACATCGATACTGAACAATTCGTACAGGGCCAGCATATTATCCCACCCGCGCTCGAGCAGCAGATGGCGGGCATGCAACCGGGAGAGGCCAAAACGTTTCCTCTGTCGGCGGAAGAAGGTTTTGGCCCTTACGATGAAACAAAGATTCAAACAATCCCGACAGCCGTTTTGCCCCTCGACGCTCGGGAAGGCGATATTGTAGATGATGCAGGCCGGACTGCCAAGATCGTGAGGATATTTCCGGAGACGACTGTGCTCGATCTCAATCATCCTCTGGCGGGAAAACCGCTCATTGTCACGCTGCAGATCGTGACGATTGAGGATCCGGATAAGGATAAGATGGACAAGAATACCGTATCCGGCAACGGCGATCATCCGGGTCTTGTCATTGTCGATCCCGGGAACGGTTTTGTGCCCCTAGGTCGTGAACTGCAGCGCTTCTCCACGTAACGGGTGCTCGGGCGACGGATACCGCGACACTTTGCACCGGTCATGTGATGGCTGAATTCAACCCAGGCGCAGCGAGCGACCGCTATGGCCGTGAGGCGCCAGATAATAAGTAAAGAAAGGCGATGATCAGAAAATTGAAATCGGGGGAGTACTGCCTATATTCGCGCAAGAAGAATCCACAGACCGGGAAACGTAAGAATCTTGGGACATTCGAGACGAGGTGGCGGGCCGAGCGACACGAACGAGCCGTGCAGTACTTCAATCGCACATCGTAAAAAAACAGAACCAACCCTCTTGAGGCTCCCGTGCCTTTCTTGATTCCACTTCCAAGACGACTTAGGCCGCCCGCTCGGGTGAGGTGTCTTCACCGAACTTGGAAGTCTTCGCCGCATTGCCGACGGTCGGTGCACAGTCGGACTCATCGTTTCCCACTTGAGCAGACAAGCGTGATGCAAGGATCGCTTCGAATTTGTCGCTGACGAGGGACTATACGGAATGGCCTCAACTCGCTGATGATACTGCGGCTGATCCAGATCTTGACGCCGGGCACGACGTGCACGGAGTTGGAGTTGGTATGAAATGGACGAAGGACCCGCCGACAGTGCCGGGGGCCTATTGGCTCAGGCTGGGGGCATATGTTTCGTTGGTCAAGGTTGAGCCTTGGAAGGACGACGGTGTCGCAGTACATCGCGATGGCGATCCTGTAACGATGCATCCCGGTGACTGGGTCGTGAGATACATTGGAATGAAAGTCGCAGAGCCATTACGCCAGGACATGGGCGAGTGGGCCGGACCGCTGGAGGAGCCGTCTTCGTCATGAAAGTCCGTATCTATGCCCAGCGCAACACCGGTCTGGAGGAGCTCGGCGCGATCGTCCTCAAGGATGGCCAGCTCGTCTCTGAGCCGAAGATCCCGGCACTGAACATTCTGCTGAGTGGGCCGCTGGTCATCTATGGGAAGACCACGCGCTTGCTAATCGACCCGGAGGAGCAGCCGAAAATGTTTCTGGAGGCGCTGCCGATGTGCGTGCGCGGGTCATACTTCTGGGCTGGGAAGGTGGAGGAATGACCGCAAAGATTGCGACTAAGTATGATTTTGTCAAAGGCTTTGAGCGGCGAGTTCACCAGCATGATGCCAGGCAGCTCTTCGCCAAGATACAACCCGCGACCGTCTCTCACCCCGGTCAAGCTCATGGTCACGTAGCACTAGCTACACTAGGAGCGTGTGTGCAGGTAGGAAAACCGGAGTCGAGGCTCTTGCCAAAGACGCCTCCGTGAGTGGGTGGCGGAAGAAATAGTGTGGTTCCTGTTCGGCGGTGAAAACAGCCCCTGGCACGGAGCCAAGCCGAATGACCAACTTTACAGAGTGCCTCAAGCGCCTCACCTTCTATGAAATCCTCATAGGGATGAAAGCGACCTTGAAGCACCTGCTCCATTATCAACCCATCACGTTCCAATATCCTTACGAAAAGCGGGTCTTGCCGGATAATTACCGCGGCATGCTCGCCTTACTGCGATATGACGATGGAACGGAGAAATGCGTGGGCTGCGATTTGTGCGAAGCAGCTTGTCCCTCGCGCGTGATCTCCGTCACCAGTGCAGAAGTCCCGGACGAGCCTACCAAGCGGTATGCGCTGGCGTATGAGATGGACATGACCCGTTGTCTCTTTTGTGGCATGTGTGTGCTAGCCTGCCCGGTCGATGCCTTGGGCATGACGCGCGAATATGAATGGTCCGTCTATGACAAACGAGACCTGCTGCTGAATAAACAGCAACTGCTTGCTATTGGAGACCGATCGTTTCCGATGAGAGAAAAGCGCCTCGAGTTTCAACACCCGAACGTCGCCGCCTTCAACGTCGCCTTCCACAACCATCCCCTCAAGCACTTCTGACCAAGAGACGGAGGCCAGGCGGCTGGACTTGGAGACCATATGGATGCGGGAAGAACGAATCCGCGCGATGGATACCAAGCTCATCACGCTCGTGGTCGGCAAGTACAAACTCACGACCGCGGAAATGATGGACAGCGGGATGCTGGAACGGCCGAATCCCAGGTTGCTCAATGCGGAAGCTCTGCAATGAGCCAGTGCTCACGCTCAATGGAACACACCTTCCCCTGCCCCTCTTGCGAAGAAGAGCTTTCAATGGTCCTAGCCCACATTATTCATGAGCGCTTCTGCTGCAATCGCCGATCCGCTGCTACGACGAGCCTTCGGCTAGCGGGCTCGCCCCTCTGACCCTCACCGCACTACACGAGTACGCATCGGGTCCTCACGGCTCCGTGCGCCGGTCTCGCGACGCGGCTCAGCGATTTCGCGACGAACCGTCATGAATAATGCGGGCTAGACCTCTCGATTAGCCCTCACACCTACATCGAAGACTGTGAAGTTTGCTGCAACCCTATCGAGATCAGCTATACGGTAGAAGACGATACCCTCGTTCGCTTCCCCGCTAAGGCCCTCGAATAAATTCGTTGAGATCATGCTACAGAAAACAGGTGGTAGGCGCAGTATGACCACAAAAGGGATTAGGATGGGAAGAGAACCGGGTCAGAATAAGTCGTGGTTGATCGGCTTACTGCTCAGGGGTTGGCAGTTCTGGAACGGTCGTTTCCATGACTTTGATAACTTGTCCCTGATCATCCAGAAAGACGGCGATGCGTTTTCCTACTGACAGTCCCTTAAACAAGTCCGGACTCTGTATCGTGAATGCGACCGTCTGTTCGAGATCTGTCTTTATCTTTCCGCTCAACTTGGACAAATCGAGTTCCTCGAGCGTCCCGGTGACGACATGCGAATCCCGGCCCGTAGCCTCAGGCGACGCTGCCATTGTCGTCGCCAAAGAAAGAGCCCAGAGGAGCACGGCGAGCAGACCGATAATCTTGACGGTCATCATGTCTCCTGGGTGCAGGGCAGAACCTGGTTCGGCAATTTCGGCTGAGGAGGCCCCGGTGACGGCGGAGTAGGTTTGGGGAGAGGATCGGTTGGGCCTGGTGAAGGCTCGGGAGACTGGGACGTTCCCATGGGGTCGGCAAGGTTGACGATAGGTCCCTGGAGGAAGAGCGCTGACAATACGAGCAACTCGATCATTCCGCGTTTCATAATTGCTCAATTCTCCGACGGCTAGGCTGCCGCAAGCGGTGTAGGAGCCCGCAACGCTCGCCGTCAATCTAAGAACAAAAGTTCGCGTCTCTGCTGCGGCTTGCTGATGATATCACAATTAAGACGTAGGCATGCCGCTGGGTGTTGTTCCGGACATAAGATCAATCTGCTGGAATGATGACAATCTTGTCTTTACCATACTTTGCTCATCGGAAAAGCTCTCTGAAGATGGGTTGAAGCAGGCGGACTCACAGTCATTGTTTCTTCCTATCAAGGCCGAATACCCAGTCGGCATTTGAACAATATAATCGGGTGGAATTGGACCATACTTCCTGCCCGGAGACAACCCCGCAATCCCGCACTCGCCGACGAGGGGAAAATGGTACCTGACAATTTTTTTCTTCCTCAATGCTGCTCCGGTCTGGCCATTGTCGAGAGCTCTTTCAATCGGGAAGCCATAAACGCTTGCTTGGTTAAGTCATCTCCTAGGGATTCCATGATTTCGGCCAAGTTGAGTTCTAACTGGGTCTCCTTCTTTTTACGAACTGCTTCGGGTAATGTTTTCAGTGCACCCCAGGCATAGGCCGACTCGCCCATCGCCTGCCAGATGGGATATCCCTGGACAGTTTCGAAGGCCCGGACTTCAACCCGAACGGGACGGAGTGAGATCCCGAACAAATAGCCTCCGCCAAACCACAGAGGTGTACTCGTCAGGAGTTCGAAGCCAAGATTTGCCCCGATGGCGATCGGATTCCACGCCGTCGCGAGGCCGAGCGCAATGCTCTCCGCCGTCATGTCCGTCGTCATCCCCGCGAGCATCCACTGCCAGCGAACTTTCCCATAATCCAAGATACTCCCAGCGACGACGAGATCGGCACCCAGGCGACGGCGGAACTCCGTGAGCTGTTCAGGGTTCGGGAGGACGCCCGGGTTCAGTTGTAACTCCTCAGCGAGGGCATCCGTCTGTTCTGGCGGGACAAACTGAAACCCCTGTCCCGCAGCAAGGCGGCTCATAAGGAGCCAACGGGCCTCCCGCTGAATCTCCCGTAGGGCTTCAGCCACCTGTTTCGATTCCTCCTCAGGTGACAGCATTTCGTTTGCTGTTTTCATATCGGAGAGCTTCGTGATCTCTAGATCGAAACCAAAGGGTAAGATTGCCACAAAGGGACGCTCATTCAGATCTTCGACTGTGGATTGAACGGCAGGGTCGAATGCGACGCAACCCATGAATGCTGCGCAAACGATCCACCCTACGAACGGAATCAGGTGCAAGCGGATTGTAAAAGACCTCATAAACAGCTCCCATAGAGGTAATAGCTGAATGAAGCAGTTGCACGGAACCTGACCCCCCGCGGAGATCATCGCGTCCGTGGCGCTCAGCGACTCGATGGAAAGCCGATCAAATCCGATAGACGGAAATCTGCTGGTGGAGAGGCAGAGAGGGGGACCAATGCACCATCAACATGCCGAGATGATGGACTGTGTGCAAGGACAACCACACAGCCGGTTCGGCGCCCTCCTTCCCGAGAGGGGTGCCACAGGCGCCGTCGAGACTCGGAACCTCTGACCTCAGTCCCGAGGCCAGCTGCGAGAGTGCCGCTTCGTCTAGATCCTGGCCTGCTTGGTCTTCTGCCGCAGTCTCCGGGATGAGGTTGACCTGCTCTAGAAGTTCCAGCGCACCGAAGCAGAGCCAAGAGGCAAGCAGACACCATATGGTGAGGCACAAGACAGCGGTTCGACGTTGCATGGGCATAGCATCACTCTAGTCGATGCGCGAAGATCAGTCAAATTGGACCAAGGTCAAAAACAATCCCTCCAAATCGTACACGAACTCCTCATAGAGCAGGGCGAGTTCCCCTCATTCCTGATCACTCCATCTCATCTACCTATGTGCTGATCCACCGTGCGCCGCTTATTGAACTGAAACGCATGCCCATCGAATCGCGCCACCATCCAGCGTAAGTGAGTGCGTGCACCCACGCTTCAATCTGCCGACGATTCATATGTGATGCATATGCGAAATGCCAAATTGGATCAACCCTTCACGAATAGAAGATCAAACTGGAGGGATTCCAACGAGGCAGGGGGCAACCACGCAATCCCGCGCAGGCTGACAATGGTTTCAATTTCCTGAGTAAAGGTTGCACACGAAAGGATCTACCTCTGCTGGTGAATGAATCTTGAACGAAGAGCGCAGACAAGTTAGTATCAGCCGCTCCTTTCCCCTAAACCTCACCAGAGAATTCGACGCCCTAGTGGCAAACAGCCCAATAAGTCCATCAGCCGCAACGCGAGGCATTCAGCTCCAGCTGATCACGCCTCTCCGACGCCCTCTTCCTGCCGTCGTAGTCGAGCCGAAAGGCGTCATATACACAAAACGTTGGGTTGTTGAACTACTCCTTGATCTGAGCGGTTACTGCTCGAATAAAAACCTGGTGGATGCCCTGGCAATCGAACCAGCTGCTGGTGATGGCGCATTTCTCGGTCCAATGATCGAGCGCCTGCTGGAGTCGTGTCGGAATTTCAGTCGATCGTTGTCGGAATGCCAAAATTCCTTAATCGCATACGAGCTGGATGAGGAGAGTGCTGCTCGTGCGCGCGCGTTTGCCCGAAGCATCCTGCTAAATCGTGGGGTAAGACGCCCGTTAGCCAGGCGACTGGCAGAAGCGTGGGTGTTAAACCGGGATTATCTTTTCGATGCCGACAGTAAACAGGCTGATTTCATTATCGGAAACCCTCCATATGTACGACTTGAGGATATTCCAGAAGAAACGGCCTCGGTCTACCGTAATGCGTATCCGACAATGCGCGGTCGAGCTGATCTCTATGTGGCCTTTTTTGAAGCCGCGCTTCGGCAGTTGAAGACCGGTGGTGTATGCGCATTTATCTGCGCTGATCGATGGATGCGCAACCAATATGGGGCAGAACTGCGGCAGCTTATTACCTCAGCCTACAGCGTTGAAGTGCTCCTTAGCATGCACCACGCCAACGCGTTCGATGATGAAGTGGACGCCTATCCGGCGATCACGGTAATTCGACACACAAAACAGCAGTCGACCGTTGTGGCAAGTGCCGGCCAGGAAGCTGAGAACATTCAGCCAAGACAATTGGCAACGACGCTCCAGACAAAGGGCCGCAACATACTGCCTCAAGGTGTCCATAGGGCAGTGGTAAAAACATGGTTCAAAGGAGCAGACCCCTGGCCCTGCCATTCGCCAGAACAGTTGGCGCTCCTCCGACGACTGGAAGATCAGTTTCCTCTTCTCGAAGTGAATGCGAAGGTAGGAATAGGCGTCGCCACTGGGAACGATAGTGTTTATATCACGACAGATGCGGACCTTGTTGAGTCTTCCCGCCTCCTTAAGCTCGCACTCGCCAAAGACGTGACGAGCGGAACGGTGCAATGGTCGGGGCACTATCTTGTGAATCCATGGAATCACGACGGACTTGTGAGTCTGAATACCTATCCGAAGTTAAAAGCCTACTACGAGCAGCATGCGGCAGCCCTGAAAAGGCGTCACACAGCGGAGAAGAATGCCGGAAAGTGGTACAAGACTATTGATCGCGTCAACCATACCCTCACCGATACACACAAACTCTATATCCCGGATATTAAAAACACGCTTGAGCCGGTCTTGGATCGAGGTGAAACATACCCTCACCACAATCTGTATTTCATTCAGTCGGATGAGTGGGACCTGGAAGTACTCGGAGGCCTGCTGATGTCGAAGGTCGGACAGTTTTTCGTCGAATCGTATGGAGTCCGCATGCGGGGCGGTTATTTGCGCTTCCAAGCACAGTATCTGCGCCGGATTCGAGTCCCTGCCCCTCAGACCTTGACCAAGATGCAGTCCCATGAGCTGAGAGACGCCTTCCGTCAGCGTGACAGGCCCCGCGCAACCCAAGTGGCGTTGGATCTGTATGGGATTAGCGCTCGCATGATGGGGGCGGCGCTTGAACATTGACAAGAGACTGCAAGCCGCTGTCCAAAGCTACTGGGATGCACGCAGGCAAAATAAAGAAAAGCAGGTCAAATCGGGGAAAATCGATGCCGGGACGCGAGGTGAGGTAACAGGAGGGACCCAGATGGGCGCCCTGGAAGTCTTAATTTCAGACATCCTTTGCGAAGCCGGACTGAAGAAGGTCGATGTCCGCACAAGGACCGCGCTTGAGCTACCGGGTTATTTCAGAGCGACAAAAAAATGGGATCTCATTGTCGTCTCCGACGACGCGTTGGTCTTGGCGATGGAGTTTAAGTCCCAAGCTGGCAAGTCGATCGGCAACAATGTAAACAACCGTTCGGAAGAAGCGGTGGGCAGTGCCAAAGATATTTGGACAGCATTCCGAGAAGGCCGCTTTGGTCAGTCTCCCACCCCCATTCTTGGCTACTTGTTCTTGTTGGAAGATCGCGACAACGTCAAAACTCCTGTCGTCAACAAGGAACCGTACTTCCAGGTAGACCCTGAATTTCGGGGAGAAGCTCATCTCAAAGATACAACAGCCTTCCGACGGTATAGAGGAGTATCTTATAGCAAGCGCTACGAGCTACTGTGTCGCCGCTTGGTACTAGAGCGGCTATATACCTCAGCCTGTTTCATGATGGCCACGAACTCACGAAAACCCAAAATCACACAGCCGGCTGAAGACTTAAACTTTCAGCGCTTTGTGGCCGCTCTACGAGGTCACGTCGTCACCTTCTTGGGCAGCCGTAGTAAGTTGCTAGACCGCACGAGCCTGCGATAGCCTGGACACAGCTTTCCGCTCGCACGGACGAGTCGAGAACTCCTTTCAGAAATCCCATCACGGCCCCAATACCTAAACTATGAATCATTTCTGCAGCGCTAACGATTTCGAATTCCTCAATAGGTTTCCCATCCGAGGGTTTCCGTCGAACCTAAGAGACGCCGTATCTAGGCTTCCGCAGGTTTCCGCTGCGACATCGGAAGACGGCATCGTTTTAGACGCAGTCTATGTTGAGAACAGACTCTGTACGGACATCAAATCTATCGGCGCTGACCTAAAGTCTGCCGTCCTAAGTACTGAGGATAAGCGATTTCTCACACACCATGGCGTAGATTGGATTGCAGCAACACGTGCGAGTTGGAAAAACATTAAAGCAGGAAGGATAGTTCAAGGTGGGAGCACTATTACTCAGCAACTTGTTAGAAATGTCATCTTACGCAATGCTCGAAGAACCTTCTCTCGAAAGTTTTTGGAGGTATGTCTCGCACTCGCGCTAGAGAAGACGCTTAGTAAACAACAGATACTGCACGCTTATTTGAACGCTTCTTATTTTGGCCATGGGATTTATGGTGTCAGGCTCGCCGCGCTCTATTATTTCTCCAAGGAACTCGAAGAATTAACCGTAGAAGACTGCGCTTACCTCGCAGGGCTCTTGAAAGGGCCGCGTCATTTTTGTCACTGCTGCAACGTTGAGAGGTCTAAGAAACGCACTAGGTTTGCACTCAGGAGGATGGTTCAAGAGGGGCATTCGATCCAAGACATCCCACAAACTCAACCGCCCCGCCGATTTAGGCGGCGTAAGACCATTGATGCCATGTGCCCTTCCACAGCCCCATATTTCTTGGATTTCGTTCGGCAATGGTTGCTGCGATGCTCAGCAGTACATTTTCCATCTCGCCCACTAGTTATCAGAACGAGCCTCAACCTTGGCTGCCAGGAAGTTCTGGAAAAGGTTTGCCGCGATGCGGAGCAGGACGGCTTTAAGGGTCGACTCGCATGCATCGTGCAGGATTCAAACAGTGGACTGGTTCGGGCATTAGCCGGAGGCTACAATTTCAGCGATCAGCCGTTCAATGTTGCAATTAATGGCTCCATACAACCAGGCTCTACTTTTAAGCCCTTTGTCTTGGCAGCTGCTCTGAAATCTGGAATGTCTCCAGACAAACGATACATCTCCCAGCCCTTAGAGCTACAACTTCCTAATCGACAGATTTGGCGTGTCGGTAATTTTCAACGTGTCTACCGAGGCGCGATCTCTATAGCTGAAGCAACGGTATTCTCAGACAACAGCGTGTATGCACAGCTTATGCTTGATATTGGGGCGGATTCAGTGTCAAGACTCTTGCGCAGGATTGGACTCGATATAGGCCCAGTAAGCCCTGCTGCTGCAATTGGAGCGGTTACACGAGGATGCTCTCCTCTCCAAGTCTGTTCGGGCTATAGCCTCTTTTCGGCCGAAGGCTTATTTATGCCTTCTTCCCCAGTGGTCGGGCTTCAAAGTGAATCAGGCGATGTACTTCTGCAGCATGTGAATACATTCCAGCCAGTCCTTAAGCCAAGTACCGCAATGACTGTGAATCATATATTACGGCATGTCGTAGTACGAGGCACTGGTCCTCTGCGGATGGACGCAGAAGATATACATGCAAAAACTGGCACTACACACGATGGAGCCTGGTATGTGAGCTTTGATCAGGCTTTTCGAGTGCTGACGTGGATTGAACGTACAGACGATGATCCAACACCTAATTATTCCGAAAAGGGAGTTACCGCGATAAATCTGGCGCAGCGTATTTGGTCTTTGCTGCGGAAAGGAACATTCACCTCGCCACAGTTATTCGGCCTTTTCAGAGGTACAGATCGTCTCACAGTTCGTGATCTACTTTGGGTGGAGGATCAATTTGCATGACCCATTCACAGATATATGTGCTCGACACCCATACCTTGGTGTGGTTTCTCAAACGAGATAGAGCAATTGGTCAGAGAGCCCTGAAGATTATGCTTAGCAGTCAATCGCGATTGGTTGTTCCAATTTACCTTATAGAGGAAATCAGACTGAAATCATTAAACGACAATCCCAAACATCGCAACCAACGCATCGGTCTTCCACCGGCAACGGTGCTCCGTATCCTCACGATGACACAGAACATAAAGGTCTTCCCCAGATCCCCAGCAGTAGCCTTCGAAGAAGAAAAATTGTATCAGGCGGTTATGCTTCGACGTCAAAATTTACAGAAACAAGACATTCCGATTTGTGCGACAGCTCTAGCAATTAAAAGAGCACTTACTGGCAGTGCCGAAGTATTTCTAATTACCACGGACGCTGTAATTCGTCAGTGGGGGAAAATTCCTATTATTTGGAATTGAGACAGCACCACCCACATTCAGCGAGGCAGCTGGTGTGGTCTCCACTGCGCGAATCGAGGGGCCACCGTTGTATCGTGGGGCCTGTGCGAGCAAGAAGGATCGTTTGCCCCCTCCCTTCTCTTCTCCTAGTTCGCCTACTTCTCTTCATGAGGGTGGCCTGGTCGATCCTCAACTGCGCGCGTCCAACGAGGGGAGTCCGCGACCGCTCGTTCCGCGAGCACAGAAGATCATCGGGCTCCATCCCCGCATCTGCTCCAAACATCTACTAATGGGAGTGGCCGAGGCTGCCCTTTACTGGCAGGGAAAGTAGGTCAGGTCTTGCCGTCCCGCATATTGGGGCAGTCGTTTCTGTCGATCAGGTTGAAGGTCTGAGTCTTGAAGATCGCTTGGCCAGATTGAGCAGCGGAGACACGAGGTCGACGGAGTGCACGTCCCTGTTCAGTCGGTGATGTCGACTTTCTTCCCTATCGCCTGTGCGCGCTTGAGACAGTTGGCGTCCGTCGCTGAACAACGGAGTGTGTCGAGTTCACTTTCCTCTACAATCTCGACCTTCTTGCGTTGGGCCTTAGCCTGCTTCATGCAACCGGTGTCAGTCACCAGACACTTCATGCTGTCCTTCGCAGCCGGCGCTTCAGCCATCTCGACCTGCTTTCCTTCTTCTTTTGCACGCCTGAGGCACTCCCGGTCCGTCGCGACACACTTGACCGTGTCTTCGGTCTTCTTGATGGCCTTGTCGATGGATTGATCGATGTTCTGATTCACTCGATCCTGCGCTTTGCGTTTGGCGCTTTCGGTGGCTCGACCCATGAGGCCATCGAGATACCCCTGAGCCTGTACCTCCGCAATACTGAGCAGCATCAACACGACAATGCCGCTGATGACACGTGTGGTCATGAGTGACCCCCTTCACAATGAGAGATGGCAGCTCCTGACTGGAAAGATTGGCGGACACCACCTACATACGAATAAGAATAGCAGATCGGGGAAACCCCGCTAACCTATTCAACATGAAGGAGTTCGGGGCAAAAAGCGCTATAAAGATGAGACTGAGATCTCGCACTCAACATCAACCCAGACCAGAACCCAATCGACCTTCCAAGCTTGCTTGCTTTCCCTCTCTTGGAAGGGCACCCATGTTGGTCTACGTGCGGCCGTCGAAGGAGGCCCTTCTCAGGGCGCGCGTTCCGGGAGCATAAGACCAACGTGGGTGTCCTACCAATCCTTTTTATCGTGGGGGCTCTGCGAGCAAGGAGGGCACCTTGACCCCTTCCTTCCCTCTTCCTTCCCCGCTCCTAGTTCGCCCATCTCTCTCCATGAAGGCGGCCTGTTTGATCTCCCACTGCGCGCAGCGAACGCTATAAATAATCCCTCCAAGCTTGCTCGTTTTCTCTTCGGAGGGTAGCCTGGTTTGGTCCCCCACTGCGCACGTCGAACGACCACAGTTTTACCGTGGGGGTTCCGTGAGCACGGGGGACCAACCAGGCCACCCTCACTTCTTATTATTGGCGAACGCCTCATCTCCCTCCGCCCCTTCCCGCGCCTTCCATTCTAAGCTGTAATATTCTCCGCGATCACGCGCCCAGGGATCAAACACATTGACCACCGGCTGGAGTTCGCTTGCCAGTTCCGGCATCGTCCGCAGCAGCACGCGTTTCAGGGGAGAGACCGGCTGCTCATGGCCATTGGGCGTTCCCTGCTCCATCATCTCCGGGCCAGGCCCATTGTTCGTGACCCACTCGACGCCGAGGGTGCCGTAGAACTCCGGGCGGAAACTGGAGGTGAAGAACCGGTCGCTGAAGAGCCGTCGCGAAGCGTTGAGAATAAACACGACGAACTGGGTTTCGGAAATGGCGAAGCCATGCGGCCGCCTGAATTCCGCCAGCCAGCCGACCACGGTATCGACATCTTCGATGTTGTCGATCAGGCTGCCGTGTGGATGCCCCAGACAATCGTTGATGGGCGAGCCGTCGTCGTTCAGCTGCGCCTCAGTGATCTTCTTGGACGCATCGCACTGGTGTTGCCCGTACACCTCGCGCAACGTCTTCACGAGCTGCTCCTGCTCGCCTCGAGCTGAAGAGTCCTTAGGTACACGCGAATCGACAAAGTCATCGTAGCTGGTCAATTGCTTTAGGCCATACTGCCGGCGAAACTCGTTATAACGCGGCACGCCCCGCTCCCGGTCCCTGATGAGATCGAGCGCTGCCACGTCGATTTGTTGCGTGAGGGATTGCAGGCGAGGCATCTTCAGATTTTGCAAAAACTGCGGATGGTTCTGGAGCGTCAGAACCCCCAGCCGCTGGCGGCCCATGCTGAGCGCCCAATTCGCCAGGCCCTTCTGCCGCATGGCCTCGGTCGCCTTGCCCCGGAAGGTCTCGATCACCGGCACGTTGTGTCGGATGACGTTCGGCTCCTTGTTCCACTCACGGTATTCGATCAGGTCAGGCAACAATGGGTGCAGCCGGTACACCGTGATGAACTCCTCGGGGAAATTGAAGGGGGAGCCGAAATGGTTGACACCGCCGTTGATATGATCGTCGTTTTTCAAATCCCAGCGATCTTGCTTGTCGGGATCGATCAGGCCCACGAGTGGCACCCCCTCATACACCCGGTTGCCCAACCCGAATATGCCGGGTCCGCCGGCCAGCGCCGCATAGAGGCTGTTCGCCCTCTTTGCGTCATTCGTATCGTCGAGGCGGCGCACGACTTCCTGCAGCGCGTCCGCCACCACCTCCTGCTTCGCAAAGACCCCGTTCCAGTTGGCGTTCATACCCCGGTTCAACGGCTCGTTGTAGAGGAGTTGCGTCGTCCATTCGATGGTGTGGATTTTGGCAATCTCGGCAGCGACGACCAGCCGGGCGACTTCGAACAATTCGTTCGGCGTGACGTCTCTGTATTGGATGACGACATCGGGATTGGCTGGATTTCTTAAGCCACTGTCCCCATCGGGCGTACGAATTGCCTGCTTCCGGAATGCATCGACAAAGGCATTGTGTTCCCTTGCAAACACATTGTGATAGAAGCTGGTCCCGATGCTCCAGTTGTCCGGAAAGGCTGTGGCCTCCTGACCGGACCACTCAGGATTGATCGGGTCACCCGGTTCAAAGACCGGCAGATATCCCAGCTTGTCGCCCGCTCCCGCTCCTGCCCCCTCTCCAACCTGCATCAGCAACAATTTGGCTTGGTCCTTGGGATCGTGCTTCACTCGCTTGCCCGACCGCCCGTCGTATCCATAGAGCTGCGAGGCATCCCACCAAGCTGTGACGTGATTCGCGGTGGTCTTCGGCGCGCGCGTGAGATAGGTCTTGCCGCCCTGCGTGAATGAACCGGGCTCCGTGCCTTCAGCGATATAGGCCGCATCGATCTTGTCATCGGGCCGGCAGCCTAACTTCTTGGCATCCGCTCCCGTCAGTGGCTGCTCGATGTTCGTGACAAGTTGCGTCGCGCAGCCGACTGCCATCCACTCAGGCCGATTGTGCCCCTCTTCCAGATGAGCAAACCAGTCGTGGGTCATGAACTGGACCCAGAAGGCCGCCAGCACATTGAAGAACGGTGCCTTTTTATACTCGCAGTCGGCCTCTATTGCGTCATCCGGCAGGCCGTAACCCTCGCGACATCTGTCCGGCTGCGACTGCGCTCGCGTGAACAGCTTCCGGCTAATGGTCTGTGGGTCTGGCTTCAATAACCCTACTCGATTTCCATGGCGATTCTTGGTCATCTCATTCAGACCCAGATCGGGAAACGTGGTGTTGAACTCCACGTTCCGCGCAAAAAGTTGATGCGTCGATCCCATCAGCGGATTGCGGATGTCGTTACAAATGCCTGTTAGGGTACGGAAGCGAATCAACTCTCCACGACAGACCTGCGTCTGCTCGCCACCGACAGATGTGAAGTCGGGATGGCTCTGCGGCAATCGCATTTCCGGCCAGGTATTCAGCACCGGCCCTGCCTCGCCATTGCGGCCTGTGACGTAGGCCTCGTAGGTTTTGTTGTTGTCGAAGAGATTGAACTTGATGAGCTCGATACGTTGCAGCTCCAGCTCATAGAGCGCGCCGTTGATCCCATGCGCGCTAGGGCCAATCAGCTTGGCATTGGCCAGAAGACGTGCAGGGGCTCGAGACGTGGCATCGCCGGCAGCCCAATAATTCGGCCAATCCAACCACGGTCCCTCTCTGAGACCCTCTGCGTGATTCCCCCCGAGACAACGAGCGGTTGTGTCCGGTACCTTCCCCAAGAAGCGTTGTTCTCTGGTCTTCGCGACTTTTTGAATATCCCGTTGCAGGAGCATCTCTGCACAATCTTTCGTGGAGTCCGCGAAGATATCGAACGGACTGTGCCCGGCGCAGCCCCCAAGGACACAGAGTCCCGTGACGATCACAAGCCATGACCATTTACCTATTTGTCTCATAAGCAGCTCTCCTCAACGATGGGAAACGGTTCACGCCACATAACCGACCTAGCAGGATGCTGAAACTTTCGCCAGCACCACAGACCGTGGCGCGTGAAGCGCGAGACATGCGAGAAGGGCGGACCAGAAGTTTGTAGCTCGAAGTTCCGAAAACCTCGAACTTCGGAATTCGAACCCTCGCGCCTTGCCCATGATGCCCATCACGCCAGTCTCACTCGGCTATCCTAATGAAGACCGACATCGCACGATAGACGAAGGGAGGAAATAGGAAGGAAAACACAAGATCAGGGCACGTCTCCCGCGCAGCGCACGCCGAGGGTCGGCCCCCAGTAGGTCACATCATCCCACCCTCGATAGCTGGCCTGAAGATTCGGCAGTTTTTCATTCCATTCCCCGCCCCGCAACACGCGGAAGGATCCACGTAGCGGTCCCTGTGGATCGCGGGCGGGAGATGCCTGGTAGAAATCTTCCGCATACCAATCTTTCACCCACTGTGACACACTGCCGATCATGTCCAACGCCCCGTAGGGCGATGCCGTCGCCGACTGGCGCCCGACCGGTTCGGTTCCGTTGGCCCCGGGCTTGAGGTCTCCATTTCTCACACGGATTTTCACGACTTCTCCATCATTGCCCCAGGGGTAGCGGCGACCATCCGTCCCTCGCGCCGCCTTTTCCCATTCGGCTTCTGTCGGCAATCGTTTACCTTGCCATTGGCAAAAGGATCGAGCCTGGTTCCACGTAATATTGGTCACAGGATGCTGCGCGCGCTGAGGGTCCTCGAACGTCAGGCGATCTTTGGGCGGCGTGCAGCTTCCTCCTTCGACGCACAGTCGGTACCGCGCGTTCGTCACTTCGTATTTGTCGAACCAGTAGGAGCTGAGATGCACCCGGTGTAGGGGACGAGCATCTTGCAGCACATCATCTGCACCCATCAAAAATTCTCCGGCTGGAATCACCACCATCCCCTCCGGTTGAGCGATACCGCGCTGGGCCAGCTGCTTCAGCTCGTCTTCCTGTGCAGCCCGCAGTTGGTCGTTCACCCGTGCGATCGCCTCCTCGTCCTGTGCACTCGGCGCTGGATCCCGCACCGGACTCGGCTGTACGCGCGGCGAGACGACCGCCGGAGGGTCGCTCTTTGACGATGCCCCGGCAACCTGAGCCGGAACCGGTGGTATCGAGGCAGTGTCCGTGTTCCTTACCGTCTCGATGAGCACCGTAGTCCGGACGACTTCTTGGGCAAGGCTTTTGTCCTCAGCACCCCCCCTGACATCCTTCCTCCCTTTCCCGATCATCGTAAAGTCGAAATCCGGGATGTTCGCGAGGAGGGGCGTGGCATAGGTGATCGGCACAGCAAAGGACATCCCTTCCGGCACGATACCGGAAGGATGGGTGAATTTGGTGGTCATCACGCCGACCACCTCCCCGCGTCGATTGAAGACGGCCCCTCCGCTGTTGCCGGGGTTGATTGCCGCATCCACTTGAAAGACCCGCTGGACGCCCCTTGTCCGCACCGCCGCAATCCGACCGCGGGTCACGGACACGTCCCGGAGGCCGAACGAAAATCCGACGGTGATGATTTCTTGGTCGAGTCGGACGATACCCGCATAGCCGATGGGCGCTTCCGTCAGTCCCACCGTTTCAATCTTGAGCAAGGCGAGGTCGTGTTCGGAATCGGTGCTGATGAGGATCGCCGGCGCGCGGAATTCCCCTGGGGTCACGACGAAGATCCGCTTCGCATTGGCGATCACGTGCTCCGCCGTCAGGATATACCCGTCGCTATGGACAATGACCCCGCTCCCCGCAGGCTTAGCGGCTGGTGCGTCCAGTCGCTCGGCCCCCCAGAGGCTACTGGAGCCGGCGACGATCATGACCCACAGAAAAAATGCTATTTGTCTCATGGTCGAATCGGGATCACCACACTAATCGCACCGGCATTTTGACCGAGTCTGAGTCCCTCCCTGGGATAGCCGGTCCGGTCCAATTCCCCTTTGGGGTCGCCGTGACAATCCAGGCATTTCCTTGTCGTATAGAGCGGAAACATCAGGCGCAACGACCCGCTCTTCGACGTGACTTCGCTGATCACTTTCTCAAGAGGATACGAGGGATCGGCAAACGCCTCCAACGCCGTTCGTTCAACAGTATCCGGCGCATTGAGGGGATTGCGAGGCTCCAGCGCCGTCTGCTTCAGCCGCACATTTGTCCGTTCAGTGAATCGGGTCGCCACTCGCGCGCCAAAGATCGCGGGAATAAACTCTTTGAGTCCGGCGCCTGGTCGATGGATCTCAGGTTGGGCTTCCGCGACCACCTGTGTGCTGACCAAGGCCAGTTCTTTGAGTAGCTTCTTCGCCCGGGCCGGAATTCGCGCCACCTCAAGATCTCGCAGGTCGGTACCTGAGCGACTGCGAAAGACGTCCTGTAATTGTCGCTTAAACATGTCAGGTGTAAAATCTTTTTCCGTTTTCGCCTGCTCATCGAACGGGACTTGGTGCTCGTTGATAACGTTTCGGCCGGAGTCGAGCAGAACAGCCAGGAGACGAGCGGTTGTCTCGAGTTCAAGGATCGTTTGAAGGGGAGCGCCGGATTCCGGCTGGTGATCCTTGGCACAAACACCTTCGCTGCTTGCCCAACCGGCCACAGCACAGGCCAAGAACGGTGCGATACCCCACCGCAGGCGACTAGCCATAACGTCGACCCTGCTGCGTGCGCATGGTGCAAAAACTCGTGAAACGCGATCTCCTACCCGCGACATTGCGGACAGGAAACCCCTCACAGACAAATGTTACGTTTGGTCACAGGTGAAGTCAAGGCGTGCAAGCCGCCTCCTCACTCACCGGGACCGCTGGATGTCGATCATGACGTTATCGGCGTCAAGCTCGACCGTGACGGAAGCCCCTTCCTGAAACACGGAAAGTTTACTGCCTGCGAGCGCATCCACGTCGAAGCGTTCAAACCCCTCCGGGGTCGAGAGCTGAATCTCGCTCCAGTACGGATCGGCGTAGTGGAGCGTCCCGACAATCGTGCGATGGTCGGCGAACGCACGTCCTGCCATGGTGACATCCAGCAAGACGTTTCCCGAATCCACCAGCATGAGGACGGTATCTCCGGTCCTGGCATCATGCAACCCCACTCGATCGGCTTTGTTGGGGCTGATCGTACGCATCTGTAGATTTTCCGGCGCCTTGACGAACAGCATGCCAGACTCGATCTTTGAGATAACCCCGCCGAAGCCATGATGAGCCCCCCTCATCACCTCATCGGCTTGCGCGATGGCGACAGGGGAAACAGGCGCGACCATCATGATAGACGCCAACGCCACTACGTGACGACTGATCCTCATCACGTCACCTCCTCCCCTGAAATACTGCTGCATCGGGCGGGCAGCGTCGGCCTTCTCCATGCTCAACGCCAGCCGGCCACTGCTCGCCCGGTACTTGCCTACCGCCCTACTTAGAACCCGCCTCCCTATTGAGTCGGGACAGAAATTTTGTATTCCTCGAAGGGCGTCGCCAACACCGCTATTCTGAAGAGCTCGTCTGCTGCCTTCGGGTGAATTCCGTACTCCCGATCCTTAAGCATCTTGAACCACTTGTTCATTTCGACCCGCACTGTGTCGCGATCGCCCCGTATCGCAGCTTTCTTCATGAGATTCAGCTCGCTGAGATACGGGTCCCAATTGGCGGGTTCATTATTGGTGGTGGGATACCTGCTCTTATAAAAATTCACCGAGCCGGAGAGTTCATCCATCCAATTCGTCTGAGCCAATGCAACCCCCCCGGCAAACAGGGCCACCGAACAGAAGACCGCAACGATTGTCACGAGTATTGCTTTCATGGGAGCCTCCTTTCTCTTCATTCAATCGAGGGGTGTCAATGCCGACGGAGCTAGAACACCATGTGCTCATACCCTTTCTTCTAAGGCGTAAAAAAAGGCCTCATCTTCTCCCCGCCACCTCCTTTCCCTCTTGAGAGATCACGACCTCCCGTACGGGATGCCTTTGATCGCCCCTCTGGTGCAGCGCATACTATCGAAGGCAGCGAACGAAGCCCATCACCCGAAGGATAGATTTTTCCTCCACTCTTTGGGTGAGCGCCGCTCATTGCCCATTTCCCACTCTGGATGGAGCCTGGATGCTGCTCACATCTTCCTCCTCAGGAAGCGCCTGGGTCGAACACGTTGTCGAGCCAGTAATCGCAGCCTTCGATTTTGCATGCACGACCACCCTCGTACGGCGTATTGATCGTGTGATCCGGCACACTCATCGGTCTCTCGGTCCCGATCTCCGGATCCAAGGGCACTGCCGAGGTTGACTGTTCGGGCGGCTTGACGCCGAGCGCGAAGTTGTACAACTCGTCCGCCGCAACATCATTAATGCCGTGTGAGCGCCCTAGCAGCATCTTCAGGAATTGATCCATCTCCACCTTCACGATCTGCTCGTCCCCTCGGCCTATTCCTTCCTGCACCCTGGTGAGCTTTTCAAAGTAGGGGTCCCAATTGCCGGTGGGATAACTCGACTTGTAGAAGGTCGCGGCGGTCACGATTTCGTCAGCCCAGGTTCCGGCGGCCAGAGCTGAACCCCCGGTCCACAGGCACACCGCCAGGACAACGGTCAGCCCGATTGCCAATGTCCTGTTCATAGCTGCCTCCCTTCCCCCACGCCATGCTTCTCCTTCGCGTGGTTGTACTCAACGCCTCCCGGCCCTTCCGAATCGGTTGAACCAACATGACCCGGAATGGCCCTCGCGTGACCACTAAACCCTCATGGCCACCACCTCCTCATACCAATAAATGGAGCGCCTATCTCGGCTGAAGCCCACGTCTGCGTTTGACCGATGGATGGGATCGTATGCGCTACGTCCACGGACGCCTATTACCCAAAGGATAGTTTTTGCGTACAGCGTTCAGGTGAGGGACCGGAAGAAACGCGTGCGTTACCTGCTGTTGAGATAGGTCAGGATCGCTTCGACCCGGCCGGCGACGCCGAGTTTGCGATAGATGTGGTGGAGATGAGTCTTCACGGTATCGGCAGAGACGTACAACTGATCGGCGATGTCTTTATTGCCACGCCCAGACGCGGCATAAGCCAGAATCTCCCGCTCACGCTCGGTCAGCAGTGCGACACCACCGGCGGCCCCGCTCCCAGTCTCTTGCAGTGCGGAGACCACGTTCCGAGCAAAGCCGTCCGGCATGAAGGGAGAATGAACTCGTTCCCCCCGGTAGGTGGCTCGGATGATGCGAAGAAACTCGGCATGGTCGGCATCCTTCAGAATGTAGCCGCAGGCGCCGGCTTGAACCGCCGCCACGATTCTCGCATCTTCATCATGGACCGACAACATCAATACCTTCACGTCAGGGAGACAGCCCCTGATCAGACGCGTGGCCGTGACCCCGTCGAGCCTCGGCATATCCACGTCCATCAGGATCATATCGGGTTTGGTTTTCATCGCCAGATCGAACGCCTCGCGCCCATCGGTCGCCTCTCCGACCACTCGCAGGTCCGGTTCGCGTTCGAGGAGCAGCCGAAGGCTTTGCCTAAAGAGCCGTTGATCTTCGGCAATCAGCAATGTGGCCAGCATAGACCTCCTGATTCAGCGGCAGTTCGACGGAAAAAACCGCGCCGCCGGAAGAACGATTCTCCGCCCGAATCCTCCCCCGATGGGCCGCCACCACGAGGCGGCAAAAGTGCAACCCCAGCCCTCGTCCGGTTCTAATGTCTCCAGGATCTTTCCTCCTGAAAAACATCTCGAACAGATGAGGAAAATCCTCAGGAGCGATGCCGGGTCCTTCGTCCGCAACCTGAATGATGGCCTGGGAAGATGACGTCCCACGAGACTCACGATCCGTACATCCTCGCGTCTCCGCTTGAATCTTCAGAGTAATCTTTCCTCCCTGTGGAGAAAACTTGAGTGCGTTGTGAACGAGATTGATGAGCACACGTAACAAGCGGCGACGATCGGCTGTAATCGCGACATCCTCCTCCGGCATATCGAGATGAAAAGCAATTCGCTTCGCGGTGGCTTCGGTTCTGAAAAGCTGCACCACGTCAGCAACCAGGCTGTTGACCGACACCGTCGAGGTCAAGAGTGGCAGCCCGGAGTAGCTTTCTTGATACACATCCAGCATGTCGTTGATCATTCCAAGCAACAGGTCGATCGTCAGTTGCATGTCGTCCCACCATTGTCGCTGCTCGGCCGGCTGCGATCCTTCGTCTTGTGCGAGCAACTCCAACGTCTTCTTGATCCCCACCAACGGATTTCGAATATCGTGGGCGAACATCGAGGCAAACTGACTGAGCGAGGCGAGGCGCTCCGAACGGATCAACTGCTCTTCGAGACGCTTCTTTTCTGTGAGGTCGCTCAGCTGTACCATGACGGCAACCAGCGATCCGGCGTTCTCGACCGGCACCAGATCGACTTCCATGATGAGCGTGCCTTCAGCCGGTGATGGCATCCGCATCTCGCCGGCGGGCTCTTCTTTCTTGGTGACAATGACCGCTTTCAACAATCGGTGCAATCGGGCACGATCTTCCTCCCGAAATAGATCCTCCACCTTCGTGCCGATCAGATGCTCGGCAGGTGCCCACAGTTTAATCTCGCCTCGACGATTGACATTCTGAATAATTCCTTCCTCGTTGACGAGCAGCCTGGTATCCGTCGAATGATCCCACAACATCCGATAGTGCTCCTCGGAAATTGCCAGTTCCTGGTTCGCTCGTTCGAGTTCGGCCACATACTGCCCCCGCTCTCGTGATGCACGCTCCAGCCGTTCCGCTAATTCATCGAAACTCGCGGCCAAGGTATCAATTTCCACAATGCCGACAGACTGCATGGCCATCAACGGCTTCTCACCGCTCTGCTGTCCTAAGAGCTGCACTCGCTCGACCAGCGTGTTGATTGGCTGCACAATGCGGCGACCGAGGCGCCATCGAAGCAGTGCGACCACGGCGAAGACCAGCATGCCGAACGCCACGAGCTTCCACACAAGTAGACGCAACGGCGCATAGGCTTCGTTGGGATCTTGGCGAACGAGAATGGACCACGTTTCCGCCTGGACGATGCCTGGACGGAGCGCCACGGATGCGAACCCGATGATCCCGCCGGCTTGACCGTGGGAATCGTCCTGGACTTCCATCCAGGCAGCCTCCGGTAGAGAGAGGCCCGAGGCGAGTGATTCTTTCAGCGGTCCAATAAGAGCCGTATGTCGTCCGGGTGGGAGAAGCGGACAGGCCAACACCGTCCCCTGGGGTCCGACCAGCATGACATGACCGGTACCGCCGATCCTACTTCTGAGGACCGAGGTCAAGAGCTGCTCCTTCTCGATCACCGCATTTAACGCACCCAACACAGCCCCAGCCTCGTCGACGATCGGCACGGCAATCTCCAAATACCCAAGTCCCATTTCGTCGAAACGCAGCTCCCCCACCCATGATCGTCGCTGTTCAAAGACGACCGGCCACCAAGGTTGCCTACTGTAATACGTCCTGGTGGTTTCGCTGGCCACTTCGCCGACTGAACGACCCCGGCGATCGAGGATTATCAATGATCGAAAATAGGGCCGTTGCGACTCCTTCCACCGCTGAAGCGCCGGCTGGTCGAAGGTCAGCCGGGTGCCTTCCCGGACTGCTTCACGGACCTCCGGTAGGGAGCTGAACCGTTCAACCCACTCGATTTCCTTTTCAAGGATCAAACCGACTTTATCTGCACTCTGGCGGGCAAGTTCCTGAAACCCCAGGCCGATGGCTTCGCGGAACGAGTGTATTGTCTGCCAATACGCATAGGCCAAGCCGAATGCGCCGGAGAGCAAACCGATGGAGAGGACTGAGAGGGTGATCGATCGCTGAAGACTGACCCGCTTCCTCATGGGGCACCCGTGAGCAATGCCCGATGCTGAAAATGGAGGTACTGAGGCCCTTAATCCAACGCTTCCGGAGAGGGAATGTCAAGGGTCCGCAACAACACGCGCGCCATGCAGATGATGCGATCTGTTGGTATGAAGGCATCGTCTGTGACTTTCCTAACCGGCTCTAGCCTACCTCCTTCCTCGATGTTCTACTCGTTGTTTAACATGTGGCTCTTTCCCTAACCCGCATTATTCATGAGCGTTTCTACTGCAATCGCGGAAACAGGAGTCAGAATCCAATGCGGTATTCTCTCTTCGCGCCACGATCATCCATGGGGCGCTCGACCTCGCAAGCGCGGTGGCGACGCACCTGGGCGAGGTTGGCCCGGCGTCCAGGCAGGCAGGCTCGCCGGTCGGTCGGTCGACATACTGTTTCACGTATGCCTTGTATCTTCTCCGCAGACCGTCTAGAGGATGATTGTCAATTCTTTGTTCGGACGTGATCGGTCGATATGCCTGAGGTCCTCTGAGACCGGGAGGGAGCCGGATCGTCA
>DASYRC010000045.1:0-43149 GCA_036004925.1 Nitrospiraceae bacterium | reverse complement strand
TGCGGCGATCGTGGTCAACGGCTATACGGGCGTCTATGACGGCCTCTATCACGGGGCGACGCTGGTCTCGGCCACGGGCGTTAACAGCGAGGACCTCACCAGCTCCGTTACGCTGGGCGGCGAGACCTTCAAGGACGTCCCAGGCGGCACGGCCAGCTGGACGTTCACCGGCGGGACCAACTACAACGACACGAGCGGCGACGCGGCGATTGAGATCGGTAAGGCCACGTTGACCGGGCTGGCGACCACGCAATCCGCCCTGAACATCGCGAAGCAGGGCGCACTTGTCTTCTCCCTCAACAGCGTCACCGGCATGGTAGACGGCGACACGCTCGTTTCCCTCCTCAGCAGCATGAGCTTCACGCTCAAGATTGGAGGGTGCACCTACGAGTTCGCCCCGAGCGTTGCGATCGATACGCACGGTGACGGGGACGCCAGCAACGACACCGTGGTGGTCACTTACAGCCTGAAGAACGGTGGTGACGCCGGACAGTTGGCTATCGACCTCCAGGCGCTCAACAGCTCCGACGGGACTATTTCGACCTCGGCGAGCAACGCTCAAGTCGACGCCATCTTTGTCACCATGAGCACCGCCAACTATACCTTTTGCGATGACGCGCTAACCAAGTTGTTCTACTCGTTGAAGTAAGCCCGGCCCCTGCATCTGCGTTCGGATCGCCCCGATGTGGTTCGGTCAACGGACCGTTCCACATCAGGGGTTCTTTCGGATGAGAAAACCGTTTCTGTGGATGAGCCGGGGGCAGGTGTTCTGATTTCTGGTTTGGCCGCTCAATGGCCTGCGAGATTCCGTGGCGAGACAGTTCTCCAGCGCACGACTGGTTCATCATCGGATCGACCGATAAGATTACGGATATCAACTCCACAACCAAGGATGGCGACAAGATCAGCTATACCTAAGATTCCTGACCGCCCTTACCGGTAAGGTGTCTTCCACCGCCCCGTGGCCCAGTGCCCGGGGCGGCAACCAGTCCTTTCAGCGAGAGAATAGCGATCGTCTCGCGGTAATATCGCGGAGATGCTGTAGGTCTTGCTCCCTTTCTCCATGTACAGTCCGTGATTCTGCCTTGGTCCTCTCCTCTGCAGTGAATGCACACCCTCGATCGGTTCGTTAAAACGTCTTCTCATTGCTCGCAGATCCGTAGTCGCAACTCCTGAGATTGTGAAGGATGATGGTGTGCGACGGCCGGTGATTGCGCCGGAAGACGAGGGCCGAGGATGACGTAGTCTGGTGGTCCATCATGGCCCTTTACGTGTGATAAAGCGGTGCAATGATCTCTGTCGTAGGGAAGGTATTGGGAAGATACATGCAGTAATACTTGAGGATCGTGCTGCTAAGATCTAGAAACATGACTGTGGAGTTATACTTTTGATTCTCGTTCCCCCTCAAAGAGGGGACATTCATCCGCCCCCTTTCATGCTATGTACTGAAGGCGTGCTGTGAAATCTGGTCGTGCAGATCGCGTCACTATGGATGACGGCCAGTGAGGCCAGCTGTGTTCAACTATTCCTGCTTTTCAAGGGGGGGGCATGAGTACAAAGGAGGCTGAAGCTGACGTGAAACCGGCTGCCCCGAATAAGCCAACGACAGGACCGACTGTTCGATTCGACGATTCGGAGGTGACGAACACCTATGCGAACGTCTGCAACGTGTCCAGCTCGCGCGAGGAAGTCGTCCTCGTGTTCGGCTTGAACAACGTCTGGGAGCGGGATGTTTCAGAGGTGCGAGTGAAACTCAACAGCCGCGTCATTCTCAGCGCGTTTGCGGCCAAGCGTCTGTTGCTGTTGCTGAACCGTGTTGTGCAGCAGTATGAGGCCCGCTTCGGCGCGATGGATGTCGGGATCGAGCAGATCGACAAGGCAATAAAGTAGTCCGCGACTCGTGGAAACGAGCCCGTTCGAGCTTTTTTACCTGGGGTGACAATGGACAGTCAAACGGAAGTGGAGGACGAGGCCTTGCGTTGTGAAGCTGAGGCTCCGGTCGCGAACGAATTTGTTCGGTTAGCGGAACAGGAACAGAGACTCTGGAATACGTTTGCCGAAGCGGCGACCGTTGACACGTTTTGCCAGAGCTGGTTGGCGCTCCAATGCGGGATGATCGGCGGGGTGCGAGCCGGATTGCTGTTGCTCGGCCCTCCTGATCGTGGTCCCTTTCGCCCGATGGCGATGTGGCCGGGTGGGCGACGTCACCTCAAGCATCTTGCCAAAACGGCAGAACGTACGCTCTCCGAACGTCGCGGACTGTTGGTCAAGGCCGGGGCGGATGCCGCCAGTGGCGAACAGGCCGAAGACTGCTACGAAGTCAGCTACCCGATCGTGGTGCGTGGGGTTCTGCACGGGGCGACGGTCTTAGAAGTTCCTACTCGTTCAGATGCCAAGCTCAAAGCCGCCATGCGCAGCCTCCACTGGGGCGCTGCCTGGTTGGAATTGCTGTTTTCGCGTGAGTCGATCACTGCGGAAATTGCCGCACGTGAACGGATCCAGTCCGCGCTGGAGCTTGTCTCGTCCACGCTGGGACACGAACGATTGTATGCCGGGGCGATGGCCTTTGCCACGGCCCTGGCGACGACGTTGCAGTGCGAGCGCGTGAGCATCGGGTTCGTCCGTCGCGGCCGCACGCGTGTGTTTGCGATGTCGCACAGCGCTGAATTCAAGCAACAAACAAATCTCATTCGCAGTATCTCCGAGGCCATGGATGAGGCGGTAGATCAACGCGAGACCATTGTCTACCCCAATGGTTCCTCCGGGTCGGTCGTGGTGTCGCGCGCGCATGCCGAGCTGGCCAGGCAGCATGGGGCCGGGGCCTTGTGCTCGATCCCGCTTGAGGCCCTGGGGGTTCCTATCGGCGCGCTCATGCTCGAACGCCCGGCTGATCGTCCGTTCGATAACAAGACGGTCGAGCTTTGCCAATCCGTCGCCGCTCTGGCCGGTCCGATCCTGGACACGCATCGGCGGGATGATCGCTGGCTGATCACCAAAGCGGTGGACTCAGTCAGGGCCTATTTCGTGTCTTTGTTTGGCCCGCGGCATGTCGCGTTGAAGCTCATAAGCGCAGCAGTGGTAGGCCTCGTGCTGTTTTGCTTCCTGGTGAAGGGAGACTACCGCGTGTCAGCCAAGACGGTGCTGGAGCCGATTGTACAGCGCGCCGCTGCGGCGCCGTTCAACGGGTATATACGTGAAGCGCCGGTGCGTGCCGGCGATCTGGTGCAGGCCGGCCAGATGCTCTGCACGCTCGATGATCGGGAACTCAGGCTGGAACGATTAAAGTCGCTGAGCAAGTTTGAGGAATACCAAAAGGAATTTCACAAGGCAATGGCTGAGCGGGAGGCGGCCAAGGTGGAAATCCTGACCGCCCAGATGAATCAGGTGCAAGCGGAGATCTCCCTGCTCGACGATCAGCTCGAGCACACCAAAGTGCTTGCGCCCTTCGACGGGATCATCGTTACCGGCGATCTCAGTCAGCAGTTGGGTGCGCCGATCGAGAAGGGGAAAATGCTTTACGAGATTGCGCCGCTCGACAGCTATCGCCTGGTGATCGAAGTCGATGAACGGGATATTGCGGATGTGGTGGTCGGGCAACGTGGCTCGCTCATGCTGTCGGCCTTTCCCTCGGAGATCATCGACGTAACGGTGGAAAAGATCACGCCGGTGTCCACGGCGAAAGAGGGCCGGAACTTTTTCCGGGTCGAGGCGCGGTTCGACCAGCCGCATGATCGTCTGCGGCCCGGGATGGAAGGAGCCGGCAAGATCGAGATCGATCGTCGCCCGTTGATGTGGATCTGGACGCATCAAATCGTGGACTGGATTCGATTGGCGGTCTGGTCGTGGCTGCCGTAACCGCCTTCGGCGAATTAAGAATTGTGAATGTTGAATGATAAATTGGCGGCTTCTAACTCTTCGCTAACGGCGTATGGCTGGGAGATGACGAATCGATGACTGTGGAGGATGAGTTCAGCGAGTTCCTCAAAAATCCCACGCGTGCTCGTTTAGTGTGCCGGGCTCTGTCATACGCCTGTCGACTCGACTGTTCACCTGCGACGACCTACGGGCGTGACCGATGAGTGAGGCGCTCTTTAGCCCTTTCTGGTATCGCGTGGCGACATTGGCCCCACGTTTGCGCAGCCACGCGCAACTGCATCGCCACCAGTATCGTGGCCAGACCTGGTACGTCCTCCAGGATCGGTCGAACGAGCGGTTTCATCGCTTTTCTCCCGCTGCCTATTCCTTCATCGGCCTGATGGATGGGCAGCGCACAGTCCAGGATATCTGGGAACTCGCTTCCACGAAACTGGGCGACGATGCCCCCACCCAACCTGAAGTGGTGCAGCTCTTGAGCCAGCTCCACGCGGCTGATGTGCTGCAGTGCGATATTCCCCCCGACATCGCGGAATTGCTGCATCGACACGAGCGTACGCAACAGAAGAAGTGGCAGCGCCGGCTGATGAGCGTCTTTGCCTGGCAGTTCCCTCTCTTTGACCCGGAGCGACTGCTGCAGACCTTCGTGTCATTGGTCCGTCCCTTCTTCGGGTGGGGCGGCGCGTTGCCATGGCTCTGTATCGTGATTCCGGCTGTGCTGATCGGGGCCGCGCACTGGTCGGACCTGACTGCCAATCTCATCGACCGCATGACCACGCCACAGAACCTGGTGCTCCTCTGGCTCCTGTTCCCGATCATCAAAGCGCTACACGAGTTCGGCCATGCCTTTGCCGTGAAAGTCTTCGGCGGGGAAGTGCACGAGATGGGAATGATGCTGCTCGTGTTCTCGCCGGTGCCGTATGTCGATGCATCCGCCTCGTCGGCCTTCCCCAGTAAGTGGCAGCGGGCGGTCGTTGGCGCGGCCGGCATGATCGTCGAACTCGTGATCGCGTCGGTGGCCATGTTTGTGTGGGTGAGTGCCGAACCGGGCACCGTCCGCACGCTGGCCTATAACACCATCATGATTGCCGGGATTTCGACGGTCATGTTCAACGCCAATCCCTTGCTCCGGTTCGATGGGTACTACATCCTCGCCGATCTCATCGAGATTCCCAATCTGCGCCAGCGAGCCAACCAGTACCTCGGCTATCTGTGCGAGCGGTATCTCTTTGGCCGCGAGGAGGCGCAGGTGCCGCATGCCACGCCGGGCGAGCGCACCTGGTTTGTGGGGTATTCAGTCACCTCTTTTATCTACCGGATATTCGTGGTCTTCGCAATCCTGCTGTTTCTGACCGACAAATTGTTCATGCTTGGCATGTTCTTCGCCATGTTGACGGCCATCACTTGGTTCGTGCTCCCGCTGGGAAAGGGCCTGAGCTATCTATTCACGAGCCCGCGCATCCGCCGTGTCCGCGGCCGGGCGCTGGCGGTTTCGAGCGGAGCGATTGCCATCACCTTGATGGCGCTGTGTTTTACCCCGGTGCCGTTTCGCACGCGCGCGGAAGGCGTGGTGTGGATTCCGGAGGAAGCCATCGTGCGTGCCGGTGCCGACGGATTCGTCGGGCAGGTGGTGGGCATTCCAGGGTCGAAAGTGTCGCGAGGCGAGGTGTTGGTGGTCTGTCACGACTCCGTGTTGACGACGCAAGTCACAGTGCTGGAGGCGCAGCTCCGGGAGATCGAGGCACGCATTCGCGAGCAGATTCCGGAGAACATCGCCAAAGCGAAGATGTTAGAAGAAGAGAAGCACTACATCGAAGAAAAACTTGCCCGCACGAGAGAACAGGTTCAGGATCTTATGATTACCGCGAAGGTGGACGGCACGCTGGTCTTACCTCGCGCGGAGGACTTGCTGGGTCGATTCGTGCATCGCGGTGACGTGCTGGCCCACGTGGTGGACCTCAATACGTTGACGGTGCGCACCATTGTGGATCAGAGCGATATCGACTTGATCCGTCACAGCACGAAGACCGTTCAGGTACGGTTGGCTGAACGGCTTGCGAGCCCGATCGATGCAGGGGTCACGCGGCTGGTGCCGGCGGCGAGCGATGAACTGCCGAGTCTGGCGCTCGGAAGCGAGGGAGGCGGGCATGTGCCGATGGACCCGAAAGATCCCAAGGGCCAGAAGGCCATGCAGAAAGTGTTTCAGCTGGATCTCCAATTACCCGTTGCGCTGGGCCTCGTGAATGTCGGCGGGCGCGTGTATGTGCGCTTTGACCATGGATGGGAACCTCTTATGGCCCAGTGGTATCGCCAGGGACGACAATTATTCTTGTCGCGATTCAATGTTTGATATGGCCCGGCAACAGACGGCGTTGCACAGCGCCTATCCAGAACGGTCGGTGCCCCGCGAGAGCTGGTTCGACCGGCAGGGGGTCAAGCTCGCGAGCCCGGTTATGCGACGGCTGCGGGAGCGCACGGCGATGCGAACCGAGGTCGTCGGGCCGGTAAACGAACAGGGGCGCGCGCTGTCTGCGTTGCGCGATGACCAGCTGCGCCACGAGGTCGTTCGAGTGCGGGAGCAGCTTCGGCGCGAGGGTTTTAGTAACGAGCTGGTGTTCCGGTCCTTTGCCCTTGTGCGGGAGGTGGCACAGCGGACGATTGGCCAACGACACTATGACGTGCAGATTCTCGGTGGGTGGGTCTTACTGAATGGCTGTGTGGCTGAGATGGCGACGGGAGAAGGCAAGACGTTGACGGCCACGTTGGCTGCTGTGACGGCAGCCCTGGCCGGCGTGCCGGTGCATATTATTACCGTGAACGATTATCTGACGGCGCGCGATGCGGAGGAGATGGGTCCGATCTATCGCATGATGGGCCTGACTGTGGGGGTGATCACCCACGAGCAAGATTCCGCAGCGCGCCGTGCGGCCTATGCCTGCGACGTGACCTACTGTACGAATAAGGAACTGGCGTTCGATTATCTGCGGGATCGCCTGGCCGTGGGCCGGCAGCCCAATCGTATTCAACTCCAGCTGGAGAAACTGTATGGCGATGCCACTCGACTCCGGAATTTGGTGCTCCGGGGTTTGTGCTTTGGCATTGTGGACGAAGCGGACAGCATCCTGGTGGATGAGGCGCGTGTTCCGCTCATTATTTCCGGCAGCGGGGGGAAAGTGCCGGAGAAGCCGATCTATGAGATGGTGCTGGTACTCGCGCGCGCACTCACACGCGGATACGATTTCGAGATTGACCCACGGGAACGGAGTATTCGCTTGACGCCGGCCGGCCGGACCTGGTTGGCGACACGCACGAAGGATCTCACCGGCTTCTTGTCCGGGCCCCGGCGGCGTGAAGCACTTGTCCGGCAGGCGCTCACGGCCCTCCATTTGTTCCATCGCGATGTCCATTATCTCATCAGGGACGGGAAGGTCCAGATTATCGACGAGTATACCGGGCGCATCATGGGGGACCGGTCGTGGGAACAGGGGCTGCATCAAATGATTGAATTGAAGGAAGAATGCCCGCTCACGCCGATGCACTCGTCGCTGGCGCGGATCACCTATCAGCGATTCTTTCGCCGGTACTTGTGGCTCGCCGGGATGACCGGCACGGCGCAGGAAGTCGCCACCGAATTGTGGCAAGTGTATCGTCTGGCCACCGTGACGATTCCAACCAATCGTCCGCTACAGCGGTATTGGGCGGGAGAGAGATTGTTCTCTACGGCGGAGGAGAAGTGGGATGCTGTCGTGGAATGTATTGCGGGGCTCCGTAAGCGCGGGCGGCCGGTCCTCGTGGGGACGAGGTCGGTCTCTGCATCCGAGCTCCTGAGCGAGAAACTCAATGCGGCGGGGATCCCGCACGTCATCCTCAACGCCCGGCAGGACAAGGAAGAGGCTGACATTGTGTCCAAGGCCGGCCAACCAGGGCGCGTCACGGTGGCGACGAACATGGCTGGTCGCGGCACGGATATCAAGTTGCTGCCGCAGGTGGCGAAGGCGGGGGGGCTGCATGTGTTGGCGACAGAACGGCACGATGCCGGGCGCATCGACCGACAGCTCTATGGTCGAGGCGGTCGCCAGGGGGATCCCGGCAGTTTCGAAACGGTCGCGTCCCTGGAGGACGAACTCCTGACGACGTCGCGACGCCTGCTGTGGCGATCGATGGCTCGCGCGCTTGTGAGGCGAGGAAAGCCGTTGCATGGCATACTGGCTGCGTTTCTCGTGCGACAAGCCCAGCTGTCCGCCGAGTCGCTGCATGTGCGGATTCGCCGAGACCTGTTGCAGCATGAGGATCAGTTGGAAATCTTGCTCGCATTTTCGGGGCGAATGGAATGAGATACGGAGGCTGGCGTGATGGTCATTCGGTGGGTAATGAAGCGCCCCGCAGCAGGCTACGGGGTATTAGGCGAAGAAGACTACATAGCATAGGACGATCTGATGGATAGGGTTTCGGAAGTCGAGGACCTGAGACAGTCGCAAACATCTCTGCTGAAATGGCCAGGCATGATGAGGATGCTGACCGTTGCGGCTGGTCTCTGTGCCCTTACGGTGCCTTCCGTGTGGGCGTCGGAAATGGCCTGCGTGATCAAGCCCTATGCGGAGATTTCCATCGGAACTCCGGTGGAGGGGCTGATTCAAACGGTACCCGTGGACCGCGGAGATTGGGTGACGAAGGGGCAGGTGATTGTGACGCTCGAATCGAGTCTGGAAGAGGCGACCGTCGCGTTGGCGAAAGGCAAGGCGCAAGCAGAGGCGGCGCTGAAGAGCAGTCAAGTGAAGATCGGGTTCAGCAGTCGAAAGCTCGAACGGGCGCTTGATTTGTTTAAAAGCAATTCGATCGCTCAACATGACGTGGACGAGGCCCAGACGGAAAAGGCCTTGGCGGAAATATCGTATCAGGAGGCGTCGGAAAACAAGCGCCAGGCAGAGCTGGAATTGAATCGAGCCACTGCTGCCCTACACCTGCATACGATTCGGAGCCCGATCAATGGCGTGGTGGTAGATCGACTGCTCTCTCCCGGCGAGTTGGCCCGTCAGACGCCCGTGATGAAGCTGGCGCAGATTAATCCACTGCGGGTGGAGGTGTACGCACCTCTCTCTCTGCTCGGGAAATTGAAAACAGGCATGCAGGCCGATGTGCGTCCGGAAGGAAAGGGGCAATCGGTCTATCAGGCGAAGATCGTGGTCGTGAATAAGGTCGTCGATAGCGCCAGCGGCACGATTGGGGTTCGCTTGGAAATGCCGAATCCGAATAATGCGATTGCTGCCGGCCTCGCATGCACCGTGGAGTTTCACCTCTCGTCGGGTGAGAATCCGTGACTGCTGGTCAGTTCGTAGCATCGGCTTCGTGAAGGAGGTGTGACCGTATGCGAATCTATGCGAGCGTCATCTGGACACTCCTCGTGGGGTCTATTCTATTTGCGGAGCGCAGCCCGGCTGCCGAGTCCCCTCCGCAGATCGCGCAGGAGATGCCGGTACTGAAGCTGAGTCTAAGGGACGCCATTGAGGCGGCTCTGGATAAAAATCCCAACGTGCGATTGTACAAAGAACGCATCGAAGCGGCACGAGGAGTATCGCGAACTCAGCTCGGCGCGTTATTGCCAAACCTAGGGTCTACTGCAAAGTACAATAATCAAACCTTCTTTCTCGGCACCATTGGAGGCGCGCCAGTCCGCACCCAGCCATTTGATATTACCGATGCCCGAGGCAGCCTGTCACAGTCACTCTTCAGTTGGAGTCTGATCGAGCGCTGGCGTGCCTCGCGTGCGGCGTTGGCCGTCTCAGAAGGGGAAGCAGAGACGACGAAGAATGACACGATGGCGACGGTGGCCTTGAATTATATGGAAGTCTTGCGGAACCATGAGACCGCGGCCGCGCGGACGGCGAATGTGGAGTTGTATAAAGAACTCGTGTCCTTCATCAAAAGCCGGCAGAGCGGTGGGATGGCCACGGGTCTTGATACTGCCAGGCTTGAAACCCAATTGGAGAACGAGCGGCAACGATTGGAGTTGGCGAAGAGTGATATCGAGCGGACCAAGCTGATTCTGATCAACGCCTTGGGAATCAACTTTGATCTAAATCTCGTCCTCACCGACGAACTCAAGGTTCCTGAGGAGCCGGTTCCGACTCAGGACTCTGCCATGGAGGTGGCGCTCACCAATCGGCCGGAAATGAAAGCCCAGGAGCAGCGGGTCCGGGTGTCAACCCTTAGCCTCAGCTCGATCAAGGGGGAACGGCTTCCGTCACTGCAGGCACAAGGAGATTACGGGCTCATCGGAAATCAGTTTAATAATTCGCTCAGCACTTACAACGTGGGGGTGACCTTGTCGATCCCTCTCTTTGATGGCGGCCAACGGGAGGGGCGGATCGGCGAGAGCCGAAGTCAGCTCCTGCAAGAGGAGATCAAGATGAACCTGGTCTCGAGACAGATCACGATGGAGTTGCGAGAAGCGTTGGTGACTCTCGCATCGGCGAAAGAACAATACAGGATCGCCAAGGAAGGACTCAAGGCGGCGGTGACCGAAGTTCAGCTCGCCAGAGAACGCTTTCGTCTTCTGAGCTCAAACAGTTTGGAATTATCCAACGCGCTCTTTTCGCTGGTGCGCGCGAAGGACAATATCATCGATGGATTGTTTCGGGCGAATGCGTCGCGCGTGAATCTGGCTCGAGCGATGGGACAAGTCGAAGTACTGCGATAAGCATCGTGTGCCTGACCTGCCCCCTGTAGTGGTTCCAGCCGCAATGTGAGTCAGGCCATGTGAAGTTGACGAGTAAGCACAGGCCGACGCAAACGCAACCATGGCACTTGTAGCAGGTTTGGCTTAGGGTCTGAAGATTGGCCGACGAAAATTTGCGCTAGTTGAACTGCGGTGGTAGTTGCCGGAGTTTCCTGACTTGGAATGAAGTTGGTGGAGGGCACCCGATACCTGCTTTATTTTGCCCGATGATTCGGGTCTCGCTGAAAGCGACGCAGGCGCGGCACCACCAAGAATAATGCCTGCCTCTTCCCCACTCCCATGGCGGCACATGGTGCGGATCAACCCACAATCATTTTTGCCCTTATCGTGCTTCGATTTCTAGCCCTTCCAGCACCGTATCCCACGGCGCATATGTCCGAAACCACCAGCACAAGCTGTCCTTGACCAGCGCGTGATTGACGTTCGTGCCATCCAGTAGCAGCACATCGCCAAGGGTGCGCCCGTACCTGTCGAGGCCGTGGGTCTGGACGGTCACCTCCTCCGCGTGCAGCTCCACCGACACCGCGTATTGGGGACGGCTGCGGAAGCAGATCATCCAGACCCCGTCTGAATTCTGTTCTTGTCGCGATACTTGTCGAACGTACAACAGTAGACACGACGCAGGCACCGGCGTCGCTCCCGCCCTCCACCAGACCATTCCATAATCTCCTTTCCTCGCATCCGGGGCTGACTAGCCCCGGCCCCCCTAGTTCGAGGGAGTCCTCGTTTGGGGAGATTGTCATTCGCGAGAGCCTCGCGGAGAATGCGGGCGCGAGGGGAATGGATCCACGAGCTTGTCGAGGGGTGCTGTCCCCATTCTTCCTCGCGCCTGGCGAGACGTGTCACGAGCGACACATGACGAACAGTGGGCCACGCAACGGTCCGCGATACAGACACCTGGAGGGGACTGCAGCCGCCCCTCCGTTTCGAGGTTAGGCCGCGCATAAATAGGAGGGATTACCATGCGCACTCAACGACTTTTCGCGTACACGTTTGCGGTGTGTCTTGTCTCGCTGTTGGCGGGGTCGGCCATGGCTGACGTCGGAAACGGAAATTTCGACGCGTTCCTGCAAGGAAAGTATCAGATCAGCGCAAACGTCACCTGTTCCACGGGGCCGACTGTTGAATCAATTGGGTCCGATCCGACGTCCTTCATCACCTTCGCTGGGGTCATTACCTACGATGGCCACGGTCACGCCACGGTGACAGATCAAGGCGTCATCATTGGCACGGGTAGTCCGGATAGTTTCGACGAGGTGTGCGATTATAGGTATGAGGTGACCCGCGACGGTAGCTTCAGCCAAACGGGTAGCTGCACGGATGCTGGCAAGTCGTTTTTGTTATCCGGCATCAAGGAGAGGGGCCAGATCGGTGTCGGGGGTTCGGTATTGATCACGAACCAGATCGGGACTGACGTAGAAACACTAGAGGTGCCGCCGGGGAATATCATCCAATATCGCAGATGCGGTAGTGTGGGCACAGCGGTGCGCATATACGCACACTAAGCGACCTCGGTCCGCGCGGCCTCACGTGGAGGACCAGGTGCACAATCTGTCGAGCGAGGGAGTACCCCTGCGACTGAGCTGTTAACATACGGCACGCTCATCTTGCACCTAGCAACACTTGGGCATCCAGCGTGTGATTGACGTTAGTGCCATCGGGCAGGAGAACATCGGCAATGGTACACGTCTATCTGGTGGATCGCCGACTTGGAGGGCCCGAGCTTATCCTCGCAATGCCGACCCCCACGTCTTTGGCCCCTTGCTCTAGTGCGTGGTCCCCCGCCACTGTCCATTCCCTGTGATAGTCAGGCCGATGCCGCCCGTGATGGCGTTGTGATTCAGGTCGCCGGCTTCGCCGAAGCTGTACGTGACAAAGGGGGTCACAAACGGAAGCACTGGAAGGGACTCGGTGAGCAGCACATCGTAACCACCTCCGCCGGTCAGTCCCCACCCATTGAGTCTTCTTGGCTCACCTGGCCGGTTATTCCAGTGACTCACATACCCGCCTCCGAATTTCACAAAAAGACCGGAATCGGGGAGCGGATAGTAGCGTGTTGTCAGAAAGGCCTGCATGAGCCCTTCTCCTACGGAAGGATCCTGTGTGTTGCTTTCTTCCAGGAGCCATCCGCTTAACTCGATGCCCACTAAGAATTGCGGATGAACGACGTAGCCACCTTCAACGCCAAGGAAGCCGGTGGTGTCGTCCTGATGAATTCCGCCTCCAGATTGGGACAGACCCCCAGCCCCAAAATTGAGGGCCGCCCACCATGTCTTGCGCTCGATGAGGCTATTCGCCAGCGCATCATCAGAGCCTGAGAGGTCAGACTTCTCGGCAGCTTGGGCCGCTGAAGAACCAACGAGGGGAAAGAACGGGGGCGCCAGCAGGAGAACGGTTCCCAGTCCGATTGGGAGCGTCCATCTGACACTGACAAGCGTTGATCTCATAGCCGCCTCCTGGTTAGTGCGTCGTCCCTTGGAGGACTCTGTACAGGTTCAAGCTTTTGCGTGAGCAAGGAACACGCCGAGGATGGTCCAGCATGGCGGTTTCGTCGAAACGTGTGGCAGAAGGGGCTTTGCGCGATTGGCCGGACGGGAAGGCGAGCAGGGTGGTTGGATCATCAAGTCTGCACTATGAATGGCGGTTCAGAGCACCTGAACGGCTGTTCTCAAGGGGTACGAGTCGAAGAACAAACTATGATTACGAACATGCGATGTGGACAATAGGATTGTGACACTGGGCAAGGGTCTAGACGTGGTTGCCCTTCGGGTTCATGCTAAGGGCACTTCGATCTGACCGCACCGGCTAAAACAGCACCGCCTTGACAGATCACTTTATTGAATTTTATCATTTGTGCATCTAGTGCTTCTTGAAAAGCTGATCGCCATACGAAGAAAGGCAGGTCATGCCATGTCACTGCGCAAAGAGGTGAAAGAGTACATTCGCTCGTGTGAACATCTGTTATCTGACGCCGCCCTCTCGACCGCTGTACCGTTCTCGTCGGAAGAATGCGGGAGCATCGAGTACTACACCGCGGAAGTCACGAAACTCATCTCGTCAAACCGCTGCCGAGATGAGTCGATTGTCATCTAGGGAGCCTCACTCTGCGTCGCCGATAGAATCTTCAAGACAAAGGCCCGGTTCCTTTCAGAGCCGAGCCTTCACTTCATCTCACGAGGGAGGCTAAGCCCGTCGCTCTGTCTGAAGTATAGCAATCATACCCGCCGGGAATTTTCACAATCTGGTCAAAATTGCTCAGTAATAAGACATTGGAGAGCGTACCGTTCCATCTAAATGGGTACCTCTAACCGAGGAGGCAGTCATGGTCTCGATACCCAAGTGGTCGGGCATGGCGTGTGGATGTTTGCTGGGCCTGGGTCTGTCCACTACCATGCAGGCGGCAGAGAACTCTCCGGCTGCAGAGAGAATGAAACCTGACGCATCTGCGGCTCGGAAAGCTGATCTCGTGAAGCCCGATGACGACACAGTGCAGGGCGTCAACACCATCAAGGGCGAAGTGTTGCGCATTAAGGGCGAACACTTTTACGTCCGGCAGTCTGACGGTAAGGAAGTGCATTTGCATACGAAACCAACCACCCAGATGCTGACAGAATTCAAGAAGGGTGATCGTATTGAGGCGAAGGTGAACGATCAGAATCACGCGCTGTCGATCCGCCAGGCCCAATAAAACCTCAACATCTCAGCGGGCAAGGAGAGCCGCCCCTGCGTACGAATGGGAAGGAATTCTCGGGTTTCGTTGATGCCTGCGAAGCCGCACCTATCAGCTGAACGGCAAGTCTAACGCATTGTCAATGTTTCGCCACTCCCACGGCGGCAGCGGCTGCGGATCAGCCCACAAGCTTTTCTTCGCTTCGCGTGCGTCTTTCTCCAACCCTTCCAGCACCGTATTCCCCGGCGAATACTTCCGATACCACCAGCACCAGCCGTCTTTGACGAGCGAGTTATTGACGTTGGTGCCATCTATCTAGTAAGGTCTCCGCCCAGAATTAAGGGTCCGCGAATTCCCCTACGCAGACGTTTGTTCTACCTGGAGGTGCGCCATGCTGGCCATCCGATTGGTGCGGCTCATCGAGAATCACTCCGAACAGCTTTCCCGCGAGCTAAGCGAGAAGGTTTGGAACTCTCCCCGGTGCAGCGATCTTCACAAAGTCCCGGCGACCGAACTCGAAGCCCGCACCCGCGAGATCTACCGCAACCTGAGTGACTGGCTGATGGACAAGACCGAGGCCGAGGTGGAGCGGCGTTACACCGAGCTGGGCGAGGCACGCGCCCAGCAGGGCGTGGCCTACAGCCACTTCGTCTGGGCCATCACCGCCACCAAGGAGCACCTGCGCGCCTTCGTCCAGCGCGAAGGTCTGTCCGATAGCCCCTTGGAACTGCATGGGGAACTGGAGCTACTGCATCTGCTCGGCCAGTTCTTCGATCGCGCGCTGTACTACGCCGCCGTGGGTTACGAGCGCGAGCGCGACCGCATAGGAGGGAGGCAAAGGAGACGCAAGGGAGATGAGCAGAGAAAATTCACATAGCGTCCCAACGGGTGGGAACTCGTGCCTTCCGCAATACCCCAGGGATTCTCACCTCTCGCGCCTCGACTTCTAACCTCTCTAGCGTCGTACTCTCCGGCGCATACTTCTGGAACCACCAGCACCAGCCGTCTTTGACCAGCGTATGGTTGACGTTGATGCCATCAAGTAGAAACACATCTATATTGGATTACTGCGGCTAGGTGTGTGGAAAAATAAATTTGGTGGAGGGCAGGGGAGTTGAACCCCCGACCCCTACGTTGCGAACGTAGTGCTCTCCCAACTGAGCTAGCCCCCCACTGGATCGTCATCCACCCGGTAACACGGACGCCTCACCGTCCGGTGCATTATACACAACCGTTTCCTGAGTCTCTAGCAGGATGCTGAAAAAGTCCGCCAGCGTAAGAAGACCGTTATTTGGTTTGTTTGGTTTGTCTCGTTTGTTTGGTTGCATGAGACAAACCAGATGGACCAGACAGACCAGCTAGCCTGAGAGAGCGAGCTTGGTCCAGACGCGCCGACCGTTGAACTTCCATCGTGCCACAATAGTTTTTCCGCGACCTGCTACCGGAAGGTCGATTTGTCACACCGTTAAGACGGGCTGATCATTGAATCACCCTCCGGCTTTCCAGCCTCGATGAACACGCGCCGCCCCTCAACCCGTAACCTCCCCTCGGCAAAGAGCTGGACCGCTCGCGGGTAGATCTTGTGTTCTTGCTCAAGAATCCGAGCGGCTAGTGTGTCGGGAGTGTCGTCATCGAAAATCGGAACCGCTGCTTGAAGAATGATCGGCCCGTCATCGACGCCTTCCGTCACAAAGTGGACCGTACATCCGGCAAGTTTGCAGCCCCACTCGATTGCTTTCTTCTGCACATCCAACCCTGGAAACGAGGGCAGTAGGGACGGATGAATGTTCATCATGCGATTCGCAAAGGCCTCCACGAGGACCATGGTCACGATCTTCATGTACCCGGCCAGTAACACCAACTCCACATCGTGCTGCCGTAGCACATCAAGTAGCTCGCGATCGTAGGCCTCACGGCTATCGGGTCTGCCTGCATAGGGTTTTGGATCGACGAAGATGGCGGACAGTCCGTGTCGGCGGGCTCGTTCTAACGCCGGGGCCTCTTTTTTGTTGCTGATGACGGCGACAATCTTCGTCTGAACCGTTCCCGCTTCGATCGCGTCGATGACAGCCTGGAGATTCGTTCCGCGTCCGGATGCCAAGACGGCGACTCGAAGCGCAATCGTCCGCTTAGTCGACATACTCTACCAATGGCCCGGCGCCGGTAAATGACACGATGGTCCCGATCCGGCAAGCCGGATCGCCCAAAGCCGTGGCACGTGCGACGACAGACTGGGCGGCTGACGCCGGCACCACGAGAATCAGGCCGATTCCCATGTTAAAGACGCGATACATTTCCTCACGCTCGACTTGCCCAAGCCGAGCAATCGCTTGGAAAATAGGCGGCACGGACCAGGCACTACGCCGCACCTCTGCTCGCACACCAGAAGGAAACACTCGCGGGAGATTCTCGGTGATGCCGCCGCCGGTGATATGGGCAATGCCTTTGATGGGACATTCCTGGATCAATCCGAGGACCTGCTTGGCATAGATTCTGGTCGGAGTCAGCAAGACGTCCCCCAGAGGCTGATCGAGCTCAGGCAGGCGACTGGTCATGCTTAGTTTGGCCTGATCCAACAAGACACGACGTGCCAGCGAATAGCCGTTGCTATGAAGACCAGTCGAGGCCAATCCAATCAGGGCATCGCCGGGCACGATGCTGCGGCCATCAATGATCTTGGGTCGATCCACCACTCCGACAGCGAACCCTGCGAGGTCATACTCTCCCTCCGCATAGAAGGATGGCATCTCGGCGGTTTCCCCCCCGATCAAGGCGCAGCCAGCCTGGCGACAGCCCTCGGCAATCCCCTTTAGCACCGCCTCAGCCTTGGGAACGGCAAGCTTTCCCGTCGCGAAATAATCCAAGAAGAATAGCGGCTCCGCCCCGTTAACCACGATGTCGTTCACACACATGGCCACCAGATCGATCCCGACGGTTTCGTGACGATCTGTGAGGAAGGCGATCTTCAATTTCGTCCCGACCCCATCAGTGCCGGAGACAAGGACTGGTTCGGCATAGCGGTGGGCCTGCAGTTGAAACAATCCACCGAACCCGCCAAGTTCCGTCAGAACTTCCGGACGGAACGTCGATCGCACCAGTGGCGAAATACGGTCGACGAACTCGTCGCCCGCATCGATATCAACTCCGGCATCTCTATAGGTTGTCATAGGAGCGCGCATCTTAGCGGAGCGCTGGCAGATCGGTCAACGAAGAGAACAAGAACTTCTCCTTGCACACTATCACCTGTCCCGTATCATTAGTGGAGCCCCACGGCGTTATTCATTCTCCGTAGCAGACTACTGTGGAGGGCAGGCGATCGTGGCCTCCTGCGTAGGCGGGTGAACCATGCGGCCTTGTCTGGCATGTTTCAAGAAAGGCTTCATGACAATTCTCCTGATTGACGACTCCCCCGACGCACGATTGCCTCTCCATTCTGAGGGATGCAGGATATCGCGATACCCTCTCTGCCTCCTCAGCCCCCGACGCGTTCACATACCTTGACATGGAACATGCCGGCGCTGGAGCAAAAGAGATCGACTTGATCGTGATGAACGTGAGGATGCCGGAGATCGACGGAATCGAGGCATGCCGTCGCATCAAGGAGGTCGAGGCTTTGCGCGATATCCCGATCATCATGATTATTGCGCGCAGCCAACAGGAGGCCTTGCGGGCTGCGTTCGATGCCGGCGCGACGGATTACATCAAGAAACCGTTCGAGGAAGTGGAACTGCTCGCGCGGATCAAGGCGGCGTTTAAGCTGAAGAAAGTAATTTACGAGCGGAAGAACTGGGAGCAGGAACTGAGCAAAACCATTAGTGAGCTGGACGCTGCCTTGCACGAGATATCACTCTGCAACAACGCATTCCACTCTGTCCCGCTTGCAAGAAATTGCTGGCAGACCAGACGTCCCAGTCCGCCCTCGAAACCTATATCCAGATCCACCCCCATGCCAAGTTCCACTACACGGTCTGTTCCAGTTGTTTGACCTGCAAGGGGTAACGCCCACATTGTTTAGAATCGAGGAATCGCGCCAGGACGCGTCCATAACCCAGGCAAGCACCATCTGCATCGAACACTTTTCGCGCCAGGAGCATTTCCCATCTAATCTCATTTTCACGCAGGAGGGCAGGGTTGCTGGAACATAAGAGCCGTTTTCTGTTCCACCGTTACCGAGCCACTTGCCTATTTTCTCCCGTCAGAAAGCCCGCCTGTCTCTCAGGGCCATATCGGGAGCAGCGGGGTCGCGTCACGAGGCACGAGAGCGTAGAGCACCGTGGGAGTTATCTTATGCTTCCGGCCGCATCTCTACATCCAGCAACTTGATTTTTCGATGGAGATGACTTCGTTCGATTTTCAACTCCTCAGCCGTGCGAGAAATGTTCCAATGATGCTCACGTAACTTTCGCGCGATATATTCTTTCTCAAACGCATTGCGGGCGTCCCTGAGCGAGTCATACGACTGCGTGAAGAGTGGATTGACCACGGGAGTCGCAGACTGGCTCACAGGCCCAGCTGGACGCGCCTGTAACGAGAGACCCGCCTGCGCTGGATCGATGATAGGTCCCGGCACCATGATCATCAATCGTTCGATCAGGTTCCGCAATTCTCGAATATTCCCCGGCCAGTCATATTGTTGAAGCACCGCCATCGCCTCAGGCGATATCTCTTTCATCCGTAACCCCTGCTCTTCCGCATGGACCTTCATGAAGTGGCGAGTGAGCAGCGGGATGTCTTCCCGACGCTCCCTGAGCGGCGGCACGATAATCGGCACCACGTTGAGCCGGTAGAAGAGGTCATCGCGAAACGTGCCTTTCTCGATTTCCTTGAGCAAATCCTTATTGGAGGCGGCTAAAACCCGCACGTCCACCTTGAGGAGCTTGGTTCCACCGACACGAGTGAATTGCTGTTCCTGTAATGCCCGCAATACCTTCGCCTGGGTGCTCAAGCTCATGTCGGCGATTTCGTCCAGAAACAGTGTGCCCCCGTCCGCCTGCTCGAACTGCCCGCGTTTCATCGAGGTCGCACCGGTAAAGGAGCCCTTTTCGTGTCCGAACAGCTCACTCTCGATCAAGGTCTCCGGGATGGCCGCACAGTTCACCGCCACAAACGGTCGACCGGCCCGTGCGCTCTGCAGATGGATCGCCCGCGCAACAAGTTCCTTCCCTGTCCCGTTCTCCCCTCCGATCAACACACGGCTATTGGTCGGTCCGGCCGTCTCGATCAGTTGCCGCAACTGTTGCATCGCAGTCGACTGTCCCACCAACTCGAACTTCCGTTGGACTGTTGTCCGGAGCGTTCGATTCTCTTGTTCCAACCGGTATTGGTCCAAGGCATGTTTGACGCGTAGCGTGACATTCTCGAGCGACAAGGGCTTTTCAATGTAGTCATACGCCCCCAGCTTGATCGCTTTGACCGCCGTTTCGATCGACCCGTGCCCGGACATCATCATCACTTGTGCCATTGGCATCAGTTCACGAACCCGGCGCAAGGTTTCCATGCCATCCATTTCCGGCATCCAGATATCGAGCAGCATGAGATCGGGGGGATCCATGGTGTAGACGCGCAACGCCTCCACGCCATTCTTGGCCACCGCCACCTCATAACCTTCATCCTGCAGAATGCTGCTCAAGGATGTGAGAATCGACTCTTCATCATCCACAATTAAAATCGATGCAGACATAGCGCTCCGTTTGGCGTTAAACGTAAGGCGTAAGTTGTCCTGGAGCAGCACAGTATTCGCTGCCTTATCCTTAACTCCTTACCCCTGACGTGGTTAGACTGGCAATTCGAACGTGAACACGGCCCCTTTCGGTTGATTCTGGCTCGCATGAATCTGTCCCTCGTGATCGGTAATGATGCGCCGCACGATCGCCAGTCCCAGCCCCGTTCCCGTCTTCTTCCGCGTGAAGTATGGCACAAACAGTTTTTCCCGGTCTTCCGGCGCAATGCCCGGGCCTTCATCCGCCACGCTCACGACGGCCAGCCGACGTTTGGCATCATGCTTAGTCGAGAGCCACACCCGCCCCTTGTGTTGCATCGCCTGAATTGCATTGTCCAGCAGATTGACCATCACCCGCTTGAGCTGCTCTCGGTCGAAATTGAGCGACGGGAGATCTTCGTCCAACGTTACGATCAGTTCCACATCCTTGTGGGCCCCTCGATAGAGCGCCGTGACTTCGTTAATCACATCGTGGAGCGACTGATGTGCCATCTGCGGAGTCGGCAGCCGGGCAAACTTCGAAAATTCATCGACCATATGTTTGAGACTTGTCACTTCGTTGACGATCACGTTGGTTGCCTCATCAAAGATCGTATCGAACTCAGGCGACTTCTCGAAAAACTTCTTCCGCAAACGCTGAGCGGATAATTGGATGGGCGTTAACGGGTTCTTAATCTCGTGCGCCACCCGCCGCGCCACCTCCTGCCACGCCGCCACTTTTTGAGCCTTGATCAACTCCGTGAGATCTTCGAACACCAGCACGATTCCGAGGTCCTTATTCGTTTCATCCTTCATACGAGATCCATTAAGCCCGATGGTCAAGAATCTGCCATCGATCTCCATCGGACCTTCGAGAGCCAGCGTATCGCGCTGATCGGCCAACATCCGATCATAGACCGTCTGGAACAGATCGAGTCTAAACTCTTTGAACACCTCATTGGCCGGTCTACTACGAAATCGATCTGCCGCAAGGCCAAGGATCCGTTCACCGGACGGATTGAAATTCGTGATCAGCCCGTTCTTATCGATGGAAACCAAGCCCGCGGCGATCGTTTCGACCACCGTCTCGATATAGGCACGGCGGCGATCAAGTTCAAGATTGCTGTGGCGCAACGAGATATTGGCCGCTTCAATCTCGGACTTACTCCCCTGCAGATCCGATGTCATACGGTTGAATGAATCGATTAATGTGCCAATTTCATCGGTTGCCTTGGCGTCGATCCGAACAGAGAGATCCCCTTGGGCAATGGCCTCTGTCGCCTCAGCCAACCGTTGAATCGGCACCGTGATACTTCGCGCGACATAAAACCCAAACCAGGTCGCTCCGAACAAAATGAGCACCGTGATGACTGCAACGAAGAGATAGGCCCCGGCCTTGATCGGATTTTTCATGGCCTTGGTCTGTTTATACTCGTCGTACTGATGGCCGATCCCTTCCATTTTCGCCAGCAACGATTCAGGTACGTAGGCCTCCACCACCACTACGCCACCGATCTCGCCGCCACGCCCACTTGCCGCGATAGGGGCGGCAGCTCGCACCAAACGCCCTGTTTGGGCCTCCTGCACCGCATTTACTTCCTGCTTCCCGTTGATCACTTGGAGCACCAGCTGGCCGATCGGTAGATCGAGAGCCGATGAGGGCACGTCGAGATCCAGCGCCTTAGTGAGGGTTTCCATTTTGGCCGAGAAGACTTCAATCCCCGCCACGCCGAATTCTGCCCGCTTACGCGCCATTGCGGCCACCAGCAGATCGCGTTGTTCCCCCAGCAACATGTCCTCACGATAGATTTCATGGCTGATGGCTCTGGCACTGTTCACAGCCAGGGTAATGTGGCCGGCATGCTGCATCCGCGCCACGTCATATGAATCCCGCATGACCTGCTCAATTTCATCGCTGAACCACACATCCACGGCCTTATTCACCAGCCCACTCGCGACCAGCGCAAGGAGCACCGTCGGAATGAGCGAAAAACCGATGAATGCCGCCACCAACTTCGTTCGAAATCCCGACCCAAATAGTCGATGCCGCCGCTCGAAATAGGCCTTTATGAGGTTGCGGGAGAGTAGCAGCAGCAGGACAACAAACCCGATCAGATCGAGATTGAGGAGGAGGAGCACGAACGCATAGCTGGTCGTCGGCAAAAAGGAATCCGTTTCCTCGCCACCGGGAGCCACGACCTGGGAATAGTAAAAGGTCAGCGCCAGACAGGGGAGCAGCAGAATGAGGACGATCCAGACGGGCCGCAAATGCATCTGGCCGCGTTCCGGCTCCGGAGTTGGCCCGGATAGCCGTGAAGACCGGTCAGACCTGGCAGGAGGTCGCGCGACCCCGGTCACGGAACCACGGTCCGCCTTTGCCCCTGACAGAGAGCCTGTGTCCTTCTTGATATCACTCACATCCGGCATCCCCGATTGTCGGCGCCACGACGTATGAAAAAAAGAATACTCACTCTCACCGAATCAGGGGAGCGTTTCCCCACATCGCATCAACCTTGGTGGCTGACAGACACGTCTGGGGTCGACAGGCGGCAGGGGGTATTACTATTTGGCAGCCAAACTCACGTACTTCATCCGAAGGGCGTAGAGCATATCCCGCAGCACCGCTTGTTCTTCCGTCGTGAGATTGCCCTTGGTTTTGTCTTCCAAGACCGAGAGCAAGTCGATAATGTCTTTCGCTTGCGGCAAATTCGGCGGCATCGGGGGCTGCTGGGGATCGAGCTGCTCCCCCATCAACATCAGCGAGGAGCTGCCCAGTGAAATGACGAAGGATGAAAAAGTGACGGGAATTCCCGAACCCTGGTGCGGATCAGAAGGTGTCGCCTGCTGGTGGGGCTGTGTCCCCAACTCGGCAGGCGAAGTGGTAGAGGGATGATCGGATCCGCTCCCGCCACGCCGATCCCGAACGACAAATCCTTGTTCCTGTTCTGCGGCCACAGGCCTTTCCCCCGCTCCAGATGCAGCGACCGTACCCTATCATAGGCCCTAGAGAGGCGCAAGCCGCGCGGGCCGATTGAAGCCTGTTGAGAACCGAGTATAATGAGCGTCCAACTCCGTATGACCATGAGGGCAACGATGTCGGAACGATTTCATAAACTGGTCAACTTGATGGCCGCGTTGCGCGCGCCGGACGGATGCCCCTGGGACCGCAAGCAAACGCATGAGTCACTAAAACCCTATCTTCTCGAAGAAACCTACGAAGTGTTAGAAGTTCTCGACCGACAGAACCGTGCCAAACTCCCGGAGGAACTAGGCGATGTGCTGTTGCAAGTGCTCTTTCATAGTCAGATCGCTTCAGAGGCCGGCAGCTTTACCATCGAAGACGTGCTTGAGCAACTGGGTGACAAACTAATTCGACGGCATCCTCACGTATTTGGAAATGGGGCGGTAGACCCGACCCCGACGAACGCCGACCAGGTGGTCGCGCGATGGGAAGAGATCAAACGTACGGAACGGCAAGCTTCCGGGCGACCAGACTCGGTGCTCGACGGCGTACCGCAAACCTTGCCGGCCCTCCTGAGGGCCTATCAACTCCAAGCGCGCGCCTCACGCGTCGGCTTCGATTGGACTCATGACGCGAAAGGTTTTGATCAGGTCCTCGGCAAGATTGAGGAAGAAATCCAGGAGCTCCGTGTCGCAATCCGAGCCCCCGCGTCGAACCAGACAGAGCACAACGCCGGTGCCGCAACAGCTCGACAAGCGCAGATCGTCGCGGAATTCGGTGACGTGGTGTTTTCACTCGTGAATCTCGCCCGCTTCATCAAAGTGAACCCGGAAGACGCCCTGCGGCAAGCCGCGAACCGATTCGTCGAACGATTTCAATTCATCGAAGCCCAGGCTGCCGCGTCGGGCCGTGGGGTTGGAGAACTTTCGTTTGGAGAAATGGATCGACTGTGGGACGAAGCCAAGAAGCAGGATCCTGCCACCGCCACCGAGGAACGCCGTCATGAGCGATGAGCCACACCCCTACGAAGAAGGTAAGCGTGCCGGAATCCACCCCTTGATCGTCATCTTAGGTATTTTGTTAGGACTCTGGCTTTTTGTGTACCTCATCGTGCCCAGCTCGAAGAACAAACAAGCCGCCGGAACCGAAGGACCGACCGGACCGATCATCGAAGATCTCGAAGCGGCGCCTGTACTTTTCAAAGTGCAGGCAACCGTCTCGGAGATGAATGCCATCAGTCTCACTGTACCTCCAGAAGCAACCGACAGCCAAGTTGTCGGACTCTTGAAACGGTTTAAAAAGGACCGGCTCTCCGGGACTTTGACCGATCTCCTGCCAGCCACAACGCCCGGCCACAAACTGGGGGGGCACGCCGTCGCCGACATCTACATTGTGTCCGATGCCCGGTACGCGCAGCCCGACGTGATCCGCATCCTGACCCGCGGCGCGCACGCACCGGGCAACCTGTATCCCCAGGCCGTTCCCTTTGAAGTGGCTATGGAAGCAATCCGCGGGCACTATCGAATCGATCTCAACGACACAGGCAATCCCGACAGTGCCTCCCTCGGCTTTGCCGACGAGTCGGGGGTGCATTCACGTCAGTATCGAAAAATCTTTTAGCAGGCTGCTGAAAAAGGCCCCCAACTTCGTTCTCGGTTCGACAAAATCCTCAACGTACCCCAGAGGGTACGCCTCCGGTTTTCTCTCGCCTGCGGCCTCGTTGGGTGCCTTTTTGAGCAGCCTGATGTTCGGCATATCGTATCCTCTGCTCCTCCTCTTGGAATGCGATGCGGCATTCTCGTTGCCTCCGGTGCGGAAATCTGTAGAATCTACCCTCAGGCTTTCCTGCAGCATTTACGCTTGGAGTACATGTTTGGTTGCAAGACCCACTCAACTTGCCCGTAAGCATTGCAAATGCACTCGGATACTTGGGAATTGGGGCTGCAACAAGCGCAGATGTTTATTTCAATGGAGCAGCGAGCGGATGTGGCTGCCAGTAGTCACAGGCTCCCCTAAACATACATAAAGGAAACTCATATGCCCCACATTGATCGCCTAGCAAAAGCAGTTGTGGAGGAGATCTGCCATGAGTTGCCAAGTGGGACATTCAGGTTAGAGGTCATATCCGAAGGAGAGACGATCGAACCAGGATATGACGTGAGAGGCTACCATGTAGACATCATTCCTTCTTTGGCCAAAGCGCCACGAATTATGGTTCATGCACCGGCCGACTCATGGGAGTCCAATGTTGGATTTGGCAACTATTGTGATACGGAGGTCTGGTATAAGAAGGGGAATGAGGCGGACAAAGTATTTATGCAGGATCTAAAGACCGTTATAACAACCATAATGACATCCCGCTGGGAAGAACGGGTAGTTTTGCTTGGTGGCACATGGGCGTCCTCCATAGCAAAGCTTCCCGCGCCAATTGGAAACGTTCGCTCCCTACTTGGCTTCAAAGGACTGCTAGCTCCACTTCTCCCAACAGGATTAAAAACAGAAAATGTCGTGGTCTGGGAACCATACCTAGAATCTTCAAAGTCACCTTCGTGAACTAGCCAACCCCTCACGATCACCGATCCCCTCAGCAACGTGACGACGTTCACCTATGAAGTGGGCGATCTGGTCAAAGTGAAAGATCCGTTGAATCGGGAAACCCAACGGACTCTGGATGCGGCGGGGCGGTTACGGAATATCACGAATCCGCTGGGGCAGCAGACTCTCTATACGCCCGATGCGCTTGACCGCATCACCCAGCTCACGGACGCCATCAACGGCGCGACCGCCTTTACTTATGACGACAACAGTAATCTCCTGACCGTGACCGATGCCAAGACCCAGCAGACGGTCTATACCTATTCCAAGAGGGATCAAAAGAGGTCGGGAATGTATTTCAGGACGACAACGCCTCCCGTCGCGCCAGGACGACCGTCGTGGTGTCCAGTCCGCCTGTCCGGTAGAGAATTCTGGTTCGACGCGCCACCAGTGTTCACACTTAACCTCAACCTTGACCTTTCCCTGGGCCGCTGCTGGACTACAATCCAACCAACGTTTTGATTTCTGCCCGCAACGTTTCCTTCTGTTCAGCCGCCCAGGCATCGAGTCGTGCGAGCAAATGCGCTAGGGGGCCTGTGAAGGGAGCCACGACGGTATCGCGACGCTCAGCCAACATGCCGTCAGCGTCGGCGATGCGGATTTTTTCGTCCGCGATATGCCGCGACAAGAATTTCGAAATCATGAGTTGTTGACCCGGTGTCCCTGCGATCGCTCCCAAAATCTTGACACGGAGCACATCCAACTCTTCTGGAATTGCCACCTTCACGCGCACAGCCTGGGCGGTCGGCCAGGACGCTCTCTGGATCGAATAGTCATAGGAAAATACCTGCTCGCGAGGTTCGCGGTAGGGTCCAGTCACATTCGTAATCTTCATCCGGGCATCCATTGCGATCTCTATCAGGCTGCGGGAAAACTCAGTTTATATACAAACACCGTTGGAATCTTGCATAGTGGTGCCATGTCAACATAGCCTCAGGATGCTCAAAAAGGCCGTTCAGCAAGGCCGCAGCCGATGAAAGCACCGGAGGCGTAGCTTCTGGGCTACGTTGAGGATGCTTTCGAGGTGAGAACGCCGCTGGCGGACTTCTTCAGCATCCTGCTAGGATCGTTTTCCCAACAGATAGCCCACAACCCGCTCTGCAGCGACCGCCCCGTCACGGATACAGTCCGGAATCCCAACGCCGCGATAGCCGGCGCCCGTGAGGATCAGTCCCCCATAGAGACTGAGTGCCGCTTCAATCTGGTTCAGCCGTTCGAGATGTCCCAGCGTATATTGCGGCATGGCCCTCATCCATCGATTGACTTCCACAAATCCCGGCGCTTCAGTCACGCCGCACATACTGGCCAATTCCGCCCTGACCCGCGCCACCAACGCCTGGTCATCCAATTGAAGAATGGCTTCTCGCCCGACCCCGCCGACGTAACAACGGACCAGCAGTTGATCCGGCGGAGCGCGGTGTGGCCACTTGAGTGATGTCCAGGTTGCCGCAATGAGGTCGCGCCCTTCTGTCCGCGGGACGACAAACCCGAAACCTTCAGCCGCACCGGACACCGCCGCACGCTGGTAGGACATAGCAATTGTGGCCGTAGAGGCATAGGGAATCATCTCCAACAACCCACCGGCAATGGGCGTCAGGGGACGAACCAACTCTGCCGACACATAGGCCGGGGTTGCCAGCACGAGACTGTCCACGGACAAGGCCGAACCGTCACTGAGAATGACATCATACATCCAACGACCGAGCTGATGGGATCGCACCCGCAGGGCATCGACGAGACAACTTCCCCTGAGTGTGACGCCTTGGTCTGTCAATCGGTGGACGAGGGCGGCAACCAGATCCGACAACCCGTTCTTAAGGCTGACGAACATCGTGCGCTTTGCGCCGGAGTGCGTGGCGGATGAACCTGACTTCCGGTCCGTCATCATCCCGCGAATCACACTCCCGTACTGTTGTTCCAGCTCAACAAAACGCGGGAATGTTGCCAACACGCTCATCTGTTCCGCGTCTCCCGCATAGATACCGGCCATCAGGGGCTCGAGCATCCGATCAAACGCCTGCCGACCAACGCGCCGCCGGAAGAAAGCCGCCAGAGATTCATCCTCCGGCGACCGCTTCACCGGCACGGCCAGATCCAGCCCCATCCGCGCGAGGCCTGCCCAACTCAAGAGGCCGCTTCGGAGAAAGGGACCCAGCTGACGGGGATCAATAACGACCAACCCTTCGGGGAGTTCGTGGAGACGGCCACGCGAAAAGACGCAGGCCCTCTTGCTGGTCTCATTGGTGTTGATGAGCTGATCGGTCAGTCCCAATTTGTCACAGAGTTCGAGGCCGGGCGGTTTCTGTGACAGAAAGGAATCGGGTCCTGCCTCCGTTATGAGATCGCCGACCCGATGGGTGACGATCTTGCCTCCCCAGACGGGAGCACTATCGACGACGGTACAGCGGATCGGGATACCGGCAGCTGACGCCCGTTCGTGAAGGGCATAGGCAGTCGAGAGACCTGAGATCCCTCCACCGATGACAGCGACAGTGCGGAGGTGGCTCACGACGTAGAACAGAGGGCGGATTCGTGTGCAGTGAGCACAGAGGTCAGCGTGTCGATGAGGCCAGGAGAGTCGTTCAACATCGCGATTCGCTCGAGTTGGAGGCCCCGACCAGCCGCGAACTGCTTCAATTCGATATCGATATCGTAGAGCGTTTCCACATGGTCACAGAGAAAACCGATTGGCGCGACCAGCACCTGGCGGTGCCCGTCCCGCGACAGCTCTTCCACTACCGACTCCACGGTCGGCCCCAGCCATTTTTCTTCCGAACGGCCCTGGCTTTGGTAGGCAAATCGAGTGGGCCTGCCGCCCAGCAGCGCCGTCACAGCTTCAACTGTGCCTCTCACCTCGTCGGGATAGGGATCCTTCGCCACTAAGATTCGTTCAGGAAGGCTGTGGGCTGTGAAGAGAATCGGCACCGTCGCCTGCACGTCAGGAGGGAACTTCCACAGCGCCCGGTGGATGTTCTCAACGATCGCCGCAATCAGTCCAGGATGCCGATGCCAACTGCCGACGTAACTCACCGGACATGTACTCTGCAGAGCAGACCGCGCCTCTTCAACCTTCTTCTGATAGGCCCCTGTGCTCAGAGATGACTGTTGTGGGGCCAGACAGAGACCGATGATGTGTTCGGGAGCGTTGCCAAGCAACTCGGCATAGGTTTCCTTGATAAACGGATGCCAATGTCGTAACCCGACGTAGACCTGATACCGTTCGCCACCGCTCTCGTTCAACCGCCGTTTGAGCTTCTTTGCCACATCCTTGGTAATCCCGACCGCCGGCGCCTTCCCGCCCGTTGCCCGATACCGGCCCCGAATCTCTTCGACGAGTTCAGGCGGCGTGGGACGACCACCCCGCACATCCAGCAGGAACAGCTCCACATTTTCCAGACTATCCGGCCCGCCCATCGCCATCAAGAGTATCGCGGTCGGTCTCTGCGGTCCCGGCATAGGCCTTACTCCAAGGCACACGTAAAAAGGTAAAAGTACTAAGGCTTCTCCCGATTCGCCGCACCCACTTTTACCTTTTGCTTTTTTACTTTGTGCTTAACTTATGTACCATGTCGATTGTCGCGGCCACATGTTCTAAGGGGGTCGTCGGCAAGATCCCATGGCCCAGATTAAAAATATGCCCCGGACGCCCGCCGGCCCGGCGCAGAATATCTGCCACGCGCCGTTCGATTTCGTGCAACGGCGCAAACAACGCTAAGGGATCGAGATTCCCCTGTACTGCCACGTCATGTCCCACAGTCGCCCAGGCCTCATCGAGATGGATGCGCCAGTCCACCCCGATGACATCGCCGCCAGCCTCTCGCATCTGACGAAGCATCGCCGAGGTGCCAGTGCCGAAATGAATCATCGGCACGCCTTCCCGCTTCAACCCCTCAAAAATCAATTGGACATGCGGCAGTACATATTCGACATAGTCGCCGACCGAGAGGCAACCCACCCAACTGTCGAACAATTGAATCGCCTGCGCGCCGGCCTTGATCTGCCGCCGCAGATAGCCGGTGATGACCCGTGCAAACTTGTCCATGAGTTGGTGCCATGCCTTCGGTTCGGAGTACATCAACTGTTTAGTGAGGAGATAGTTCCGCGAGCTTCCGCCCTCGATCGCATAACTGGCGAGTGTGAACGGTGCCCCGGCAAATCCAATCAGCGGCACCCGACCGTTCAGAGCGCGTCGAGCCTGACGGATGGCTTCGGCCACATAGTCGAGTTCGCCGCCATTAATGACGTTGAGCCGTTCAACAGCCGCATGGTCTCGCACCGGATTGTGGATTACCGGACCCTCGCCTTCCGCAAACTCCAGGCGGAGGCCCATCGGTTCAAGCGGCAACAGGATGTCGGCAAAAATGATCGCCGCATCGAGTGGAAAGCGATTGATCGGCTGAAGCGTGACCCGCGCTGCCAACTCGGGTGTCTTGCACAACTCGAGGATCGAATGCTTCGCGCGGAGCGCACGATATTCGGCCATATAACGGCCCGCCTGGCGCATGAACCAGACCGGCGTACAATCGACCGGCTCACGCCGGCAGGCTTTGAGGAAGCGTTCGTTCATCATTTTTGCATTCTAGAGACGAGGGGTGAGGGTGTCAATTCGCAACGGGGCGGGCCTCGCATCGATACTCAATTGTGAAAAGAGTCTGTGTAGACAGCAGGCAGTCCCTCTGATTCCGGTAGACTAAAAAGAAAGATTCACATGTAGCAAAAGGCCCGGTTGACAGGGTGTGAAGCTCTCGAATAAACTGCCTAATCCCGCTGGGAACCGGGAGGCAATTTAGATCAAGTAGGTATACAGGGAGGCCCGAATCCGGATGGCGAAAAAAACGGCAAGTGAATCGGACGAAACTAGACTGAAAAAGAAGGTGGCGGCAAAATTGACCGACCACAAGAATCCCAAAGAGGATGAAGCCCTTCGTTCGCTGAGGAAGCGGCTGCGACGGACACAACGGAAGCGGCGTGCCTTAGCGCTGCGCAAGAAAAATTCTGCGAGCAAGAAAACGGCCGCTCCTGCTGCGAAGTAGTCTCCCTGTCAGAGCAGTTGACGGGCGAGAGAATTTTTAAGGTAGTACTATAATGGAACAATCACAAGCCAAAGAAGAGCGCGCGACTCCCGCCGTTTCTGAGCCGGTGACCGATGAATTTACCGATCAGGTGGCGGCCGAGTTTGCCGGAGAGCAGCCGGTACCAGTTGAGCCGACAGCGGAACTGACCGGGCAGGTCGTCCTTGAAGAAGAGAAGGTCAAGGATGAGATTGAGATCCAGATCGACCTGCTCAAGGATCCCGATTGGGTGGTCCGTCGCGAGGCTGCCATCACGCTTGGGGAAATGGGTGATGAGCGTTGCGTGGAACCGCTGTGCAATGCCTTGCGCGACGGTGACTGGCAAGTTCGGGAAGTCGCGATCGAAGGGTTGGGGCAGATCGGTTCTCCTGCCGTTGAATTGTTGATCAAGTTGCTTCGTGATTGGGACGTTCGGAAGTATGCGATTGCCGCATTAGGGAAGATTCGCGACGAGCGTGTGCTCGATCCGTTGATGCTTCAGCTGAAAAATGACGAGTTCAAGGATGATGCGGTCAACGCGTTGGTCGAGCTGGGTGAACCCTCGTTGTCGCGATTGATTCAAGCGCTGAAAGACAAAGACGAGAATGTTCGGAAGCACGCGGTGCTGGCCTTAGGACGGATCAAACATGTCGAGGCGATATCCCCTCTTATCGACATGCTTTCCGACAGTGATTGGTTTACCCGCTTGACGTCTGCGGCGGCGCTTGAGGCGATCGGCGACGACCGGGGCCGGGATGCGATCAAGCTGTTGATGAAGGATCCGGATATGGTGGTACGGATGCGGGTGGAACGGATTCTGGCGAAGTGGAAGAAACAGCCCGCCACCACGTAGAGGTTATTTATTCAACTGCCGGTCGATCTCCCGCTGAATTTCATCGAGCTTCTTGATCGACACCGTTTTCCCCATCGACAATTCCAGTCTCACTTCCCGAAGCGTTCCAGTCAGAGCCCGCACGGCGAGGATCGACTCGTCTTGCTTTGCGCCCTTCGTGGCATTCTCCAGCGTCTCGGCCGCCTCGCCTAGTTGCTTGGCGGCTTCCCCAAAGTTTTTATCGAACAATTCTGATTTTGCCTGCACCACCCGTGACTTGGTGTCGATCAGTCCCTGCCGCCTGCGCAGGTCTCTCTCGATTCCCATCGTGGTGTCGAAGATGTCGCGCGACGTGTTTTTGAGCGAATGTTGAAGGTCCAAGACCGTTTGTTGCAGCGTGCCGACCGGACGCTGGCCGAAATAGAATCCGAGACCAAACGACCCGGCGGCTAGAACAAGAGCGGCGATAAATTTCCACATAATGCGATCCTTTCGACTAACGAGGTATCAGGATGCTGAAAAAAACCCGCCAGCGGCGTTCTCGCATCGTTCAGACCCTCAATGTATCCCAAGGGTACGTCTCGGGCCTTCGCTCGCTGCGGTCTTGCTTGACGGTCTTTTTGAGCATCCTGCGGGAATGCTGTGCTTTTATCCCAGACGTACAGATTATCGATGTTCTGCTATGCCGAAATTGTTTTTCCGTGGACTGTGAGGAACCGTTGTAGGACGGCGGAGTTGTTGGAGCAGACTTCCCGCCGCAGCAAGGCGAATGGCGACGTCTGAGTCTTCCAAGCCTTTTTTGAGTAACGGCGTCACCGCCGCGCCGCTCTTGCCCAGGGCTTTCGCCGCTGAGAGGCGTGGTTGTGGTTGCTGGTCTTGCAGGAGCGTCTGTAAAATTGCCACCGCTTGCTTGTCTGAGGTGGCCGCCAGCGCGTGGGCTGCCGCTGCTCGAATAGAGGGGTCCGGGTGTCTCGCCAAGTCCGCTGCGAGCGAGACAGCCGATGTGTCGCCCAGTCGAAGCAGTCCTTCTACCGCACTGGCACGCACCTGCATATTGGCATCGCGCGTGAGGGCCCGCAGCAACGGGTGATTTTCTCGAATCCCCAGCCGCCCAAGACTCGTGGCTGCAATCGCGCGCACGCGTGCGCTTTCGTCCCCTAGGGCATGGGTCAAAGGCGCGACGCCACCGACTTGTCCATAGTCTCCCAATGCACCAGCGGCGAACGCGCGAACCGACGGCTCAGGATCGTATACTCCCTGACTCAGGACCGACAGACTCGATAGGAGCTTCAGTTGTCCCAATATTCCTAAGGCTGCCATGCGGACATCGGGGTCCGGAAGCGTCGCCGCTCCGGTGATGTCGGTCAGCATGTCCTGTTTGCCGAGCCTATACAGTGCAGCATAGGCAAACACGGATTCCGGTCCGTCGTCCGTTCTTGCGACTTCGATGAGGTAGGGCATGATGTCGGTGACATTGGCCTCACTGAGCGAGTTCATTGCGGCAATTCGCACGGCTGGCATCGCGTCGTTCAGGGCCCGTCGCAAGGGGCCTGACTTCCCGGCAAGCCCGGCTTTGCCGATGGCGTCCGCGGCACGAGCCCTCACCAGGACCGATGCATCGAGCAGGCCATCTTCCAGGACGGCCTGTGTTTCTGCGGGGCCGAGTTCAGCCAGCATCGTATAGGCCGCGATCCGCACATATTCTTGTGGATCACGGACATGGCTGGTCAGAAAGCTGAGCGCTAAGGGTCGTAGCAGGGCCGGATTGTCTGGTTGATCAGTTGGGACTAGCCGTTGATAGAGGATCAGGGCTTCTTCTGGTCGCCCAAGCCTGAGAGAGCTCTGGAAGGCGAGCCGGATAAGCGGTTTCGATGCGGTGGCTTCGGGCGGAAGCGATTGCCAGAGCTTCAGGACCTTGTCGTATTCGGCATGATTGAACGCATCTGTGGCTTCACGTTCGACTGCTGAGCCAGTCGGCGCCATCGGCGTGCGGGCTTCTGTAGGGGGGAGGCTCATGACAATCGACCCGAGGGTGAGCTGCAGGAGCAGCTGCAAAGGTGCGATGGTGGCGCAGTGACGGGGCCTCTCCAAGGGTCCGGATCGACTGTCGTTTACCATGTCGAGGGCGCGAGGACCATAGCGGGCGCATACATCGTGTCGACGTACTCCTTGACCATTCGTTTGGTGCAGAAGCGAGGGGCATTGGTCCGAAGACTTTCCTTCATGAGCTGTACCCAGCCGCGGGGTATTCCGTCAAGGTCTCGTTGATAGTAGAGGGGAATGGCTTCTTGCTCCAGCATGCGGTAGAGCTGTTGCGCGTCATGCTCGTCCTGGGCTTGAATGTCCTGGTTCCCGACTAAGGGATCGATGCCCCATCCGTTGGCTCCGTTGTAGCCTTCTTTCCACCATCCATCAAGGACACTGAGGTTAATGACGCCGTTGAGCGCGGCTTTTTGCCCGCTCGTTCCACTCGCCTCCAAGGGGAAGCGCGGGGTGTTGAGCCAAATGTCGACCCCTTGGACGAGGAACTTCGCCATGTGCATATCATAGTTTTCGAGGAATGCCACGTGGCCGCCCAACTTATGGTCGTTGCAAAAGCTCAGCACTTCATGAATGAAATAGCGGCCAGGTTCATCGGCCGGGTGGGCCTTGCCGGCAAAGATCAATTGGACGGGACACCACTGGTTATGGAGCAATCGTTTCAGCCGTTCGAGGTCGCGGAACAACAGGGTCGCCCGCTTGTATGTGGCAAAGCGCCTACCGAAGCCGATGGTTAGCGCTTCGGGGTCGAGCAGTGTACCTTGCGTCAAGACCTGCGAGGCTTGCAGATGGCCCTGCATCCAGCCGCTCCTGGCACGTTCCCGGATGAAGCTCATGAGTTTGCGTTTCACGGTTTGGCGTACAACCCAGAGTTCCTGGTCGGGGATATCAAGGATCCGTTGCCACATCGCCGTGTCGTCGCATTTCTCCGTCCATTCGGGGCCGAGATACTTACCATATAGTTGGTTGAGTTCCGGCGCCACCCAGGTCGGCGCATGGATGCCGTTGGTCACACTGCGAATTGGGACTTGTTCGATCGGCAGGCCGGGCCACATATGTTTCCACATCTCCCGCGAGACCTGCCCGTGTTCACGACTGACCCCGTTCACATGGGCGGCCAGCCGGATGGCGAGTGCCGTCATGTTGAATCCTTGCCTCTGGGCTTCAGACGTATCTCCGAGGCGGAGGAAGTCTTCTCGCGAGAGGCCCAACTGTTCCCAATAGCCGGCAAAGTATCGGTCCATGAGGTGATGGGGAAATATGTCATGACCGGCCGGTACTGGTGTATGGGTGGTAAACACCGTGCTCTGGCGGATGACCTCGCAGGCGTCCGCGTGCGTTGATCCCTTCTGGATCAATTCGCGAATGCGTTCCAATGTGAGGAAGGCGGAATGGCCCTCATTGGCATGCCAGACCGTCGGCGCGATGCCCAATGCACGAAGCATACGGACACCGCCGATACCCAACAGAAACTCCTGACAGAGGCGCATCTCCTGATCGCCTCCATACAGTCGAGCAGATAGAGCCCGATTTTCCGGACTGTTCTCGGGGACGTCTGTATCGATGAGATAGAGGGGAACCAGGCCGACGAGCACTTTCCAGACAGCTGCAGCCACGACCCGGCTACCGATCTCGACCGTAATCCTGCACGCGTCACCTGATGGAGTGAGGGCGGGATGAATCGGCGATTCTGCTTGGTTGAACGGGGCATAGGCCGCTTCCTGCCATCCCTCCGGCGTGATCCGCTGCCGAAAATACCCTTGCGGGTACATGAATCCCACTCCCACTAGGGGCACACCGAGATCGCTGGCTTCCTTGCAATGGTCACCGGCGAGAATGCCCAGACCACCGCTGTAGATAGGAATGGACCTATGTAGACCAAATTCAGCAGAGAAGTAGGCGATGGTGGGAGCTTTCAAATCACCATGTTGTGTTTTAAACCAACTGTGTCCATTCTGACGGTACGCGTCGAATGTCTTGAGGGCGGCAGAGTACAGCCGCATATACGAAGGGTCTTCGGCAAGGTGGATGAGTCGGTCAGGTCTGACGTCAGCCAGTAGTTTGACAGGGTTGTGGTGGGTCAGCACCCAGAGGGTCGGATCGATGTGTTCAAACAGTCTACGGGCTTCCGGAGTCCAACTCCACCAAAGATTAAGCGCCAATTCCTTGAGACGTGAGAGACTTGCCGGAATGCCATTCGGTAAACCGGCTGCTGTCTGCGGGATATCCACTGCACCTCCTCGTTGCTGATTTCAAAGTCGGCGTTGTCGTGAGGGAACGGCCTAACAGGTTGCAAAAAACTCTGTGTGTACGCCGGAATTTCACTGGTCCGTACATCTGGGAAAACGGGAGAATACTCCCGCAGGGTGCTCAAAAAGGCCGTTCAGCAAGGCCGCAGCGAGCGGAGAGGCGAGGCGTACGCTTCGGTACGTTGAGCCTCTGAGCGATGCGAGAACGCCGCTGGCGGGCTTTTTCAGCATCCTGCTAAACTTGATTGAGGAGAGCGATCACGCGTGACCGGCTTTATGCCAGGATGTCCATTCGTCTGAGAATGCCACGGAGGCATACCGCTCGCCAAGTATTTTAGCAACTCGGTTCATCAGTTTGGCGACTCGTTGCATGTCCTCCGGGGGAAGATCTTGTCGAAATCGAGGGTGCAGCCCCCATCGAGTTTCCACTTCTTCCCCAGCGACGGTCGACATTACGCTCACCAACTTGATTTCGGTTCCCGTCGGACCTTGGAGCCCAGGCGTCGCAGCGGAGGGTGGTGGTGCGGGTGTGGTATGGGTCGCTTGGGTGGCCGTACTGACCACAGCGGCTGGCGGCTCGTCTCCAGCTATAATCGCCTTGATGGCTGGAATCACGGCGCTCGCACAGAGCATTGCGGCGGAAGAGACTTGCGCGTTTCCTGCGATTCCCATCGTGTCGGCGACTCGCTCGCCAAAGTCTTTCAGCATCTCGTCCTTCACGGGAGTGTTTTCGGTGACGAGGAACCGGTACCGCTCATAGGCCTGCCGACTCTCCGCAACTGCCGCACCGACAGTGAGCATAATTTCCATTTGGTCGGCGCTGGAACCGAATGCCGGTTCGAGTGCGTTCTTCAAGTGCAGTGCGACGGCGTCCTCAAGACTGTCCATGAACAGAGGTTGTTCCTTGATCGGCAGGTACAGCGCGGAGAGTCGGTCGGTGAGATTAAACATGACCTTTAGGAATTCAAGGTAGATGCTCCACTCATCTTGCCGTTTCAACTTCAAGGCCCGTTCCGGGGCGTTCCGTTTCATGACGGTCACGGATTCGCCAGCGACAGCCAGTATGAGTTCGGCAAGCTGGCGAAGCTGTGATTGGTTGTCCAGGTTGGCGGTTGCCATATGGGTCTCCTGTTCAATGGCGCGATTATAACGGAGACACGTCCGGCGATCAAAGAGGCCATTTCAGCAATATCTTGTTCGCTCTGTGCCTCGCGAGTACGATTGCATCTAGCAGGATGCTGAAAAAGTCCGCCAGCGTCGTTCTCGCATCGTTCAGATCCTCAACGTACCTCAGAGGGTACGCCTGCGGTCTTCACTCGCTGCGGCCTTGCAGGACGGCTTTTTTGAGCATCCTGCGGCTAGTTGGACATCGGCGCCCATGGAAGATTCCAGCAGCCTGTTAAACGATGTGGAAGGTGAGGGGGGAGGCAGTACGGGAAATGCTGAATTGTGGGGTAATTAAGGAGAGTGCGATGAAGAAATCTAAAGGCGTGGTTCTATTCGTTGTCGGGTTGCTATCGGTGGTGGGGCTATTCGGTTGTAATCAGGAGACGCCGATAGAGAAGACGAAAGCTGCGGCAGCATCCGGCAGTGCGGCGACGCAGGCAGCAGGGCAGGCCGCGGTGGATGCGATAAAGTCTCCGATGGATAAGGCCCGTCAGACAGAAAGTGTATTGGAGCAGTCAGCTGAGCAGACAGCCGCTAAGATCAAGGAATCGACGCAGTAGAACACATGGCTGCGCAGGGAATAAAAAGATGTCAGGAACCATTATTTGAATTGACGGCTGTGAGTTCTGGCGAATAGTGGTTCCTGACACCTTTATCCCCCCAAGCAATGAAACTCGTGAGCGCTCCACCCACGTTCATATTCGGCCACACATTAGCCACAAGTTGAAGACTTTCAGAATGAAAGCAGGAAGTTTGGGAGCGGCTGCGAATATGCAAGCCACTGCCTGTTACGGACTAAGTCGAACAGGTCCAACGATTGTTTTGCCGGTCTTCGCCTTCGCGATTTTCATTGTCATCGAAACAAACCAATGTTCAAATGTTCTGAAAACCTCTTTTCCAATTGTTCAATTCGTCTGATGAGGAGTTCGGATCAATGGTACGCATGGGAGTGATCTTCACGTTGTTATTGTACTTCTCAATTTGCGGATTCTTTGCAGTGACAGAGGGCTATGACTTCTTTCATGCTAAAAATCCAAGCGGAATACAGGGTTTCTTCTTCCTGATTTTTGGGGGAGGAACCCTCTTTTTTGGTCTCCATCTGATCAATGCCTTCACAGATCCCCCACCAGCTTGGTACACCTACTTTTTGCCGACCTCGTTTCGCGAGCCAGAGACAGATAGACCAAAGAGACTACTTTTCATAGCGTATGCGAGCATCTATGTGATGACTATGACTTTCCTCATAAGCCTCAGACTGGGATTTTCCCTTGAGCGCATAGCATTGCCTCTCGCCATCGGCCTCCTCGCCGTCTTACTTCTTACTTCCTTGCTCCGGCCGTTCGCCGCGTTCTATATGATTTGGAAAAACAGGAAGACTTCGAGCTCTGCCGATAAGGCATGACTTCGCCCACTTGTCCGCTCCGGTGTAGCTTAACTGTAGCGGAACCATCGTGGTCCATCTGGTTTGATCGGTCGTTCATCTGTCTTTGACCTTCGCAAATGATTGAGATAGAGCCGATACGGTGAGATCAGGCCCTATAGTCTCTGGGACATCGGGGGTTTCAAATCTCGCTCCCTCCGCTACTTCCTGACAGGTAAAGCGGCGCAAGCTTTTGGACTGCCGCACAATGACACCGATGTGCGCTCTTGTTTTTCGTCCACTTGCTCCCTCAGGATGGCCTGGTCGATCCTCGATTGCGAGTGTCGAACGATATAAATGATCATTCCAAGCTCGCTCGTTGTCTCTTCAGGGATGGGGGCTGATTGATCTTCCAGTGCGCGCAACGTTCTCACCCGCCCACCCACTGGCACGCCGAGACGTGCCAGTTACCCTGTCGAGGGCCTTCCTCTCTTTCCATCTTTATAGAGGAGTGGCCAAGGTTGCCCTCAACTGCGCGCATCGAACGAGCACCGTTTCACCGTGCGCGTTCTGCGAGCAAGGAGGGCACCTGGCCGCTCCGTTCCCCCTCTCTTTGAAAGGGCAGCGAGGAGTATGTTATACAGCGCTTCCCCTGAATGACCGGACTGCTCAACAATACCTTCACTCACCTCTATGGCACGAGAAACGAAAACCTATGTGCTCAAACGTCCGGTTGACGAGGCCGTTTCCCGAAGGCTCTCCATTGACTATGCGGCGGCGTTGAATGCCCAGCAGTTTGCGGCGGTGACCGCGGGCGAAGGGCCATCACTGGTCATCGCTGGTGCAGGCAGCGGCAAGACGCGAGCCTTGGTCTACCGAGTGGCCTATTTGATCGACTCGGGGATCGATCCGTCCCACATTCTGCTTCTGACCTTTACGCGAAAATCATCGCAGGAAATGCTCGAACGGGCCGGTGAATTGATCGGCGTACGCAGCGATCTGGTTCGTGGGGGCACGTTCCACTCTGTAGCCAATATGTTGCTCCGGCGTTATGGCCGGTCCATAGGCCTTGAGCCGGGCTTCACGATCCTCGATCGGGGTGACGCCGAAGACTTGATTGCCCTGGTTCGTACGCAGTTGGGGTTGAACGAAAAAGATAAGCGGTTTCCTCGCAAAGCGACGATCGCGGAGATGTTCAGCAAGTCCGAGAATACGTTGCGCCCGCTCGACGAGATCGTGGTCGAAGAGTTCAATCATTTTGCGGATCATCTGGATGCATTGAGCCAGTTACAGCGGGGGTATCAGGCGTCGAAGCGTCAGCGCCAGCTGGTGGATTATGACGATCTACTGGTGTTGTTGCGGCGGCTCGTAATGGAGGACGAAGCGGTCCGTCGGACCATTTCGTCCCTGTATCGGTACATCCTGGTGGATGAGTATCAGGACACCAATCGCTTGCAGGCTGAAGTCGTCCGGCATCTGGCATCCACCCATCAGAACGTGATGGTCGTCGGCGACGACGCGCAATCGATCTATGCGTTCCGTGGTGCGACGTTCAAGAACATCATGGAGTTTCCGTCGCTTTTCCCCGGCGCCACCATCTATAAGCTGGAAGAGAATTACCGCAGCACCCAGCCGATTCTGAATCTCGCGAATACGATTATTGAAGCGGCGACGGAAAAGTACAGCAAGCACCTCTTTACGAGGAAGCTTGATGGACCGCTGCCGGTTCTGGTGGAGGCGGCGGGGGAGCATGCCCAATCGCGTTTCATTGCGCAGAAGATTTTGGAGTTGCGGGAGGAAGGGGTTCCTCTTGGCGAAATGGCGGTGTTATTCCGGTCGAGCTTTCATTCGTTCGATCTTGAAATCGAGCTTTCGCGTCACGGACTGCCATTTATCAAGCGCGGCGGGGTCAAATTTATCGAGACCGCACACGTCAAGGATCTGCTGGCCCACTTGCGCGTGGTGGCCAATCCCATGGATGCTGTCAGTTGGCATCGGGTGCTCATGCTCATTGAAGGTGTGGGACCAAAGAAGGCGCAGGATGTCATGGCCGCGGTCGTGAAATCAGAGAATCCCTATCACGCCCTTCGTGAGATGCCGGGACGATCGGGGAGAGGGCTCAGGGATTTAGCCCTGACACTCGAAAGTCTTGCCGGGGCCGGAGATCTGCGGCCAGCCCAATTGGTTAGCCATATCTATGAGTACTATCTGCCGATTCTCAGGGCGCAGTACGATGACTATCCCAAGCGCACGCGGGATCTGGATCATCTGCACACGATCGCGGAGGGGTACCAGGGGATCGAAACGTTTTTGTCCGACCTCGCGCTGGAGCCGCCGGACGGGAGCGTGACTGGCGTCGAGGCGCCTGATCACGATGATGAACGACTTGTGTTGTCCACGATCCATTCCGCCAAGGGGCTCGAGTGGCAATGTGTGTTTGTCATTTGGATCGTGGACGGAAAGTTTCCGTCGGTTTACTCGTTCGTTGCCGATGAGGAGATGGAGGAAGAGCGGCGGCTATTCTATGTCGCTGTGACAAGAGCCAAGCGGCATCTGTACCTGACCTACCCGATCAATGTGTTTGATAAGGGAAGCGGCATGCTGCTGTCGAAACCATCCCGTTTTCTGGACCCTGTAGCGCCTGCGTTGCTGGACCAGCTAGTCCTCGTGGAAGAAGAAGGGGTGCGGCCTGACTGGTATGCTCGCGATGATTGCTAGCCTCCCTCATTCATAAAGGTTCGTCGCGAAAGCGTGCAGATGCGAAGCAGACGAGCACTCGGAGGCGTGAAGCCCTGAGGCATACTCGTGCAGTATGTCGAAGGGCTGAATGGCGAGACTGCCCGTCACAGCCGCGCATCCGCGCTTGCAGCAGAAGCTTCATGAATAATAGGGGCCAGGTGTGACCGATACTTCCTGAGATAACTCTCCCAGCTTCAATCGGATCTCTATTGATGGTGCGTGCGCTGTGCAAAGTGGTCGCGACGGGCCTCCTCGTGGGGGGACTTCTATTCGTGCCGAATGCAGGGATTTCGGAGGAGCGTCTACCATTAACCGACCGGACGTGGCGTCAGTTGATCAGTGAGGCTGACGCAATGGGTCTCCCGACGAAGTTCCTCAAGGCAGTCCCACCGAGTTTCGTTCAGTTCGAGTTCGACGATTTGCACAGCTATGCCGCAGAATATCATCCGGGGGACCATCGGATGGTGCTCAATCGTACGCTGTCTTTCAATGGAGCCGGGGCTACGTTGCGTCCGCTCGGGCGACTCACCCATGCCGAAATTGAAACGCTCTACCACGAACTGTTCCATGCATATGTCGACTATCTGGTGACGGCGGCTGCGACGTCGCCCGAGATTGTGCCGGATCCAGTGCTCGCTTTCGCGAGAGCGCAGCAGCAGTGCCACTATGGAGCGGTGCTGATCACGCCGGTCGTGCAGAGAAAGGGCGAAACTGAGGAGCGGTTTCTGACCGAGCGTGAATCATGGGAAGCCCTTAACGAAACGTGGGCGGTGTTTGTCGGGTGGATCGTGTGGAACCAGTTGGAATTGACAGGCAGCGCAGGACGATCGATTCAGAGATCAGGGAAGAGTCAGGATGAGTGGGTAAGTCGTCTTAGGAGTGCAGATCGAGAAGGAATTCTCCGTGGATATTACGAACCGGAAGATTCTGGTGAGCGGGCCATCGCTCGAAAACGGTACCTAGCCCCTGCATCACGTCTGTCGGAACAAGAAGTAGCGGTACTTATGAAGAATGTCATTGAAGTTTCCCCCAGCCTCCTAGCCCGCGCGAGGGGGGTATTTTCTGGTTTAAGCCAAGGGGTCGAACGATACGGTCAGTGCGGATAGAAAATGACGTATCTCCATAAGTCCATGAAATGTTTGTGTGGTGCTAAGGGAATTGAAGTCGGTTTCACAATAATAATAAATATGATATCAAAAAGGCAATTTTATAAATCAAGAAGGAACCTGGCAGGATGGCGCCAGGAAAATTCCTGGCGGATAGGCGGTGTCGAAGAAAAAAGCAAGATAATTCTGCTTTTTGGTCTTGACTTCACCAGACTTCATCAATAGAATCGAGTGTTTCCTGAACAAGCTGTGTTCCCAGCCCACCACGTCCATCCTTAATTTATAAGGAGGGGGGTGCTGTGCGTGGACGAGCTTGCTCTTCTTTTTCGTCATCATATGGATGAACTAGACAATAATAAATCATAATTGAGCGCTTAGATTTCGCTTAGATTTGTTGTGTCGTGTGCAGGGTATTTCGGGCAGGTACCCAAGTGGCCAAAGGGGGCAGACTGTAAATCTGTTGCCATCGGCTTCCAAGGTTCGAATCCTTGCCTGCCCACCACATCAGGCTTGTACAACCTGGGAGTCTAAGGCTTGAGTGAGCGCGGGATTGGGATTGTGCGCTGCAGAGCGTGGGGAAAAACTGGCGGGCGTAGCTCAGTGGTAGAGTTCCAGCCTTCCAAGCTGGCTGTCGTGGGTTCAAATCCCATCGCCCGCTCCAACGAGTAGCCGTGAGGCGTTAGGTGTAATACGTGAAAAGTCGAAGAAGTAGCCTGGGTCAGTAGTTCGAGAGTCATTTCACTTTTTACGATTCACGGTTTACATAGAGGGACGCCCACGTAGCTCAGTTGGTAGAGCACGTCCTTGGTAAGGACGAGGTCACGCGTTCGATCCGCGTCGTGGGCTCCAGGCAGAGTGTACTTGATCCGCGCGCTTATCGTGCGAGCACGACGAGATTAGGACATCAGGAGGTTTTTTAGAAAGGGAGCAGGTATGGCGAAGGCGAAATATGAGCGGCGGAAGCCGCACGTGAATATCGGGACGATCGGGCACGTGGACCATGGCAAGACGACGTTGACCGCGGCGTTGACCAAGGTGTCGGCCGATAAGGGCCTGGCGAAGTTCATCTCC
>DASYRC010000044.1:0-26548 GCA_036004925.1 Nitrospiraceae bacterium | reverse complement strand
GCTGCCGTGGCCGGCTGCACCGTCATCCCGCACACGGGATCGATAACCGCAGCCTCCGTCACGGCCTGGACAGGTTGCATCATCGGAAGGGGTCTTCTTGCGGTCAACTTAGCAGAACTTACTGGTCGTGGCTGCAACGCCTGCTCCGGATCGGCCTTGAATCGTTCCAGGCAAGACAGGCCGCAAAAGTAGTAGCGTTGGCCTCGATGGTCGTGACTTCCGGCTGCTGTAGCCGGATCGACCGTCATCCCGCAGATTGGATCGATCGCCATCTCTCCTCAGAAGGAGTTTTGAGTTTAAAGTTCTGGGTTCTAAGTTTTCGGACTCACCGTAACTCAACACTCAGAATTCAGCACTCAGAACTTTCGAGTTTACTTCTTCCCATCTGCATCCAGAATGCTCTGGATGATCAACTTGAGATTCTCTGGGTCGATACTTTCCGCCTTAATATTCCCGTCGATGAGCACGGTCGGGGTAAACTGAACTTTGATGCGCTCGCCCCACTTGCGCCCCTCTTCAAATATCTTGGCTGGCTTCCCGCTGGCCATTCCCTCTTCAAAAACTTTCGGATCGAGTCCGACTTCCTTGATCAGGGCTTCACGTAGCGAGCGATCCAGCACTCCTGTGATCTTATCTTTGTGGATGGTGCGAAAGAGGACGGCTTTCATTTCATTCCCCTTTCCCATCAGCTTCGCCTGCTCGTACATATCGAACGGGGTCGGCAGCTTCCCTTGAATTACCTGGAACCCCACCATAGTGGCCTCAAGTTTGTTCCCGAACTCTTTTTCCAGCAATGGAAGGACTTCCCCATCGAACCGGTGACAATGCGGGCAGTAGAAGTCGGCGAACTCAATCAACTTCACCTTGCCCGGCGTATGCGTGGACACTTCACCCCTCAGGACTTCGAACTTGCCCTTCAACTCCGGGGACGCGGCGGTGGCTGGTGATCCCCCTAGGACGACGACACTCCATACAACCGCACAGACCGCCGAGGCCCATTGCGCACACTGTCTGTTCATCATATCGACTCCTTTCTTAGCCCACTTTATTCATGAGGGTTCGTCGCGAAATCGCTGAGCCCCGTCGCGAGACCGGCGCGCGGAGCCCTGAGGACCTGAGGCGTACTCGTGCAGTACGGTGAGGGTCCGAGGGGCGAGCCCGCTGGCTGAAGGCTCGTCGTAGCAGCGGATCGGCGATTGTAGCAGAAGTGTTCATGAGTAATGCGGGTTAGATCAACACTGATCGTACATTATATCGGATGTGCCGCGAAGTTACTCCCTACTCTTCGTGTTAGACTGGGCCATGCTTGGAGCCTGTCCGACATTGACCGTTCTACTGCGGCGAGCGATGGCTGGGCATCTACTATGTTCTCGGCCACGAAAAAACTTCACCGTATTCCAGCGAATACGCCTCTGGTTTTTCGCGGCCTGCGGGCGCGCAACTGCCTGCCCATTGTTCGCCTCGTCACGAATGACAATGCCAGACAAGCTCCTAGCACGTACGCTGCTCTCTACAGTCGCCTTGCTCGTCACACTCACAGGCTGTGCCTCGACGCAAGAGGCGGGGGATGGCTCGGACGCACAGGCACTCACCTTCCTCCAGGTCAAAGCAGCACCGAACTCCTTTGAGGGCCAATCGGTGGTCTTTGGCGGTAAAGTGTTGACAGCTCGACGACAGAAAGACGGCACGAGGATCGAGATCTTACAGTTGCCACTCGATCGATCGACGCGTCCTGGATACGACTTGACCCAATCACAAGGCCGCTTCATCGCCATCTACCGAGAATTCCTCGATCCCGCGACTGTCCCGATTGGAACCAGAATCACCGTGACCGGCGAGGTCTCAGGCTCCATCACGCTCCCATTGGATGAAACGGACTATACCTATCCCGTCATCACCATCAAGCGCATGCAAGTTTGGGCCGGATTGGAAGACGTGGCCCCCCGTATCGACCCCTATTATTATATGGGGCCAGGTCCCTATTGGGGGCCTTACTGGAGTCCCTATTGGCGGCCTTGGCCCTACTGGTAAGCAGGATGCTGAAAAATCCCGCCAGCGTCGTTCTCGCATCGTTCAGACCCTCAACGGGGACCCGGCCGCCTCACCACTCGGCGGCGCGCACAGACTTGGTGCTCCTTATTCGTCGCACCGTGCGCCCCAGAGGGTACGCTTCGGCTCTTCACTCGCTGCGGCCTTGCCTGGGACAAGGCGCGTCTTGCGCGCCAGGGTTGGGCGGGTGAGAAGGCCGCCTTTTTGAGCATCCTGCGAGAGTGTTCTCCTGTTGGGCCACACGTGCGCACCATCGAAGTTCTCGCGTGCCTCATTAGTCCTTCAGCAGCCTGCTAGAAACAGCAACGCCCCGGCTCCTCCCGGACAGCCGAGGCATTCGGGCGATCTCCACAACGGTCAGCTATTTCGTCGGTAGGCTCCTCATCTCTTCACCCTGCTCGCATTTAGTTATCGACCTCCAGACCCGACGATCCGCTCAACACGATCATCTCGCCCACCAAGGTTGAGGTACTTGTGATATTGGGCCAGTGCTTTCGGCAGGTCTTTTCGATGCAACTCATAGAAGACACCCAAGTTGTAGTGTGCCTCACGATAGTCCGGCTTCAGCGCGACGGCTCGCTCGTAGGACTGCTCCGCCTCTTCAAGCCTATTCAGGCCGGTGTAGATCACACCCAGGTTCATATGGGCTTCGGCATACTCCGGGCGGTACCGCAAGACTTCGAGAAATTCCTGTTCCGCCTCCAAGGGACGGCCCTGACTCCGATGAATAAACGCGAGGTTATAATGCGCGTCCACAAACGAAGGCTTCGCCGCGATGGCCTGTCTGTACGAATAGGCGGCTTCCACGAGCACGTTGTTCTTCTCCGCCATCCGCCCCGCCAGGTACCAGGCATCGGCATGCTTGGGATCTAGTTTGAGCAGCCGGCTCACCGTCTCTCGCGCTCCGCGACTGTCTCCCTGCGCCTCATACAGCAATGCGAGATTGTACAGGGCGTCACGGTGGTTCGGATGGACGGCCAGCAACGCTTGATAAGTCTGGGTGGCCGTAGTGAAATCACGACGTTGCTCGTACAGCTTGGCTAAGTCGAAGTACGAATCGGCTTGGCGCGAATCGGTCTCAATCGCCCGTCTGAGAGCCTGCTCCGCTTCAGCCAGTTTCCCTTGAATCCGGTAAACCTTGGCCAGATCGTTCAAAGCGTTGGGATAAGCCGGCTTCAGCTTGAGCGCGAGGGTGAAGGCATCGACAGCCTGAGCCGGCTTCTTCTCTTTGAAATAGATCATGCCGAGCAGATGGTGCGCTTCGGCTGAGGAGGGATTTAACTCGATGGCTTTTCTGGCAGCCTCAGATGCCGCTATAAGGTCACCTTTTCGCAGCAGCGCGGTGCCTCGCTCGTAGTGACGCTGCGCGGCATCCGGTTGCTCAGCCGCCGCCAAGACCGAGACAAGAGGAGAAACTAGAGCCAGGCACAGAGCGAACAGCATGATGGCGCTATGCCTGAGGAGGCTCTTCATTCTCCGCTGACGCCTTTCCACACCAACAACAGTTCGGCAAACTATAGACGGCAGCAACTATGAAATCAACGAGGCGCGTAACAGCGTGAGATCGGAACGGGGAGACGTTCAAGGGTGACCAGCCGATTCGACGAGAGGGGAACCATCATCTGCGGCGGGAGTCGGATGCTGGGTGGCAAGACTTGATTCAATTTTTCAGGTTGTCATGACCAACCGTACGCGTTGAGTTCCTGAGCACGATGACGTTTCCGAGCCGGAGTGAATTCATCGTAGTGCTCGTTCAAAAAGGCGCCGAATACTCTGAGTTTTGAGAGAAACGGTGCCTTGCGGCCTCGCCAATCGACCAGCGAGTGAATAAGCTCCCAGCGACCATTGAGGATTTCGGGCACATCGTCTTTCGGATTACCCCATTCACCGACACACTTTGTGCACAAGTGACTCTCGAACTCGGTCAGCCAGACCTTCGCTGTGGGTGATGCCAACGACTGCTGGGCAAACTTGCGGTCAAGCGACGGCCCATGTTGCTCAGCCCATGCCAGGAGCAAAGGTGTTAGGCGTCGAAGGCATGCTTCGTTCGTCGCCAACCCAATATATGGTGACTCGAAGTACGCGCCGCGATAGCCGCTTTCGGAATTGAAGAAGAGGTCGAATGTCGCTGGAGGGACACGTAGATTGAAGATGACTCTTGAGAAGCCAGCCATGTAGTCACAATCTTGGGGGTGACAGCAGAGCACTTCCATGTCGCGGACAACGATTTCTAAAACCTCGGTGAACGTGTTTTCCCGAAGAAGCGCGTCGGTTCGCTTTTCGCCAATTGTTAAGTTGAAATGCCACGCGCTCATATGATGACGGATGCTTGTGACGCTAACGTTGGACGTAACTGGGCACCAAAAAGCGCAGCTTATTTATGGTCAGACTGACGGACTGGTAATGAGTTTTCAGGGAAAAGATTGGCATAAGTTGGATCTGCATGTTCCCAAGTTGCGTTTTGCTCAATGAGATAGTTTCGAACTACATCTAGCTCCAAGGTCGACGGGATGTTGATTGAGATATACGTTCGGTTTGCGCCCTCATAGCTACAGCCAAGCGATACAAGCCTCTGAAGTATTTGGTCGGACTCGTTTCCGGGCTCAATAGGTGGATTAAAGACCACGCGAACAGTTCGGTTGCCAGATTTCGAGACAACACGCTGATATGTGGGATGCCCTTCTTCTTCATTGAACGGTGCACAGACAACGTCTTCCCATGAGACGCTGTAGGCGTAAAACGGCGAGTTATCGAGTTTGTAGTTGTCGCCGCCTAGGTGGGTAGCCCATAGAGTCTCAACTTCCTCGCTACCGTCCTCGTTCGGCACACGGAAAAGAACTTTGGCGTTGGGTTGCACTGGCTTAATTATAACGCATAACTATAAGTAGACTGATCCGCATCTCTACGGGGCACAAGGCGTCCTCTGGATCACACTGTCTGGTATTCGTCTCAAACTAGACCCCGATGAGGGGGGCATCAATCACCGCGCATATTTTCAGCCGATTCATGTGCTTCGTCAATAATCACCTGGATAGTTACTCTGACAAATGCTTCCATGCACTCAGGTAATGGGCATCGAGGAATCTGATGCTATTGTGAGCGGGAATTATCATAGCCGGGCGCGGCTCCTGCCCGCAGGGTGCTCAAAAAGGCCGTTCAGCAAGGCCGCAGGCGAGTCGAAGCCGGAGGCGTACCCTCAGGGGTACGTTGAGGATTTCGACGAGCCGAGAACGAAGCTGGTGGACTTTTTCAGTGCCCTGCTAGGAGCGTCGATTGGATGGCGTGATCGCCTGCTTAAACACCGAACGGAGGCCGAAGTAGGCAATGGAATCTTTGAGGTTGGAGTACAGCCGTTTGAAGGTTCCCATGTCCGGGTCGGTGACGTATTCCATCGTTAAGGCGATCCGTTCCTCTCCCTCGCCAAGTGGAGTTACCGAATGCCAAAGTTTATCTCCATTGAAGATGACGAGATCGCCTGGTTGTGTGATCAGCTCAAGGTGCCTAGGCGGTTTAACAGGATCATCCTTAAATAACTCGCAGACTAGTTTGCATTGCGTAGACTTATCAACGAGCCCCATCAGAATGGTATAGCGAGCCCCCTTGTAGTAGGACGTGTCATAGTGAAACCCGATATGGTCCCCCGGCTCCGTATAGTAGTAGAGCGCACAGGAATGGGGGTCGTTCTCAGGGCATAGACTGAGCTTGGCCTGCACCAAACGGCTCAAGAACTCGAGAAAGGCTCCGGATCGATACAGATCGAGAAACCGCGGGGCCTTCTCCATCACAGTGTAGTAGCTCACGCTCCCGCCCTTTTTGTGGCCGGGAATGTAGTTACGATTCAGTTCGCTCTTCACCCCTTGCGCCTGAGGAACGAGATGCTCTTCCACCACCGACCGAGAGAGAAACTGTGGAACAAACAGGAACTCGTTCTGGCCCCAATACTCACTCGAGAGTCGATCGAGATCCAGCCGCTTGACTGCTTCATCGACCGCTTCAACTAAGGAACCGACCATTGACTGATTCATACACTCACCTACTCCTCATTCGTCTCGCAGGATACTAATAAAGTTCGCCAGCATCGTTCTCGCATCGCTCAGAGGGCTCAACGTACCGGAGCGTACGCCTCGCCTCTTCGCTCGCTGCGGCCTTGCTGGACGACCTTTTTGAGCATCCTGCGGGCGTGTTATTCATGTCCCATACGTACAGGCTATCGAAGCTTGCTGTGTCGAAATGGTTTTCCCGCCGCCTGCAAGTGCGCATCTTCGAACCGGTTCCTGTCAAATTCACTGTGGAGTACTGAGCACCGGAGCCCTCACCACTTCCACATCGGCCGGTAACTTCAGATCGAAGACTGAGTCGCCAAGGCCTATGTTGGATTGGAGCGACGAAAATTCAAAACTCGCGACATTGCCGCTGGCTTCGTAGAGAGAGATCGTCCGAATGAAGTACGTCTTGGGAAACACTTCTAGCACGATCCGTTGTAACGAACTCCCTGCCCCACCTTCACGCGACTTAGGCAGGAGGGTGAGTAACCGGATTCCTCCCACACCCCGTCCCTTCCCCGGTGTCGGCTCAATGTCGAACGACTCATTCAACTTGGCTGCCCCCTGCAAGAGCTCCAGCGGGGCCTTGGAGGCCGCCATTTGTGTGAGCTTCCCCACCAACACTTGTTTGTGCTCCGGCACATACACTTTGATATCATCCAGATTGACATGGATGTCCTCGACCGAAGGGTCGAGATAATTCCACCGCAACCGGCCCGGCTTTTTGATATAGACCTTCCCCGAAGACGTGATGGGCCGCTCGAACCCCTCGATCGTGGTCTTCTGCGTAAAGTCGGCCTGGAGATCTTTCGTCCTCTCATACCGCGCCTGGAGTTGCTTGACCACTTCCCGCACTTCCTTCAACGCATTCTCATCGCTCTCTTCTCCGGCGGCAAGAGTCAGCAATGGGAATAGGCTCCACGCACAAACGAGCACGCCTCCTACAAAACATGTCCAATTCAATTTCCCCATCATACCAATCGCGAGGGGAGTGGCCGAGGCTGCCCTTTACTGCGCGCATCGAACGAGCACAGTTTCATCGTGCGCGTTCTGCGAGCAAGAAGGGCACCTGGCCACTCCCCTCACACCTCCTCTGCTCCCACCGGCCCACGCCGCCCAACGACCTCTCTCCGTCCATCGCGACCAGCCGCGCCTACGAGGCCATCTGCCTCCATTTGCTCGATCATCCGAGCCGCCCGAGGATAGCCCACCCGCAGCCGGCGCTGAATCAGCGACGCAGAGGCTTGACCTGTAGACAGAACCAACTCTTTAGCTTGCTCGTATACTTCGCCCAGCGCGTCTTCTTCCTTCGTCCCTTCCTGTTTCAACGCGATCAGCAACTCCTGATTGTAGGCGGGCCTGGCTTGATCTTTCACGAACTCGACCACCCGGCGGACGTCGTCATCCGACACAAACGAACCGTGCAGCCGCATGACACGTCCGGTCCCCGAAGCCAGATAGAGCATGTCCCCACGACCAAGGAGCGCTTCCGCACCGTTTGCATCCAGAATGGTGCGTGAATCGGTCTTCGACGACACTTGAAACGCAATGCGGGCCGGGAAGTTCGCCTTGATCAAACCGGTCAACACATCGACCGAGGGACGTTGCGTCGCCAGCACGAGATGGATGCCCGATGCTCGAGCCATCTGCGCCAAGCGTGCAATCCTGTCTTCCACTTCCCTCGGCGCTACCATCATCAAATCCGCCAATTCATCGATCATCACAACGATATAGGGCAAAGGTTCCGGCGGAGTCGGCGGCGGCAAAAATGATCCGGGGCTGCCATCCGGAAGTGCTGTCTCTCCGGCAGAAAGCCGTTCCTCTTCAGGCAGAAACTGAATGGGCAATTCCGGCTGGTCCAACTTGGCCGCTGATTCAGCCTCCAGCACACCCTGCGCGCCGGCGACCTTTCGATTGTAGGCATCGATGTTTCGCACCCCTGCCTCAGCAAGCAATTTGTAACGCCGCTCCATTTCAGCCACAACCCAACCGAGCCCCCGCGCCGCCGACTTGGGATCGGTGATGACCGGCCGTAAAAGATGAGGAATGCCGTCGTACGTTTGAAACTCGAGCATCTTGGGGTCGATCAGAAGTAGCTTGACCTCATCGGGTCGAGCCGAAAACAGCAGGCTCAGGAGCATAGTATTGAGACTGACGCTTTTCCCTGCCCCTGTGGCGCCGGCTACCAGCAAGTGCGGCATCGTTTTCAGATCGGCGATCGTGGGGGTTCCGAAAATGTCCTTCCCCAAGGCCAGACTGAGCTTCGATCTGGCGCGTGAAAACACTTCGCTCGTCACCACTTCCTTCATTGATACCGTCTCGCGATAGAGGTTCGGAACCTCGATCCCAACCACCGATTTTCCCGGAATCGGCGCGACAATCCGGAGACTGATCGCCTTCAGCGCCAACGCGAGATCATCGGCAAGGTTCACAATGCGCGCGACTTTAGTCCCCGGCGCCGGCTCGAACTCGTACATCGTCACGACTGGTCCAGGACGAACTTCCGTCACCTTCCCTGCGATGCCAAAACTTAGCAGGGCGCGGGTCAGCACATCGGATTGCGCCTTGATTTCTTCTTCCGTGACACGTCCTAGGGGGCCTGAAGGTTCGCTCAAGAGCAAGGCCGGATCCGGCAAGATATAGTCCCCCGCCTGCGCTTGGGCAGCTACGACCTGTTTGTCCGGCTCGGATTCAATCGGCTCAGCCGGTTCGGGAGTCGGTTGTCGTGATGGTTGAATGACCGGCCAATCCAATTCAGGCTCCGCAGCCGCCTCAGGAAGCGCCTCCTCGATCAGCGCACGGATGGATGCGGACGATTTCTGTTTGGCTTTCCGTGGAAATTCAGGAACGGATTCTTCCACCGGCCGGTCCGGGATCAATGCACGCGCCCCACTGAACATCCAATTACCCCAACCAGGAAGCCGCCGGGCAATCTCCGACAGAGAGATGGGCGCCGTGAAGAGGAGCGAGACCAGTAGTCCCGCTATGATGAGAATGTGGGCTCCGGTACTCGCAAAATAGGCTCGTAAGCTCTCGGCCAACACGTGCCCGAAGAAGCCTCCCGCCATCCCTCGATAAATAAAGCCGCTAGAGATGGTCGGCACCGCCGTGATTTCGAGATGGAACAAGCCGCTGAGAAACAGCAATGCTGCCAGCGAGGCGCCGGCGTTCCGCAGACGGATCGACAGATCGCTCTGAGTGAAACAGCGGATACCCATGAGACCGAGGAGTATTGGAAACAAATATCCGGCCCCGCCGATCGACCAGAATAAGGTCGACGCGAAGAACGCGCCGACCGCACCGATGAGATTTCTGGATGGAGGCGTCGCAGATGTCCCGGCTTTGAGTTCCCCCGAAACAAAGGAGACCATACTGAGAAGCGTCAATAGCGCCAACGCGATCAGGAGGACTCCGATCACTTCTCGTTTGATGTGTGATGGGGCGGAAGCGGCGCCGCGGGCCTCGCCCCGCTTGGCCGAAGTGGTGACAGCCATGATCGCGATGCTAGCACAGGGAATCGGTCATTTCAAACGAGAGGAGACGGAGGTAGTCTGGATCATCCCCCTTGCTCACGGAGGCCGCACGATGAAACTGTGCTCCCTCGACGTGCGCAGTGGGGGACAATCCAGACCACCTCCTAAAAACGGTGGAGGGAATGTAGAAAAGCGGGACAGCAACTGCTGCAAACGGCAGAGCCAGTCCCAGGCCTCCGGGTGCCCGTCTCGCTTCGCGTCTGCATGCTTTCGCGACGAACCTTCATGAATAATGCGGGCCAAGCGAGCCACAGAATACTCTCGCACTACTTCAACCGAGCGCAAGAGCGAGCCGGAGAAAGTCCTCAACCGACAACGTCTCTGCCCTGCGAGTCGGAGCAATATCCAATCGCTGCAATGTCTCGGCAACAGGATGAAGTTCATACCCTTCGTCTCGCAGAGAATTGACGAGCGTTTTCCTTCGATGGGCAAAAGCCGCCTTCACGAGCGCGCGAAATGCGACTTCTTCCTGTCGGCTGAGCTTCGTGCGCTCTTTCGTGCGCAGCAGCAGCACTGCCGAGGCGACTTCCGGCCTGGGACGAAAACACTGAGCTGAGACACGAAACGATTTGGTGATCTCGGCCGCATACTGCGCCATGACTGAGAGCACCCCATAGTCCGACTCGCCTGGCTTTGCCACCAATCGATCGGCCACTTCGTCCTGCAGCATGAGCACCATACGGGAAAACCGGCCCCGTTGGTCGAGTAGTCTAAAGAGCAACGGGGTTGAAATATAATAGGGCAGATTGGCCACGACGACCGTCCCTATCGGCAGGTTCTCGACCGGATAGGCCAGCGCATCCTCACAGACCAGCTCCACATTCGGAAGCTCCGTCTGCCTGGTTTCGAGATAGGCATGGAGCTGTGGATCCACTTCGACCGCCGTCACACGACCGGCTGCGTGGCACAACGCCTCTGTCAGAATGCCGCGGCCTGGACCGATCTCCAGCACGTGGTCGCCGGGTCCTAGTTCCACCAACGCGACGATTTTGCGCACGATGTTGGGATCGATCAGAAAGTTTTGGCCGAGCCGTTTGTTCGGCGGAGGGAGATTAGCCCGCATAATTCACGAAGGCTTCTACTACAACCGCCGATACGCCGCTACGACAAGCCTGACGGCGGGCGGGCTCGCCGCTTGGTCGATCAACATACTGTTTCAAGTATCCCTCCCTCCCTCGTGGGCTCGGCCCAGAAGCCTGCCTCGCCCACTCTTACAAGGGGGCCAGCCCCCTTGTAGAATCCCCACGAAGGGGGCACACCCCCTTCGGAACTCCCAGGCGTGGCGTTACCCCGCCTCACGGCTCCGCGCGCCCCTCTCGCTGCCGTCTCAGCAGTTTCGTCACGAACCCTCGTGAATAATGCGGGGGAGAATCGACACCAGTCAATTCCCATCGGAAGAACGAGGCGCTGCCTGCGCCAGTCGTTTCGCCAGATCGGCCAGCGGGGTTCGGAAATAGTCGATAAGATCGGTAAACTCTTCCACCAGGTCGTTGGTAAAAGAGGGCCCCGGCTGCAGGGCGGCAAACTTCTGCCCTTCTGTCTGGCCCAGGGATTCAGTGATGAGCGCACTCGTCCTGGCTTTCCACTTTGCCACTCGTTCGGCTCCGGCAACGGTATTGAGCGTCTCCATGGTCTCTTGTAAAATCGCGTCCAATTCCCTCAGCTGCTTCTGAAGCATGCTACACGCCGCGCCCGATTGGTTGGTCATCAATATGCTCTTGTTTTTCTGGTCTATCTGGTTTGTTTTGTTTATTTGGTTTGTCTCCTTGAATTTCATTCAACCAAACAAACAAGACCAACAAGAAAAACCCTTCATCGACGCCGCGCGACTAAGGTGGCGGCCAGTGTAATCGCCTCGACCAGACTGCCAGGGTCTGCGATACCCTTCCCTACAATATCAAACGCTGTCCCGTGATCGACCGAGGTGCGAATGATCGGCAACCCCACCGTCAGATTCACGCAGGTGCCGAAAGCGACAAGCTTGAGGGGAATTAATCCCTGATCGTGGTAGAGGGCCACCACACCGTCATAATCACCCCTCGCCGCCTTGCCAAACAGCGTATCGGCAGGCAAGGGATCGCTGGCACGAATGCCTTGGGCCTGGGCCGAACGAACCGCCGGGAGAATCACCCGCGTCTCTTCGTCCCCAAACAGTCCATGTTCTCCAGCATGAGGGTTCAATGCAGCGACACCGACTCTCGGTTTCTTGATCCCGAACAGGTCCCTCAACGCCAGATGGGCCAGTCTGATGGCTTTTTCGATCTTGGCCTGGGTGAGGAGTGCCGACAAGTCCTTGATTGCAACGTGAGTGGTCACAAACATGATTCGGAGCGGTCCGCCGACAATCATCATGCCGGATTCCTGTGTCTTGGTCAGGTCTGCCAGCAATTCCGTATGGCCGGGGAAATGACAGCCGGCCATGTTGATCGCTTCTTTATTGATCGGCGCGGTGACGACGCCGTCGATACAGCCAAGCAGCGCAAGCTCCACGGCTTTCTTGATGAACAGTACGGACGCCGCTCCGGTTTCAGGTGCCGCGACTCCACGCGGGAACCGCCCAAGGGGATGATCGAGCGGGTCCAGCACTGCGAGATGATTCCGCCGTGGAGACAGCGCCTCGTGACCCTCCACTCGAATCACGGTCATCTTGAGCTTCAAACTCTTGACCGTCTGCTGCATAACCGGAAACGAGCCGATGACCAGCGGACGACAGAGTCCTCGCACCTTTGCCAGAGCCAAAGCCTTCGCAACCACCTCCGGGCCTATCCCCGCAGGGTCACCCATCGTAATACCAAGGTGAGGTTTGTCTTTCGACCTCGTCATGCTTTTCTTAGTACTCTTACCCTTCGCCATCACTCGTCGCGTAGGATGCTCAAAAACACCTTCCAGCAAGGCCGCAGCGAGCGCAGAGGCGAAGCGTACCCAGCGCGGTACGTTGAGCCTCTAAGCGATGCGAGAACGAAGCTGGAGGGGTTTTTCAGCATCCGGTTAGAAAGCATATAGGTACACCACATACCCCATATAAAGGAGGGCACTCCCGCTCAGCAACCAGGGCCGCCAGAGACCGCCTACAGTCTGCACCAGTAAGAAGCTGGACGCTGCAACAGCGAGCACCATGGTGATCAATGCCGTAGGTGCCAGCGCCCAGTCCGTGCCCAAGAGCCCGATCGAGACCGGGATTGTACCCTGAAAGACCATCGCGCCTGTGACATTCCCTACCGCCAAGCGATCTTTTTTTCTGTAGAGCCAGAGAAAACTGTTTGACATCTCGGGCAACTCGGTCGCCAGGGGCGCGACGAGAAGGGCCAGGATTAATGGAGAAATCGATAAGATTCCCGCAATCGTTTCTGCGGCGAGCACGAAGAGATGCGCTCCGAGCGCAAGCCCGGCCAGGCCAAGAACTCCTTGAAGACCGATAAGTCCAAACGACGGGGTAGCCGCCTTTCTGGCAAAGAGCAGCGGCTCAAGCCCACCCTCGCCCACCTCCTCACCCGACTCACTGAACTTCAGCTTTACGTAATAGAGATAGAGGCTCATCAACCCGACGGCAGCTATGACATGCACCGGTCGAGAGGAAACAAAAGCACAGGCCAGCGCGACGCTGTAGGCCGCCACGAAGAAGAAGAGATCGCCATTCACATCTTGATAGTTTAATCGGAAGACGGCGGTTCGTTTCCCCAGTCTGGCGTACACGACGAGCAAGATGGCCAGGATGGGGATCACCAGGGTGCTCAGCATGAAAGGAGCGCCGAGGATCGCGCCCAACCCCACCTCAGCCTCGGCACGGCCGGCCCCGAAGAAAATGGCGATGATGGGGATCGACGTTTCAGGAAGCGTTGTGCCAATGGCCGCCAGCACACCGCCGACCGCGCCTTCGGACAGATTGAATCGCTTGCCCAACCACTCGATGGCGTTCGTAAATAGAGTGCAGGCTCCCAACGTCACTGCGACAGATACGAGGAACAGGAGGCTGTATAGTAGGACCGTCATCCCCGGCCCGTCGGCCGTGCTACCCGCTGTTTGGCGTAGGTGAGGGCCGCGTCTTCGAGCACCTCCTTCACGGGACGGCCCGTTCGTTCGGCAATCCGCATGCAATCGAGATATTCCGGCGCCGCTTTGGCGGTCGTTTCGTTCACATCGGCTATCTTCATCCGGACGACGCCCCCACGCACCTTCACCGAGATAAACCGCCGAGGGAGAATCTGTCGCCTCACCTCACGAATCCGGATTCCCAATGCTGTCGTTTCCTTAAACAAGACGTCAAGAATCTGATCCAGCTGCGCTGGAGCCGCAAGACAGGTCAGAACGATGCCGGGTCTTCCACGTTTCATGATGACCGGTGCGAGCGTCACATCGAGCGCTCCGCGCGAGAATAGCTGTTCCATCACATACTCATACGTTTGTGGGTTCACATCGTCGAGATTGGTTTCAACCTGCAACACAGTATCCCATTCGCGCGTTCCTCGGGATGACGGTCGCGCGAGAAACACACGCAAGGCATTCGGCCAGCCGTCGGGGTCAGCATCGCCCGCTCCATAGCCTATGGCCGTCGGCGTCACCACCGGCATGGAGCCGAACTCGGATGTCAGCGTGCGCAACAGCGCCATGCCGGTCGGCGTGGTGAGCTCACGAGGAGGGCCGGCACTGTAAATCGGAATCCCTTTCCCCAGAATGGCGACCGCCGGACCAGGCACCGGCAGGATCCCGTGAGCCGATTGCAACGTCCCTGTTCCAACATTGACAGGTGAGGCCGTCACGCGCGTCACGCCCAACAGATCGCAGCTGATCAGCCCGCCGACGATATCGACAAATGAATCCAGAACCCCCACTTCATGGAATTGGACGTGATCCTTGGCTACACGATGGGCTTGCCCTTCCGCTTCGGCCAATCGATCGAACACTGATCGGCTTTGCTGCTTAATCTTGTCGGGAATTCGACTCGCGGAGAGGATGGCGTGGATACGATGAAGCGAGAGTGGCTTGCGCAATCCTGACGTGATCACGACGTCCACTTTCGTGGCATGGATCGCCCCTCGATGCACCCGTCGCTTCCGTAGCGTGAACCCTGAAAGTCGGAGTCGCTTCAGCCCGCTCACCAAGTCGGGAAACGGGACTCCCACATCCACGAGCGCGCCGAGGATCATGTCGCCGCTGATGCCGGAATAACAATCAAAATGGAGATGCGAGCCCACGTGCGTCCTTTCCCTGCCCGTTCAGACCGCGCCCATCTTACCCAAGCCACACGCGAACGGCAATCGGCTCAGAAGCCTGCAAGACTCATAACGGTTCGTCGCAATATCGCACGGTACGAGTGTTCCTCGTGAAGCGTGTCTCTTTATTCGCGCGGGACTTGCGAGAAAAGCGGGACGGGTTGGATGATTCATCTTCGCTAGTCGCGCCTGTCGCGCACATCTTGCTTGTCTCGCTCACAATTCACGAACGACGCTTCACGCCCAAGAGCGGCGAAGCCGCGGTGGAAACGAAGCGTTCATGGATCTTACGGGCTTGAATACATTGACAGCCTACCAACGCTGTGTTATCCCCCACTAGCCCGCATTGTTCATGACGGTTCGTCGCGAAATCGCTGAGCCGCGTCGCGAGACCGGCGCGCAGAGTCGTGAGGACCCGATGCGTACTCGTGCAGTACGATGAGGGTCCGAGGGGCGAGCCCGCTGGCCGAAGGCTCGTCGCAGCAGCGGATCGGCGATTGCAGCAGAAGCGCTCATGAATAATGCAGGCTGGACTCGCCCACCAACTGGGCGCTTCGTAACATTAGTCTGGTAACGCGTGTAGCCCTATGACGATCTGCCGATCCTTGGTCACGCCCTGCTCAGAGTTATTCAGATCATGGAATGGTCGGGCCGCCTGGGTGCTGCTCTGCGCCGCGCTGTTGCTCTGGACCCCGCTTGCTACTTCGGCGAAATCGAAACACCATCGAGCCCCACGCCCCGAACCGGAGCTCAAAATTCTCGACCTGAACGTCTCCCCCAATCCCTATACAATCTCGTCCGGCTCGTTGCAGTTTTCTGCCTTAGTCCAGCTGCCCAAGGAGCTGAACGGCGCAACCCTCCTGGAAATCTCTTCATTAATAACGTCGCCGTCGAGGAATTCGTTCCGTTTTCTGACCACACGTAAACCACTGGGGCCGCACGCCGCCTCGACCGACGGTGCCGCCCCTCCACAAATCTCTGTCCTCCTGACGTGGGACGGGTTGGACCAGAAGAAAATCCCGTCGGGAGCAGGGCTCTATCAATTCGATGTGCGAGCTAAGTTGCTGGCGAACGGTGAGAAAGGTCCCAGGACCCAGATGGTTGCCTGGCCGAAACGCGGAACGGTGGAAGTGAAATAGAGCTTGCCGGGACGTGCGAGAAAGGCGCGACTGGCGGGAGAAGTAGGTTCTGTTACTCGTTCAGCATCTCACCTTTTGCGCTTGTCGCGCATTTCCCACTTGTTTCCTCTCGCCTCTCCCCTAACTAGCTGTAAAAAACTCTGTCTGCACACCAGAACGTCACTGGCCCGCACGTCTTAAGCAAGAAGAGAACGCCCCCGCAGAATGCTCAAAAAGGCTGTCCAGCAAGGCCGCAGCGAGTGAAGGTCAGAGGCGTACCCTCAGGGTACGTTGAGGGTCTGAACGATGCGAGAACGCTGCTAGAAGACTTTTTCAGTATCCTGCCAGTACGTTAATCCGGTGCGCCAGACAGCCGGCCCCGAACCCGTTGTCGATGTTCATCACGCCAACCCCCGCCGCGCAGGAATTCAGCATCGTCAGCAACGCAGCCAGTCCACCGAAACTTGCACCGTAGCCCCGGCTCGTCGGCACGGCCACAACCGGACAGGGAACCAACCCGCCGACCACGCTTGGTAAGACTCCGTCCATCCCCGCTACTGCCACAACCACCCGGGCTTGCATCAGTCGGCTCTGACGCTCCAGTAACCGATGAATGCCAGCCACGCCCACGTCATAGAGCGTTTCAACCCGACTCCCCATCACCTCTGCCGTCACTCTCGCTTCTTCTGCGACAGGAATATCCGAGGTGCCGGCTGTAATTACCAAAACATGTCCCCGTAGCCGCAGCTTGGGGTCACGGATCGACACGATGCGCGCCTCGTCATGATAGACTGCTCGACGATCAAGCCGTTTAATGAGCGTGGCCACCTGGCGAGTCGCGCGCGTCGCCAGCAACGGGCGATGATGTTTCAACAACGCCTTCGCAATGGCGCGAATCTGGGCCGACGTCTTCCCCTCGCAGAAAATGACCTCGGGAAACCCCTGCCGTAACGACCGGTGGTGATCGATCGATGCAAACCCGAGATCTTCATTGGGCAACGTGCGGAGCTGCCCGATGGCCTTCGCCACAGACAGGGTGCCCGTTCGCACCTCGGTCAGCAGTCGTTCAAGCGATTCAGGATTCATGGCTGCCCTTCTCCGGCTTTGCGTCGCGCTCCATCAGATCGGTCACCGCCTTGCGGCACGACTTGCCTTCAAACAACACCGCGCTGATCTCTTGCACGATCGGCATATCGACACGATGACGTCTCGCGAGTCCTAACGCCGCCTTTGCCGTCCGCACACCTTCAGCCACGGCCTGCATGCTTCCGAGGACCGTCTCCAGCCGCTCGCCCTTCCCCAGTCTCACGCCGACTGTGTGATTGCGACTCAAGGCTCCGGTGCAGGTTAGCACCAAGTCGCCGACACCCGATAGCCCGTAGAACGTTCGCGGGTCCGCGCCCATCGCGACGCCCAACCGCACCATTTCCGCTAATCCTCTCGTAATCAACGCCGCCCGCGCATTATGACCGAGATCCAATCCATCCACCACGCCGGCTGCGAGCGCCATCACGTTCTTGAGCGCGCCGCCGAGCTGGACACCCAATACATCGCTGTCGGCGTACACCCGAAAAGCCGGTGCCATCAACACGGCCTGGAATGTCTTGACCAGTCCCTCGTTGCTCCCGGCTAAACAGAGCGCCGCCGGTTTCCCTGCGCTGACTTCTGTCGCGAAGCTCGGACCTGACAACACCATGAGGTCCCGTTTCATGGCAGGAGGAAGCACGTCGGTCATGACCTGAGTCATTAAACTCAACGTGTCTTCTTCAACCCCCTTCGTCGCGCTGATGAACGGGATCGGGGTGGAAAGGGACCGGACTAGCTCGCGTAGCACAGGACGTGCGACGTGGGATGGCACCACGAACAGCAGTCCCTCGCACTGCTCGGTGAGATCCGCCAACGATCCTGTGGCGACGAGCGATGGGGGGAGCGCCACGCCGGGCAGAAAGACCGGATTCTCGTGTTTCCCATTGATCGCATCCACGACCTCTCGTTCATAGGCCCAGAGCCGAGTTTCAAGACCCTTCTCCGCCAGATGTTTCGCCAGGGCGGTGCCCCAGGCACCGGCCCCGATGACTCCTATGCGGTTAATAGTCTGCATGTGGTGGATCATTACCCTAGCAGAAAGCTAAAAAGGATCGCCCTCTTTGTTCGTCGCCTCAAGTTTCTGGTTGCGAGTTTCACGTTTCAAGTCGCCCATAGAATCCGAAACGTGAAACTAGAAACGAGCAACTTGAAACGTCCAATCGAGAGGCGCTCCACGCTACTTGAGAGCAACGTACGAACGCCGATGGAGGAGCTATTCGACATACTGCCAAGGGCGAGCGGATTATAGGAAGCGGTACTTTCACCTGTCAATGAATGAGAGGCCGTTTTTGAAATTTGTCAATCAAGCAAGGTTCCACAGCCCTGTCAAACAGGGTCGGAAGAATGGAGTGGCACATGCCTTGCTCCCTTTACATGCGATTTCACTATTTCCTTCGTCCGGACGCATCGGGCGATTAGTATGACAGAGGGCAGCGTGACGGGTGGAAGTGAAGAATGTGGCAATGAAAACCAAACAAATGGCAAGGCGTTTCGCGATTACGAGCCTGCTGGCACTGCTGGTGCCGATTGTTCTCTTCACGCCTCAGGCGTATGCGGAATCCTACGTGGCAGGACAATTTGGGGTGACGCTGCCTTCAATAGGAAAAGGTTTGTCAGACGGCGATTTGACCTCGACCAGCGCACTGTTTCAAAGTGGCTCGACTTCCGGGACAGTCAATTTCCCAAGTGGGTCAACCGTCAGCGATCAATCGTTGACATCTTCCCTCATGCTTGGAGGCAAAATAGGTCATTACTTCAGTAAGGCCCGATGGTTTGGCCTCGAAGCCGAGATCTTTTACAGCACTCCTCATATTAAGCAACAAGATATTACTCTTCGGTCGGACCCCCCGGCTACTTTTACTCCTTCTGGCGGTGGACCAAGTACGGTTCTGCCGAGTGAACTCACGTCACCAGGATTTCAGGGTGCTCATTTCAGTGTGTTGACAATTGCTCCCTTCAATTTGATGCTTCGCTATCCCGGGAACAGACTGCAGCCGTATATCGGAGTCGGCCCCGGTATCTTTATCGCTCGCATCTCTGATCCGTCTATTACCCAAGGAGAAAATTCTCAGTCGAGCACGAAGCTCGGCCTGAACACTTTCATCGGTGCCAGGTATTACCTCACCAGACGGGTATCCGCGTTCGCGGAAGGAAAATACAATTACGTTCGGTTCAATTTTGAAGAGAACCCTAATTTCTTTGGCTTTAACGCCACATATACTCCCATTAATGTCGTCTTTGGCGTCAGTTACCACTTCTGATCGACTAACCACCCGCTCCCGCTTACATATAGGACAGCTTGAGAACACCCGCGCAGGATGCTCAAAAAGGCCGTCCAGCAAGGCCGCAGCGAGCGAAGAGGTGAGGCGTACGCTTCGGTACGTTGAGCCTCTGAGCGAAGCGAGAACGCCGCTGGCGGATTTTTTCAGCATCCTGCTAGCAAACCGATGCGGTTCCGTGTAGCCTACGCACAAAACTGCTCATGAAACTTTGTCCATCATGTCGATGTGAGCTACCGGAGATTAACCGCTACTGCTCGCAGTGCGGCCAACGGCTTCATGCAGACCAAGTTGAACTCCACCCGCCATCGCCACATCGCGTCGAACCACCAGCGGATCGGCTGAATTTCGAATGTCTTTACGGCATGGTGGCTATGCTGTCCCTCGCGATTGTATTCCCGCCCTGGGAAACCCCGCCGTCACAGGCCCCCGAATTTCTCGGTCTGCATTTCATCTTAACGCCCCCCACACCGGACGCCCTTGTAAGCCGACTGTTGCTGACGATCGAACTGGTCACCATTGCCATCGCGGGACTGTATGGCTCTTTCCTCTTCCGGCAAAAAAAACCATAGCGGGATGCTGAAAAAGCTCGCCAGCTTCGTTCTCGCTTCGCTCAGAGGCTCAACGTACCGAAGCGTACGCCTCACCTCTTCGCTCGCTGCGGCCTTGCTGGACAGCCTTTTTGAGCATCCCGCGTGGTCTACTCCTGTTATCCCAGACGTATAGACGAGTTAAATTCCGGCGTGCCCACAGAATTCTTTCGAAGCCTGCTAGCGGGTCAATAGTTGTCCATCATTGGTAGGTGAAAAGAAAGCGGGCCGTCCGCGCCATTGACCAATGACGCTTCTCAGTCGAGGGCTAACGTCAGACACTTCGCCGAGCCGCCCGATTTCATAAATTCATCGAGCGGGACTGGATGAGGAAGATAGCCGCGCGAGGTCAACAGGGATTCTGTTTCCGGACAGCCTGCGGGTAACACGACGTGTTTCCCGACACAAACGGCATTGCAGGCAAACCTGAGAGCCTCAGCTTCCAGTACCACGAGACGTTTAGAAGAAGCGATCCGTTCGGCAAGGGCTTCTTGCCCATCGAGATCGAAGGCGGGAGGGAAATACAGAAGTTCACCGCCGCTCAAGGGACATAAGCAGGTATCGAGGTGATAGAATCGCTTGTCGACTAATTCGAGGGGAATGATCTCTCGGTGAAACCAGCCGCTGATGGTCGGGAACACACTGATATCTGATCGTTGTCGATAGCCACCGAACCACGTGTCGGGAAATCCCAAGAGGTCCCCGGCTCCCTCAAAAAAGCGGCCCGGATCTAGCGTAACGACTTCGTACCCCTGCCCACGAAACCAGTCCTCAAAGTACGCCTCTTCCTTCTGTCGTTCGGCATAGCGAAAACGGCTCGGCACCGCCTTGCCCCCAACGACGATGCCGGCATTCGCCGTGAACACAAGGTCGGGCAATCCCGGCACCGGCTTCATCCGTTCCAGAACCACTCCCACGTCCTGTTCGAGCACCTGCATGAGGTGATGCCACTGGTGGACGGCCTGGTCTGAATTGACGGCGTTCGAACGGCGCATCCACGGATTGATCTCGTATTCGATACCGAAATAATCCGGCGGGCAGACCAGGAGACGACTCATGGCCTCCACCCCAGCAGGATGTTGAAAAAGTCCCCCAGCTTCGTTCTCGCTTCACTCAGAGGCTCGCCGTACGGAAAAAGTACGACTCGCCTCTTCGCTTGCTCCGGCCTTGCCAGGGAAGAGGCGCGTCTTGGCGCGCCGGGGCTGGGCGGGTGAGAAACTGGCCTTTTTGAACATCCTGAAATCACAGACGGGCTCCAAGCTCGCGCGCCAGTTCGCGCAGAAACGACGCGGCGTCCATGACCAGCCCGACAGCCTGAAAACTTCCTCTGTCCGCGAGTTTCGTCGGGACGGCAGGATTGACATCGACGCAGACGGATGGGATCGTGGCAGGCAACAAATTGCCTGTCGCCACCGCGTGCAGCGTCGAGGCCACGAGCAAGGCCAGTCCGATACCGGGAATTGCCGCACGCATGGCGGTCTGGGCCTTTAGCGAATCAGTGATCACGCCGGGCAACGGGCCGTCATCGCGTATCGTACCGGCCATGACGACGTGGACGCCCCGCCTGACGCAGGCCGCCATAATTCCAGTCTTGACGACTCCCGATCTGACCGCTGCTTCGATGCTGCCGATGGCTCTGATCCGATTAATAGTTCGCAGATGGTGCTCATGCCCATGCGGCACGACACGACCAGCAACATGCCCATAGCCGAGGGACGTTCCGTAAAGATCGACCTCCATATCGTGAGCGGGCAGCGCATTCCCGCAGAACAAGACATGGATGAATTCTTCATCGATGAGCCATGCCAGCGCCTCGCGCCCTCCGGCGTGAACAATCGCCGGCCCCCCCGCCAGCAGCACCTTGCTGCCCACTTGCCCCTCTCGGAACCCTGTACGCAACTGCACGAGGCGCTTGGCGATGTCACCGATAATATGCCCGTGGGGACGCTCGGCCGAGACCTGCGATTCCATGAAGCTGAACACATCGCGGTCACGTGGCCGTTGCAGCGGGATAACCCGCACGCCCTCACGACCAATGACAATCATATCCCCCCTCTTAACCTGTCCCATTGGGATGGTGCGGGCAGTCAGGCTCACGAGGTCCACGCAAATTCCCAGGTCCATCTCGATCTGCTCCACCTCCACCCACTGGTTACGCACTCGCACCTGGGTGGATAAATGGGTGGTCGCATAGAACTCGTCGGGAAAGATGCCGTCCGCCGGCGCCGCACTCAGCCGGCAATCCCGTTCACTCTCAACCGACGCGCCGTGGGGTTGAATGGCATGGAGGATCTCGCTGAGCAATTTCGCAGACGAGGCCCGCACGATGATTCTGGCGCGCGAAGCCTCCTCGCGGGTTTTGCCGATCTGCACGTCCTGGAGATCGAATGTTCCGCCCATCATCAGAATCGTATCCAGGACCTTCGCCAGGATCAACGAATCGATGATGTGGCCTTGGAGCAGGACGGTCTCTTGGTCATGCATCATCGGTCAGATTCTCACTCTTTCTTATGGATAGGTTTCGCACAGATTCTACCACCCAGTTTCAACAACTGCAGAAGTTGGCTGTGCATCTAGACTTGCCTCCTCCCATGCGTGGCTACTCGCTTCCAGTTCTTCTCAAGGATGACTGAGGTAATCCTCCCGCAGGCTGCTCAAAATGCTCCGATATCGAGGCCACAGGCGAGCAAACACCGGAGGCGTACCCTCTTGGGTACGTTGAGGATGTTTGCGAACCGAAAACGAAACTAGCGGGCATTTTCAGCAGCCTGCTAGTCGGTCTTCATGAGTTCGCGCAGAACGCTGGTCGCATAGGCGCCGGGTGGAAGTGAAAATGAGAGCGTGAGCACTGTTCCCTCCAATGTCCACTCCAAATCAGCAAGGGGGATTCGGAGCGAGCGCCGTTCACCGCGAAACCCGCAGGCCTTCGCGGCTTCGGTGAGACTCTCCGGCGTGGTCCCGCTCTCAGCGACCACCGCCCGTTCGATCTCGCCCGGTTCTCCGACCGCCCACGAAACGCGCGACCCGAACAAGATGCCGGTGGGACTGATCTCGAACCGGTCGGCCCGTGGCTGTTCCTTGGTGGCATCCTCGACCAAAAAACAGGCGCCGTTCTCCATTTTCATGGCCCAGTCTCCAACCAATACACGATCGAGTCGATCCAGTCGTCTGGCCAACATGTCATTAAAGAAGTGCGATTGATAGGCGTTGAGATACCACATGCGCTTGGACCGGCCCAACTTGTTTCGACGAGCAGGGTCCACCAGTAATTCGGCTCCGATTTGGTAATTTTGTCCGCTCCGTCCTTGCCGTTGTGGGCCGAAATAGTTCGGCACGCCTCGTTGAACAAGCACGTCCGTGACCAGGGGCACCGTCTCGCGGGCCTGCGAGGCGACATCCCGAATCACTAACCGAAAGTGATTGCCTGCATGATGCCCAGGACGCAAGCGATTGCGATGCCGACCCAGCACTTCCACAGACAATAGCTGCTCATCCAATTTCAGTCGATCCAGCCGTTCAGGCGTAACACCTAGTAGCGAAACCATCTGCGTTGTCACGGCCCGGGCGTCTTTGAGGCCTGCCACGCCAATCGCTTGCGCCTTCACCCCTAAGACCGACGACAGTCTCAGGATAAGATCCGGAGTCGAGAGCAGGCGTTTTCTGATCTTGACGTAGAGATGCTCACCTTCTCCACATGGAAGATAGAGCGGACGTTCCTCGACTTGGAAATCTTCCGGAAGAGTCCGCATCTGTCCGCCAATGCCCGGCAGTGCCGCTGTCAAAAAAGGCATGGTCATGGTGCAATTGGCCCCTTCTCCACTTGCACGTGATCGCCCTCCCCACTCAGTCAATCTCAATGAGGGGGAGACGACTCGCATGGTATACTTTTCCTATGTCTTTTCGCCCAGCCTTCCACCGAACGACCTGTTTCGAACATCATCTTCAACGGCCTGGAGCCCGCCTGTTCGCGGCAGGGGTGTTCCTCACCATACTGATGTGTGCTCTGTTCCCTGGGGACTCGTTGGGTAGAGAGAGCACGATCTTTCAACAGTTCACACAGCACATCGGCCGGCAGATCCACAAAGACAAACAGGCCTTTTCGCAAGCGAACAGCTGCATCTCATGGTTTTATAAGCTGAAAAAGACACCTCCCCCGGCCGTGCAAGGGATCAGCTGGAACACCACTCCTTCATCCCAACTCGAAGTGGATTGTCTTCGTAGCTATCCAAGCGGGATGGACGATGCGCGAGCTGATTTTGCCAAGACACAGTCGTTGCTCTCGGTCAGTCTGACCTTCTACGAATTCGCCTTGGTCGCTGACCGGAATGATGATGCGACCTACAGTCTCACCGAACTTCAAGATTTGCTCCGCTCCCTCACTCTCTCGTACCATGATGGGGAGTCGACCCCTAACCAGGTTAGGGCACTCACAGAGCGGTTCGACAGCTGGTACCGCAGCCGCAACATGGACGCCTTGATGCAAGGCATGAGCGATCTCTATGAACGAGGCTATCGCGTGACCCCCTCCGATCGCGTCGAACTGGATCGGGTGATGGGATGACGCGACGCACAAGGTCCTGGCCAGATCAAGCCCGTTCCTTCATCGGACATTGCCTCAGCGAACCGTTCTATCGGCTCTTTCGTCTTGTTCCCCACTGGGAAGTTGGACTGTCCACACAGGAGATTTCCCGACTCACCTATGTGCACGGCTCCTTGGCCGGTCGGCGAGCCGTTCATCTGAGCGATCTGCATCTCGACTGCTATCAGCCACGGCATGATCTCATCGTCGCCGCCATTGGCAAACTCGAACCTGACTGGATCTTTGTCACCGGCGACCTGCTCAATGTGCCGAAGGGACTGCCGCATCTGTTTCGATTTCTCGCCGGCTTGCGCGAGATTGCGCCGGTCTTCGTCACCTTGGGCAACCATGATCACTACAGTGGCGTGCCGATCGATCAGTATTGCGAACTCGCCGATCGCCACAAGATCACCCTCTTGATCAATCAGGCCACCTTCATTCCCACGGGCTGCGGCGAGATCGCCATTGTCGGCGTCGACGACCCCTCACTGCATCGGGCTGACTTAAGCTGTCTTCCGCCCCGTGCACAGGATCGCTTCACCCTCTTGCTGGCCCATGCTCCGAACATCCTCGATCAGCTGGAAGACCACCATGCCGTCGATTTGATCCTCTGCGGACATAGCCACGGAGGCCAGTGGCGCATACCCGGCGTGCCGACGTTCTGGCTCCCGCCTGGATGCAACGGTCGGATCGAGGGGCATCACGGAGAGCCTGGCCGCCGGCTCTATGTCAATCGCGGGCTCGGATGGTCATTTCTTCCCCTGCGATTGAATTGCACACCGGAAATCGTCTGTATTGAATGGGTCAACGGAGAGGCTTAACCCGCATTTTTCATTACTACTTGATCCGTTCCAGCGCTTCCTTCGATCGGCTCCTGACGGTTTGATCCCAATCCTCTTTCATGACAATCGTCAGTTTCTCCTTCGCCTCACTGGCGCGTAAGCGGCCCAATCCCAACGCCGCGCAGGAACGTACGTAGGCGTGGTCATCTTCCAGCGCCTTCAGTAGAAGGGGGATCACAGTTCTATCGTTCAGTACGCCAAGGTAACTGGCCGCCATCCCGCGAATCCGGTGCTGCTTGTCACCCAGCGCCTGCTGCAACGTCGTTGCAAAGAGGTCTCGTAGCGCGGGCGTCACGGATTCCAACCCTTCGGCCTGGTATCCATTTAAGTCAATCAGTGCAAAGGCGATCTCCAGCTTCTTCTCCTGTACCGTGGCCCGTTCGAACGCGGCCAACAACTTCGCACGTTCACGCCGTTGCGCCCTGCGGCGATTGTACGCCCGGACCAACAGTAATAGCCCCGCCACAATCACCAACCCCGCGAACGCCATGGGGATGGCTTGATCGATCACATAGCCCTGGGTCTCCAGCGACAGACGCTTCCACACCCAGACGCCGGCAATAACGACACCGACGAGGATCACAATGGCAGTCAGATTAGCGTTGCCGGATTCGTTCCGCCGCATAGGACCCGCATCATAGGGAGGCAGGCGTTGCGCCGTCAACGGCAGGGCGAGCCCATAGGATGCTCGGAATGACCCCTAAGTTCTGTGGGAATCAAGTGACTGAAAACCTCGCAACAACTTATCCGATTATCCCCTGTCTCATCACAGGACGGCCTGTTGATCCTCGAGTCCGCGCGTCCTACCTTCTCCTTAAGGGCCGGCTTGATGGTCTCCCACTGCGCGTGTCCAGGGATCCCGACACGAGATGTCCGAGACGGGCGGGACGAGCGAGACTGGCCAAGTTGGGAGGACCTGGTGGATTTCCCCTTGCGCGCATGGAGCGACCTCCGCTTTATCGTGGGGCGTCTGCGAGCACTTCCTGATGTGATCCCTCCAAGCTTGCTTGTTATCTCTCAGGAATGGGGACTGATTGATCTCCTTCTGCGCGCGTCCAACGATGCTTTTCTAATTCGCTATGCCTTGTATCTTCTCCGCAGACCGTCTAGAGGATGATTGTCAATTCTTTGTTCGGACGTGATAGGTCGATATGCCTGAGGTCCTCTGAGACCGGGAGGGAGCCGGATCGTCACGTCCGCATTCACCCAAGCCCGCACA
>DASYRC010000043.1:0-16590 GCA_036004925.1 Nitrospiraceae bacterium | reverse complement strand
GCAATATCCCCTTCTTGTACAACGATCCCCGCCCATGGTATTCATATAGTGCCACAGGAGCCTAAAACAGGAGTCCTGGATGACACCGAAGGCAAAACTGCCTTTCGATCCCCATCTCCTTCCGGCCAAGGTCGGCGAAGGACGGACGAGTGCCGACTACAGCGCCGCAATCTCATGTGTCGGCTGCAGAGGAAGCCTTTTCAGCGCAGCGTTGCTGGTCGTAATCCTAGCTGGGGCGGGGTGTGCCACCGTAACCGAACCCGACTTACTGCCTCTTGTAATGCCGGCGACTGAGCCACAGACCACTACGACCGTACCCGCTTCCCAGCCTCCCACGTTGCTGGTGATTGAGCCAAAGGCCACCACGATCGAAGCGATCCTCCCCGAAGTCTACGATCCGTGGAAGCCGTTCAACGGCACGATCCATGCTTTCAACACCGACTTTTTCGACACGTATATCATGAAGCCCGTGGCCGGAGCCTACTCCAACGTAGTGGGTGAGGGCGGGCGGCGGATCATCCGTAACGTGCTCGACAACCTCACCACGCCGAAACGGCTCATCAACAGCCTCCTCGTAGGGAAATTTCGCGGTGCCGGCCGGGAGTTGTCGCGCTTCCTTATCAATTCCACGCTGGGGGGCCTGGGCATGACCGACGTGGCCAAGTATCAGTTTGGGATTGAGAAAAGCGATACGGATTTTGGCCAGACATTGGAAATTTGGGGGTGGACCGAAAGCCGCTACCTGGTCGTGCCGTTTATGCCCTCGCTCACGCTCCGGGACGGTGTGGGGACCGTTGTCGACATCGGGCTGAGCCCGTTCTCGGTCCTCGTTCCAATACCACTTGCAGGAGGCTTGGCAAAAGATACCCTGGCGTATGTCAATAACCGGGGGCTGCGCCTGGAGATAGACCAGAACATGGAAGAGCCCCTATACAAAGAGCTCCGCAACTCGTATTTCATCCAGCGCGAGGAGCTGATCCAGGCCCGGTAGAACAGTGGCGCGACGCTTGGTTTGCTATTTCGTCTTTGCGGTTGCGCTGGCGCTATTCAGCTTCGCAGGCTGTCAAAGCGGCGCCGGACTTAATGGTTCTGTTCAAACTGAGCAAAAGTCAGAGAATGATGCTGATCATTACAACCGAGGAGTTGCACTCCACAGAAAAGGCGACCTCGACGGGGCCATTGTCGAATATCGTACGGCCCTGCGCCTCAACCCGAACGACGTGGCCGCGCACAATAACCTGGGGACTGCGCTCCAAGCCAAAGGCGATCTCGAGGGAGCCCTCGCCGAGTATCGCACGGCCCTGAACCTCAACCCGAACGACGTGGCCGCGCACACGAACCTGGGGACTGCGCTCCAAGCCAAAGGCGATCTCGACGGGGCCCTCGCCGAATTTAGCACGGCCCTGCGCCACAACGCGAACGACGTGGCCGCGCACACGAACCTGGGGAATGCACTCCAAGCCAAAGGCGATCTCGACGGGGCCCTCGCCGAGTATCGTACGGCCCTTAGCCTCAACCCGAACAACCATGCCGCTCATACGAACTTGGGGACTGTACTCAAAGCCAAAGGCGATCTCGAGGGAGCCCTTGCCGAATATCGTACGGCCCTGCGCCTCAACTCAAACGACGTGGCCGCGCACACGAACCTGGGGACGGCACTCCAAGCCAAAGGCGATCTCGACGGGGCCCTCGCCGAGTTTCACACGGCCCTGCGTCTCAACCCCAACCACGTGGCCGCGCCCCTTAACCTGGGGACTGCGCTCGCCGCCCAAGGCGATCTGGACGGGGCCATTGTCGAATATCGTAGGGTCCTGCGCCTCAACCCGAACGACGTTGACGCGCACACGAACCTGGGGACGGCGCTCTTAGCCAAAGGCGATCCCGACGGGGCCCTCGCCGAGTTTCACACGGCCCTGCGCCTCAACCCGAACCATGTTGCCGCGCCTGTTAACCTGGGGACGGCGCTCCAAGCCAAAGGCGATCTCGACGGGGCCATTGTCGAATATCGTAGGGTCCTGCGCCTCAACCCGAACGACGTGGCCGCGCACAATAACCTGGGGACTGCACTCAAAGCCAAAGGCGAACTGGACGGGGCCCTCGACGAATATCGTACGGCCCTGCGCCTCAACCCCAACCATGTGGCCGCGCATAATAACCTGGGGACGGCGCTCGCCGCCCAAGGCGATCCCGCCGGGGCGCTCGCCGAGTTTCGCACGGTCCTGCGCCTCAACCCGAACGACGTGGCCGCCCACAATAACCTGGGGAGTGCGCTCTTAGACAAAGGCGATCTCGACGGGGCCATTGTCGAGTATCGCACGGCCCTGCGCCGCAACCCATACGATGTTGACGCGCACACGAACCTGGGGATTGCACTCAAAGCCAAAGGCGAACTGGACGGGGCCCTCGACGAGTATCGCACGGCCCTGCGCCTCAACCCGAACCACGTGGCCGCCCACACGAACCTGGGGAATGCGCTCGCCGCCCAAGGCGATCTTAACGAGGCCCTCGACGAGTATCACACGGCCCTGCGCCTCAACCCGGACCACGTTTTCGCGCACATTGGCTTGGGGGTCGTGCTTCAGAAGCTAGGGCGCAAAGCCGAAGCAAAAGGAGAGTTTCAGCAAGCGTTAAAACTACTTGAACGCGTTCCGGGCTCTCAAAAAAAGGTCGAGGCTGTAAGACAACAGCTTCGAGAGGTAGAATAGGATGGATTGTGAGCAATATTGACCAGACTGCACAGGATGGAGCTGTTAAGGTAGAGCGTCGACGTCGGCATCATGCCATAGGCATGGCGTTTGGCAAAGTGGGGTGAAGACCATGGAACTCACTGTTGGTCTCATAGAGGGGCTCGCCTTGATCGGTGTTGTCTGTTGGCTGGTTTACAAAGTTCTCTCTTCTCCATGCCGCTCAAGTGGAAGGGGACAGGAGAAGATGTGTGAACCGTGGTGGAAGTCGTCTCACCGCTAGATGAGAGGCTTGAGATTCGCGGCTTCGGTAAAATGTGGCTGTCACAGTGAAGAATGAGACGTATCTTTATGGAGGTACAGCATGACTAATCAAACAAGTCTTTGGAAGATAACGACTATGGCTTTGAGCCTGATCGCCTATGCTGGTCTCGCCACAACAATGATGACGGGATGCAACACCATGGAAGGCGCCGGTAAAGATATAAAGAAGGGCGGCCAGAAAATAGAAGACGCTGCCGACAGAAACAAATAGAAGAAAAAGGCAGAGGCACCATTCAGAAAAATGGAGCCAGCCCCCGAGGCCTAAGCGCGGAAGCCGATATGATGAGGTTTTGTACTGCCCCACTTAGATAGCGTCACGCAGGTGACCTGTTCCCCAGTTGTTCCAAATTTCTAGCGCCTTCTCTCGATCATGACTTGCCTCCTGGAACTAGGCCACCCGTAATTAGAAAATATGACCTTCGGGCAGTCCGTGCGTTCTTCGTGTTTCCCACAAACTCGGGTTGACAGGGCGCAGAAAGAGTCGGTAAAAAGGACTCTACGGGAGGACGGATCGTTGCCTGATGCATCACCACTGGAAGCCGAAGTCGCAAGACTCATCGTACAAACGCTCTATCTGAAGATCGATCCCGCGCAGATTCAGCCGGAGCAGCCTCTCTTCGGGGAAGGTCTTGGCCTTGACTCGATTGACGCGCTTGAACTGTCCCTGGTGATATCCCAATCCTATGGCTATCAGATCCGCTCAGATGATCCGGAGACTGCCGCCACGTTCGCTTCACTCCGCTCGTTATGCAAATCGATCGGGAAGAATCGGACGAAGTAACATTGATATGGCTCCATGAACACCGCCGCGTTGCTTGGCTCCTACCACCCGGAGAACGCACTGGCCTGGCAGAACGGCCAGCCAATTACTTACAGCCGCTTTCTTTCGGAGGTGGCAGCCCTAGCCGACCGGCTCCCTGACATGCCGACGGTCATCAACCTGGCCGATGACCGCTATCGGTTCCTCGTCGGATTCGCCGCTGCATTGGTCCGAGGGCAGACCACGCTGCTTCCTCCCAGCCGTGCGCCCCGCGCGTTGGCCCAGGTCGCAAGAGCCTATGGCAGCAGCTATTGCCTGGCAGATGGCCTGGAGACAGTTGAAGGAATTCCTGCCTTTCAGATCCCGGTGGGTGGGTGGTATGCGGCTCCCAATCCGAAGGTTCCCCAGATCCCTCTTGACCACCCGGCGGTGGTGGCCTTTACATCAGGCAGCACGGGCAACCCTCGTCCAAATCCCAAAACCTGGGGCTCCTTAGTCTCAATCGCCCGGAGTACAGGGGCCCGGCTTGGGCTCAAGGCTTCCGATCACACGACCGTCGTTGCGACAGTTCCTCACCAGCACATGTACGGTCTCGAAGCGTCGATCATGCTCCCCATTCAACATGGGATGGCGTTTCATGCGGGACGGCCGCTCTTCCCCGAAAATGTGCGTCTGGCGTTGGCGGAAGTCCCAGCGCCACGCATTCTTGTGACCATGCCCGTACATATTAGGGTGTGCGTCGCAGCCCGCTCGCACCTGCCTGAACTACAGTGCATTCTCTCTGCGACCGCACCCCTTCCGGTCTCGTTGGCGAAACAAGCCGAAACCTTGTTCGAAACCAGCGTGTATGAGGTGTACGGGTTCACTGAGGCCGGCAGCCTTGCGACGAGGCGAACGGTAGCCGGTGAAACCTGGCACGTGTTGGACGGCATCGCGCTGCGGCAGGAATCAGATCGGTATTTTCTGCAGGCGCCGTATTTGCCTCAGCCAATCCCGTTTCCTGATCTGGTTTCGCTGCAAGGACCACATCAGTTCGTGTTGCATGGGCGTGGCACGGATCTGGTGAACATCGGTGGGCACCGGGGTTCGTTAGGCGATCTGAACCACAAACTGAGCGAGATCGAGGGGGTCCAGGATGGAACGTTCTTTCTCCCGGACGACACCGGAACCTCAGTCACACGTCTCACGGCCTTCGTGGTTGCGCCCGGAAAATCAGCGAAGCAAATTCTGTCAGCGCTTCGAGAAGTCATTGATCCGGTGTTTCTTCCCAGACCACTTCACGTGGTCCCCACCCTTCCTCGCAACGAGACCGGCAAGCTCACGAGAGAAGCCTTGCTCGGACTGATGCACGAGCTTCATGGACAGGATCGGCATGGGGACTGAGTGGCGCGTCACCATCAGCGAGGGCCATCCATCACTGGCCGGACACTTTCCGGGCCATCCCGTGATTCCCGGCGTTGTCATGCTTGGAGAGGTCATGAACGTCATCCGCCAGGCCACCGGCCGGAACATCGAGTTCGTAGGCATGCCGTCGGCGAAGTTTCTGTCACCGCTAAACCCTGGAGAGACCCTTACCGTCAGATTGGACCAACAGGCGGATGGCACCATGGAGTTCACCTGCACGACCGGGTCTCGACTCATTACGAGTGGCTGCCTGCGTTACCGCATCGTCGCCGATGCATCCACGGGTGATTCGTGAGTGTGAGGTGGTTGCGACAACGCGAACGCGGCAACCGGACGATGTTGCGGTTCATGATTTGGGTGGCGCTATCCATCGGACGTCCAGTGGCGCGCGCCTTGCTCTATCCAATCTGCGCCTATTATCTTGTGTTTTCGCGGCAAGCGCGCCACGCTATCCAACCCTACCTGACGCGAGTGTTAGGACACTCGATCGGTTGGCGTGACCTGTTTCGGCAGTATCATTGCTTCGCATCGACGCTCCTTGATCGGGTCTATCTGCTAGCCGGACAATTCAGCCGTTTCGACATCGACATACGCGGACTCGACTTGCTCAAGGACCGCTTGGCTCGTGGCCAGGGATGTATTCTGCTCGGTTCGCATCTGGGGAGCTTCGAGATCGTGCGTGCCATCGGGCTGACCCAGCGGGATGTCGAGATCAAGATTCTCATGTACGAGCAGAATACACCGATGATCCGTGACATCTTCCGTGACTTGAATCCTGCGGTCGCCGATGCGGCGATACAGACTGGCTCGCCGGACACGATGCTGCGAGTCAAGGAATGCCTGGACCGCGGAGGAGTGGTGGGAATTCTCGCGGATCGTCTCCTGAAGCAGGATCATTCTACGCCCTGCAAGTTTTTCGGCAAGCTTGCGGGATTCCCTGCCGGAACCATGTGGCTCGCGAGCATCTTAAAGGCGCCGGTCATCCTCTTCTTCGGGCTCTACCGCGGAGGGAATCGCTACGAGGTCCATTTCGAGTTGTTCGCCGACGAGGTGACGATCGACCGACGGCATCGAGACCAGGAAATCCAACAATGGACCCAGCGCTACGCCGACCGCCTGGAACGCTACTGCCGCCTGGCGGCCGACAACTGGTTCAACTTTTATGACTTTTGGGGAGAGCAACCGTAGTCCGCGCTTGAACCGGCCGGCCTGGTTCTTCGCCTGGTCTGTCTTCCTGTGCCTGGCGCCGATGTCTCTGGCCGGGACTTCACCACAGACTGAACGCGAGGGAGGATCAACCGGCTGGAACGCGGAACAGCTCATCGAGAGCCTGGCCAAGAACCGGCAAGCGGAGGTGCGGTTTGAAGAGACCGCGTTTTCGAACCTGCTCACAGAACCGTTGAAGACCCAAGGCATCTTGCGCTTCACTCCCCCGGCGAGGCTTGAGAAACACGTGACCGCGCCGTATGACGAACGCTACCTGGTTGAGGGCGATAAGGTCCTCTTCGAGAAAAAGACGAAGGGCATCAACAGGACCCTTTCCTTGCAAGACTACCCTGCGCTCCAGGCGTTTGTGGAGGCCTTTCGGTCGACTCTGGTCAATGATGTCGTCACCCTGAAGCGTTTTTATAGCGTGACGCTGCAGGGTGAGCCGCGACGATGGGTCCTGATTCTGCGTCCACTGGATAAAACCACGCGTGAGCTGGTGGAGTCTATTCGATTCTCCGGGGAAGGGGAACAAGTGAGGGTCATTGAGATCCGGGCGCCGGATGGGGATCGGTCTGTCATGGTCATTACAGGGGGCGCAGGGTGACCAGACGAGCCTGGGTCATCCTTCTGATCTGGTGCATGGCGCTGGGGTTCGGAGCGTGGTTCGTGGCTACGCGCGCACATGTTGAGACTGAACTCTCCCGCATGTTGCCGGAGGGTGCCACCCTGACAGAACGCCTGTTACTCACGGAACTGCGAACAGGCGTGACCGGGCGGCTCATCCTGATGGCCTTGGAAGGACAGGATCCCGATCTGCTGGCAGGGGCCAGCAAACAGTTGGCGGCATGGATGCGCGAAAGCGGCGCGTTCCAATATATCGGCAATGGGGAGCAAGCGTGGACGAAGGAGGAGACGGAACGTCTCTTTCAGTATCGGTATGTGCTCAGTCCAAGCGTGCAGGAGTCTACGTTCAGCCGAGCCCATCTCCGCGACTCCCTTGAGCAGCGGCTCAGCGAACTTGCCTCCCCAGTATCCTCTATGGCCAAGGGACTGATCCCGGCCGACCCCACCGGGGAGTTCATGAAGATCCTTCAAACCTGGAACACGTGGACGGGGCCGATGAGACACCAAGGAGTGTGGTTCTCGTCGGACAGGCGGCGCGCGTTGCTCTTGGCGGAGACGAAAGCGGCCGGCTTTGATATGGAGTCCCAGGAACGAATACAGGGGCAAATCAGAGACGTCTTCAGGCGGATCGCCGGAGCTCCGACCGGTGCGGCCTCCGTTCGTTTGGTGATGACGGGACCCAGCGTCATTGCCGTTGAGATGCAGCAGACCATCCAGGACGATGCGTGGCGGTTGTCTTTGTGGGCGACGGTGCTGGTCACGATGTTTCTCCTTATCAGTTATGGATCAGTCTCCATTCTTGCTCTCAGTCTCGTGCCCTTGACGAGCGCGATCGTGGCGGGGATCGTCGCCGTGGATCTTGCGTTCGGATTCATTCACGGTATTACCTTGGCGTTTGGGATTACGTTGCTTGGCGTCGTGGACGATTATCCCATCCATCTGTTCAGCCATCTCACCAGGGAGACCCGGGCGCCGGCCGTCATGAAAGAGATCTGGCCGACGATGCGCCTTGGAGTCGTAGCGACGGCTCTTGGTTTCTCAGCATTACTCCTGAGCGGATTCCCCGGCCTGTCTCAACTGGGGCTGTTCGCGATTGTCGGCTTGTTCACGGCCGCAGGTGTGACCCGTTGGGTACTTCCACACCTCGTTCCCGCGGGATTTCAAGCGAGGCGCGAAGGGCTGCAGGTCGCGCGCTGGGCCGATACGCTGGCAAAGGCACGACTCGTGGTGCCGCTGGTTGTGGGCCTTGCCATCGGCTCGTTCGTCTGGTCTGATACGCCGCTGTGGGAGCAGGACATTGCCAATCTGAGCCCGATCTCGACCGAGAAGATGGTGCGGGATCAAGCCATTCGCAATGAACTTGGGGTGCCGGATGTCCGGGATCTCATCGTGGTGGAAGGCTCAAGCGAAGAGGAGGTCCTCAAGCGGAGTGAGACGGTTGCGCTCGCGTTGGACCCACTCGTAGCAAAAGGGGCACTTGGCGGGTACGACTTCGCTGCTCGCTACCTGCCCAGCCGCAAGACGCAGCAGGCGCGCCAAGCGGCGTTGCCTGATCGCGAGACCTTGGAGCGGAATCTCACCTCGGCCCTGAAGGGCCTGCCTTTCAAGCCCAGCCTGTTTCAGCCGTTCCTGGACACGACAGGGAAAGCCAAGACGCAGGAGCCGGTCGACAGCCGGACGTTCCGCGGGACGGCGCTGGGGCTCAAACTGGACTCGCTGTTGTTCATGCGTGAAGGGCGCTGGGTCGCGGTCGTGCCGTTGCGTGGCGTCGCTGACAGACAGAAGTTCCGCGACCTGCTGAGTCTAGGGCGGGACCCCGAGGTCACGTATTTGGACCTGAAGGAAGAATCGAACCGCATGATCGGCGCTTACCGGAATGAGACGCTGGGGCTCTTGGGATGGGGTGCCTTGTCTATCGGCCTCGTGCTGCTTGTCGGGCTCCGTGCTCCCCGCACGGTCCTGCGAGTGATGCTTCCCATCGTGAGCGCCATTGTGGTCGTCGCGGCCGTGCTTCATGCTTTAGGCGAACGGTTTTCGCTGTTCCACATCGCGTCCTTTCTGCTGGTCATCGGCCTCGGGTTGGACTATGCCTTGTTCTTTAATCGAAGACAGGAGACCCTGTGGGAGCGGGGACGCACCGTCTATGGCCTAGTCGTGTGCAGCACGACCACGATCCTGGTATTCGGCGTATTGACTCTCTCGCAGATCCCTGTGCTGCGGGCGATCGGAATGACCGCGGCGCTGGGATCGCTGGCATGTCTACTCTTCGCCGCGCTCTTGGCAGAGGACACACGCCATGCAGCCTGAGGCAAGATCGATGGCCCCGCTCATTCTGAGCCGCTATACGGTTGTCTCAGCTCTGGGGAAAGGCCTCGATGAAACCTATCGGGCCTTGCGGGATCGGCGTTCCGGGTTACGACCGTGCGACTTCGAGGATGTGGCGATCAAAACCTATATCGGCCGGGTCGAGGGATTGGAGGATGTGCCGGTCGGCGGCCCACCATCGAAAGGGTTGGAGCAGTTCGACTGCCGGAATAATCGGCTTGCGCTCCTCGGGCTCCAGCAGGACGGGTTCATGCAAGCTGCCATTGAGGCCCGGGAGCGCTATGGTGCACACCGCGTGGCGGTGATCCTCGGTTCGAGCACATCGGGCATCCTGGAGACGGAACATGCGTATCGCCACCGTCATCCCGCAACCGGTGCCTTGCCGACGCCTTATCTGACTCGCTATCGATATACACACAACATGTTTTCAGTCGCGCATTTCGTGCGGTCTTACCTGGGACTGAAGGGGCCAGCCATGACCATCTCCACTGCCTGCTCCTCCAGCGCCAAGGTATTTGCCACGGCAGCACGATTCATTGAGGCCGGGTTCTGCGATGCAGCGGTGGTCGGCGGCGTGGATAGCCTGTGTCTGACGACTCTGTACGGATTCGCCGCATTGGAGCTGACATCAAGCGGCCCCTGCCGTCCGTGTGATGCGGATCGCGACGGACTGACATTGGGCGAGTCGGCCGGATTTGCGTTGCTGGAAAAAGCTGAGCATGGGGGACATGGTGGGACGGTGGCGTTGCTGGGCTATGGAGAGAGTTGCGACGGGTATCATATGTCGCATCCCCATCCCGAGGGGGCGGGGGCGATCAAGGCGATGCGAGGGGCGTTGATGCGAAGTGGGCTCACCCCCGAAGACATTGACTACATCAACCTGCACGGAACTGCGACCCGAGCCAACGACAGCATTGAAGACAAAGCGGTCACCTCGGTGTTTGATCATTCGACCCCGTGCAGTTCGACCAAGGGATGGACAGGGCATACACTGGGGGCGGCGGGAATCACGGAGGCGGTGATTGCCGCGCTGTGTCTGACGCGCAGCTTTATCCCGGGAACCCTGAATACAACACGAGTTGATCCTGCGTTAAGGAGTCTCGTACTGTTGGAGAATAGGGAACAGCCGGTTCGGCGAGTGTTGAGCAATATTTTCGGGTTTGGCGGCAATAACTGTAGCCTCATTCTAGGAACTGTTTGATGCGATTGTATGTGAACGGGATTGGAATCCTGGGACCGGGTCTGGGAGGTTGGTCGGAGTGCCGGTCAGTCCTGGCAGGCCACGGCGCATATTGCGAAACCGCGCCGCCGGAGCCGAGCGCAAGCGTGCTGCCTTCGAACGAGCGCAGGCGGAGTAGTGATTGCGTTCGATGGGCGGTGCATGTCGCACAGGAAGCGATCGAGCAGGCCGAGACTGACCCCAAGACCCTCGCGACAGTGTTTGCCTGTTCGGGCGGTGAAATGGGCATTCTGAATCAGTTGTGTACTACCCTCGCCATGTCAGAGCGGGTGGTGTCGCCGACCCTGTTTCATCAATCCGTCCACAATGCGGCAGCCGGCTATTGGAGTATTGCCACACGATGCCAACAGTCCTCGACGGCGCTTGCTTGTTATGACTGGTCCTTCGGGAGCGGCCTCTTGGAGGCGACGGCCTATGTCTGCACAGAAGAGAAGACTGTCTTACTGGTGGCCTACGACCTTCCTCCACCCATGCCACTGTATGCCGCGCGACCACTGCACGGGGGATATGCCGTGGCACTTGTGCTGACGCCCCATCGGTCACGACGCAGTGTGGTTCAACTTGACCTCGCTCTCCATGTGAGAGCATCCGATACCGACACACGTATGCTCGACCCTGCGCTCGAAGCGTTGCGGTGCGGCAATCCGGCGGCGAGGGCGCTCCCGTTGTGTTCTGCGATTGCGAAGACCCACCCCATACAAGTCCACCTCGACTACTTAGAGGATCAATCCATCGTCATCGGAGTCGAGCCGTGCCGATCCTGACGAAAGCCGACCTTTGCCGATTGATTCCCCACGGGGGAGCCATGTGCCTCTTGGACACGGTCGAACAATGGGACGATAATCAGATCCTCTGCCGTTCCGGGTCACATCGGGATCTCTCCAATCCGTTGCGGCAAGGAGACCGACTCGAGGCCCTGTGCGGACTGGAGTATGCGGCCCAGGCAATGGCGGTGCATGTCGGTCTGCTGGAGGAGCGAGAAAGGAAGCACACGATAGCCGTAGGATATCTAGGAGCGGTGAAGAACCTGACCCTTCGAGCCGGTCGCCTGGACGATGTGAAGGAAGATTTGACGGTTCAGGCGACCCGTCTCGTCGGCCAGGGAAGCAGCTTCATCTACACCTTTCGGGTGTCGGCTGGGCCACAAGAGTTGCTGGATGGGCGGGCCTCCATCTTCCTCAAATACCTCGACTAATAACTATGCAGCGAGCCTTGGTCACAGGTGGTCAGCGATGAGATCGGCGCGGCGGGGTAGAGCATGAATGCCGATTCACAATCAGTGACCAACGCCCTGACGGGGTATTGGGTGGTGATCCCGGCGTATAACGAAGCCGCAACGATTAGGGACGTGGCATCGCGGGCGATCCGAGAGAGCACGAACGTGATCGTCGTGGACGATGGGTCTACCGATGGCACGGCAGAAGCCCTGGTTGGTTTGCCCGTGGCAGTGTTGCGAAATCCCACGAACTGTGGGAAGGCCGCTAGCCTGTGGCGTGGCTTTCAGCAGGCATTGGCTGCTGGAGCCTCTGGAGTCGTGACGCTGGACGGCGATGGCCAGCATGAACCGGAAGACATTCCAAGATTGCTAGCCGAAGCTGTCTCACATCCTAATTATGTGATCATCGGAGCACGCCGTCGAAATCAGCGACGCGCGACGTTCTGGCGCTATGTCGCGAATCGTGTGGCCGATTTTTGGATCTCCTGGGCCGCCGGCTATCCCTTTGACGATAGTCAGTCAGGCTTTCGTGTCTATCCGACATCACTGGTGAGTAGTGTGAAGATCAAACATGGAAAAGCCAGGAGCTTCGTCTTCGAAAGCGAAATTCTGATCGAGGCCACGCGCTTAGGATATCGAAGCCTGCCGGTTCCCATTGAAGCCCTGCGTCGTCCGGGAGCGCGACACAGTTATTTCCGGCCGGTGCTCGACATCGCCCGCATCACCTGCATGGTAGGGTGGAAACTCATTTCCAGGGGCATGTTCCCGATCGGACTCTACCGCTCGCTCTTTGGACAGGCCTCCTACCCGTCGAGGGGTGGTGACGGTGTTGAGGAGGTGCCGCCAGACGAATCATTGTCCTTAGGGCGACGAAACACGAACAGATAATTGTTGAACGGCGTCCCACCCCACATCGGGAAGATTTCTTCGGTAAAGCCTCGCGCGCGGAATGGCTTCGCAATCGTCTCGCGCGCGGGAAAGTTGATAGTACTCCCCTTGTGCAAGTGCAGGGCGCGCGCGAGGTGTTCCACGACGTTAGTGAGTTTGAAACGGTTGCTGGAGTCGCGCGGGCATTGGCGAATGACCGCGACGCCGCCGGGCGCGATGCTTGCGGCGACCGTGTCCAGCAGTCGGCGCTGGTCGTCGTCGTTGATGTAGTGGAGGAGGTCGAGCATCACCATGTGGCCCTGGAACTGGATCGGTGTCCGCGCGTCCTGATGGATGAAGCTCAGGTTCTGGTTATAGGCCTGGGCAACCTGCTGCGCCACCGCGATTCTGCCCGCATCCCAATCGACACCGATCATCCGCGTCTGCAGGCCGCGTTGGCGCAAGTAATACGGCATAATTCCTATGCCGCAGCCGAGATCCAGAATCGGCAGACTCGATCCACGGAGACGCTCGAAGACGACCTCATACATCGGATCGATGCGCAGTTTTCCGCGGACGTATCCCTTCAGCCAGAGCCCCCTGAATAGTGACGTGACTTGAGCGCAGGCCGACTCGTGGTCCTGCGGAGCGGTCGTAGAAAAAACCAGGCCCATAGAGGATTATGCGGTGCCGCCGGTTCGATGCCGTACTTCAGGTGCCGAACGAGTCCGCAAACAGGGCTGGGGAATACCCTAGATGCGTCATGTGTTCGACAAATGCGTCAAGCAGGAAGAAGTTCTCTGGTCTCATGCCTTGCATATTCCATTTTGACATATTGCGTGGGAAGGATTGCCGATGCGCATGCACGAATTCGTGCGGGTGGCAATAGAACACCAGCCGCGAAGACCGTCGGGAGATCTGGCGGACCATCCACTTCATCACCGGCAGGCCGAGCACCCGGAGCGTGGCCATGTTGGCTGGGAACAGGAACGCTGATGGGGCCATCTCGACGATTGAGCTGTTTCCCGGCACGCGCAGGTGGCTTGACGAGAGGCGGTATGGCTCACTCGGGGCGCGAAAGTATTTCAGGTAATGCACCCGGCCGAAGCCGCAATCAAATCGCCGTGCCGGCACCGATGAATCGTAGCGGTATCCCTCGTCTTCGAGCGCGCGCAAGGTTGTTTCACTGATCCACAAGCTCGGGGCGCGGAAGACTACCGGGCGAACTCCTGAGGCTTTCTCCACGGCCTCCGTGGCCAGCCTGATCCATTCTCGCTGCTGGTCATAACCGGCCGACCGGAAATCCTCGTCCTCCTCGAGACCACCGTGCTCCCACCCATGCGTGCCGAGTTCGTGCCCTCGACGCCGACATTCCCTGATCAGATCCGCATAGGCATCCGCGAAACGCCCGGCAACAAAAATCGTGGCCTTGAGCGTCCATCGATCGCAGAAATCCAGCAAGCCTTCCAACCCGACCTCGGAACCAGGGACCCAGTCCACATCGATGGTGAAGTGCCATGGCGTGGGTGTTTGTGGACGCATGCGCTGTCAATGGTGAGACCCATCCCGCCGCTCAGAGGGAATGGGGGACGGAGGCCGGTGATTACGCTGTCTTGAAGCTATCCGGCTGGGCATGCTGGGATGTCGCAGGTTGTCGGAGACGAACACGGGTCGGCGACACCGTCTGGCTCACGTCAATAGTCTTTTCTTGACCCAGGATACCCTCGATCTCCAGTAATAAGTCACTTCGGCACATCTCTCCTTGAAGGTAAAGAACCTGAGTATGGGAAGGCAGCTGCTCCTTGAGGATGTCGCTGACCGTCGTGAAGTGTTCCGGGTGTCGAATATAAATCTTGAAGAGGGCCTGCCCATACCACTGTCCGCGAGTGACTCCGTGGAGCTGCTCAGTATGGGTGATCAGGGCATTCAGGTTGTGGAGTATTTCCAGGGTCTGTTGATGAGGCGCGCCGATGTGCTCACTCACATGACCGACCACGCTCGCCGTGCCGGCGATGAGCAGGTGGGATCCGGAGATGGATGGCCGCAGGGTGGCTCTCGCGAACGACGGGCTGCGCGGACCATAGACACGAGGATACTCGTACGCGCTCACCTGCCGCGGATTCTCGACGTGCGTTCCAGGCTGCCTAGCCGCCAGGAAATGGATGTTCAGCGGGCCAGACATCGTCCCAACGGCAGTCCCCGCAGGCAGGGTTCGAGGGAAGTCCGAAAGGCCCTCAGCCAGGGCCTGGTGTCGGCCAACGCAAAAGCGCTGGTACCGTGTCAGCCCGTCGGATTCAAGGTTGATGTGGGGGAAGTAATTCCACACCCGCAACAAATGAGGGTAGCCCAGGGCACGAGCCTGGGCGAGCAGGCGTCGATAGGCGGTGTAGGTCACGAGGTCCAGCGGCGTGCCCGGGCGTTCTTCCAATTGCAACGCGCCAAAGAAGACCTCATCGTTCATTGCGAAGTGGATTCCCTCGGCCTGGTGATGGGTGACCGGCAGTGTGCTCGTCCACACCTCGGCCAAGGGAGGCTCGTTGAATTGTGGCAGATCGAGGGAGACGATCGGACAGTCACCAAAGCCGCGAGGCTGCCCGGGACTCCGGTCATAAAGGACGATACCCAGGACGTTGGGTTGCGAGGCCTTCAGAAGGGTTTCTAATCGAGCCGTCTCCACGTAAGCGGTGCGGAGAGCATGGGTATTGGAGATTGGGTTACGTTGAGCGAACCTCATCGGTAGGGACCAGGCCTCCCGATCCACGACCCACCGGTTTGACTTCGCTTGGCTCACGCCGCCGATCTCCATTTGTGGTTGCCGCTCTGCAACTAAGCCACCGAGTTCACCTCGTCATCCATGCCCTCGGTCACCTCAGAAGGGATTCCCTGAGGTCATCGGCGTCGGTAGGGCAACCTTGCCGCTTCCCCAGAGGTGTCTGTGAAACCGGGCCTACTCAATATGCCCCTGCATTAAGGAAGAATCGCATCTCCCGCGACGTCCACGGTCACCGGGGTGAAAATCAGTGTCAAGGGTGGAAGGAGATACCACAGGGTCCACTCGTCCGACTGTACGATTCTCACCTTCGTTGCACCGACTTTTTTGGCCTCGTCGGCGAAACTCTGGACTGTGTTCTGCAGTGTGGCGTCTCCCCAGAGCGGTTTGGTTATGAATAGGTGGATCGCATAGTTCCTCGTGTTGATATGCGTCAGCTTGTCGCCGTCCACCCCTTTCATGCCGCGCAAATCCGTCGCTCTGCTGGATATTGAGCAGCCGGCCGCCACTCCCATGACAAGCACGAGCATCACCATCACCATAGCGGAATGTCTCATATACCTCCTCCTTTCGGGCCGCGCGCATCATACACACGCCCATTATAGTGGGCAAATTTCGGCTAATCTACCATTCGAGACAGATTAAAATATGTTCCGAATTGCACACTTTTGAAAAATTCATCAGCCGAACAGCTCTACGCTTGCCCTGCTCGAAGTCAACGGTAATTAAAGGAAATCTAGTCGAGCAATCCGCCCCCGCCTCTCAATAAATTCACAAGTTGAGCAATTGGGAACAGATTACAAACGATATGGCTGTTAGGGTCGCTATAAATCAACGTGCTTGTGGGCATAAACGCCCGAGGAGGAGATCATGAAGACTCGCTTTCTGATAACGCTCTGCACCGCCATGGTGGTCGGCGCAACGCTCATCGCGGCACCAGCGATAGCCGTCGAGAAGGCCGATGAGAAGACACCGATCAACGACGCATGGCTGACGTCGAAAACCAAGATCGCGCTCTTTGCCGATGCCCGGGTCAAAGGGAGGCAGATCAATGTCGAGGCAAAAGATGGCCTGGTGATGATCCGCGGCAAAGTAGACTCCGACGAGGCCAAGAAGGCGGCGGAGGAAATCGCCAAATTGGTCGACGGCGTCAAAAGCGTGAAGAAC
>DASYRC010000042.1:0-46132 GCA_036004925.1 Nitrospiraceae bacterium | reverse complement strand
GCATCCGGAGCGCGGTGACACTGCACAAAGGAGACTATGTACGGATCCGTATCGATCTCATCGGAGACACCCTGACCGGGGACCTGGCCGTCGTCCGTTGGTCGAGGAAGGAAGAATTCGGTGTGGAATTGATTCGAATGGCGTCGGATCAACAAGCGCGACTGCGGGGATTCCTCAATCTGTTCAGGACGACCCCTGTAGATGAATCCACCACCTCTGCCACTGATGTTCAGTGAGCACCCTGCGCCGTAGGGTGGGGCCCCCAATTATGTAGAAGGCATGAACGGTATCGTGAGAGCGCTCCGGTGAGTGCCGTCACGCAGACAGCCGTCGCGAACAAAAGCGTCATCCAACTAGTCGGACGTTGCGGTCAAGTTTCAGCGCAAAGGACCGTTCGCCCGGGAATCATGACCCACAACCCGAAAACGAGCCCAGCGGCAGCTTAAGGAAAAGTCCCCGTGGTACATGGCGAAGCATGGCACAGGGAAGCGACGGTAGGCACGAAGTGTGATGGGCATAGGGGCCTCGCAGGGAGGCCCATTCTAGGAGGGTGGCGAAGGAGGCGCAAAGGGTAGGTCAGACCAGCGTAACCTAACTCAGACGCTGGCCTGGCTTATAGGGGGAAGGTCACAGAGACAGAGAACCCTTCAGTTCAGACCGCCGATAATCTTCCGGTATTCGTCTTCCGAATAGGCTTTGAGTGTTGTCGTTCGCACATTTCCCAGTGACCCAAGTTTCAAGACGAAGCTGGCCAACTTCTCATCATTGGGCATCTCTGCGATCACGGCAAGATCGAAACTCCCTTGCGTCATATAAGTGGTCTTGATCTCACCACCCAAGTCTTTAGCAAGCTTTTTCGCCGCATCCGACCGCTTCGGCGACTCCTTTACATTCCTGATTCCCTGATCCGTCCAGTTGAGGAGCATCAGATAAGTAGCCATGGCGCCCTCCTTCATTGACAAGTGTTACCTATTCACTCTTAATTTCCGTTGACCCAAACCCCGAACAGGAGGCCAGCGGCAGCGTGAGGAATGGCCCCGCGTTGTATGTGACGGAGCAGTGCACAGGGAAGCGACGGTCAGAGCGAGGGGTGAAGGGCATAGGGGCCTCGCAGGGAGGCGTATTGTAGGAGGGATGCGAACGAGGTCGCAAGGGTTTAGGCGTGGCGGCCCTTCGGGTTCATGCTAAGAGCGCATCCGTCGTGCTCGGTCAGCATGGCCTCAACTTTGCGTACCCCGTGGTCGATTTGGAGGGCGAGCGTGTTATCACGCCGACTGAGCCGCAAATGAACGACACGGGTATCCGTGACCAAGCGACGCTTGGTGACCCACCGCTTCCGCACCAGCACTTCCACAATTGCGGCGACCTCCCACATGTTGGGGATTGTGGCTTCCTCGACAGACATGGTTTCGCGTTTAGGGTTGGCGTCAAGCATAGATCTCGTCAGTAACTACTTCAGGTCACCTGGACACCCGTTGGAGCCTTCGGAGGAGTAAAATGCTCCGCGAAGGCAATTGAACTCGCAGCCTCTTCGACCATGTCATAGTTGAATGTTTCGGACAACACGGAATTTATGATGTCTTCTACTCGAATTTGTTCTTGATTTTGTGGTCCAGACTCAGACCTATATGAATTCTTTATTGTCTTGTAGGAGCCAATGAGCTCCTTTGCAGAAGTATCTTTGTCTTTGCGAGATTTGAGCAGGTACTTTTCAAGAAGTATTCCTTCAGGCTCCTTCATGAATGAGCGACCTTTTGGCATTTCAGTAATGAAGGACACCACATCTTTGACGCCTTTCTTCTGTGAAAGAAAAGCAGCGTAGAGTTCCGAATCTGCGGCTTGGAGAGCCAACAATGCAACAAGAAGCTCAAGCTGAGTTGACTTGGGCTTAGCTGTCATAAGGATAATAGCTAAAGTTGCAAAACACTGTTCCTGAACTCGCAGGCTCACTCCGAAGACGTCAGCCAGACCCCTAAACATCTTCACACTTCTATCAACCGTGCCGCTTGCATCATCAATTCCAATCTTTGCAAAAAGATCCATAATTCCAAATTGCGCTACTAAGTGTGCATAGTAGTGCTCTCTGCTGAGGGCAGGGAAGCGATACTCCAGATCGATGAAGCGCCGGAGGTAACCATCGGCATCGATGCCTCTCCCATAAACTGATCGAATCGAGCTAAAAAGTTGAGCCTTGTCCACAGCGAGGACAAAGACAATCTCTTCAATCCCGAAAAAGTGCTTGATGCGCTCTAGCAACTCAATGGCATAGGGAGGACGGCAGCGATCAAGTTCATCAACAAAGAACACGAGGGGGAGCGCGGGAATTGTTTGTGAAGGGTTGAGACTCTTGATGAACTCCCCAAGACGCGTCTTGAAAACTTTAATCGCATTCTTGGTAGCATCGTATTTCTCAATCTGCTCTTTCGCGATATCAGCGGACAAATCCGCAAGCGATTGCTCTGTAAAGTTATCCAAATCCAAGATTCCTGCCGTGGCGATCTTGGCGACAACCGGAATGGCCCTCTTTGCGAGGTATGCCCCCTTCTCTTTAACTTCCTTCCATACCTTTCGAGTCGCTGTCGAGGAATCAGAATCTCCAAGCATTCGGGAGATCTCTGCATCCATTTCCCCGATGAAGGCGATGAGGGGATCCGACGTGAAATCTGCCTCCCATGCGTTAAAATAAAGGCAACGGAATCCATTGGCCTTCAAATGCCCCATCCACATTTGTATGAAGGTGGTCTTGCCGTTTCCGTACTTCGCGTCAATAGCAAGCACGAACGGCGGTTTGACCCTCTCTAAGAGATGAGTCAATCGATTGGCGCTGCCAACTCTGCCAAGCTTGTCAGCTGCAAAAGGATCTTCCTCAGAAACTGATAGTTTGGGAGGTCTAACTAGCATGATTTAAGGGTTCTAGAATTGTCGGGGGCCCATTTTAGAAGGGTTACTAGCTAGGCGCAAGAGTCTACCGGCTCCCTGGTCCCGATGAGGGAGGGATCGGGCCGCGCCAGTGGCCTTTCAGGTTCGCAACGGGTTGGTCTTCGTTGGGCCACCACGCCGTCAACTGTCCATCTGTCAACAGAACTTCCACCATGAGCGCCCTCGCCATGTTCTCAGGCTGAAACCAATAGACTCCTGGTTGCGTTGGTGATTCGGTCCCGCCTCGATGGTTCCCCTCTGACAGCGATGATGGGTTGGTCTTGGATGTTGGAGACATACAGTGCCTCGACTGGAAGCGCAGGGCTAGGCCGTCGGTGGGGAGGTGTCAAGGCGACAATGAGCAGAAGACGGCATGTGGCACGCGGGGTCAATCGGCTGGTTCGGCTTCTGGTTCATGGCTATTGGTCTCCTTCACTTTAGATGGAGATGCAACCGACGCCGCTTCGACAATTTTGATCTCCTCCTCCGTCAAGCCGTAGAGGTTATAGACCAGTCGGTCGATCTCCTGATCAGTCGCGTCAATCTGTCGTTGCAGGCGTTCCTTCTCGGCAGGTGTTTGTGCCGATGAGATACGCGTGTGCAAGTCCAAACTTCGCTCGACGAGTGCGACCATTTGACCATGCGTGTCCTTGTCTGCCTTTGAGGTGAAGTCAATGACTCGGATCGGTACCTTTTCCATATATTGATAGATGAGTCGATAGCGATACTGCCCGGCACGAACTCCGAACGGGATGCTGAGATTGCCGATCGCAAACCAAAACAATCGGCTGTTCAGAATGCCAAGGAGGTATGGATCGTCCACACCCAAGCAGTACGCGGTATTTGCGAGATACTTGCCGCTCCGTTCTAGGGAGAAACGGGGAGCCTTGCAGATGTCGGGAAAGATGATCTTGGGGCCGTCAAATATTGAGTAGTATGCTACTTCATCCTGAATCTCATACCACTCATAACGCCCTGGCTTTCTTCCTACTTTATAGGTTGAAGATTTCTTGGGAGTCAGCTCAGCCTTCCATTTGTTTAAATGTTCCCGAATAGCCGGATAGCGACCGATATCGACACCCCGCCTGGCAAATATAAGCCACGAACCGGGATCTTCAACGAAGTAGCGTCTAACATCCTCACCTCCGAGCAGCGGCTTGATTAACTCCTCGCTCGCCTTGTTCTTTCGAATAAGAGTTTTCCTGGTTTCCGAGTTAATTATGAACGCGTCATTGAGACCAGACGTCACGCCGCGAAAAAACTTACCCTCAACGTAGTCGCCAAGCGGCTTGCCGACTTTCATCACCTTTTCAAAAATTGCCGCCTCTTCATCTGACTTTAGCGACCAGGCGCCTTCTGCTAGGCGTTCCTGCGGGATCGTGAAGCGATGCTCAATCGCGCAGTCATCGAGATTCGCAAAGGTCAGCGACGGGATGCGCGAGACCTCGATACGTGCAGGTTGCTTCGTTTTCGCCAGGAGCGGAATGCAGACATAGGTGTCTTTCGCGTTCTCGAACACGGCCAGCCCGCCGAAGTCCAGAACGCGGAGCACGGCAACCTGTTTCTTGAGCGTTCGGCGCAAGGCCTCCCCGTACGTCGTGCGGAGAAAGCTGCTGGACACAATGAAGCTGAAGCGCCCCCCCTCGCGAAGGAGCGTAACGCCCTTCTCCATGAAGTAGGCATACAGATCCGCTACCCCGTCGTAAGTCTCGTAGCGTTGAGCGAGATAGTCTTTGAATCCCGACAGGGACTCCTGCCGCACATAAGGCGGATTGCCGATGACTGCATCGAATCCGCCGACCTTCATGATCTCTGAGAACTCAGCCTTCCAATCGAATGGGTTCATACGCCGCATCTCCTCTTCGTCGGCCATAAGTTGCCCCGCGAAGTAGTCTGGACCAATGAGGCTGTTTCCGCATTTGATGTTCTGGCCGAGGTCCGGTAAAGCGCGCATTCTCCCAAATAATAGTTCCTGCAAAGATTCTTTGTTCTCGCCTTCTAAGACTTTCAGCAGAAGGCTGAGCTTGGTGACTTCAACCGCTTGGCTATCGATGTCGACCCCATAGATATTGTTGAGAAGAATCCGCCGTTTCTCCACGGTCTTGAGTCGCCAGTCCCCATCCATTGTCTTGAACAGTTCTTTCCGATGCTTCTCGGGGCCGTGCTCGACATACCATTTCTGATGCCAATTCAGCAGATAGCTGTATGCACCGAGCAGAAACGATCCTGAGCCACAAGCGGGATCGAGGATATGTAGCTTGGTAATTTGTACCGGCGTTCTGCCTTCGCACAAGGCTCCCACCGTGTGCTTAACGATGAACTCGACGATGTACGCGGGCGTGTAATAGACGCCGCCGGCCTTCTTCACCTCCGGCTTCTCTTCCACCTTCGCCTGATGCCCAGACGTGAGCCGGATGACCTTCCCTAAAAACTGCTCGTAAACCTGGCCGAGAATTTCCGTGGGGAAGACAGAGAATGCGTAGGGGCTCTGGGGATAGTAGAGCCGACCAATGATGTCTTTCAGGACCTTGTCGTCAATCTTCAGCCGAGGCGTGAGGTCGTCGGGCGATTCGGCCCGGTCTTTTTCGGGATGAAAGTGAAAGAGGCCGGAGTTATAGCGATCATCGGCTTGTGTGTAAACGACTTGCAGCCGATCGTAGATATTCTTGCCATCGAGAATCAGCTTCAGCTGTTCGGGAGGCTCAATTCCTCTGTCTTCAGAGATACGAAGGAAGATGATCCGGTCGATGGTGCGCTGGACGGAAAAGTTCAGCTCGTGGACGGAGAGTGTGGGATTGCGTACCGCCAAGTTTTTAGCTAACGCCTCCCGCCAGGTTTCGATCTCTTTCAGAAATTCCGCATCGACGGTGGCCGTACCACGCTTGCGATCGGTGACGGCATACTTGTCGAAGGAGCCTTTGAGCACCGCCTCCTTTGTGAAGATGGAGGCGATCTCGTCCCATTTGGCCAGATAGTCTCGATAAGTAAGATAGAGAATGCGCCCAGCACTAGCTTTGTCGAAGGGGTTCGGGCGTGTCCGGCAATCATAGACGGCGAACTCCTCGAAATCCGTCAGGATGGACAGCGGGAGTTTGGCCGACCAGGCGTAGCGGCGGAGCTGATAGGCAGGGCTGATCTCGTCTTTAACATTAACAGCGGGTTTCTTGGCTTCGAGGAAAAACTTGCGCGCGCCGCCAATACGAAAACAATAGTCGGGAGCTTTGGTGTTGCCACCAATCTTGATGGCATCTTCATGGATGACATCTTTGTATGCCTCGGCGTAGCCCTGCTTATTGGCGACATCCCACCCGAGTGCTTCAAAGAACGGATCGAGAAACTCCCGACGCACTTGGGTTTCGTTGTAACCTTGGCTCTTATAGGACTCGCGGTTCTGCTCGAACCGGTCGACGAGGGCGGCAACGATAGGGGGCGCTTGACTCATAACCGGCAGTCACTCTTTGTTTCTGTCTGGGGCCGCCGAAGAATAACTCTTTCCCCTTGAGAAAGCACCCCGACTTTGGAGGGAACTAGCCAAAATGAGACCAATTCCAAGAGCCACCGCAGGCCCGTGGAGGCAGGATACAGGTGGCTGGCTGAAAAGTGACTGGCTCAGGGCTGAGCGGCTCCTCGTATTTTCAACGCCGCGCCAGTGTTTACCACGCAAGGGATACTGAATCCCTTAGGTCTTCACAATGCGTTGAACAGTGCAGTTACCGATGCCGAGCGTTCGTGCAATCTTCCTCATGCCCTCGCCCTTACGTCTCAGCGCGAGCACCTTGACCTCTACAGCGGCGCTGACGCGAGGACGCCCCAACACCTTACCCTCTGCCTTCGCCCTCTTGAGGCCAGCCTTCACCCGCTCGACAATCATGCTTCTCTCAAACTCTGCGAAGACCCCCAGCATTTGAAAGAGCAACTTACCTGCGGGGGTGGTCGTGTCGATACCTTGCTTGTGGAGATAGAGGTGGGTGTGTTTGCTGTGGAGTTCGTTGAGGAAGGCCAGGAGGTCCTGCAAGCTGCGTCCCAAGCGATCTACAGACCATGCGGCGACCACGTCGAACTCCCGCCGCACAACGCCTTTGCACAACTTATCGAAGGCTGGCCTACCCTCTCGACCTTTTGCACCGCTGATACCCTTATCCACGAATCGTTCTACAATCTCCCATCCTTCTTTGACCGCCACTGCCTCTAGCTCGCGTAGCTGATTCTCAACGGTCTGCCCATCTGTGCTGACTCTCGCATATAATGCCACTCGTTTCGCCATGATGCCCTCCCCTTGTGATGATGTGGCCGGAGTCTACCTGAGCAGTGTCCTATAATCAACTATATTCAGGACAGAGACAACGAAGGAAGCAACTCCGCATGAATGGCGGGGTTTCAGTGAAGGAAATTGAAGGGGTTTTCAGGACAGGCTGCTGACCGGCAGCGATCATGGGATCAGTGCTACGGCCGTCATTCTCTCCTCGTGAGTCATCTGGAACGGGCTAAACTTATAGAGCAGAGGGTAAAGCGTTGATTGCCAATATTTTTCAGCAACAACCCTGAAACCTGGACCCCATGGTTTTTCTCGCCGTAGATGGTGGTTTGCAGAGGAGATGACCGTCTAGTTTTACAGTGCAGTTGGAGTGACAGCTGGGCCAGGGCGAAGACGAATAGGCCGACCAACAGTCGCTTCCTAGCGCCCAGCAGAAACAGCCGCAGGAACAGGTGTTATGAGACGTTCGCGGATTTGCTCGTAGACCTGGATTCCTGCTTCAACAGCGACTTCAAATGTCACAGCAAGCGCATAGGGAACTTCTTGAGAAAACTCCCCGGCAGTGGACCGACAAGAAATTCTAAGCAGAACATGGCCGTCATCGATAAACACTTGAGCTTGCTCAGCGGTTCGCTGTTCATGAGAGACAGTGCCACGTACAATTGCCTTGTCAGTCGGCTGATAAGGAGCACGTTCAGACGTTATCCAGTATTTTTCTTCGCTTGCTGAACTTACATCAAGCGCTGCCATTCGATAGCCTTGGTGCCGTGGATTTACGGGCGAAAACCAGGCAAGCGTTACAGTGAGAGCTCGAAAAGCCCTTACCCCATCTAGGCCATTGGGAAGTGGAACGCGATACAGGAGAGCATTATCTGGCAATATGGTTCCATACCCCAACAATGTTGCGCGGTTTTCAGTGCATTCTATAACACGATCGACGCGGGGTACCCCATAGCCGAGGAGACGGGCTATGTCATCTCGCCGTGTGTGGTGTGAGCCAGAGCCTTGGGGAGTAAAGAAGCCATCGAGAAGCTCACCTTTTTGGCCCCATTGGGCACCATGTACAAGGAGCGCCTTCAGAATAATAGGCATATATTCTGGATCAACAGTGCTGTGGTTTGAGCCGCCTTCTGCATTAAGCAAAGAATCATGGATACGGTGCGCAGCACGAGTTGCAAGAGCGGTCGCGGCGCTTGTCCCCCACGTAAAGTATTCGTATCTAGTTCCGCCAAGAGGTGAAGGATGAGCAGTCTTAAGACCGTAATTATGCACTCCTGCGGTAGGTGTCCGTACAATCAGTTCGGTTCCGGTGACGGCCATCATAACCGGAGCCCGTCCACCAGGAAAAAGGAGTTCTGGTTTAATAACTTTCCTAAATCCCAGCCCCATAGCAGACACGATGTTGGGGAGTGCTTCATCCGTGAAAGGATCCACTTGTCCCGCTGGGAATACGCCAGTAAAACCTGATCCGGCATGGGCAGCACCAATGGTTAGGGCATTCATTGATTCGGCAGGAGAGAGGAGGGTTCTCTGGCTTTTCTGAGCATTCAAAGAAGCCAGCACTGCTTTTTCCCTTTCATGGGGCGTGGCTGTTTCAAAAGCAGACCAGCTCGTATAACCCAGAATCGGCAGTCTGTCTGGAATGTTGCCTGCGCTGATTAGAAAAAGTATTTTATATCGATATGCAAGGTAATCGAGGAGACGACCAAGAGGGCTCATTGTTCTTGCGAAAGGCCGTTTTGGGTCACCAAGGGAGAGATTAATGACAAGAACTGTGGGTGCTGTTGGTTCTTGTCCGCCATCACCTTCCTTGATTCTCTTCACCGCCTGATAAATCACATCAATAAGGAGACGATTAGAAGAAGTTCTTTCGTCCCCTTGTGTATTTGGCTGCAAAATTGGTCTTACATAAATAGGTCTTGAGAGAGGTGTTTCGCCGTAACTCAGATCACCATGGGTGATAAGTGATGCCATGGCTGTGCCATGTGCGCGGGAGGTAACCGGGTAGGCGCTGTCAAGATCGTCCGGATCATCGATTATAAGTCTTCCCACCAAACGGGCGTGATTCTGGATGGGAAGTCCATCCAAAAGAGCAACGATTGGCTCTGGGTCCACGAACTCCGGCACCATTGATTCCAGGGGGTTATCTTGACCTTGAAAATCAGCAGTACCCGGATGACTAAGAATGGATTGCGGACGTAAAAACATTACTTCGTCCGACAGGGCAAGGGTGACGGTAGGATTATCTATCAAGGGCTGTACATGTGCAGCTGGCAAATCAACTAAGAGCGAATCATAGTGAATTTCTGGAACCACTATATGGTCGAGAACACTGCCGCCAACTGATTGAAGATACGCTTCGATGTGCTGAAACGCTGACGTTCTTCTCGTTCCATCCGCATGAAACCATAATTCAATTTCGAAGCGAACAGGAGCACCAGGTGCCCTGGCCAGATCCTCTTTCCAAGCGGCTATTGTTTCTTGAGGAATTCGGTCCTGCGGCCCCCAGGGTCGTACGTCAATGAGACGGGAGAATAACTCGCGCCATGGTCCTTTGCCTGTTGGCATACGCTGATTTTGTTTGTACCGGCTCCAAAGACTTAGCAGCTCTCGTAGAGCCTGAACATCGGGCATAGCAAGATAAATTCGCCCAACCAGGTCTTTATCGGGGTGGTCTTTGTCGTAGAAATCACCTGAGGAATCGAATTCATCTTCGAAATCACCGAGGTACTCAAGGCCTATGACCCTTGCCTGCTCGTAGAAATCCTCTAATGAACCTTCAACTTCAAAAACGATTGCACGTTCAGGAGCTATGGACGCGGGATCGCTTCTGAGGTTTAGGATTTCGACGGGATCATCAACAACACGGTTCAGTCTTTCGAAGCGTGGATCAAGGCGTACACGCTGCCGATCCCGGGAGGGTCGGGCAATCGATCCGCCACCGCCACCTTGCGAACGAACTGTGTAAGGTTCCGGTTGAGGAAGCTTAAGAAGAGGACGTTCGGGCATGATTCCGACCTTTGTAAGCCACTGAATTTTGAGCGCGGGCTGTCCACAATTTCAGTTGCTCACCCGCTATTTCTTCGGCTGAACGTTCCCCAAGAGCCAATATCTGCCGTCGCATGACATCAAGAAAGAATTCCTCAGCTTCGCTATAGCTCACTTCACCCAGTTTTTTTACAGCCTGGTCTACACTTGTACCTAGGTTCACATCTGCTCTCTTCAGCAGGATATTGAGAAATGCAGCAAGATCCTTCTGGGTTGGTGCAGGAAGGGTTAGTCGGAGCTGAAAACGGCGCCAGGCGGCTCGATCGAGAAGCTCGGAGTGATTCGTTGCGGCAATAATCACTGTATAACTAGGTAAATCATCTATCTGCATGAGCAAAGAGGTAACCACGCGTTTGATCTCGCCGGTTTCATGGGTATCACCCCGCTCCTTACCAAGAGCGTCAAATTCGTCGAAGAATAAAACACAAGGGGTTGTCCGCGCATAGTCGAAGACGCGTTTCATTCTTGATGCTGTTTCTCCCAGAAAACTGCCGATCATTGATTCGTAACGAACAACGAAATAGGGCACGGCCAGACTTTCCGCGATTGCCTCCGCAAGAGTGGTTTTACCGTTGCCGGGAGGGCCAACTAGAAGCAGGCGATGCCGAGGCTCTAGGGAGTGGGAGCGAAGGAGACTGGCCCGGCGCTGTTCCTCGATCAATTGATCTGCTCCAAGCCGTGTACTTTCCGGCAAGACCAAGTCGTCTAAGCGACGGCGAGGGGTAACCTCGGCTATAAAGTCACGGACTCTTAGGGCCGATTCATTGGATGTACTTATGCCGTTGGCCACACCATTTGCAGGCATTGCTTGAACCATCCTCTCGAGTCTATCGGCTAAGACGTTATGTTGTTTTGCTCTCTCTTCTGCGACAATCGCATTGACAGTTCTCCGGAGAGTATGGGCATCCCCTCCTACACTGGCTTTGACCAGATTAATTAATAAATCACTACGAGCCATCTCAGAGGTCCCCAAGACGAAATAAGAAACCTGATTTTATTGTATTGAATTCACGAATCACCCTTCGGCCTGCCTACCCCACTTAGGGGAAGTATTTGAACTGAGCTATTCGGGTGATAATAGCCGATCAGAGGTTTTGGGTACACTTAGAAATGCTAGGTCGAGGAAAGGGTATAAACTGTTAAAATCTGATGGGCGATCTTCAATTTTTGCTTTAAAAATCGAAACTAGATAATCATTGTAAAACAATGCGTTATGCTCTATTGAGCCCATGATATTTTTGGCCCTATAAGTAAGCAGAAAATGCGAAAGCCAAAATTGAGGAAGGCTCGAGGCGCCGCTCACGCCCAAGAGGATACCTCAAATGTAGCTGAGGCCTCTGCAGCATGATGTTACAAGCATCTCGGAGGCAATGAAAACGGCCTCATGAACCGATCGGCGGACGTTCCTCGCGCCCGCGTCTCCTCCCACAACCCAGGTCCTCATCAGGAGAGGGCATGCCGCTGAAGCGAACCGTACCAGTCAAAATGAATTTCCCAAAGAGCCTCTACGAGCATTCCTCACTTTATCGACTCGTGTCCTGGCTGGACTCACTAAATACTACAGCACTAAAGGATCGATTCCTTGCTCCAAAGATAGAAGCGATTATTGACTTTTATCGCAAGGATCATGGGCCTTCGCACCGTGTGCGGGCCGCTTTCAACTCTCTCGCCGCTGAATCCAAGTATGGACGTGTCGCATTGCGTCTGGAAGTAGGACCGGTCGACAGGAGTTCGGCCAACACAGCAATACGTGATGCCATCCATGAATTGAATTCAGAGCAGAAGGCCAAGATACACCACATATTAAAATCAGGTACTGATGAAGAGAAGGTTGAGATTCTGTCTGAGTTTCCTCCCAAGGCTATTACCAAGGGTATGACTGCTCTTCAATTTCGAGCTCGAGGCGCTATCAGCAATCCTCTCTTTGACCTATTTCTGACAATTTTCGATCCGGAAGCCATGCGGAGATTGAATCGCTGCAAGAGTCCGGCTTGTGCAAGATACTTTGTTGCCTGGCCCGGCAAGAAAACATACTGCTCTGATTTCTGTCGGAACCGGTATTGGAATCGCCCTCGTCGAAGAGAAGAAAGACACGGAACAAACCGTCCTCGTCCCGTGAGACCCCGTACAAGATAGAACCAGCAATCAGCTCCGTCATCATACGTTCTATGCCCGCATCCATGGCGGTCTTGGTCATGCGTACATGATGTGTCAAGTTGTGCATGTGCGAATTCAAACCTATACTGTCCATGTTCAATAACCATGGAGGCAAGCATGGGGACTGACTTACTAACGACCTCGGACGCGGCAAAGCGACTCGACCGTTCGCCAGATCGCATTCGACAACTTGAACGAGCGGGCAAACTCCCGGCGCAGAAAACTCGAAGCGGAGTGCGCCTCTTCAAAGCTGCTGATGTGGATCGGCTGGCTAGACAACTCGGGAGCGACAAAGAACAGCGGAAGTAAAAACAACGCCGCGTCCTGAGGTACGAACTCAAAGCGCGGCATAACTGAGGAGTGAACGGTTGATAAACGTTAGCCTACCTGAAACTGATACTCCTTTCAAGACACTCAAGCCTGTCGGGCTCGAGGAAGCACAACACCATTACGAGGGATGACTGTGTCGATCAAAGTCATGAGCGCCGTCTGGCAACACAGTAAGGCGAAATCGGGAGACCTCTTAGTGGCGTTGGCCATCGCAGATTTTAGTAATGATGAGGGCCTCGCCTTTCCCTCGATCCCCACGATGGCCAAAAAATCGCGGTTGTCCACACGTCAGACAAAACGCTCGCTGGCTCGACTACAACACTCTGGTGAGCTGACCATCTTCAAGAAACAGGGGCCGCATGGAGTCAATCGCTACAGAATACTACTAGGTGACAAATTGGCACTAGACCACGACGTCAAAGTGACATCCAAGCCCCCACATGGTGACATTTTAGGCAAAAAGGTGGTGACACCCACGTCACCCAATCCGTCAAAGAAACCGTTAAAGAACCTCGGAGAAGAGGTTGCTACGCAAAATGGAAAAGTAAGACCGATCTCGGACACGGTCTTAGGGCTCATGGAGAAATTCGAGAAAGCAGGCTTCTGTTAGAAGTGAGAAGGGCGGACGTATGAACTGCTGGCTACAGAAATGAAACCCCTCACCCTCGCCGAAGCCGCCCAGTTTCTCCGGATGTCCCGCTCGAGCTTGTACCAGCGAAAGGACATCCCACGGTACAGACGGCCGGGATCTCGCGTGATGCTGTTCGACCAGGACGAGTTGGAGACATGGCTAAAGCAGGGACGGATCGGTGGCCCCAGTGAGCCAACTCTGGAGATGCCGGCGACCACCGAGTTACATCAGGCTCCTGAGGTTGCCGCGGGTACCGTGGACATTTCGACGCAGCATATCTATCATCGCAACGGTCGTTACCGGTAAGGCGTATGCACTACACGATCACCACGCGGCAGACGAAAACAGGGATCGCCTTCGATCTCTACGTTCGCTGGAAAGGGAAACGGTATCGCCCACTCCTTGGGTACGACCTCACCAAGGAACAAGCTGACCAAGCCGCGATCGCTATGATCGCCAAGATCCAACAGAACGATGGATCACCCGTCTCCGCTCGATCGACATCCCCGACCTTCAAGGACTTCCTCCCCCTGTACTGGCAGACCATGCGAGTGAAGAAACACTTCGACCTCGCTCGTCCGGAATCTGTCATCGAGACCCACTTACTACCCCGTTTCGGCGAGCGCCGACTCGACACGTTCACGGCAGAAGACGGACTCGCCTACATCACCGCTCGGCTTGCAGCGAAAGCCGCCCCCTGGACCATACGCCGAGAGTGGAGCGTACTCATGCGGATCCTGAATCTGGCGGTCGACTTCGACAAGCTGGACAAGAACCGGTTGAAGCGGGTGGAACTGCCGGACGTCGTCAATCGTCAACGTGTCGCCACGAGGGAAGAACTCCTCTCCATCAAGCAGGAATCCGACAAGCGTCGGCTAAAGAAGATCGAAAAGCACGAATACCACCCCTCCGAGTTCTGGCGCATTGTCACCGTTGCCCTGAACACCGGACTCCGCGAAGCGAAGATTTTAGAGATTGATCGGACCTGGCTGCGCAAGCGCGATGATGGCTGGTGGTTGATCCTCCCGCCGGCGCGCAGCCGGTTGAAGCAGACACCCCGTGAAATTCCCCTCACTCCTGCCGCCTATGAGGCACTGAGAAGCGATCTCGTTCATGTGGATGGGAAAATCTTCAGACGATGGAATGCGGCGGCCTTCTGCACGTTCTGGCGACGATTGAGCACCGAGGCGAAAGTGACCGATCTCCATTTCCACGATCTCCGTCACACCTTCGCGACGTGGCTCCAGAATCTCGGGGTCCCACTCGAAGTGCGAGCCACGTTGTTGGGGCATCGACTGCGAGGCAGTGGGACCGATCAGCTGGGCGGAGAAGTCATGACGAGCCGCTACTCACACGGCGGGTACGGATGGAATCAACAGCTCCGCTACGCCGTGACTCTTCTCCACACTGCGCTGTTGTCCTATGGATTGTCCTATGGACGATCAACCGACGACGCGACGTTGCAACGCAAAGTTGCGAACGCCCCGAAAGATGAAGGAAAAGTGTGGTGGTCCCAACGGGATTTGAACCCGTGTTTAAGCCTTGAGAGGGCTCCGTCCTAGGCCAGGCTAGACGATGGGACCAGAAACCGATGACGTGGGATCGATCGGGCACAGTAGCATAGGGGCTTTTCACTTTTCAATTCCTAATGATTCTGAGGAGCATTCAGGCCTCTGCAGAGCTGGTTCAACCGTGACTTGACAGAGACGGTGGTATAGCCTACCTTTCGCAAAACACACGCGGCGGGCCTGTTGGAGAGGAGATTCTTCGGTCGTCGGCCTCCGCTGCCCATCATCAGACTCATGGTGGAACATGAACAACCCGCTCCAAATCAAAACTATCGGCATCACAGACTCTCCGGAACTGATCGACATCGAGAAGCCCGAACAGGGCCTTGAGCTACACGTCGGCTCGAATGTGTTTCGAAACACGAACGGCGTCGTCAAGCTTCAAGGCAAGGAGCAGTTGGTGTTGGAAACGCAACCCCAGCCATTGGCGTTGCTTCTAACGATGGACCTGTACGATGAGCAGGGAACTCGCGTCGGCCATATCCGACGGAATGCGCTCTCGGCACATAGCGCGGGCCGCTTCACTATCCACGTAAAGGTCAGCGGCGAGGCAACCCCGGACGACCCTCCTTCAGTCACCATAGCAGACCGAACAACTGGACAGGCGGTGTTCGAAGCCTGCTTCATGCAGAAAAGAAAAATTCGCATAACCGTGGGGCACTTTTATACTCATAAAGGCAATTTAGTCACCGTCAGCCCACACTACTGCCGCATCGGCACCGGTCTCACCCTGTTTGGCGATGTAGCGGAAAGCCGCGGCGGCGCGGCGGCAATCGGGTAATCGGCCCCCCTAATCCCCAGCTTTAATTTTTGCCTGTTCACTACGTACAATCATGAGAGCAATAACCTGCGCTATCCTGGCCCCTTGTTGAAAAACACATCCTTTTTGACAAGGCGCAGGACTCCCTTACAATGTCAGTATGTCGGATGTCGTGAAACCGAGCGTGCAAGCCTTCTTGGTCTGCGACCAGGTCATTGAGGACAGCGTCACCAAGAAGAAAAGCCTCATCGGCCTCTTCACCCACCTGCAGGCTGTGAGTTTTCCCTTCCAACACTCACAAATGGGGCTGTATTTCTGCCTCACCGATGCAGAAGGGACCTATCACTTCGATATCGATTTGATCTACCTCAACAACGAACAGCTCGTCTGCCGGGCCACCCTTCCGAATATTACCATCGGCGACCGACTTCAAATTTCAGATTTCGGGATCAATATCCCCTCACTGGTCTTTCCCGCTCCGGGACGCTACGAGTTTCGTCTTCGCATGGAAAGACATCTCATCGCACAGAAAGACTTCAGCGTGATGCAGCTGCCGACTCACCAAACCGCGTAGTGCTCGGTTCGCTCCAACTTCCCCCCTCTCGGGCTAAGCTCTTCTCCCGCATACCACTCTTGTGATAGAACAGCCCGCGACGAACCGGTTTGCACATTTCTCATCCACAGAGGAGTTATTGTTCTATCGTGTCTGAACCGACTGGCGCTTCAAACTTTATCCGCGACATCGTGGCAGCCGATCACGCCGCCGGCAAACATGGCGGCCGAGTGGTCACGCGTTTTCCACCTGAGCCGAACGGCTATCTCCATATCGGACACGCGAAGTCTATCTGCCTGAATTTCGGCATAGCGAATGACACTCCAGGCGGCTATTGCCACCTGCGATTTGACGATACCAATCCGACCACAGAAGATCCTGAATATGTCCAGGCGATCCAGGCCGACGTTCGATGGCTGGGGTTCGACTGGCAGGATAAGATGTTTTTTGCCTCAGATTACTTCGAGCAGCTGTACGACTATGCCCTCCGGCTGATCCGTAAGGGCAAAGCCTATGTCGATGACTTAACGGCCCAGGAGATGCGTACCTATCGCGGCACACTGACTCAGCCGGGAAAGAACAGCCCCTTTCGCAACCGTTCCGTCGATGAAAATCTTGACCTCTTCCGAGGCATGCGAGCCGGGGAATTCGCCGACGGAACCCACGTCCTCCGAGCCAAGATCGACATGGCATCAGCCAATATCAACTTACGCGACCCAGTCCTCTATCGCATCAGGCACGCAACGCATTATCGGACAGGGAGCACCTGGTGCCTTTACCCGGCCTACGACTACGCGCATCCCCTTTCGGACGCGCTCGAGGGAATCACGCACTCAATCTGCACCTTGGAATTTGAAGATCACCGGCCTCTCTACGATTGGGTCGTCGTACAGGCCGAAGCGCCGTACCGACCACAGCAGATCGAGTTCGCTCGCTTGAACCTGACCTACACCGTCATGAGCAAAAGGAAACTCCTCGAGCTGGTCGAAAAGAAACTGGTGAGCGGATGGGATGACCCACGACTGCCGACGATTAAAGGACTTCGACGCCGCGGGTATACACCTGAAGCGATTCGGGCATTCTGCGACCATATCGGCGTATCCAAGCGGGAGGCCATCGTCGAGATGCAGTTGCTCGAACACTTTATTCGTGATGACCTGAACAAACGAGCGCCCCGAGTGATGGCTGTGTTGCGGCCGCTCAAAATCATCCTCGACAACTATCCCGAGGACCGGTCCGAAGAATTGGAAGCCGTCAACAATCCTGAGGATCCGTCTGCAGGGACGAGGAAAATCCCTTTCGCACGCGTCCTCAATATTGAGCAGGATGATTTCCGTGAAAATCCGCCGAAGCAATTTTTCCGGCTCGCCCCAGGACGCGAAGTGCGGCTCCGGTACGCGTACATCATCAAATGTGTCGGAGTGACTAGAGATCCGAAAACCGGCGAGGTCACCGAACTACATTGCACATACGACCCCACGACAAAGAGCGGTGCTTCCCAGGAACAGCGCAAGGTCAAGGCTACCATCCATTGGGTTTCAGCGACCCATGCTGTGAAAGCCGAGGTCCGACTCTATAACCCCCTTTTGGTGACGGACCTGGCGAAGGTGCCGCTAGACCACGACTGGACAACCTATCTCAACCCCAACTCATTGGAGCGAATCACGAGCTGTCTGGTTGAGCCCAGCTTGCGGCAGACAGTGCCCGGCGAACGGTACCAATTCGAGCGCCTGGGATATTTCTGTACCGACCCAGATTCGACCTCCAGCACACTGATATTCAACCGCACCTTGCCACTCAAAGACGCCTGGGCGAAGATCGAAAATACTCAGTCGACCCTGTAACGAACCGGCAATCTTCTTCCTTTGCCAGGACTCTCCCAGAACTTGCCTCCCTTTCCGCCCTGTTGGAACCACTTTTCAGGATCAGCATCCCTTCTACGCTTGAGGTAACTGAAGAAAACAAATGACAGGAGCCATTTTACGCGACAACCATCATCAACGTGATGATCACAAAGCTCGCACATCTATTGTTTCTCTTGGGAATGGTAGCTGGACTGACTATGGCATCTCCTTCGATGCCACCACCACACCAAACGGGACTAAATCGAGCACGACCGAAGCGGTGAAGGGTCCTACCAACGATTTGATCCAAGTTCTCGATGACGAACCTTTGAATCAACCAGAACAGTCCGAAGAACGGCGGCATGAAATCGAAGACATCTTCAAACATCGTGTGGATTACGAGGAAATGACGAAACATGCACTGGGAGCTTCCTGTCCACGCTTTCCCATCGGGACCAGCACGAGTTCGTTGCACTTTCCGTGCAACTTCTTCGAGGCATATTTGTGGATCGCACCACCGAACATTCAGAAGAACAAGTGGCATTCCTGGGGGAGTTTCGAGAGGATGTCTTTGCTGTGGTCAAAGCTCAAATGAAGGGACGGAAGATCGACACCCCGGTCGCCTTTCGGCTGATTCACCGTATGCGCAAATAGCAGGTCTATGACGTGGTCATCGATGGAGCTCGCATGGTAAGCAATTACCGCTGACAATTCACCAGTATTATTCGTGACGTCTCGTATGTCGGACTGGTCAAGAAGATGAAACAAAAGGCGATCTCCTTAGAGGTCTTCGAAAACTCTCCGGCGCCGTAACCCTGTCTCACCATCCGTGATACAGTTTCCATGTTTTACTTTGATGTAGCTCTGGGTTTGGTAGACTAGCTTGAGTATGAGGTGCCCGCATGACGAGGAACCTCGAACCGGATGGAGGTCTGCATGATCGAATGTCGAGAATATCCACGAATCCCCGTTGACATGCGGGTCTTCTTCTCCAGCACCAACAAGGCAGAGATCTGCGAAGGCACAATGTTCGATTTGTCTGCCAGAGGATGCGCTGTCACCAGCATGTCGTCGGTTCAGCCAGGTTCAGCGGTGAGAATCCTCATCAGGGCGACTGATCTGGGTTCGCCCATTACGATCGAGTCCGCCGCAGTCCGTTGGAGTGAAGGTGGGGAGTTCGGAGTCGAATTCATCGGTCTCTCGGAGCTCGATCAGCGCCGCCTGCACCGATTGCTGCGAGGCGCCACAACGCCCCAGATCCGCCCGAGTTGACCTCTGGCCGATCCTCGCATTCACCGTGGTACAATGCCGGGCATGACCTGTCCCCTCTGCCACCAACCCAGCAACTGGGAAGGCAACCCCTGGCGCCCCTTCTGCTCTGAACGATGTCAAGTGACCGACCTCGGCGCCTGGGCAGCGGAACGGTATCGCATACCAGGCCCTACCCTCACGATGGACACCTCTCTCCCAGACTCGTTGGAGGGGGACGGCGACACAGAGGCAGGGCAAAACAGTTAAGCAAGAGTCCAAGAACAGATCGTCCACCTTCCCACAGGGTGCAACCGGAAATCCCCACCCAGCAGTCCATTGATGGCACGATACAACGACTGGGCGAGACGTTGGTTGCTGCTGGCCTCGTTCGTTCGTTTCAGGGTTGGCAAGCCCACGGTATCTTGATATGGTCACGGTCGGACCAGGCCCCCTCACAAGGAGCACAAGCCAGGCTGTCGACCCAAGGCTATGCCGCGATGACTGCCAAGGCTGCCCCGCAATCCTTCGTATTTGAGCGACGAGACGTGGGGCCTTATGACGTGCTGATCGCAATCTCCAACTGCGGCATCTGCCACTCAGATATTCATCAAGCCCGCGACGAATGGGGCGGATCGATTTCCCCCATGGTGCCAGGCCATGAAATCGTCGGCATCGTGGCTTGAGTCGGGTCTGCGGTGAAGAAATTCAAGACAAAAGACCGCGTTGGCGTCGGCTGCTTCTCGATTCCTGCCGAACCTGCGCTGCCTGTCGAGAGGGATCAGAGCAGTATTGCGAGGCCGGCATGCTCCTCACCTACAGCGGTCGAGACAACGACGGCCAACCTACGCAGGGCGGTTACTCCACGCAGATTGTCGTGGACGAGCATTACGTGTTGCGGATTCCTTCAGCCCTGTCGCCTGCCGGAGCCGCCCCACTCTTGTGCGCGGGAATTACAACATACTCCCCGCTTCGCCACTGGGGTGTCGGCAAATATCACAAACTTGCGGTGGTCGGATTGGGTGGACTAGGCCATATGGCTGCAAAGATCGGCAAGGCGCTCGGAACCGAAGTGACTGTCTTGAGCACCTCTGAACGAAAGCGGAATGATGCGGAGCGTTTGGGCGCCTTCGACTTCGCCCTCACATCACAGTCCGATACGTTTACACGACTACAGCGGCGTTTTGATTTTATCCTTGATACCGTATCAGCCCCGCACAACTATAATGCCTATGTGAGCCTGCTCAAAACTGACGGGACCATGATTCTCGTGGGAATTCCCGATAGGCCGACGCCGCTGGAGCCCTTTCCACTAATTTTGCATCGTCGCAGCATCGCCGGGTCGGTGATCGGGAGCATCCGCGAAACCCAAGAGATGCTCGACTTCTGCGCCACGCACAGCATTGAGGCCGAAATTGAAGTAATTCCGATCCAACAAGTGAACGAAGCCTACGAGCGAAACTTCTCAAGGGCGATGTGCGGTTTCGGTTTGTGATCGATCTGGGATCGATCAAGTGAGTGTTCTCGTATAGGTCGCAAGCCCGCAGAAGAACAACGAGCCTTGAAGTTGGTGTTGGATTGGGGGCGATCAGAGAAAAGTGGCTGGGGGACTAGGAATCGAACCTAGGTAGCCGGCTCCAAAGACCGGCGTCCTACCGCTAGACGATCCCCCAGCGCGGCACGTCAGCGAATCGTGATCTGGAACGGCGGGGAAAGATTGTTGGCTGGGGGACTAGGAATCGAACCTAGGTAGTCAGATCCAGAGACTGACGTCCTACCGCTAGACGATCCCCCAACCGACGCCCACAGTAATATAGAGGCCTCGGTTTCGTCAAGATCGGTGCTACATAGAGACAAGACCTGCCTCAGGCCTGGGAGGCCCGTTCGTTCCCCTGGCGGAGCCGAAACAACGTCCGGTCTCGTCCCAACACCTCCATCACGTCGAAGAGGCCAGGGCTGGTCGCACGACCGGTCAGGGTAACGCGAACCGGCTGGGCCAACTGCCCCATCTTCACCCCCTCTTCCTCAACCAACTGCTTGAAGGCCCCTTCCCATTGCTGTTTTGAAAAGGTAGGGATGGCCTCGAAGCGAGTGAGCAGCTTGGCTAGGATTGGCGCGATGGCCGGCGTCAAAAACTTCTTCGCCGCCTCTTCGTCATATGTCACGGTTTGCCCAAAATACGGCCTCACCCAATCGACCATTTCCACGAGTGTCTTCACTCGTTCCTTCACGAGGACGACGAGTTGCACCAGCCAGACGGCCGAGACATTCTGGACCTCCCCTCCTAATCCCGCAGCTTGCAGGAGAGGCACAAGCGCTTGAGCGACCTGGGCCGGCGGGCTGATCTTGATATATTCCGCGTTCACCCAGAGGAGTTTCTCGGGATTGAACACGGCTGCGGACGTTTGAACGTTCTTCCAGGAAAATTTCTCGATCAGCTCCTGGCGAGTGAAGATTTCTTGGTCCCTGTGTGACCACCCAAGCCGAACAAGATAGTTCAACATAGCGTCCGGCAGGTACCCCATGTCTTTATAGGCCATGATCGAGGTGGCCCCGTGCCGCTTCGAAAGGCGGGCTTTGTCCGAGCCCAGAATCATCGGCAGATGCCCGAACTGAGGGACTGGAAACCCAAGCGCCTGGAAGATCGGGACCTGTCGCGGCGTGTTGGTCAGATGATCGTCTCCGCGCACCACGTGGGTAATGTTCATCAGCGAATCATCAACAACCACTGAAAAGTTGTACGTCGGATAGCCGTTCGACCGGAGAATGATCAGATCGTCCTGCACGTTATTATCGAAGACGATCTTGCCCTTGATGAGGTCGTCGACAACAGTCTCTCCCTCTTGCGGAGCCTTGAAGCGCAGGGCCGCGTCGCCGGTCGGATTCGTTAGGCCACGATCACGGCAACGGCCGTCGTATTTCTGCGACAGCCCCTTGGCCTCGGCTTCTTTGCGCCGCGAGTCGAGTTCTTCCGCTTTGCAGATGCACCAATAGGCCTCGCCTTTTTCCAACAACTTCATCGCGTGGCTGCGATAGATGTCCATTCGCTCGGTCTGGCGATAGGGCCCTTCATCCCAATCGAGCCCAACCCACTTCATTCCCTCAATAATGGCTTGGATCGATTCATCGGTCGAGCGGCTCTGGTCCGTGTCTTCGATACGGAGAACAAACACGCCCTTCTGCTGGCGCGCAAAGAGCCAATTAAACAGAGCCGTGCGGACCCCTCCAATATGGAGAAAGCCGGTAGGACTGGGCGCAAATCGCACTCGTACCTGAGTCATCGCATACTCACTGAAATGATACAAAAAGGTCGGTATCTATAACATGCAGAGAAAAGCCTTGTACAGGAAACGCAGAGCTTTCATCTCGTCGTAGCTTCTGATATGAGGAAGAAGAAGATCGTTATGGCTGAACTCACGCAAGCAGCGGCAGTGCTCTCGGTGAATGATCTCACCCCCCACGTTCGCCAGCTTGTGCTCCTTCCTACCGTTCAGAACATTGCGTTTCAACCCGGCCAATGGGTGTCACTCAAACTGCCAGTCGGTCCCAAACCACCGCTCAATCGGGCATATTCGATGGCAGCGCCGGGCACGCCGTCAGGCGAGTTGACCTTAATCTTCGATCGTGTACCGGGCGGCGTGGGGTCCAATTATCTCTATACACTCAAGCCCGGCGATGACACACAGCTTTCAGGCCCCTATGGGAATTTCACGCTTCCGATGCCACTCAATCGAGAATTGATCCTGATCGCCCGTTACACCGGCCTCGTCCCGATCCGCTGCATGTTGAAGCAGCTCTATGCGCAGCGACAGACGGCAACCATGCTCCTCATTGCCGTTGCCCCTGCGGAGGAAGAACTACTCTTTCATCAGGAACTACTCACGCTGGCCGTGACCCATCCAGGGTTTCGCTATCTTCCATTGGTGGCCGCCGGAGGGGAGCAGCAGGGTGTCGATCTCACGCTCTCCATGCTCAGGCCGTTGATTGAGGGAGTGCCGAAAGTAATTCCGATGCTGTGCGGCACGAAAGGCTTTGTGCGACCCCTGCGAACCTATTTTGTGGAGGCGGGATATGGCCGAAAAGAAGTGAAAACAGAGACCTATGATTAGTGGCCTTCTTTGACGAGATTCTTGTTGACCGCCGGAATCTCGACAACAAGACTTTTTGTCCCGTTTGGCACACATTGGCAACCGAGCCGTGACTGCAATGTGGTTATCGGTGCTTCCTCCAGTTGGTCAAACTCATCGTCTGTGCCTTCGTTACAGCTCTCAAGCCCTTGTTTCACGATGACGTGGCATGTCGAACAGGCACAGACCCCCCCGCAAACATGCTCCAGCGCAACCCCATTGCCCATCGCCACATCCAAAAGGCTCCCTGGGAGCCCCGTCGGGCCGTAGGGGATCTTTGCTGGATCGACCTCAACCTTCGTCACCACGCCGTCAGGGGCGATAAATGTGACGGTATAGGCCGCTTGAGGAAGCTTATAGTCAGTTTTTTCAATATAGGGGTTGGTCCCGCCCATATGCCCGTTCCTTTCTCAACCGAAATTTTCCTGATTTCCCGCTGTTGACAGCTCCGTAACCTGCGTGCTACCCTTAGTCCGACCATATTGATCGGAGATCATTATAGTCTCCGACTGATGGGATCGGCAATAGCAATGTTGAAGATTTCGAAAAAAGCAGATTATGCCCTTATGGCCCTTCAGCACATCGCTGCTGTCCAGTTTGGCGACGTGACGCCTGGACGTGTGGTGAATACGAAGGAGATCGCGGAGGAATATAACATCCCCCTCGAGCTGCTGGCCAAAGTGCTCCAGACCCTTGCCAAGCATGCATTAATCGAGAGCCACAATGGTCCCAAGGGGGGGTACGCGCTGGCCCGACGCGCCCACCAGATTACGATCGCCCAAATTCTCGAATGCATCGAGGGCCCCTTGGGTATCACCGATTGTTCGCACGAGAAGGATGGAGAGTTCTGCATGCAACGGGAAAATTGCCATATCCGCACACCGCTCTTGAAAGTCCAGGACAGCATCGCCCAGTTGCTCAATAACATGACCCTGCAAGACATGATGGGTGGTACACCCCTCATTACGATTCAGTCTCCCACGGCACAAGGAGTCGAACGATGAAACTGCCGATTTTTTTGGACAACCATTCCACTACACCGATGGATCCACGCGTATTGGAAACCATGCTCCCATACTTCGTCGAGAAATTCGGGAACGCGGCCAGCCGCAACCATGCCTTTGGGTGGGCCGCGGAAGAAGCCGTCGAAAGCGCTCGGAAGCAGATCGCGAAACTGATCAAGGCCGACCCGAAAGAGATCGTCTTCACGAGCGGCGCTACCGAATCGGACAACCTCGCGATCAAGGGCGTGCTGGAAATGTACAAGGAGAAGGGCGACCACATTATTACGTCGTCTACTGAACACCGCGCGGTGCTCGATACCGTCAAATCGTTAGAGGGCAAGGGCAAAGCCACAGCAACCTATCTCCCCGTCGATAAATTCGGGATGGTGAATCCCGATGCTGTGCGAAATGCGATTACAGCGAAAACAATCCTCATCTCCGTCATGTTGGCGAACAATGAAATCGGTACGATCAACCCGGTCAAAGAGATCGGCAAGATCGCCAAAGAGAAGGGCATTCTCTTCCACTGCGACGCGACGCAAGGTGTTGGCAAAATTCCCGTCGATGTACAGGAGATGGGCATCGATCTGATGTCGTTCTCGGCCCATAAGATCTATGGCCCCAAGGGGGTCGGAGCGCTCTACGTGAGAAAGAAGAATCCGCGGGTTCGCATCGCGTCGCAAATGGACGGCGGCGGACACGAGCGCGGCATGCGCTCCGGCACGCTCCCGGTGCCCTTAATCGTGGGATTCGGCAAAGCCTGTGAACTCTGCGAGCAGGAGATGGCCAAGGACACCGCGCGGTTGATTACTATGCGCGATCGGCTGGAGGCAAGCATCATGAAGGAACTCGAAGAAAGCTATCTGAACGGCCATCCGACCAGCCGGCTCCCCGGCAACCTCAATATCTCCTTTGCCTATGTGGAAGGCGAGTCGTTACTGATGGGCATGAAGGAAATCGCCCTCTCCTCCGGTTCAGCCTGTACCTCGGCCACATTGGAACCCTCATACGTGCTCCGTGCGTTGGGGGTCGGGACGGACCTGGCGCACTCCTCGATCCGCTTCGGTTTGGGCCGTTTCAACACGGACGATGAGATCGACTATACGGTCAAGAAGGTGGTTGAGGTCGTTACCAAATTGCGTGAAATGTCCCCGCTGTACGAGATGGCAAAAGAAGGCGTCGATTTGAAATCAGTCCAATGGGCTGCCCACTGACCCCCGGTTAGTCAAGAGGAGGATGAACCATGGCCTACAGTGACAAAGTCGTCGATCATTTCAATAACCCCCGCAACATGGGGAGCTTCAAGAAGGACGAGGAAGGAGTCGGCACTGGCATGGTCGGAGCTCCTGAGTGCGGCGACGTCATGAAGCTCCAGATCAAGGTGCAGAACGATACGATCGTGGACGCGAAGTTCAAAACCTTCGGCTGCGGATCCGCGATCGCCAGCTCGAGCCTCGCCACCGAATGGTTGAAGGGCAAGACGATCGAAGAAGCCCAGAAGATCAAAAATACCGACATCGTGCAGGAGCTGAACCTGCCGCCCGTGAAGATCCATTGCTCCGTGCTCGCCGAGGATGCGATCAAGGCTGCCCTCGCGGACTACCAGAAGAAAGCCGACGGAGCACTGACCGAGGCGAAGTAACGTGAACAAAGGGAGCGCGCCATGGACACGACGAGCACAGAAACCCAGGCTCCGGTGATTACGCTCAGCGAGACGGCGCTGAAGGAGGTTAAACGCCTCATCAACGTGCAGGGCCTCACTGAAGGGGGGCTCCGCCTCGGCGTGAAAGGCGGCGGCTGTTCAGGCCTCAGCTACACGATCAACTTCGACGAAAAGATCGGCCAGCATGACCAAGTCCATGACTTTGACGGTGTGAAAGTCATTGTCGACGCCAAGAGCGCTATATATCTTCAAGGCACGCAGTTGGACTTCCAAAAAGACCTGATGGGCGGAAACTTCAAATTCGTCAATCCGAACGCCGACAAGACCTGTGGCTGCGGAGAGTCGTTTTCGGCTTGATGAGCGTCAGCAGCGCACAGCAATTGTCCGACGGGCATGGCAGGTCGCCATGCCCGTGCTGTCAGAGGAGACCGCATGGACCATCACACCCATGGTACCGCCGGGCCACGTGAACTGCAGATGGCTCGCAGCATGTGCTGGCACTGCCAGTCTGAAGTGGCAGGTGAATATTTCTGTGACCGTTGCGTCAAGGTCCAGCCGGTTTCGAAAGACCTCGATTACTTTACCTGCCTGGGCTTCCCCCGACGCCTCATGATCGACCAGCACCAGCTGGAAGCCAAATTCTACGAACTGAGCCGGGCATTCCATCCTGATTTCTATCAGAATAAGAGCGCGGCCGAGCAGACCATCAGCCTCGGCAATTCCGCCATGTTGAATATCGCGTACCGGACGCTCCGTGATCCTATCCAGCGGGCCGAGTATCTCCTCGATCTGGAAGCCGGATCTGTGAAGGAGATTCGGAATTCTCCTCCCGCCGACCTCTTTGAAGAAATTCTTGAACTACAAGATACATTGAACGAGTACCGAGCTGCCGGCCGCGCGTCAGAAACCGAATCGACGCTTCGAGTGAAACTCCAATCGGAACGGAACACGCTCGAACAACGGCAACGGGACATGGAAGCCACTCTGCAGCAGCTCTTTGTTCAGTGGGACAGGCTCCAGGATCGTGGAGAGGCGACCGACCAGGCGAGGACCAATCGCGACCGTATCCTGAAGCAGATGCGCGAAAATCTATCCAACCGCACCTACGTCAAGAACATCGTGAACGACCTCGCTTCAACCATCGGATAATCACCGCCATGGCACGTATCGTCGGCATTGATCTCGGCACAACGAATTCGCTCGTGGCCTATATGGCGGACGGACGTCCGCGTGTCATACCAGGTCGGAACGAGCGTACGATGGTTCCCTCTGTCGTGGCGATGACCGACAACGGCCTCATCGTCGGCGATCCGGCGAAAGAACATTTGACGCGCAGCCCGGAACGGACCGTCTATTCCGTGAAGCGATTCATGGGAAAGGGCCTTGAGGACGTACAGGGCGAGCTGGCCTACTTTCCCTACCACTTGACGGAACAGGGTGGAGTGATCCGGATCAAGCTCGGTGAGAAAACCTATTCGCCCCCGCAGATCTCGGCCATGATCCTGAAGGAACTGAAGCAACGGGCCGAGGCGTATCTCGGCGAGAGCATTATCAAGGCCGTCATCACAGTCCCCGCCTATTTCAACGATAGCCAGCGACAAGCAACGAAAGATGCGGGCATGATTGCAGGGCTCGATGTCTTACGGATCATCAATGAACCGACCGCTGCCTCGCTGGCCTATGGGCTCCAACAAAAGACTCAGGGTACAATTGCCGTCTATGACCTTGGCGGAGGAACCTTTGATATTTCCATCCTGAAACTCAAGAACGGCATCTTTGAAGTCCTTGCGACTAACGGCGACACACATCTCGGAGGCGATGACTTCGATCGCCAGATCGCAGATCTCATTGTCACGGAGATCCACGATCAACATGGTCTCGATTTGAACGCCTATCCCGACCATATGCAGGGGGTTCGACTGGAAGCTGAACGGACAAAGATTAGACTCTCCGATGAGCTGAAGACTACGGCCATACTCGACCTGCCGGAGAGCAACGGCCGGTACTCGAGAGATCTCACGCGCGATCAACTCGAATCCCTCACTATGGAATTGGTGGAGCGCACTCTCGAGCCCTGCCGTCTAGCCCTGAAAGACGCCGGCCTCACCTCGAGCGACATCGATGAGGTGGTCCTCGTCGGCGGCTCGACTCGTATGCCACTCGTTCGGCAGCGTGTTCAGGCTCTGTTCGGCAAGGAACCCCACTGCGAACTCAATCCCGACGAAGTCGTCGCGCTCGGCGCGGCCGTCCAGGCAGACATTCTCAGTGGCGGAACGACCGACCTGTTGCTGCTCGACGTGACGCCTCTCTCCCTTGGCATCGAAACCATGGGCGGAGTGATGAGCAGTTTGATTCGACGCAACACGACCATACCGGCCAGTGCCAAGGAGATGTTCACGACCTATGTCGACGGCCAAACCGGTGTGGATATCCATATCCTCCAAGGCGAACGCGAACTGGTGAAGGACAACCGCAGTCTGGCTCGCTTTCGGCTGAAGGTCCCCCCTCTGCCGGCCGGCGTTCCGCGCATCGAAGTCACATTCTTAATCGATGCGAACGGAATCCTGAATGTCTCGGCAAGGGATGTTCGCACCGGCGATACCCAATCGCTCGCCGTAAAACCGTCATACGGCTTGAGCGACGATGAGGTTGAGCGGATGATCGGTGAGTCGTTCAAGTTTGCGGCTGACGACTTGAAAGCACGCCAGCTCATTGAAGCCAGAACCGAGGCTGAAACCATCCTCATGGCCACGGAGAAGGCTCTCAAGCAGGGGGCTCACCTGGTCGGAATGGAAGACCTGTCCTCAATCAGGGCTTCGATGGCCGCAGTCGAAGCCGCCAAATCCGGAACGGATCACAAGGCGATCAGAGCCAAGATGGCCGATCTCGAAAAGGCCACCCATCATCTCGCCGAGGTCTTGATGGACACATCGTTGAAAGAGGCCTTGGAGAACAAGAAGCTCTCCGAGTTGACATCGAGGAAGTAGGGAGCTTATGGCCTATGTCCAATAGCAGAAGCAAGTTCTATCTCACTGAATCCCGCCTTACGCCATGTGCAATCAGTTCCGGAGGCTGCGCATGAATCTAAATTGGCAGGATACCGAAGAAATTGCGATCCGTTTAGTTGAGGAACATCCGGAGACGGACCCGCTCACGGTTCGATTCACCGATATGCACGCCTGGATCGTGGCGCTTCCCGATTTCACGGACGATCCAAAGAAATCGAACGAGAAAATCCTCGAATCGATCCAGATGGCCTGGCATGAAGAATATCAGGACTCGAAGTCCTGATTCGTTGAACCTCCCACCTTGAAGTTAAACTGAAGTCCGCTACATTGTGAAGCATGGCTCCCTCCGCGGAATTCTCCACGGTAGCGATAGCGGAAGGAGCCAAATATTAGAACAGACACGAAGCAACGAAAGACGGTTTTGGCCGGATTGAATTGCTGGCGGCCACCAGGAGTGTTTCGGGAGCCTGCGATCAGCCTATTACCTAATAAGCCATTGTAATGCATGTTGAATTAAGCGTGAGCCGATATGACTGGCGCGGGGTAACTCTCTCTGTAAAATCAGGTTTCCCCCTCCCTTTGGGGCATTGCGGAACAACAGAGGATTCGGTGATAACTGAGGCTGACTTGCTGATTGACCTGGAGCCTTTCCGATGTCCAAGATCTTGAATTTGAGCGCACACACGAGTGACGATGAATTGCAGCACATCACGAACTTGCTGCTTTTTCACCTCGTTGAGCGATGTGGCGGACAGATTAAATTTAAGATGGAGGATGCCCATCGGGTTCGTGAAAGTCTGACGACCAAGATGGTGCAAATGCAGGTCGGCGACGAAGTGCGACTGCGCATCATCGATCGCTTGCCGGAACTTTCCTAAACTTCCGATCGACTTCAGTTTTCGTTACGCCTAGCAACAGGCGCGTGCTTCTAGACTGCCTGTAGACTCAAGCTCGCCGATGTCAACCAGCCAGAGGCTATCCGCCTCCGCCCATCTCAGAACGACCCATCAGAACTCTGCCAGGTGGAAGCCTTCGGAAATTCCCTCGCGGACTCGGTCAGTTGCCGCTTTCCCTCCGGGTCGAGCCTCGGCGGGTCCCCGTTCCTCCGGCTACATCGGCAGGGAAGCATCCCAGCCGCTTGTTGATCCATAACACCGTGTGAAAGAATGGCAAACGACTCAGGCGAATTCCTGGGCGACCGAGAAAACTCTGTTGGATATGGGATTGAACAAAGAAAATGAAGCTTGAGCTACTAGGTCCATACAAAATTCATTCAAATTGCGACGACAATGTATTTCATTGCCCCGCAGCTCAAAGAGCTGGGGTGTATGTGTATTCGGTTCCGTTTGAGGCCGGTCGTTATTTGGCATCACATGTAGGTGAAACAGGCACAAGCCATTTGAAGAGAATAAAAAAGCACACTACTAATTACGCTGGGCGGCTATAAGCGAATGTATGACCCAAAAGAATTAGCAAGGGGACGCAAAGTGTTACTTTGAGATGGACTTTGGAAATACACCAGACAAGAATGCTTCAACGAATTTATTGAGCAGTACTGTATGCTTTCCCCGTCAATCCATGAGTTCATTCAACAATCCTACATCTTCTTCATCCCCTTTGAGGCAGATACTCGTATACGCCGGAGAGTTGAATCGGCAATCGCCAATCACCTTTACAAGCAACCAAGCCCCGTGGGCGAATTTATGGACTCTGATATTCATTACATCAAGAAGCTGCAGAAAGGCGAAACCCCGATAGAGATTGAAATCTACGGTGGACAACAGATCCGTGGGTTTCCACAAGGAGCTGTTGCCTAACCGGAAACGCCCAACCTCAGGAAACGTTTGCATGAAAAAGACTGAAGGACCTTGATCTCGATGCTGCAAATCTCGCATCACGTCACCATCCCAGACTCTGAGATCGACATCCATGCGATGCGGTCGCAGGGTGCCGGCGGACAGAATGTGAACAAGGTCTCGTCCGCGATTCACTTGCAGTTCGATATTACTACCTCGTCGTTGCCGCCGTTCTACAAGGAAGAGCTTCTGAAATTGAAAGATCATCGCATCTCACAAGAAGGTGTGATCACCATTAAAGCCCAGCAGTATCGGAGCCAGGAGCAGAATCGAGAGGATGCTCTCACTCGACTGAGCGAGCTCATTCAGAGCGTGGCGATCCCGCGCAAGAAGCGCAGAGCCACGAAGCCGACGAAGGGTTCGAAGCAACGGAGGTTGGAGAGTAAGACGAAGCGCGGGAAACTGAAAACTCTCAGGCGAACGCTCGAATAGCGCCTAGAAACCTTGAAACGTATCTCGTGAAGCGTGATGCGCGGGTCCTGTGAAAGCAAGAAACGAGAGACGCTTCACATTATTCCGCCGACGCTAGTGAGCCCAGGATATGATATCCGCCGTCCACGTAAATCACTTCTCCGGTAATTCCACGTCCTAGCGGACTGACTAAGAATAACGCCGTGTCGCCGACTTCGCCTTGTTCCGTTGCGCGGCGGAGAGGGGCGAACTCTCGGTGGTGATCCACCATCTTGCTGATGCCAGAGACGCCGCGGGCCGCAAGAGTTCTGATCGGACCGGCGGAGATGGCGTTCACCCGGATGTTCTTGGGGCCGAGGTCGTGAGCCAGATAGCGAACGGTGGCTTCGAGTGCGGCTTTGGCGACCCCCATGACGTTGTAGTGAGGCACGACCCGTTCCGCTCCGAGGTAGGTCAGGGTGACGACGGAGCCGCCATCAGCCATCAAGGGCAGAGCTGCTCTGGTGACGGCGACGAGCGAATAGGCGCTCACGTCAAGTGCCGTGGCAAATCCTTGCCGCGTGGTATTCACGAACTGCCCCGTGAGTTCTTCGCGCGGGGCAAAGGCGACGGAGTGGACGAGAAAGTCGAGCTTCCCGGTTTCTGTTCCCACATTCTGGATCAATGCTGCGATTTGCGTATCGTCTCCCACGTCACAGGGAAAGGCTTTCGCGCCAGGCATTGTGGCGACCAGTTCTTCAACGTTTTCCCGTAGCCGTTCGTTCTGGAAATTGAACAGCAGCCGGGCGCCTTGGTTTGCCGCCGATTGGGCGATGGCCCAGGCGATGCTGTGCTTGTTGGCCACACCTATGATGAGACCGCTCTTTCCGTCGAGTAACATTGTTTCCAATTCTCCTCGTCTGAATAGCGAACGAGCACAATATGGACCGCTCTATCTCGTGGAACAATTCAGGAATCTGTTGATCTGATGATCTGTTGATTAATCAGAAATTGAGGCCCTTTACCAGGTCGACAGATGAGTGTTTCCTGCGCCTCACAAGGGACGAAGCACGTCTCCACTGGCGCGGAAGATAGCACGATTCGCAGGCTTGTTCCAGGAGTGGCAACCAGTTTTTCGAAGCGAGCTAAAACACAGAAGCGGAGGAATGCCCGCTACCGGGTGGCGATGACGAGGATGTTGTTCTCGATCTGGACGGATTCAATCTGGGGCGGGAGCTTGAATTTGTCTCAATTCTTGGGTGAGTCGAACAGTTGATGAACGACATAGTTGAGCGTCGACGATGGAATGGGCAATGAGCCCAGTTTGCCCGAGGTGGGGTTTAGCCGAATATAACCCCTTTGGGTCTCAATTGTGCCATCGAGTTGTAGCGAGATCTTTTTCCCATAGAGGGCAAGGAGCGCATAGGCCCTAAGTTGGTTGCCCATGAGGTTCATGCGGACATCCTTCAGTGCGGATTGAACCTCTTGCACACTCGACTCGCTTCCGATGGGAGCCGGAATACCAACTTGCTGTGCTTGCTGGGCGGACGCAATGGCAAGATTGTCGCGCATCCACTGATTGAGCTCCGCTTCGTTAAGGTGTACTGCGTGAGGTTGGCTCGCCTGCACAGCCATTTGTAGCTGGGCCATCTTCTCGGCGACACGATCGACTGCCTGCGGATCAGTTTGAATCGACAGCGGCGGTGTTTGGCGTAGGATCAGCAGCAGCAGCCCTATGCTGAGTATCAGGGAAATCCACAGGAGAATACGGAACACCTGAGACAAGAACCCTGGAGTCGCTGGCTGTGCCTTCGTATCGGCGACTGTGGCTGTCGCTTCCTCGACAGCGGGCACCGGCAGTTTGAACTTTGAGAATACAATCCCGCAACGTAGACACTCCGATCCATCCTCTTGCTCGAAGCCACACTTCGGGCAGATCAGGGCCGCCCTACTTTGTAATGACGAGGATTGCAATCGCATGGATGTGACTGTAGCCCAGAGGCGCGCAAGGCGCAAAGAATTCTGAGAAATAGTCGGGCTACAGTCGTCTAGTGGAGTCTTTCATGGTGGAGGGGCCGTGCTTCCTGCGAGACCGCTCCATGTTGTCACGGAGGACTAGAAAAGCAGTGAGCATCTGGCGATATGAGTAATGTGCATTGCGGCCGCTCGGATTCGGCAAGAGAAATATCCGCGCCCCGGCAAGTTGCATGGTGGTCAGTCCAAGATCGAGCGGGCTTTTCGATTGTTCCTTGGGTGAGAAGAGCATTCGAAAGATCGTGACACCCAAGAGAGCCACGATGTGAGGTTGGTAACGTCTGATTCTTCGTTTCAGGCTCGCTACGCCTCGACGATACTCTACAGGGTCGAGGACATTGATCCCGGTGGTACAGCGGCCGATGATATTGGTGAGGCCGAGGCGCCATTCAGGGAGGCGCCGATCCTCCCGATAGGTCAGGGGTTCACTGACCAACTTCGACTCATGCAGGAGCCTCCAAAAGCGATTCGAATACCCAGCAAAATGGTGGCCGGTCTGTGCTGAGCGGAGGCCCGGATTAATGCCGACAAAGAGCACGAGCACGCCGGGCTGGATGCAGTCGCGAATTCGCCGGTATCGTTGTTTTGAGTCACCCATATTGTTCTGAGGCAGTTTAGTGGGGAGTCAGCCATTCCGCCACAGAAAACCGAAGATCCAGCCCTTGGGAGCCAGGTCGGTGAATATATATAACTGTTTGAAAAGTCTAATGAAGTGTGGACATAAGGGGCCGGGCACCAAGCTTGCTGCATACTCCCATAAGTGCCGATGAATGGCACAATCTTCAAACATTAAAAGGGGGTGACATACTATGAAGCGCATCTTGATGGCAATCATGGCAGTGGCAGTGGCAGTGACGTTCAGCGCTCCGGCCTTTGCAGGTGACGAGAAGAAGGAGTCGAAGGAAGAGAAGAAGGGCGGCCACGTCCTCGTGTACGGTGACGAGAAGAAAGACAAGAAGGACGAGAAAAAGGGCGGCTACACCGGTACGTTCGAAGAGAAGAAGGACGAGAAGAAGAAAGACGAGAAGGGTAAGTAATCCCTCTTATTTTTTGGCGAGGCTAGCTGGCTTGAGGGGTCTCCTGCCTAGAGCGGGAGACCCTTTAGGCGTTCTACCTGCCTGACGCTGCTCCGAAGATGTACCGCTTGTAATCCCACGATCGACTTCGCATCCCTGATCGCGCCAATCTCAATCATCCTGATCGCTTCCAGTAGAGGCATCTCGAGAACTTCGAGAACCTCATCACGATCGAGATGCTGCCGCCCCGTGGTCAACCCGGTCGCCTTGTAGATGTGGATCACTTCGTCTGTGAACCCCGGCGCGGTAAAGATGCTGGAGAGGAGCTCAAGGGTCCCGGCTCGGTATCCGATTTCTTCTTCAAGTTCTCGTGCCGCGCAGGCCGTGGGGTCTTCACCAGGATGAAGTTTCCCTGCGGGGATTTCGTAGATGAACCCTCCTGCCGCGTGGCGGAACTGCCGAATCAAGATGACCGTACCATCGTCTTTCAGCGGCACCACCGCGGCAGCACCGGGATGGCGCACGACTTCTAAGTCGACCGTGACGCCGTTGGGCAGCGTGACGGTGTCGACGTTCAAGCTCACGACGATGCCTGTATAAATGTTCTTGGTCATGAAGAGCTTATGGCTGATGGCGTATAGCGTATGACACAAACGGAAAAGGGGTTCATCGTGCCTTGTCCGTGCTATCAGCCATGGGCCATACGTTATCTGCTCTTGGGCTTCCTATAGAACGGTGGCTTGACGATGTGTGCTGGGACGCTCTTGCTGCGGATTTCGATCAGGATGGAGGCGCCGAGTTCCGCAAAGCGTGTAGACACATAGCCCAACCCGATGCCCTTCTGGAGAAGCGGCGAAAAATTTCCGCTGGTGACATCGCCGATGGAATAGGAGGCCGTGGGGTCGAGGATTCTAAATCCGTGGCGAGGCACGGACTTCTCGACGAGTTCGAAGGCGACGAATCGGCGAGCGACTCCGGTCTGTTTCTGCGCCAGGAGCACCTGGCTGCCGATGAACTCGCCCTTCTGGAAACTGACGGTCCAGTCCGCATTGGCTTCGAGGGGCGTCGTTTCTTCGCCCATGTCGTTGCCATAGAGCAGATAGCCCATTTCTAACCGGAGGAGATCCCTCGCGCCGAGTCCGGCCGGCTTAAGTCCCCACGCACGTCCTTTGTCGATAAGCAGGTCCCAGAGGCGGCCGACGTTGTCTGCGTCGATGTAAATCTCATAGCCCAGTTCACCGGTGTAGCCGGTTCGGGCCAGCAAGCAAGAGAGGCCGCCAATCGTACCGTCACAGGAGTGATGGAGCTTGAGTCCTTCAAGCGCCGTCCCGCCGAGACTCATAAGCAGCTCGCGAGATGTGGGCCCTTGAACAGCGACCTGGGACAATTCGACTGACCGGTCTTCGAGACGAATCGTTTTGTCCTGGGCAAGCTGGGATTGTAGCCACGACAGGATCTTGTCGTGGTTCGAGGCATTCACGCACAATAGGAACTCGTCTGAGGTGAGCCGGTAGACGAAGACGTCGTCTTTGATGCCGCCGTTCTCGTTGCAGACCATGGAATACTGGGCTTGACAAACGGCGAGTTTGCCGACATCGTTGGAGGTGACTCGTTGGAGGAAGGAGACGGCACCATTTCCGGCGATTCGTACCCGCCCCATATGACTCACATCGAAGAGCCCGACATGGGAGCGCACGGTATGGTATTCGTCCACGACACCACTGTATTGGATGGGCATCTCCCATCCGGCGAAATCGACGAGTTTGGCCCCGCAGGCTTGATGATGCGTGATTAGTGGCGTGCGCTGCATGACGTGGTTCACAGGCCAAGGAGTTCGACGTCGAAGATCAACGTCGCGTGTGGAGGAATCATGCCGGCAGCGCCCTGTGCTCCATAACCGAGCTTGGAAGGAATGGTCAACTTTCGCTTTCCTCCCACTTTCATGCCGTTAACGCCCTCGTCCCATCCCTTGATGACTCGTCCAGCGCCCAGAGGAAAAGAGAAAGGCTGGCCTCGGTCGACGGAACTGTCGAATTTATTCCCATTTTCCAGCCAGCCTGTGTAATGCACGGTGACGGTCTGTCCAGCCTCTGCCGTCGCGCCGATTCCGATCGTGAGATAGACACACTGCAATCCCGATGACGTCGTGATTTCATTCCCTTCGGCAACTGCTTCCCGAAACGGCATGACGGCTCCTTTCCCAATAGTCAATTAGCATACTGCGATGACCGACGCCAACAGAGTACCGTAATTATTGCACACAGAAACTCCTGCCAACGTCTGAGCCGGCGATCCTGTTCGAGAACTCTATGAACGTGCAGCCCTCACTGATGTTCCTTGCGGGAGTCAGGCTCGGAGAAAATGACCACACTCGCTGTGTAGCCGTGCAGGAAGTTGCGCATTCCGACCGGACCGACCTCGCCTTGAGCAAAGAATCCCGCTGTCGGGATGGGGCCGAGCCGCTCTTGCACGACCCCGCTATCGTGATGAGGTTGGCCAAAGAGACCCTCTCCACGCCCGCAACAGCTAAACAGGAGGGCTCCGAGTGGAGGGCTTTGGTGCTTCGCTCGATCCGCAGCCAGGTGAAAGTGCAAGTCCTCACTTGCAGACTTCGCATCGCGAAGGTGGAACTGCACGGTCTGGCCTTCTTGAACGACATCTCCGATCGCGACGGCTCCGGCCTGTTGATCCGCTCCGATAAGGTTCCGAACGAGGAAGTCGCCCCTCTCGAAATGACTCCCGTGCTCATCGATCACGATGCCCAGATGCAACGCGCGGTGCGCATCGCGGCGTTGGGTTCCCCCCATGGATTCGAAGATGTCCTGGAGCCGTTTCAAGGCCGAGACGCCGCCCAGTTCATAGATCAGGTTTTGTTCCGCTCTCGTCACGACAAACCGTTCGCCGATCGGACGGCAGCCTTGCGAGGTCACGGTTCGCACGGCGATCGGTCCGGTGAGTTGCACTCCCACCACTCCCCCGTCGAAGCACTGATCATTGAGCAGCAGGCGATTCTCTCCAGAATCCTGGCCTCCGCCAGCAAGGCCCCCGCCAGCTTTGCCGTGAGGATATCGGTCGTTCATGAGGGACAGGATTTCCTGCATCGGTGTCGAAAAGGGATCAGCGAGAAGGAGAAAGGTCGAATATTCAAGTCCCGGCTCTGGCCACCCAGGCATGCGGATTTGGTCCTGCAGCTGAGACACGGAGATCTGCAGCGGGTTCAGCTTGACATCAGGAAGGCATGCGACCCAGACAGTCAGGGCTGCAGCGGTTTCAATCTCTTCGGAGCCGGCGATGACACCTTCACCGGAACAGCCCAGACAGACCTTCGCCCGCAGTTCCCTCTGCAGCATGGCGGAGATCATGGAGGCGTTGGCCGCATGATGGGTAGAAAAGAAGACGAAGGCCAGATCAATGGGGGCCATGCCGATTTGCAGCAGGATGGCATCCGCGAGATCGCGAATGGCGGCTTCCGTATCGGACTTGCGCGAAAGTGCGGTCGCGAATCGAAGGGTGGCCGAAGCGGTTGTGCTTGTGGAATGAGTCGTCATGGTATGAATGTGCCGCCAGTCGGTCGCCGATACGCTAGACCCCTGGGTCCATCCGTTCCGGGCGATCTTTGGCCAGTTTCTTATAGTAGCGCCACATATAGGAATGGTAGTCGTCGAGTTGGGCCAAGAGATAGTGCAGTTCTGCGGGATCTTCTGTCTCTAAGGCACGAACCATGCGTGCTTCTAAGAACTCGGCGAACGCATTGGTTTTCCCCAGGGCAGTTATGAGACTCAAGCTACCACCGAGTTGGTACTCGTTCATGCTAATCCTCCAGACGCAAGAGAGTCGCGAGAGGATAGCGAGGCAAGAGAGGGAAATGCAAGTGAGGGAATCCTCTGGCCTGCGGGTGCCGATTCTCCGCAGTTACTTGGTCTGGTGATCGAGGATGGCACGAAGCCTGGTGAGGGAGATGGCCTCGACACGGTGGCCGTCGCGTCCCACCACCGTCGTCGCCATGGTCAGCGCGTTGAGAATGGCTTCTTCCGTGGCTTCGACCGTCGCCGTGATCAATGGGTTCAGATGCGTGTCGGCGAGGTGCATCTGCTGAAAAATCGGCTCTTTCGGGTAATGCGGAATAATGTTCGCGGTGGAGAAAGCCAACATGAAATCTCCGCTGCCGTGACGCGCGGTGGAACCAGTTCGCGCTAGTCCCAGAGCGGCACGTTTAGCCAGCCGCGTGAGCTGCCGACCGTCGAGCGGAGCATCGGTGGCAATGATGACGATGATCGAGCCTTCGCTTTGCCCAGGTGAAAGGGCCCGTGCAGCGGGAGGCACAGTCTCATAGAGCCGACCGACCGGGACTCCGCCCACGACGAGCTCAGGCCGTCTCCCATGGTTCGCATTGACGAGCACGCCAATCGTATACCCGCCTTCATTCTCTGGTAATCGCCGTGACGAGGTTCCGATGCCCCCCTTGAACCCATAGGACACCATCCCTGTTCCGGCACCGACGGATCCTTCCTGCACAACTCCTGAAGAGGCGCCATTGAGCGCGCTCACCACATCCGCTTCCGAGACATGCCGCCCTTGAATGTCATTGAGCCGCCCATCGTCGCATTCGGCGACCACTGGTGTCAGGGTATCGTCGGTAATGCCGATCTCCGGATAGCGGGCAATCATCCAGTTCATGACCCCGTTGGCCACTCGCGGCACGTTCAACGTATTTGTGAGGGCGATCGGATACTCGAGGAATCCGGATTCGCTGATCCAGGCAAGCCCGGTCATCTCGCCGGTACCGTTGAGAACGAACGACCCAGCCGGCACTTTCTTGTGCCACACGTCGTCGTGAGGGATGACGACCGTTACGCCGGTTCGTATTGGGCCGAACCCCGGCTTGAGTGGCCCGTCGCCGGAGATGAGGGTGGTCTGGCCCACGGTGACACCGGCCACGTCGGTGATCGCATTGAGCGGCCCCGGGGTGTAGGAGCCGACGACGATGCCAAGAGCACGCGATCGCAATCGGGACTCTTCCGGCTCACCTACTTGGGCAGAAACGAACGGGGCTACAGAGATCCCGATAGCCAGGACCAGCAGCAGGATTGTCAGGCGTGTACTGCCGTTAGACCTCATGGCTCGATCCGACATGGGGGACGGTGACCTCAATTTTTGGTTGTTCCGCTTGAATGGCAGCGGCCAGGGAAAGGGCCTGCTTTTCTTCACCATGGACGAGAAAAATCTTACTCGGGCCTGGCCTGATTGCGCGCACGTAGGCCAAGAGATCTTGACGATCCGCATGGGCAGAGAGCCCGTTCAACTTGACGATCTGCGCCCGGCGCGGGGTGGGCACGCCGAAAATCGGCACGACATCCCACCCTTCGACAAGTTTGCGTCCGAGGGTATGTTCGGCTTGAAAACCCACGAAGACGATTACGTTCGCTTCGTCTTGAATCGCGTGCTTGAGATGATGCACGACGCGACCGCCTTCGCACATACCTGAGGTGGAGATGATGACGCAGGGCCCCTTCATGCTGTTGAGGCGCTTGCTGTCTTCCGGCGAGGAGACAAAATGGATATAGCGTGAGGCAAAGAGGTCACCAGAGGACGTGAAGGTATGGGTGGTTTCCTCATCGTAGCATTCCGGGTGGCGGCGAAAGACTTCCGTGGCCCGTGAGGCCAGCGGGGAATCGATATAGATCGGGATGGGATCGAGGCGCCCCTCGCCGACGAGTTCTTTGATCCGCATGACCAATTCCTGGGTCCGTCCAACCGCAAATGCCGGGACGATAATCTTGCTCTTGTGGGTTTTGGCATGGGTGAGAAGGTCCAGCGCCTTCTGTGTCATGACCTCCCGGTCGGCTTCGTGCAGCCGATCGCCGTAGGTCGACTCAAGAATCAATACGTCGCATGGGTGCGGAGGCTCAGGATCGCGAAGAATAGGCATGTTAGAGCGGCCAAGATCACCGCTAAAGAGCACGGTGGTCGTATTGCCCCGGGCCGTGTATTTCACCCGAATGGCAGCCGATCCCAAGATATGGCCGGCGTCGTGAAAGGATGCGGTGACACGTGGGGCAATCTTGAGCATGTCTCCGTATCGCGTACCCTCGAATCGTCGGACTAGCTTACGGACGTCATCTGTATCATAGAGTGGTCGGACACAGGCCTTTCCCTTCCGCTGCTCCTTCTTGTTGACGTAGCCGCAGTCACTTACCTGTACTCGAGCCGAGTCTTCGAGTATAAGTTCTGTCAAATCTGCGGTGGCTCTGGTGAGATATGTTTTTCCGGAGAAACCGTGCTTCTGGAGTACCGGTAAGGCGCCGGAATGGTCGACATGGGCATGCGACAGCAAGACCGCACTGAGCGACTTGGGGTCGAAGCCCAAATCTCGGTTTTGCCGATGGGCCTCGTCTCGACGTCCTTGAAACAATCCACAATCGAGCAACAGCCGAAAGCCTGGTATCTCAAGCATGTGGCGGCTGCCTGTCACCGAACGCGCGGCTCCATGGAACGAGAGTTTTATGATGAAGGCACTCCATTGTGGCGGCTGATCAGGTCCCAGGCTTCCCGAGCCGTCTCAGCATAGTGAAAGAACCGCAGATCTTCCTGCCCGATCAGCCCGTTCTCGACGAGCAATTGCCAGCTGATCAGACGCTCCCAAAATTCCCGTCCGACCAGTACGACCATTACGTTTTCGGTCTTACCTGTTTGGAGGAGTGTCAGCGTCTCGAAAAGCTCATCGAGAGTGCCGAATCCTCCGGGAAAGGCGACCAGCGCTTTCGCGCGGATTAAGAAGTGCATTTTCCTGATAGCGAAATAGCGAAACTGAAAACTGAGTTTCGGTGTGATGTAGGGATTCGGGTGCTGTTCGTGCGGTAAGGTGATATTCAGACCGATCGATTTCGCTCCAACGTCTGCGGCTCCACGGTTTGCCGCCTCCATGATGCCGGGCCCTCCGCCGGTGACAATCACGTAATCGCAACGGCCGTCGATCTGGCAGGTCGAGGAAACCAGGCGGCTGAACTCACGCGCCATGTCATAGTACTTCGAGAGAGCGAGCTGTCGTCGCGCGATCGCCACTTTGTGCTGGTGCCTTGGATCGTTCGGGGCTCGAGTACCCTCTTCTTCGGCCATGTAAAGCGCATGTTTCGCTGCAGCCGGTTCTTGTAGTCTCGCACTGCCGAACACGACTATGGTCGACTGAATCCCCTCTTCACGCTGGATCAACTCGGGCTTGAGAAGTTCGATCCCGACGCGGAGGGAGCGGAGTTCTTCCCGCTGGAGAAACTCTGTGTCGCGATCGGCGGGAATGTAGGAGGAGGATTGCGCGGCGGGGTTGATGGAATCTGGATCAGATGGAAGAATCATGAGGCCGATTATATCGGGCTTAGAGTTGTCCGGCAATTCTGGATGTGAGCGTTGCCCTAGAATGGCCAGAACCAAACGACAGGCTCATCCGTAGTTCGTCGGGAAAATCCGTAGGCGCGCACGGTCCACTGCGGATCGAACACCACCTGGAATTGTTCGGGTGTGATCCCAGTTTTGTTCAAGGTCATCGTCGGGGCATAGAATAAGAACAGGCGGGCGAGGGCGCCGAAGTCCAGGCCCGCAGACTTGGTATCGCTCCAATAATAGAGCGCCACGACCCCAAAGTCAGATTCGGTAACCTCATCGGGGGCTCCGATGTGATCGGCCAGTTCGAGTATCGTCGTCTGTCCGACACGAATAAAATTGACCTGTTCCGGGGTCACGACGTCGTTGAACATTACTCGGCGGACGGTACATCCAGCACAGAGAACGAGAATGCAAAGTGTGCCAATGACCAACCTGATCGATGGGAAACGTGCCGCCACGTTAGTCACCAAAAGGCCACAGTCGGAATTGTGTGCGATCGGTGCGTTTACCGTAGACTACTTCTTCGGCTATCCCGTTTCTGTTGAAAAACACGTAGAGATTATCGCTCTTGATATCCATGCGGATGAAATTCAGCAACAGGAGCAACATCGCTGGCGATTTCCCGTCATAGTAATAGTAGTGAAAGATCTCTCGATCGTTACCTCTGACAATCCGATCCGGGGCACCGATCAATGAGACGACTTCTGCCATGGTCATCGTGCCTTTCTTGATGGCTGAGATCGCTTCTTCTTGAAACGGTTCGCCGATCGTTCCCCTGGTCACCATACAGCCCTGAGTCAGAACCAGGACGATGATGATGCCACTCAGCGGCTTGAAAAATAACACGATTACTCCTTTGCTAGGCTTCGGTTGGACAATCCTCTAAACCCTTATGCGTGCCAGAACAAAATCTGTTTCAAATATGGCATAGGATGACGGAGTGAGTCCCACTTTACGGTACACTGCTTGCGCAGCGCCGTTGCTCTCCTGGACGTACAGACGGACCCCGCAGACGCTCGGGCTTGTCTTGGCGGTGGCCATCACGGTTTCATGCATCCGACGAAAGACGCTCCGGCGACGCCAGGCGGGGTCAACATACACACTCTGAATCCACCAAAATGCGCCGTTGCGCCAGTCGCTCCATTCATAGGTGATCATCAGCTGCCCCAGCAGTTGGCGATGATCGGTCTGTTCCAGTTCGGCGACCATGAAAAATCCACGATCGGGAGATTCAAGGAGGGCAATGGTTCCGTCATACAGGCGGTCGAGATCGAGGCGGCGGCCTTCTGTTTCAAGAGCCATGGCTGCACTGAACGACACGATTGTCGCCGCATCTTCTGACCTGGCGAGTCGGACATTCAGGTGGTCGAGGACTGGCATGGGGCTCAGGCCATTGTCTTTGGGGCTTGTAACCATCCGGTCTCCGGCTTGTACAAACCGGCGGTAAACTCCATCTTGATGGCATCTTCCGGTGGCAGATTGATTGGACGTAACTGTGGCTGGGGGATAAATGCGAGTAATCCGGTAAACGGATGGATGGCCGTGGGCACAAAGACCATGAGCAAACTTGTTGATCCGACTTGCAGCGTCGGCGGTGCGGTCCCCATAACAAAACCTATCGCCCAGAGACCGTCACGCGGAAACGGAAAGGCTACCACGGTACAGCGTCCGAAGCGAGAGCGGAAATTAAGCAGATCGGTCATCCCCTTGAGAGTGATGTAGACACTGCGGACCAATGGAATGTGCTCGATCCACCGTTCGGCCTTGGTGATGATACGCCGTCCCACTACATGGGTGGCGATGGCGCCGACAATAACAACAAGGAACAGAAACAGGACGAGGCTGAGTCCGGGCCTTTGTCGGGCTCCGATATTCCACGGGAGGTCGTTGATCAATTCATTAAGTGCATGAAATAGTGCGGAAAGGATCAAGAATGTGAGCCAGGCTGGCACGAGGACTAACAATCCGGCCAAGGAGTATTTCCATAAGGTATTTGCCACGCCTCTTGTTTCCTTCTATACGATCAAGCGAGGCTTGTAGTGTACCAGAAACAACTAGTCGAAACTGAGTCTACGCACAGGACTTGATCTCATCGATATCAGTGATCTATTCTAGCCGTGTAATATCGCTCAAGTTCACACGGAGGGGCGTTATGGCGGAACGTACTGAATCACGGCGTCCGGTCAATCTCGACAAGGATCTTCTCGCCATTCTCTGTTGCCCCGACACCAAACAGGATGTGAGTTTGGCTGATGCGGCACTGATAGCAAAGTTAAACGAGGCCGTGAGCCGTGGGCAACTAAAAAATAAGGCGAATAAGCCGGTCGCCGAACCTCTCGACGGAGGCTTGATCCGAGCCGACCGGAAGATACTGTATCCAATCCGCGAAGACATTCCTGTCATGCTCATCGAAGAAGCCATCCCCCTCGAAGGCATGGTCTAGCCTGCATTCTTCATTACCGATTCTGCTGCAATCGAGGATTCGCAACTGCAACAAACCTGCTAACGGATCCCCAGTGTGCAAGTAACATCGACAAGTACGCACTTAGCACTTTTCATCTGAACGTTCTGTCCCATACGTGATCAGGAGAAAGCCCCGTATCACATCGATCGTCGTTGAGGCACGACGGCGGGCCAGTCGCCTATCGGTTGTCGGTCTTGGAGCCGGTCGACGTTCCGCAGTGCTGGCAAAGATATTCGTACAGATTCCCGGTCGGGAGGACGAGCAGAAGTCGCTCCCTTGTCGGGGTCGCCACTCGGCAGGAAGGGCAATAGAGCAGCGAGGCATTTAACGATCTGAATTGGTCAGGCGGTTCCGAGGCATCCGGTCTTGACGGTCGAGCTGTCCTGCGGGATAGACCGGTCGGCCATGTTGGACTGGTCGGTTTACGCGGAAGGCCTGACATAAAATAATTCCATGCAGATGAGGCAGTGGGGGTCAATGCCTAGAGTCCGGCCTCGAGATGCTCGCCTGTTCACCATGAGGCGTTGGGTCCGTCCTTCGACGGGAACTTTGGAGCGTGCCGGAACAGTTTCCAAACCCCCCGCCCTGCTTGCACCAGACCGTAGACCGCTAGTCCGCTCAATAAACCATAGAATCCGGTCGTACTCCATGGCCAAAGGCCTGGGGCATGCATGACGACGCCGAGCGCGATGTGGCCGCCGACTCCCAGGCAAAGCGCGAAAATGATCCATTCACGCATCATCTTTACGATCGGCCATGCGTCATGGGAGGTAACAGGTGAAGTTGGTCCGGTATGCCCTATTGAAGGCGGGAGCGTTACACCGCCGGCGTTTTGGCTGACTCAATGTCGGTTGCTGTGATCAGGCTAGATAGATAATCAGCTACAAAATTGAGAGCCTCCTCTCGGCCGTCTGCACGACGCCCCTTTTCTCGTCGCTGAACCGACAATTCATGATCGAGATCGGATTTGACTTCCGTGAGAACTCGCTGGAGGGACGAGGGAGTCAAATTGGCATCCATGTCTTCGAGCTCTTGGCAGCGATCAAGCACCCAATTTAATCCTTCGATCCGCCCAGCGTAATGTTCCTGCTCCGCGGTGTCAATCCGTGACATCGTGGTGGCAAATGTTTGGGCCTCGTAGATGAGATTATAGAAGCTGGTCACTGCTCGCTGTAGGGTTGGATTCATGTCACTCCTTTGCGCAAATTATTAACCACCTGATTATACATGAGATTGCCAGGGCGACAAGGGAAAAGTTTCTGGGCTAGGTAAATAGGAGAGAATGAAACTCGTTCATGAAGCCGTAATAGAGCGGGGCAAAATCTTTGAGGCTCTCGGGGCTAGTTTCTTTGAGACGTTTGAAGAAGAGGACCTGTGCGCGAGAATTTATCTGTTCCAGGAGCTGACCCAATTGAGCCATAGTGTAACTGCCGGCTGGGACGCTGAGGACATAGTGTACGAGGCGCTCGACGAATTGCTGAGCGAGATACTCGCTGGCGAGGTAGCCGTCCGGGAGTTTTCCTGAAACCAGAAACTCGTCGAAGGGTATGGCTTGCGCAGCAAATGGAATCGATGGTTGCTGACTAGAGGTCACGCCGATGGTACCCCAGCTTGTGACGGAGGAACGTCCGTATGCTGCAGCAACTCTACTGGACCTCCTAGGGTGCGTCAAGTGTACAGAAGGAGTAGACAAGGCCTGAGCCAAAAGACCAATGAAGACCTAAGCGGCTTTGGATTCCCTCGGTATGAAGTTTGGTGGCACGCATGTCACCGGAGGCAGACACAGCACGGGCAGGGAGCTCGCGGGAACTCCCTGCCCGGTGTGCTGCTGCGCGCGGCTCGCGGACCCTTTACAGCCAGGTCACGCGCTCGGCCGGCCG
>DASYRC010000041.1:0-3244 GCA_036004925.1 Nitrospiraceae bacterium | reverse complement strand
CGATGTGGTCTGGAACAATGAGAGCAAGGACTGTTTGCATGTGATCCCATACTAAGTCTTGCGTCGGCTTCGGTGGGCTGGAAATAGAGAGACCGTCGGCGTTCTAAACGCGATATCCACGGGCGACCTCCTACTTTGGTGTGGGGTCGCCCGTGGTGTTTCTTTTTTGGACAAGCCAAACGATCTGAGGAAGGCGATTACCAGCCCCTATTGTTGTGGCATCGAGTGGGTGTTGGCGCGCAGCATGGAGTATGGGCGATTACTTCTTATGGCATTCAGAGAAGGGAGGTGTCCATGCTTGTCCATGAAGTCATGTCAACCGGTCTCGTGACGGCCAAGAAGACAGATACGGTCCGATCGGTCGTAATCAAGATGATGAATCGACAGTGCGGGGCGATTCCCGTGGTCGCGGGAGACAATCAGCTTGTTGGAATGGTAACATTGCGCGATGTCTTGCTGCCGCTGTATCCTAACTATGGCGACTACATTCACGACAACGTACACAGTCGGAATTTTGTTGAGATGGAAGACGGATACCCTGAGGCGCTTGGTCGGAAAGTCGAAGAGATCATGAGCCAGAATCCCTTGACGGTGACCCCCCACGATCCCGTTCTGGAAGCCGCCTCGTATATGGGTCTCAAGAATTTCCGGCGAATGCCCGTCGTCGACAGGGGCACGCTTGTGGGGATGCTCAGTATCGGCGACATCAACCGCGGGTTATTCTTTGAGAAAGGGATGCGGCACTGAGCCAGGAAGCTTTCGAGGTGCCGGTTCCTACGAACGCGATCACGCGCATCAAGACCACCACGCCGAGCCCGTACCCACTCACGGCCATCCTCGTGGCCACCCACGACACGAAAACCTTCCGTTTTGGCCTTCCTGTCGATGCCACCTTGGACATGCTGCCCGGCGATCATCTCTACGTCCACGCCACGATTAACGGCAAGTCTGTGAAACGTCCCTACACACCCTCGTCTCTACCGGATACTGCTGGTTTCTTCGATCTCACAGTGAAACGATATGAAACCGGCGTCATTTCGAAGTACCTGCATGACCAGCGCGTGGGCGACAACGTGCTGATGAGCGGTCCTCGCCAGGGCGGCCATTGGGTCGATGGCATGGCAAAGAAGGTAGGATTCGTCGCCGGCGGCACCGGCATTACGCCGATGATCTCGATCATCCGCTGGATCCTCACGAAGCGGCGCGATGCGGAACTGTTTCTGGTCTTTGCCAACAAGACCGAGGCCGACATTATTTTTCGAGACGAATGGGAACGGGATGTCAGAGCACATCCGAACTTCCACTGTTTTCATGTCTTGGAACAGCCGCCGGCTGGATGGCCAGGGGAAACAGGGCGAATCACTGCTGATATTCTTCGCCGGCATCTTCCTCCTCCTGGTCCAGAGACCGTCCTCTTCCTCTGCGGGCCACCGCCGATGACGAACGCACTGGAAGAGATACTCCGAGGGCTCGGCTATTCAGAAGAGTCTGTCATCCTCCCGTGAATCGGCCTCCCGACATCGGTTCGGCAAGATCCTCTCTGACGTCTTTCCATTTAAGAAGGGCCGTCAACCTTCAGCCGGCGCCGTCTCTCTCCAGTCTCAGCATGATAAGCCTCACCAAGAAAGGCGATCCCAAGATGCAGCTGGCTGCCGGAACGTTGCTCCCTGGTCATTCCACGACCCACTGCGTAAAGCCAGAGGCCTCGCGCAACAACTGATCCGTGATGCCTCCGCCGAAGAACCGTTTCAACCCGTTCGAACCCTGACGGCTGATCACGATCGTGCCGTGGCCGCCGGTCCTCGCTTCGTCGAGAATAGTATGCGCGATATCACCTTCGTGTCCGAACTTCAGCGTAACTCGATCCAGGGGAAATCCGGTTTTCCCGAACAGCTCCAGCGCCTTCACCAAAATCGGATACTCCATCACGCTTTCCGCGCGGACCCACCTCGCCTGATCCTGCAGCAACTCTGTGGCTAGACGGATCTCCTCTGCTGGATCCTCGGATCCGCCATGTTCCAAGAGTTCGCGCGGCATCAGCTTCAGGACGTGAAACAGGGTGACCTGCACGTCGCGAGCCCACGGAGGAGGCTGCCCACATAGCGTAGCGCCCGGGCGGAATCCTCAGAGTCATCAACGGCGATCAAAATACGCGAGATGATGGCGTTTCCACGAGGAGTCGTCGTGGGGAGAGGGTGCGGTATCATATTGTCACCAGACTTCTGAGGGTGAACGGTGGAATTCCTCCACCACCGGGAACGCAAGCGAGGCAAAGTCCCAGTACCGCATGCGGATCGCGTCCGAATGGGTTCCGGCTTGGAAGACGATCTCTTCGTCCTCCGTGAGCGAGTGATCGACAAACACGGGGAGCCCATAAAGGTTGCCGAAGGGCGGCATGGCCCCCAGCTCGCAGTCGGGAAACAGGCCTGTGATCTCATTCTCGGTCGCGAGTCGCACCTGGTTGGTGGCAAAGACAGTCTTCAAGCGATGGAGATCCACGTTCCAACTTGCCGGCAGCACCGTCATGACGAACCGCTTTTCCACTTTCACGATCACGACCTTGGCCATCTCCCTCTGCGGGGTGTGGAGCGTGTGGGCGATCTCTGCAGCGCGAAATGCTTCCGGGTGGGGCAACACATCATAATGAACTCGTTCACGATCGAGATACGAGTTCAGTGTTCGTGAGATGGACATGGTGACACCTCCTGTGGTGGCTGACCTCCCGACAGAGGTCGCTGCTAGAATGGTTGAGAGGGATGAAGGACTGCTCGATGACGACGTAACTGTGGCGGGGACGTGTTTCATGATCAAGGCTCCGCTGTGATCATGATGGCTCACTCGACAGGTCCAGTATACGCCATTTGCAATGTCCAAGTCTTAGCTTGCATTAATCACGACGGTTCGTCGCGAAATCGCGCAGTCGCCACGCGAGACAGGCGCGCGGGGCCGCGAAGCGGAGCAACCCCGGCCTGGGAGTTCCGAAGGGGGTGTGTCCCATTCGTGGGGATTCTCCAGGGAGCTGGCCCCCTAGTAAGAGTGGGCGAGGCAGGCTCCAAAGCCGAGCCCGCGAGGGGAGGGAGCAACTGTCTTCGATGTCAAGCCCTCTGAACCGCACTGGATCGCCACGGTGTCCGATGCTTCATCATCGCGTTGAGCATCGTCAAGAGCTTCCGCATGCAGGCCACAAGGGCAACTTTGGGCGCCTTGCCGACGCCGCGCAGCCGGAGATAGAAACTCCGAATCA